>NZ_LR134310.1:1842245-2451991 GCF_900636745.1 Actinobacillus equuli | reverse complement strand
GTGCTTGTTTATTGCTACGAGGGGTAAAAGTACTATACAAAATTTGCGTATTTCAGGATACTGGATTCGATGAGAGGTTTTATAAAAGTCGCATAATAAGGATGAATTGCACTGGTTCTTGATATTTGTTTAATAAACTATACATAAACTACCTTAATCTTTTTAAATTAGAATAAAGTCTATCATATGCAACAAACAAATAATAAGGATTTATTTCATTTCTATGGTTATATGGACGAATAATAACAAATTTGTAATATATATTAACCAAATATATTTAGCGATCTTAGATGTAACATCACATTATAATGTTACAGTACAGCTACGGCGGTTACAACACAATCAACTCAAGAAGTCAAATTAGAAGGTGGTCGTAAAGGGATTACGTACAATTTTGATGAAAACTCAACAATTGAGCTTGTAAGCAACACAGAAAGCAAATAACCATTATTAATCAATGACTTACAATCATTTTGCTTCGCATAATGTTTATCAGGTTATGTTGAATTCTCGGGCAGTGATAATCTCCCTTACTGCCTGAGAATTTATACATAACCTGTTGTTATGCGATGTAAGGCTTTAAATTAGGTAATTTATGGCTGATATCACCCTTTCTCACATCACTCCTCAACACTTCTTTGAAGCCGTCAAGCTCTTAAAAATGACCGAACATCGTATTTATCTTACCGTCGATTCCCTTGAAGTCCGTTTCGTTATGATAGGAACGAGCCTCCAGCTACAACTGATAAACGATTTCAGCAGCTAGAACACTTTATGTTGTTTTTGCAAGAGTTGGTTCATTCTGATGTTCCCATTGATTTAGACGAGTTTATACGCACTTATCGCAAGGTTTCCCGGCAGAAGGTTTCACCGGTGATAGGTGTTTAAAAGCAAGCGGAGAAGTTCGGGAGTTCTGTACACCCGAACTTTGGTATGGTTTTCCATACTTTTATAGTTTGAACTTAGTGCAGAGATTTGCACTTTTTATCATTTCTATTTTTCTTTAGGCTGGTGAATTAGGTCTTGCTTTGCTTCATTTAAGTAGTTATCAAGCAAATGATTTACTATGTCACTCATTTTTGTTAATCGTCCACTTTTATGGCTAATTTCTATTGCTAACATTTCTAATTTATTACGTCTTTGTTCGTTAATTCTAACGGAAGTGTTTTCTTGTGCTCATTTTTTATTCTCTTTGATTGATAAAAATTCATCTATCATTATAAGTTTTTTATGTCTTTTGTATGTAAATATGCTTGCATGCGGTATATAAATATATTATATTTTTTATCAATGTATGTTTGCATGCGGTAGATTTTTATGAATTATCACATTGACTGGCTCACAATAGAACAAGATTTTGGATTCGAGATTCCCGAATCTACGCTTGCGTCTATTTTTGATTTCGGTGTGATAGGCATTCATCTTGATACCGGAGAAGTTCAGCAGGGCATAAGAACCGGAAAATATCGTCATAAAGGCAGCTATTGCGATGAGGTTTCTATCAAGGTTTCCGGTTCCGTTATTCGAATGGAAGGGAACCCAAGCCGTTGGAATAAAGTTGAAAATGTATTAGGTTTTACTGATATTGATTCTTGTGTTTCTTGTTTTAACAACATTCTTTTCTCTCTTAAACTTCCATTATTTACTCGTTGTACAGAGATTTTCCACGGACAAGGCAAAGACGGCGAAAAAGTAAGAACTTTTTCAAACGGTGCCATCATCAAGCGTTTAGACATCACCACTAATGTTTCAGTCGGTCGAGGTAATGAACGTACATTTCTCAAGGCTCTTTCTCAAATGCGTTACCGTAACTCAATCGGTCGATTACACACTAATGGCTGCACAGTCGATTGGTTAAGCGCAAAGGGTAATGCCAATCTGATTTACCCATCCTGCTATATCAAACACGAAGAGCTTTTAATACATTCTTTTGACAAGATTAAAAATAAGTTTGGTTTCGATTCAAAGGAGTTCACTTATTACAAAAAGGTCTATGACTATTGCGAGGAGAATGGAGTAGTCCGATTCGAACAAAAATTAAAATCTCGTTATTTACAACGTGAAGGGCTTTGTTATTGGGGTTTGAGTGATTTTTCGGGTTTAGAAGCATTACAGAAAGGTTTTTTAGATATGTATAGAAGATTAAGTGTCAGTGAAGTGAAACTAGAAACGATAGCGGAACAGCTTGTTTCTGAGGGGATAGTCGATACTTTGCGTAAAGCTAATACGACTGCTTATTACGCTATGTTATGGGCTAATGGACAGAACCTTTTTTTGAAAGAAGCCCAATTTAAATTACATCGCGCAAGATTACGTAAAATCGGGATAGATATTGCAAACCCTTGCGATATTGAAAAATTCCAAGCTGTCCGAGTGATTTCTTGCGAACAGATCTTCGTTAAACCATTTAAGGCCCGGATTTTTATCAGTATCCAAGCAATATGCCGAAGCTACGGTTGATTGCTTAAGTTTTTTGGTAGTTTAAAGTTAAATAGCATTTAAAAGGAGCATTTTATGCGTACAGGTTTTTATATCGTCGGTATTCTCAAAGGATACAAAAATTCATCATTCACTAATCGTGAAACCGGTGAAGTTAAAGATAAGCACAATTTAGGTTTACAGCTTCAAGAGCCTGACGGCTACGGCGGCTACAATACATCAACTCAAGAAGTTAAATTAGATGATCGTTGTGTGAATGACAATCTTAAGCGAACCATTGAACAATTTAAGAATAAATTGGTAATGGTGTTGGTTTATCCACGTGAATGGGCGATGGAAGGTGGTCGTAAAGGGATTACGTACAATTTTGATGAAAACTCAACAATTGAGCTTGTAAGCAACACAGAAAGCAATAACCCTTATTAATCAATGACTTACAATCATTTTACTTCGCATAATGTAATATTCTGTTAAATAGAGGCAATTTTATATGAATTTCATCTCTCTTCAATCTCAAATTTGTGAGGCTGATAATTTGAATTGTAGGGAAGTGATCTTGAAGGTTCCGGTAGAGCCTTCATCAAAAGAAACAATAGACTATTCCGAATACTCCGGATTTTCTTTGTTTCATTTTCTGCAACGGTTTCGCTCTGGTTTTTTGCTAAGACTGTAGGCTTGATTTTAAAACAAATTAGAGCGTAACTGTTGTATTTATTAAAATTTTATAAAAGGAGACTTTATATGTTTAAAAGTAAATTAGCTAAAGGTGCGGTGATCGTTGGTTCTCTAGCGTTAGCCGGTGTAGCAAATGCAAACGGTGTGGTGATATTGCTTCAGGTGTAGATCTTTCTGATGCAAAAACAGCTATCGTTGCTCTTGGTGTGCCGTCGGTGGTTTCTTAGCTGTCGGCATCGGTGTACGTTCTGTGCTTGGTATGATGAAACGTATTTAATACGTAGATAAAAAGGAGGAGGAGGCGCCCGCAAGTATGAGGACGCACCTCCTCTTTTTTATCTACGATAAGGAATTAATTATGTGGCAATTTATTTTTTTCGTGTGGGGTATCGTATGCGCTTGGGCTGTAATAACCGGATTAAATTAAGCATATTATTTTTATTCTCTTTTATTTCTATGGATGTTTTTGCTATCGCCCAATGGTCTAAAGTCGGTTATGTCTATCGTATTGATTCTAAAAAGAATTCATCGAATGATTATGACATGTCTAAATGTGATTTAAAAATGTCTACGGCTGGAATGAATGAAGACGGAGACCCTCACGCTCAAAGAGATTATTTAGATATTAAGTTAGATCAATACAGCATTGTTTTTAACTATGGAACGAATTTTAAAGATAAATTTTTTGCTGACGGTGCATTTAAATATGCACAACAAATAAGATTCTCTGTAGGTGAGAACTATAGAAAGCCTTTACTTAGTGCTTTAAAAAAGGCTTTAAAAGCGGGTAATTGTGATATAGCACAATCATTAGTCGATACTCTAGCAAATGGCAAAGTACAGAAAGAAGGGAATCCGATGAATTCTTAGGCTTTGAAAATGGAACGGATAGATGTGCGATTTCAAAAGATGGTTCTTCTGTTTGTGCATTTAATAAAGAGGGTTCAGATGAAGAAGGAAATCCAGTCATTGGTGTATGTAATGAAACAAATTGTGATAGAGATACATTAGAAAATTATGCTTCTTCTAAGCAAGAGCCAAAGGGGAGTTCTGGTCAAGGTGCTACAGATGCAAGAAACGGAATCAATGAATTAAGGGGTTCCGGTGGAAATTCCGGTTCATCTCCGAACGGTGGAAGTAATGGTTCTGCTGCAAGTGGTTCGGGTGGTAATCATGGAGGTTCCGGACATAGTGATAAGGGTACTGGAAATGGAAAGGGACTCGGTACCGGTAAAAGCGAAGGAGATGGAGATAAAGAACATGGTAATGGAGATCTAACTTACCCTGAATTGGAAGAATTTGATATTAAAAAGGCGTTTAATGAATTAAAAAAAAGTAAAGAAGGATTTATTCCTAATTTATCTTTCAGTGGTGGAAGCTGCCCTCCTTTAGATATAAATTTCAACACTAAATTTTAGTAATTAATGAAAAAGTTGATGTTCATTGCCAAGTTTTAAAGGTTCAGCTGAATTATTAAGTTCTATATTTTTATTCATTTGGGAATTGTTTCCTTACGAGTTATTTTATCTGCATAGGGTATTTTATGGGCGCAATTATTTCTTTTCTATCAAAATCTTTTTCAGGAATTTTATCATTTATATTTAAATCCCTAGTAATTAAATTTGTTGTATTCGCAATTATATTTTTAGTTGTTACTGAAGTTATTCCAATACTTTTTGAAGTATTTATTCCTGAGCAAGAATTACAGCAATATTTTGATTCTATTCCTTCGGAGGCTTTATTTTTCTTATCCGCATTTAAGATTGATGTTGGTCTTCAAATGATTTTAAGTGCTTATATGACAAGATTTATGATTCGTCGTATTCCATTCGTAGGTTAATGTTATGTCTATTTTTGCTTATACCGGTATTCCCGGTTCTGGGAAGTCTTATGAAGTAGTGTCTTCGGTGATTTTGGAAAATTTCAGAAAAGGTCGAAACATCGTCACAAATATTGAAGGTATTTCTGAAGAAAAGCTAATTGATTATTGCTTAAGCAAAGACAAGAAAATCTCCCGTGAATCGTTGGGCAAGCTACGTAAAGTAACCGATTCAGATTGTCAGAAAGAGGATTTTTTCCCGTTTAAAGGGCAGAGAACACCTTTTGCAAGGCAGGAGATTTAATCTGTTTAGATGAAGTATGGAGAATCTTTCCTAGTGACAAAATTCATCCGAATCACCGCTCGTTTATTGCCGAACATAGACATTTTACAAATGAGAAAGGGGATTGTTGTGATCTTATCGTGATTAACCAATCAATCACCGGAATTCCTCGTTTTATCAAAGATAGAATCGAATCTACATTTGTGATGCGTAAAATGACCATGCTCGGTTTTTCTAAACGCTATCGGGTAGATGTTTTTATCGGAGTAAAAACGACAAAAACATCATTAATTGCTCAGTACCATAATAAATATTCTGATGAAATATTCCAACTTTATAAAAGCTTTGATGGTGTCAATGGGAAACAAAATATCATTGATAGCAGACAAAACTTTTTTAAATCAGCACAATTTAAACTGATATTATTTTCTTCTATTTTTTGTTTGTCTGGCTCTTTCTATTATCTCTATGATTTGTTAGATAAATATGAAAAACCAGAAAAAAATATAGAAAAACCAAAATCAAAAACCAGTACAAATAATACCGAATGTGTCAGTTTAATTTCCATGAATCAGATAGGCGATATTAGCTATTTTATTATTAAAAAAGGGGACAACTATGAAAGAATTGCTAACATTGATAATATTAATGTTTGTAATATCAAAAAATTCCAACGCTAAACAGCAAGTAGATATTTCTAACGTTAATGATTTAAAAATGACGTATCCACAGAATTTAAACATATATGTTTCTGGAGACAGCCCTTTTTATTTTATAGGAGAATTGACCGAATCTAACCTCTTAAAATCGTGTGTATCAAATGGTTATACATGTATGAAGAATGAGGATGGAACGATTGAGTTATCGAAAAAAGAGTTAAATCCTGCTATTGCACAAGAGCCGGAATTCATTCAAGAACCTTATCAAGAATATTCTGCCGCTTATGAAGTGCCGAAAGAGCTGAGTTATTTCGATGTAAATAATAATCCGGATAATTTCAAAGACTATAGAGTAATTGCCGGCAAAATCGAAAGTGACAGAGAAGGTTTAAAATTTAATACCGCTTTTGTTAAACCGGTTGTTTATATTTATTCACGTACAGAAATAGATAAGAAGGTCTCTTTTTTTGATGAATTACTTAACTCATTAGCTCCATTTTCATTAAATAAGAAGCTTGGGCTAGGCATGAATTTCTTACTCGTGAATAAGAATGTCGCCGACTTTTTTAATTCTCAATCAGATAACTTTACTTATTCCAGAACTTTTATTTCTTGCGTGGAAGGTGATTATTGTGAATCGTTGAGCGAATCAAGATTTGAATTTGATGAAACGATTCGTAGCCCAGTATCGGAATCTACATCAAAGCGCTTTGACGTTGTGGAGCAAGGTTTTAGGGTGAGATTTAGACGTAATGCGGTAGATTTAAGTGTATCATTCTGCGAAGACCGCTTTAACTGTGTTAAGTTTAATCAGACAGCCGAACGTAAAATCAATATGTGCTATGACCTATTCTTCAAAACGGATATTAAAATCAACTCAAAAGTGATCTTTTCTGATTCAAAAATAACAAAAATTAATAACTTAGGCTTTATTATCTGTGAAAAATAGGGGGTGTCGGGGGATTTTACCGTGTAAAATCCCATGACGTAAGCGAACCGCTTGCGGTTCAGCGGAACATGTGCGAAGCATTCGCACTCCCTGCAAAACCAAGACGATAGTAATCTTTACAAAATATTAAAGAGCCTTATTTCGCATAATGTTTATCAGGTTATGTTGAATTCTCGGGCAGTGATAATCTCCCTTACTGCCTGAGAATTTATACATAACCTGTTGTTATGCGATGTAAGGCTTTAAATTAGGTAATTTATGGCTGATATCACCCTTTCTCACATCACTCCTCAACACTTCTTTGAAGCCGTCAAGCTCTTAAAAATGACCGAACATCGTATTTATCTTACCGTCGATTCCCTTGAAGTCCGTTTTCGTTATGATAGGAACGAGCCTCCAGCTACAACTGATAAACGATTTCAGCAGCTAGAACACTTTATGTTGTTTTTGCAAGAGTTGGTTCATTCTGATGTTCCCATTGATTTAGACGAGTTTATACGCACTTATCGCAAGGTTTCCGGCAGAAGGTTTCACCGGTGATAGGTGTTTAAAAAGCAAGCGGAGAAGTTCGGGAGTTCTGTAACACCCGAACTTTGGTATGGTTTTCCATACTTTTATAGTTGAACTTTAGTGCAAGATTTTGCACTTTTTATCATTTCTTATTTTCTTTAGGCTGGTGAATTAGGTCTTGCTTTGCTTCATTTAAGTAGTTATCAAGCAAATGATTTACTATGTCACTCATTTTTGTTAATCGTCCACTTTTATGGCTAATTTCTATTGCTAACATTTCTAATTTATTACGTCTTTGTTCGTTAATTCTAACGGAAGTGTCTTTTCTTGTGCTCATTTTTTATTCTCTTTGATTGATAAAAATTCATCTATCATTATAAGTTTTTTATGTCTTTTGTATGTAAATATGCTTGCATGCGGTATATAAATATATTATATTTTTTATCAATGTATGTTTGCATGCGGTAGATTTTTATGAATTATCACATTGACTGGCTCACAATAGAACAAGATTTTGGATTCGAGATTCCCGAATCTACGCTTGCGTCTATTTTTGATTTCGGTGTGATAGGCATTCATCTTGATACCGGAGAAGTTCAGCAGGGCATAAGAACCGGAAAATATCGTCATAAAGGCAGCTATTGCGATGAGGTTTCTATCAAGGTTTCCGGTTCCGTTATTCGAATGGAAGGGAACCCAAGCCGTTGGAATAAAGTTGAAAATGTATTAGGTTTTACTGATATTGATTCTTGTGTTTCTTGTTTTAACAACATTCTTTTCTCTCTTAAACTTCCATTATTTACTCGTTGTACAGAGATTTTCCACGGACAAGGCAAAGACGGCGAAAAAGTAAGAACTTTTTCAAACGGTGCCATCATCAAGCGTTTAGACATCACCACTAATGTTTCAGTCGGTCGAGGTAATGAACGTACATTTCTCAAGGCTCTTTCTCAAATGCGTTACCGTAACTCAATCGGTCGATTACACACTAATGGCTGCACAGTCGATTGGTTAAGCGCAAAGGGTAATGCCAATCTGATTTACCCATCCTGCTATATCAAACACGAAGAGCTTTTAATACATTCTTTTGACAAGATTAAAAATAAGTTTGGTTTCGATTCAAAGGAGTTCACTTATTACAAAAAGGTCTATGACTATTGCGAGGAGAATGGAGTAGTCCGATTCGAACAAAAATTAAAATCTCGTTATTTACAACGTGAAGGGCTTTGTTATTGGGGTTTGAGTGATTTTTCGGGTTTAGAAGCATTACAGAAAGGTTTTTTAGATATGTATAGAAGATTAAGTGTCAGTGAAGTGAAACTAGAAACGATAGCGGAACAGCTTGTTTCTGAGGGGATAGTCGATACTTTGCGTAAAGCTAATACGACTGCTTATTACGCTATGTTATGGGCTAATGGACAGAACCTTTTTTTGAAAGAAGCCCAATTTAAATTACATCGCGCAAGATTACGTAAAATCGGGATAGATATTGCAAACCCTTGCGATATTGAAAAATTCCAAGCTGTCCGAGTGATTTCTTGCGAACAGATCTTCGTTAAACCATTTAAGGCCCCGGATTTTTATCAGTATCCAAGCAATATGCCGAAGCTACGGTTGATTGCTTAAGTTTTTTGGTAGTTTAAAGTTAAATAGCATTTAAAAGGAGCATTTTATGCGTACAGGTTTTTATATCGTCGGTATTCTCAAAGGATACAAAAATTCATCATTCACTAATCGTGAAACCGGTGAAGTTAAAGATAAGCACAATTTAGGTTTACAGCTTCAAGAGCCTGACGGCTACGGCGGCTACAATACATCAACTCAAGAAGTTAAATTAGATGATCGTTGTGTGAATGACAATCTTAAGCGAACCATTGAACAATTTAAGAATAAATTGGTAATGGTGTTGGTTTATCCACGTGAATGGGCGATGGAAGGTGGTCGTAAAGGGATTACGTACAATTTTGATGAAAACTCAACAATTGAGCTTGTAAGCAACACAGAAAGCAAATAACCCTTATTAATCAATGACTTACAATCATTTTACTTCGCATAATGTAATATTCTGTTAAATAGAGGCAATTTTATATGAATTTCATCTCTCTTCAATCTCAAATTTGTGAGGCTGATAATTTGAATTGTAGGGAAGTGATCTTGAAGGTTCCGGTAGAGCCTTCATCAAAAGAAACAATAGACTATTCCGAATACTCCGGATTTTTCTTTGTTTCATTTTCTGCAACGGTTTCGCTCTGGTTTTTTGCTAAGACTGTAGGCTTGATTTTAAAACAAATTAGAGCGTAACTGTTGTATTTATTAAAATTTTATAAAAGGAGACTTTATATGTTTAAAAGTAAATTAGCTAAAGGTGCGGTGATCGTTGGTTCTCTAGCGTTAGCCGGTGTAGCAAATGCAAACGGTGTTGGTGATATTGCTTCAGGTGTAGATCTTTCTGATGCAAAAACAGCTATCGTTGCTCTTGGTGTTGCCGTCGGTGGTTTCTTAGCTGTCGGCATCGGTGTACGTTCTGTGCTTGGTATGATGAAACGTATTTAATACGTAGATAAAAAAGGAGGAGGAGGCGCCCGCAAGTATGAGGACGCACCTCCTCTTTTTTTATCTACGATAAGGAATTAATTATGTGGCAATTTATTTTTTTCGTGTGGGGTATCGTATGCGCTTGGGCTGTAATAACCGGATTAAATTAAGCATATTATTTTTATTCTCTTTTATTTCTATGGATGTTTTTGCTATCGCCCAATGGTCTAAAGTCGGTTATGTCTATCGTATTGATTCTAAAAAGAATTCATCGAATGATTATGACATGTCTAAATGTGATTTAAAAATGTCTACGGCTGGAATGAATGAAGACGGAGACCCTCACGCTCAAAGAGATTATTTAGATATTAAGTTAGATCAATACAGCATTGTTTTTAACTATGGAACGAATTTTAAAGATAAATTTTTTGCTGACGGTGCATTTAAATATGCACAACAAATAAGATTCTCTGTAGGTGAGAACTATAGAAAGCCTTTACTTAGTGCTTTAAAAAAGGCTTTAAAAGCGGGTAATTGTGATATAGCACAATCATTAGTCGATACTCTAGCAAATGGCAAAGTACAGAAAGAAGGGGAATCCGATGAATTCTTAGGCTTTGAAAATGGAACGGATAGATGTGCGATTTCAAAAGATGGTTCTTCTGTTTGTGCATTTAATAAAGAGGGTTCAGATGAAGAAGGAAATCCAGTCATTGGTGTATGTAATGAAACAAATTGTGATAGAGATACATTAGAAAATTATGCTTCTTCTAAGCAAGAGCCAAAGGGGAGTTCTGGTCAAGGTGCTACAGATGCAAGAAACGGAATCAATGAATTAAGGGGTTCCGGTGGAAATTCCGGTTCATCTCCGAACGGTGGAAGTAATGGTTCTGCTGCAAGTGGTTCGGGTGGTAATCATGGAGGTTCCGGACATAGTGATAAGGGTACTGGAAATGGAAAGGGACTCGGTACCGGTAAAAGCGAAGGAGATGGAGATAAAGAACATGGTAATGGAGATCTAACTTACCCTGAATTGGAAGAATTTGATATTAAAAAGGCGTTTAATGAATTAAAAAAAAGTAAAGAAGGATTTATTCCTAATTTATCTTTCAGTGGTGGAAGCTGCCCTCCTTTAGATATAAATTTCAACACTAAATTTTTAGTAATTAATGAAAAAGTTGATGTTCATTGCCAAGTTTTTAAAGGTTCAGCTGAATTATTAAGTTCTATATTTTTATTCATTTGGGGAATTGTTTCCTTACGAGTTATTTTATCTGCATAGGGTATTTTATGGGCGCAATTATTTCTTTTCTATCAAAATCTTTTTCAGGAATTTTATCATTTATATTTAAATCCCTAGTAATTAAATTTGTTGTATTCGCAATTATATTTTTAGTTGTTACTGAAGTTATTCCAATACTTTTTGAAGTATTTATTCCTGAGCAAGAATTACAGCAATATTTTGATTCTATTCCTTCGGAGGCTTTATTTTTCTTATCCGCATTTAAGATTGATGTTGGTCTTCAAATGATTTTAAGTGCTTATATGACAAGATTTATGATTCGTCGTATTCCATTCGTAGGTTAATGTTATGTCTATTTTTGCTTATACCGGTATTCCCGGTTCTGGGAAGTCTTATGAAGTAGTGTCTTCGGTGATTTTGGAAAATTTCAGAAAAGGTCGAAACATCGTCACAAATATTGAAGGTATTTCTGAAGAAAAGCTAATTGATTATTGCTTAAGCAAAGACAAGAAAATCTCCCGTGAATCGTTGGGCAAGCTACGTAAAGTAACCGATTCAGATTGTCAGAAAGAGGATTTTTTCCCGTTTAAAGGGGCAGAGAACACCTTTTGCAAGGCAGGAGATTTAATCTGTTTAGATGAAGTATGGAGAATCTTTCCTAGTGACAAAATTCATCCGAATCACCGCTCGTTTATTGCCGAACATAGACATTTTACAAATGAGAAAGGGGATTGTTGTGATCTTATCGTGATTAACCAATCAATCACCGGAATTCCTCGTTTTATCAAAGATAGAATCGAATCTACATTTGTGATGCGTAAAATGACCATGCTCGGTTTTTCTAAACGCTATCGGGTAGATGTTTTTATCGGAGTAAAAACGACAAAAACATCATTAATTGCTCAGTACCATAATAAATATTCTGATGAAATATTCCAACTTTATAAAAGCTTTGATGGTGTCAATGGGAAACAAAATATCATTGATAGCAGACAAAACTTTTTTAAATCAGCACAATTTAAACTGATATTATTTTCTTCTATTTTTTGTTTGTCTGGCTCTTTCTATTATCTCTATGATTTGTTAGATAAATATGAAAAACCAGAAAAAAATATAGAAAAACCAAAATCAAAAACCAGTACAAATAATACCGAATGTGTCAGTTTAATTTCCATGAATCAGATAGGCGATATTAGCTATTTTATTATTAAAAAAGGGGACAACTATGAAAGAATTGCTAACATTGATAATATTAATGTTTGTAATATCAAAAAATTCCAACGCTAAACAGCAAGTAGATATTTCTAACGTTAATGATTTAAAAATGACGTATCCACAGAATTTAAACATATATGTTTCTGGAGACAGCCCTTTTTATTTTATAGGAGAATTGACCGAATCTAACCTCTTAAAATCGTGTGTATCAAATGGTTATACATGTATGAAGAATGAGGATGGAACGATTGAGTTATCGAAAAAAGAGTTAAATCCTGCTATTGCACAAGAGCCGGAATTCATTCAAGAACCTTATCAAGAATATTCTGCCGCTTATGAAGTGCCGAAAGAGCTGAGTTATTTCGATGTAAATAATAATCCGGATAATTTCAAAGACTATAGAGTAATTGCCGGCAAAATCGAAAGTGACAGAGAAGGTTTAAAATTTAATACCGCTTTTGTTAAACCGGTTGTTTATATTTATTCACGTACAGAAATAGATAAGAAGGTCTCTTTTTTTGATGAATTACTTAACTCATTAGCTCCATTTTCATTAAATAAGAAGCTTGGGCTAGGCATGAATTTCTTACTCGTGAATAAGAATGTCGCCGACTTTTTTAATTCTCAATCAGATAACTTTACTTATTCCAGAACTTTTATTTCTTGCGTGGAAGGTGATTATTGTGAATCGTTGAGCGAATCAAGATTTGAATTTGATGAAACGATTCGTAGCCCAGTATCGGAATCTACATCAAAGCGCTTTGACGTTGTGGAGCAAGGTTTTAGGGTGAGATTTAGACGTAATGCGGTAGATTTAAGTGTATCATTCTGCGAAGACCGCTTTAACTGTGTTAAGTTTAATCAGACAGCCGAACGTAAAATCAATATGTGCTATGACCTATTCTTCAAAACGGATATTAAAATCAACTCAAAAGTGATCTTTTCTGATTCAAAAATAACAAAAATTAATAACTTAGGCTTTATTATCTGTGAAAAATAGGGGGTGTCGGGGGATTTTACCGTGTAAAATCCCATGACGTAAGCGAACCGCTTGCGGTTCAGCGGAACATGTGCGAAGCATTCGCACTCCCTGCAAAACCAAGACGATAGTAATCTTTACAAAATATTAAAGAGCCTTATTTCGCATAATGTTTATCAGGTTATGTTGAATTCTCGGGCAGTGATAATCTCCCTTACTGCCTGAGAATTTATACATAACCTGTTGTTATGCGATGTAAGGCTTTAAATTAGGTAATTTATGGCTGATATCACCCTTTCTCACATCACTCCTCAACACTTCTTTGAAGCCGTCAAGCTCTTAAAAATGACCGAACATCGTATTTATCTTACCGTCGATTCCCTTGAAGTCCGTTTTCGTTATGATAGGAACGAGCCTCCAGCTACAACTGATAAACGATTTCAGCAGCTAGAACACTTTATGTTGTTTTTGCAAGAGTTGGTTCATTCTGATGTTCCCATTGATTTAGACGAGTTTATACGCACTTATCGCAAGGTTTCCGGCAGAAGGTTTCACCGGTGATAGGTGTTTAAAAAGCAAGCGGAGAAGTTCGGGAGTTCTGTAACACCCGAACTTTGGTATGGTTTTCCATACTTTTATAGTTGAACTTTAGTGCAAGATTTTGCACTTTTTATCATTTCTTATTTTCTTTAGGCTGGTGAATTAGGTCTTGCTTTGCTTCATTTAAGTAGTTATCAAGCAAATGATTTACTATGTCACTCATTTTTGTTAATCGTCCACTTTTATGGCTAATTTCTATTGCTAACATTTCTAATTTATTACGTCTTTGTTCGTTAATTCTAACGGAAGTGTCTTTTCTTGTGCTCATTTTTTATTCTCTTTGATTGATAAAAATTCATCTATCATTATAAGTTTTTTATGTCTTTTGTATGTAAATATGCTTGCATGCGGTATATAAATATATTATATTTTTTATCAATGTATGTTTGCATGCGGTAGATTTTTATGAATTATCACATTGACTGGCTCACAATAGAACAAGATTTTGGATTCGAGATTCCCGAATCTACGCTTGCGTCTATTTTTGATTTCGGTGTGATAGGCATTCATCTTGATACCGGAGAAGTTCAGCAGGGCATAAGAACCGGAAAATATCGTCATAAAGGCAGCTATTGCGATGAGGTTTCTATCAAGGTTTCCGGTTCCGTTATTCGAATGGAAGGGAACCCAAGCCGTTGGAATAAAGTTGAAAATGTATTAGGTTTTACTGATATTGATTCTTGTGTTTCTTGTTTTAACAACATTCTTTTCTCTCTTAAACTTCCATTATTTACTCGTTGTACAGAGATTTTCCACGGACAAGGCAAAGACGGCGAAAAAGTAAGAACTTTTTCAAACGGTGCCATCATCAAGCGTTTAGACATCACCACTAATGTTTCAGTCGGTCGAGGTAATGAACGTACATTTCTCAAGGCTCTTTCTCAAATGCGTTACCGTAACTCAATCGGTCGATTACACACTAATGGCTGCACAGTCGATTGGTTAAGCGCAAAGGGTAATGCCAATCTGATTTACCCATCCTGCTATATCAAACACGAAGAGCTTTTAATACATTCTTTTGACAAGATTAAAAATAAGTTTGGTTTCGATTCAAAGGAGTTCACTTATTACAAAAAGGTCTATGACTATTGCGAGGAGAATGGAGTAGTCCGATTCGAACAAAAATTAAAATCTCGTTATTTACAACGTGAAGGGCTTTGTTATTGGGGTTTGAGTGATTTTTCGGGTTTAGAAGCATTACAGAAAGGTTTTTTAGATATGTATAGAAGATTAAGTGTCAGTGAAGTGAAACTAGAAACGATAGCGGAACAGCTTGTTTCTGAGGGGATAGTCGATACTTTGCGTAAAGCTAATACGACTGCTTATTACGCTATGTTATGGGCTAATGGACAGAACCTTTTTTTGAAAGAAGCCCAATTTAAATTACATCGCGCAAGATTACGTAAAATCGGGATAGATATTGCAAACCCTTGCGATATTGAAAAATTCCAAGCTGTCCGAGTGATTTCTTGCGAACAGATCTTCGTTAAACCATTTAAGGCCCCGGATTTTTATCAGTATCCAAGCAATATGCCGAAGCTACGGTTGATTGCTTAAGTTTTTTGGTAGTTTAAAGTTAAATAGCATTTAAAAGGAGCATTTTATGCGTACAGGTTTTTATATCGTCGGTATTCTCAAAGGATACAAAAATTCATCATTCACTAATCGTGAAACCGGTGAAGTTAAAGATAAGCACAATTTAGGTTTACAGCTTCAAGAGCCTGACGGCTACGGCGGCTACAATACATCAACTCAAGAAGTTAAATTAGATGATCGTTGTGTGAATGACAATCTTAAGCGAACCATTGAACAATTTAAGAATAAATTGGTAATGGTGTTGGTTTATCCACGTGAATGGGCGATGGAAGGTGGTCGTAAAGGGATTACGTACAATTTTGATGAAAACTCAACAATTGAGCTTGTAAGCAACACAGAAAGCAAATAACCCTTATTAATCAATGACTTACAATCATTTTACTTCGCATAATGTTTATCAGGTTATGTTGAATTCTCGGGCAGTGATAATCTCCCTTACTGCCTGAGAATTTATACATAACCTGTTGTTATGCGATGTAAGGCTTTAAATTAGGTAATTTATGGCTGATATCACCCTTTCTCACATCACTCCTCAACACTTCTTTGAAGCCGTCAAGCTCTTAAAAATGACCGAACATCGTATTTATCTTACCGTCGATTCCCTTGAAGTCCGTTTTCGTTATGATAGGAACGAGCCTCCAGCTACAACTGATAAACGATTTCAGCAGCTAGAACACTTTATGTTGTTTTTGCAAGAGTTGGTTCATTCTGATGTTCCCATTGATTTAGACGAGTTTATACGCACTTATCGCAAGGTTTCCGGCAGAAGGTTTCACCGGTGATAGGTGTTTAAAAAGCAAGCGGAGAAGTTCGGGAGTTCTGTAACACCCGAACTTTGGTATGGTTTTCCATACTTTTATAGTTGAACTTTAGTGCAAGATTTTGCACTTTTTATCATTTCTTATTTTCTTTAGGCTGGTGAATTAGGTCTTGCTTTGCTTCATTTAAGTAGTTATCAAGCAAATGATTTACTATGTCACTCATTTTTGTTAATCGTCCACTTTTATGGCTAATTTCTATTGCTAACATTTCTAATTTATTACGTCTTTGTTCGTTAATTCTAACGGAAGTGTCTTTTCTTGTGCTCATTTTTTATTCTCTTTGATTGATAAAAATTCATCTATCATTATAAGTTTTTTATGTCTTTTGTATGTAAATATGCTTGCATGCGGTATATAAATATATTATATTTTTTATCAATGTATGTTTGCATGCGGTAGATTTTTATGAATTATCACATTGACTGGCTCACAATAGAACAAGATTTTGGATTCGAGATTCCCGAATCTACGCTTGCGTCTATTTTTGATTTCGGTGTGATAGGCATTCATCTTGATACCGGAGAAGTTCAGCAGGGCATAAGAACCGGAAAATATCGTCATAAAGGCAGCTATTGCGATGAGGTTTCTATCAAGGTTTCCGGTTCCGTTATTCGAATGGAAGGGAACCCAAGCCGTTGGAATAAAGTTGAAAATGTATTAGGTTTTACTGATATTGATTCTTGTGTTTCTTGTTTTAACAACATTCTTTTCTCTCTTAAACTTCCATTATTTACTCGTTGTACAGAGATTTTCCACGGACAAGGCAAAGACGGCGAAAAAGTAAGAACTTTTTCAAACGGTGCCATCATCAAGCGTTTAGACATCACCACTAATGTTTCAGTCGGTCGAGGTAATGAACGTACATTTCTCAAGGCTCTTTCTCAAATGCGTTACCGTAACTCAATCGGTCGATTACACACTAATGGCTGCACAGTCGATTGGTTAAGCGCAAAGGGTAATGCCAATCTGATTTACCCATCCTGCTATATCAAACACGAAGAGCTTTTAATACATTCTTTTGACAAGATTAAAAATAAGTTTGGTTTCGATTCAAAGGAGTTCACTTATTACAAAAAGGTCTATGACTATTGCGAGGAGAATGGAGTAGTCCGATTCGAACAAAAATTAAAATCTCGTTATTTACAACGTGAAGGGCTTTGTTATTGGGGTTTGAGTGATTTTTCGGGTTTAGAAGCATTACAGAAAGGTTTTTTAGATATGTATAGAAGATTAAGTGTCAGTGAAGTGAAACTAGAAACGATAGCGGAACAGCTTGTTTCTGAGGGGATAGTCGATACTTTGCGTAAAGCTAATACGACTGCTTATTACGCTATGTTATGGGCTAATGGACAGAACCTTTTTTTGAAAGAAGCCCAATTTAAATTACATCGCGCAAGATTACGTAAAATCGGGATAGATATTGCAAACCCTTGCGATATTGAAAAATTCCAAGCTGTCCGAGTGATTTCTTGCGAACAGATCTTCGTTAAACCATTTAAGGCCCCGGATTTTTATCAGTATCCAAGCAATATGCCGAAGCTACGGTTGATTGCTTAAGTTTTTTGGTAGTTTAAAGTTAAATAGCATTTAAAAGGAGCATTTTATGCGTACAGGTTTTTATATCGTCGGTATTCTCAAAGGATACAAAAATTCATCATTCACTAATCGTGAAACCGGTGAAGTTAAAGATAAGCACAATTTAGGTTTACAGCTTCAAGAGCCTGACGGCTACGGCGGCTACAATACATCAACTCAAGAAGTTAAATTAGATGATCGTTGTGTGAATGACAATCTTAAGCGAACCATTGAACAATTTAAGAATAAATTGGTAATGGTGTTGGTTTATCCACGTGAATGGGCGATGGAAGGTGGTCGTAAAGGGATTACGTACAATTTTGATGAAAACTCAACAATTGAGCTTGTAAGCAACACAGAAAGCAAATAACCCTTATTAATCAATGACTTACAATCATTTTACTTCGCATAATGTAATATTCTGTTAAATAGAGGCAATTTTATATGAATTTCATCTCTCTTCAATCTCAAATTTGTGAGGCTGATAATTTGAATTGTAGGGAAGTGATCTTGAAGGTTCCGGTAGAGCCTTCATCAAAAGAAACAATAGACTATTCCGAATACTCCGGATTTTTCTTTGTTTCATTTTCTGCAACGGTTTCGCTCTGGTTTTTTGCTAAGACTGTAGGCTTGATTTTAAAACAAATTAGAGCGTAACTGTTGTATTTATTAAAATTTTATAAAAGGAGACTTTATATGTTTAAAAGTAAATTAGCTAAAGGTGCGGTGATCGTTGGTTCTCTAGCGTTAGCCGGTGTAGCAAATGCAAACGGTGTTGGTGATATTGCTTCAGGTGTAGATCTTTCTGATGCAAAAACAGCTATCGTTGCTCTTGGTGTTGCCGTCGGTGGTTTCTTAGCTGTCGGCATCGGTGTACGTTCTGTGCTTGGTATGATGAAACGTATTTAATACGTAGATAAAAAAGGAGGAGGAGGCGCCCGCAAGTATGAGGACGCACCTCCTCTTTTTTTATCTACGATAAGGAATTAATTATGTGGCAATTTATTTTTTTCGTGTGGGGTATCGTATGCGCTTGGGCTGTAATAACCGGATTAAATTAAGCATATTATTTTTATTCTCTTTTATTTCTATGGATGTTTTTGCTATCGCCCAATGGTCTAAAGTCGGTTATGTCTATCGTATTGATTCTAAAAAGAATTCATCGAATGATTATGACATGTCTAAATGTGATTTAAAAATGTCTACGGCTGGAATGAATGAAGACGGAGACCCTCACGCTCAAAGAGATTATTTAGATATTAAGTTAGATCAATACAGCATTGTTTTTAACTATGGAACGAATTTTAAAGATAAATTTTTTGCTGACGGTGCATTTAAATATGCACAACAAATAAGATTCTCTGTAGGTGAGAACTATAGAAAGCCTTTACTTAGTGCTTTAAAAAAGGCTTTAAAAGCGGGTAATTGTGATATAGCACAATCATTAGTCGATACTCTAGCAAATGGCAAAGTACAGAAAGAAGGGGAATCCGATGAATTCTTAGGCTTTGAAAATGGAACGGATAGATGTGCGATTTCAAAAGATGGTTCTTCTGTTTGTGCATTTAATAAAGAGGGTTCAGATGAAGAAGGAAATCCAGTCATTGGTGTATGTAATGAAACAAATTGTGATAGAGATACATTAGAAAATTATGCTTCTTCTAAGCAAGAGCCAAAGGGGAGTTCTGGTCAAGGTGCTACAGATGCAAGAAACGGAATCAATGAATTAAGGGGTTCCGGTGGAAATTCCGGTTCATCTCCGAACGGTGGAAGTAATGGTTCTGCTGCAAGTGGTTCGGGTGGTAATCATGGAGGTTCCGGACATAGTGATAAGGGTACTGGAAATGGAAAGGGACTCGGTACCGGTAAAAGCGAAGGAGATGGAGATAAAGAACATGGTAATGGAGATCTAACTTACCCTGAATTGGAAGAATTTGATATTAAAAAGGCGTTTAATGAATTAAAAAAAAGTAAAGAAGGATTTATTCCTAATTTATCTTTCAGTGGTGGAAGCTGCCCTCCTTTAGATATAAATTTCAACACTAAATTTTTAGTAATTAATGAAAAAGTTGATGTTCATTGCCAAGTTTTTAAAGGTTCAGCTGAATTATTAAGTTCTATATTTTTATTCATTTGGGGAATTGTTTCCTTACGAGTTATTTTATCTGCATAGGGTATTTTATGGGCGCAATTATTTCTTTTCTATCAAAATCTTTTTCAGGAATTTTATCATTTATATTTAAATCCCTAGTAATTAAATTTGTTGTATTCGCAATTATATTTTTAGTTGTTACTGAAGTTATTCCAATACTTTTTGAAGTATTTATTCCTGAGCAAGAATTACAGCAATATTTTGATTCTATTCCTTCGGAGGCTTTATTTTTCTTATCCGCATTTAAGATTGATGTTGGTCTTCAAATGATTTTAAGTGCTTATATGACAAGATTTATGATTCGTCGTATTCCATTCGTAGGTTAATGTTATGTCTATTTTTGCTTATACCGGTATTCCCGGTTCTGGGAAGTCTTATGAAGTAGTGTCTTCGGTGATTTTGGAAAATTTCAGAAAAGGTCGAAACATCGTCACAAATATTGAAGGTATTTCTGAAGAAAAGCTAATTGATTATTGCTTAAGCAAAGACAAGAAAATCTCCCGTGAATCGTTGGGCAAGCTACGTAAAGTAACCGATTCAGATTGTCAGAAAGAGGATTTTTTCCCGTTTAAAGGGGCAGAGAACACCTTTTGCAAGGCAGGAGATTTAATCTGTTTAGATGAAGTATGGAGAATCTTTCCTAGTGACAAAATTCATCCGAATCACCGCTCGTTTATTGCCGAACATAGACATTTTACAAATGAGAAAGGGGATTGTTGTGATCTTATCGTGATTAACCAATCAATCACCGGAATTCCTCGTTTTATCAAAGATAGAATCGAATCTACATTTGTGATGCGTAAAATGACCATGCTCGGTTTTTCTAAACGCTATCGGGTAGATGTTTTTATCGGAGTAAAAACGACAAAAACATCATTAATTGCTCAGTACCATAATAAATATTCTGATGAAATATTCCAACTTTATAAAAGCTTTGATGGTGTCAATGGGAAACAAAATATCATTGATAGCAGACAAAACTTTTTTAAATCAGCACAATTTAAACTGATATTATTTTCTTCTATTTTTTGTTTGTCTGGCTCTTTCTATTATCTCTATGATTTGTTAGATAAATATGAAAAACCAGAAAAAAATATAGAAAAACCAAAATCAAAAACCAGTACAAATAATACCGAATGTGTCAGTTTAATTTCCATGAATCAGATAGGCGATATTAGCTATTTTATTATTAAAAAAGGGGACAACTATGAAAGAATTGCTAACATTGATAATATTAATGTTTGTAATATCAAAAAATTCCAACGCTAAACAGCAAGTAGATATTTCTAACGTTAATGATTTAAAAATGACGTATCCACAGAATTTAAACATATATGTTTCTGGAGACAGCCCTTTTTATTTTATAGGAGAATTGACCGAATCTAACCTCTTAAAATCGTGTGTATCAAATGGTTATACATGTATGAAGAATGAGGATGGAACGATTGAGTTATCGAAAAAAGAGTTAAATCCTGCTATTGCACAAGAGCCGGAATTCATTCAAGAACCTTATCAAGAATATTCTGCCGCTTATGAAGTGCCGAAAGAGCTGAGTTATTTCGATGTAAATAATAATCCGGATAATTTCAAAGACTATAGAGTAATTGCCGGCAAAATCGAAAGTGACAGAGAAGGTTTAAAATTTAATACCGCTTTTGTTAAACCGGTTGTTTATATTTATTCACGTACAGAAATAGATAAGAAGGTCTCTTTTTTTGATGAATTACTTAACTCATTAGCTCCATTTTCATTAAATAAGAAGCTTGGGCTAGGCATGAATTTCTTACTCGTGAATAAGAATGTCGCCGACTTTTTTAATTCTCAATCAGATAACTTTACTTATTCCAGAACTTTTATTTCTTGCGTGGAAGGTGATTATTGTGAATCGTTGAGCGAATCAAGATTTGAATTTGATGAAACGATTCGTAGCCCAGTATCGGAATCTACATCAAAGCGCTTTGACGTTGTGGAGCAAGGTTTTAGGGTGAGATTTAGACGTAATGCGGTAGATTTAAGTGTATCATTCTGCGAAGACCGCTTTAACTGTGTTAAGTTTAATCAGACAGCCGAACGTAAAATCAATATGTGCTATGACCTATTCTTCAAAACGGATATTAAAATCAACTCAAAAGTGATCTTTTCTGATTCAAAAATAACAAAAATTAATAACTTAGGCTTTATTATCTGTGAAAAATAGGGGGTGTCGGGGGATTTTACCGTGTAAAATCCCATGACGTAAGCGAACCGCTTGCGGTTCAGCGGAACATGTGCGAAGCATTCGCACTCCCTGCAAAACCAAGACGATAGTAATCTTTACAAAATATTAAAGAGCCTTATTTCGCATAATGTTTATCAGGTTATGTTGAATTCTCGGGCAGTGATAATCTCCCTTACTGCCTGAGAATTTATACATAACCTGTTGTTATGCGATGTAAGGCTTTAAATTAGGTAATTTATGGCTGATATCACCCTTTCTCACATCACTCCTCAACACTTCTTTGAAGCCGTCAAGCTCTTAAAAATGACCGAACATCGTATTTATCTTACCGTCGATTCCCTTGAAGTCCGTTTTCGTTATGATAGGAACGAGCCTCCAGCTACAACTGATAAACGATTTCAGCAGCTAGAACACTTTATGTTGTTTTTGCAAGAGTTGGTTCATTCTGATGTTCCCATTGATTTAGACGAGTTTATACGCACTTATCGCAAGGTTTCCGGCAGAAGGTTTCACCGGTGATAGGTGTTTAAAAAGCAAGCGGAGAAGTTCGGGAGTTCTGTAACACCCGAACTTTGGTATGGTTTTCCATACTTTTATAGTTGAACTTTAGTGCAAGATTTTGCACTTTTTATCATTTCTTATTTTCTTTAGGCTGGTGAATTAGGTCTTGCTTTGCTTCATTTAAGTAGTTATCAAGCAAATGATTTACTATGTCACTCATTTTTGTTAATCGTCCACTTTTATGGCTAATTTCTATTGCTAACATTTCTAATTTATTACGTCTTTGTTCGTTAATTCTAACGGAAGTGTCTTTTCTTGTGCTCATTTTTTATTCTCTTTGATTGATAAAAATTCATCTATCATTATAAGTTTTTTATGTCTTTTGTATGTAAATATGCTTGCATGCGGTATATAAATATATTATATTTTTTATCAATGTATGTTTGCATGCGGTAGATTTTTATGAATTATCACATTGACTGGCTCACAATAGAACAAGATTTTGGATTCGAGATTCCCGAATCTACGCTTGCGTCTATTTTTGATTTCGGTGTGATAGGCATTCATCTTGATACCGGAGAAGTTCAGCAGGGCATAAGAACCGGAAAATATCGTCATAAAGGCAGCTATTGCGATGAGGTTTCTATCAAGGTTTCCGGTTCCGTTATTCGAATGGAAGGGAACCCAAGCCGTTGGAATAAAGTTGAAAATGTATTAGGTTTTACTGATATTGATTCTTGTGTTTCTTGTTTTAACAACATTCTTTTCTCTCTTAAACTTCCATTATTTACTCGTTGTACAGAGATTTTCCACGGACAAGGCAAAGACGGCGAAAAAGTAAGAACTTTTTCAAACG
Source organism: Actinobacillus equuli (assembly GCF_900636745.1). Taxonomy (NCBI): domain Bacteria; kingdom Pseudomonadati; phylum Pseudomonadota; class Gammaproteobacteria; order Pasteurellales; family Pasteurellaceae; genus Actinobacillus; species Actinobacillus equuli. The sequence continues at coordinate 2,428,366 of NZ_LR134310.1, read as the reverse complement.
GTGCCATCATCAAGCGTTTAGACATCACCACTAATGTTTCAGTCGGTCGAGGTAATGAACGTACATTTCTCAAGGCTCTTTCTCAAATGCGTTACCGTAACTCAATCGGTCGATTACACACTAATGGCTGCACAGTCGATTGGTTAAGCGCAAAGGGTAATGCCAATCTGATTTACCCATCCTGCTATATCAAACACGAAGAGCTTTTAATACATTCTTTTGACAAGATTAAAAATAAGTTTGGTTTCGATTCAAAGGAGTTCACTTATTACAAAAAGGTCTATGACTATTGCGAGGAGAATGGAGTAGTCCGATTCGAACAAAAATTAAAATCTCGTTATTTACAACGTGAAGGGCTTTGTTATTGGGGTTTGAGTGATTTTTCGGGTTTAGAAGCATTACAGAAAGGTTTTTTAGATATGTATAGAAGATTAAGTGTCAGTGAAGTGAAACTAGAAACGATAGCGGAACAGCTTGTTTCTGAGGGGATAGTCGATACTTTGCGTAAAGCTAATACGACTGCTTATTACGCTATGTTATGGGCTAATGGACAGAACCTTTTTTTGAAAGAAGCCCAATTTAAATTACATCGCGCAAGATTACGTAAAATCGGGATAGATATTGCAAACCCTTGCGATATTGAAAAATTCCAAGCTGTCCGAGTGATTTCTTGCGAACAGATCTTCGTTAAACCATTTAAGGCCCCGGATTTTTATCAGTATCCAAGCAATATGCCGAAGCTACGGTTGATTGCTTAAGTTTTTTGGTAGTTTAAAGTTAAATAGCATTTAAAAGGAGCATTTTATGCGTACAGGTTTTTATATCGTCGGTATTCTCAAAGGATACAAAAATTCATCATTCACTAATCGTGAAACCGGTGAAGTTAAAGATAAGCACAATTTAGGTTTACAGCTTCAAGAGCCTGACGGCTACGGCGGCTACAATACATCAACTCAAGAAGTTAAATTAGATGATCGTTGTGTGAATGACAATCTTAAGCGAACCATTGAACAATTTAAGAATAAATTGGTAATGGTGTTGGTTTATCCACGTGAATGGGCGATGGAAGGTGGTCGTAAAGGGATTACGTACAATTTTGATGAAAACTCAACAATTGAGCTTGTAAGCAACACAGAAAGCAAATAACCCTTATTAATCAATGACTTACAATCATTTTACTTCGCATAATGTAGATTATGTTAAATACAAACTTGTTTGTACTAATTTCTTAATTGGTTTACATCCCCCCATATTTCCGCATATTAAGTATAAAAAAACAAAACCCCAATAGTTTTCACCATTGGGGTTTTAAGCTTATTTTTTAGTAAGCGTTGGTAAGATATTACCAGTAAACACGCATACCTACACCGATAGCTTTATCAGTTGTTTTACCTTGGTACTCGTAACCTTTATTCGCTGCAATATATGCTTTAGTTTGGACTAATTTACCTTCCACAAATACTATAACTTGTTTATGTAATTTATAGTCAACACCTAATAAGAAACCATGTTTCTTAGCTTTCGCTGCATCTTCATCGGCTAATGTTGTTTCAGCGCGTTCATATAAGTAGTTACCATAGATACGTGAAGCTGGGATTACTTGATATTGGAAGCCAGGCGCTACATAGAACGATTTGGTACGCGCTTCATCTGCTTTTTGGTATCCATAACCAAAATCACCTACTAATTTTAGATCGCCTAAAGTATAACCTAATGCGATCTCATAACCATCTTTGTAGTGTTTAAAGTTAGTACCAGTCTCATAATTAGTACGACCGTAACCACCTTCAACATTAAAGGTATTACCACCTAGTTGAGTCTCATATACCGCACCTAAACCAAAACCATTTTTAATTGCTGGTGTTAATGCTGCACCTTTATCATTTGTATTTTGAGCGAAGTTATAGTTTGCACCAATTTGTAATCCTTCGATACCTTTATAATCGTAACGTACTACAGCATTACCCGCTGTATCAATATATGAAGGCACAATACCATACTCGTAATCATCTGTTTGACCGTAGTCATCTGCAATAGTTAATTGGCGACCAAATGTTACTTCACCTAACTCTTTTTTACCTAAACCTGCATATGCACGTTTTGCATAGATATCACCAAATTTGTCACGACCAGAATTGTGACCGTCAAAACGGAATTCAGCACGACCTAATGCGAAGAAACCATCACCTAAATCGTGGTTTACACGCACACCGATACGGCTACCTGCATTACGTAAATTTGATTTGGTTTCACCAAATTTAGCACCATTAGCAGCTTTAACTTTTTCACCTGCTTGTTCCATTACTAAACGGATAGAACCGTCAAGTTGTACTTTAGTACCTTCTGCGTCATATACTGTTACCGCTGAAGCTGATGCCGCGAATGCTGTTACTGCTAATGCAACTAGAGTTTTTTTCATAATGTTCACCTTAATTTTTAATTTTAAGTTTATTTAAAACTACTCTCGATAAGGTGTAAGAGTAATTTTCCAAAACTAACATTTACTATGTGAGATATTCTCCAGTAAATGTGATTGCGAGCGAATAATGGCAAAATCAACATAACCTGTCAATAGGGCCATACTCCAAATACCCCAATATAAAAAAACCTTTTAAAACAATTAGTTACATAAAATATTTACAAATTAAAATGAAATTTGCGTAAAAAAAGATAAAATACTCCAAATTTAATTTTTATCTAACATATTGATATGCAATGATTTTTTAAGATAACTTTGATATTTATTAAACTTACAAAAAAAGTTATTTTTTTTGTGATAAAGTTCACAAATTTAGAAAAATCTTATTCTTTAGTGGAGTTTTTATACAAACGCAAACGGTTACAATCATTAAAAATCAATTTATAATAGCTATAAGTTACATTTGAATTACACCGATATGATTAGATATTTCCCAGCTTTAGTACAAAAACAATTAGATATATTTTTACCTTTTGATGAACATGAAGTGATTATTTCTGAGAATATTTTCTCTACGCAAAAGCAAAAAGTATCCTTTTTTGTTCAAGAAATAATGCAAACAGCAAATGAATTAAACAAACAGAATTCCGAAGATTACGCTAATGCGTATGCCGCTAAACTTTTTCATCAATATGAAGCATTAACGCAAGCTGTCAAAATCTTAAAATTAACGAACGGCAATACTGAAACACTACTTTTTCAGTCATCATTTCAATTTCCCAAAAATATTCATTCGCTTGCACCTACTCGTCGTTTGAATGAATATCGGAAAGCATTAAGAGCATTAAATGAGAAAATTAGTTGGTTGGTTGAAAAACGTTATAACGCTTCGGAAGCAGAAAAAGTTTTGTTCGAAAGACAAATTCAGGAGACGGAATACCGCAAGATGAAGTGCTTAAAAGCAATCGAGGATCTTGAAGAACAAACACAATTTAAATAATTATTTAGGAAGTTTCTTGTACGAAAGGAAAGGCGCTACAAAAGCGCCTTTTTTATAAATTATAATGTTTTGGCTAATTGTTTGATAAAGTCCTTAAACTCATCTCCAAACTTATCATGACGTAAGCTATACTCAGTAAATGCTTGCATATAGCCTAACTTGTCACCACAGTCGAAAGTACGACCTGTCATGTGGAATGCTTCCACAGTTTCTTGCTCAATTAACATATCAATTGCATCCGTTAATTGAATTTCATCACCTACACCTACCGGTGTTTTTTCAAGTAGATCCCAAATGTTTTCAGAAAACACATAACGCCCCACAACCGCTAAGTTAGACGGAGCCTCTTCCACACTTGGCTTTTCAACCATTTTTACAATTTTCGCTGTTGCACCTGCCGGAATATCTACACCTGCACAATCTGCTACACCATAGCTACTAACATCTTCTTTTGGTACCGGTGCAACCATAATTTGACTATGCTTCGTTTCATTAAAACGTTTGATCATTGCTGCAAGGTTTTCTGTTTTTTGATTTGCCGTGAAATCTGCTAAAATTACATCAGGAAGTACAACGGCAAATGGTTCATTACCAACCACCGCTCTACCACATAGTACTGCGTGACCTAAACCTTTTGCTTGTCCTTGACGAACATGCATTAATGTCACGTCTTTTGGTACAATTGAACGTACCTCATCTAATAATTGGCGTTTTACACGCTTTTCTAACATTGTTTCAAGCTCAAAAGAAGTGTCAAAATGGTTTTCAATAGCATTTTTTGAAGAATGTGTTACTAATACAATTTCTTTAATGCCTGCAGCTACACATTCATTAACAATATATTGAATTAATGGCTTATCCGCAATCGTTAACATTTCCTTTGGAATCGCCTTAGTTGCTGGAAGCATACGAGTACCTAGACCCGCTACAGGAATAATCACTTTCATTATATAATCCTTATAAATAGATGCCGTTGCATCAACAGATAATACGCTTTATGCGTATTGATAAAAAACCGCTTACAATGCTATGTAAGCGGCTTAATTCTGTCTAAATTTTACCAATTATTGACGAAGTAACGCAAGAAGTTCATCTTTTTTTCTTGCATTAATGTTTTTCCCTCATGTATTAAAACGCTTATTGTCGTAACTTAGACTATCTAACTAACACAGTCACGCTATCGGAATGGTTCTATCTACTTATATAACACGTAAATAGACAATAATGATTTAATTCTGTTTGTGCCAATAATATTCAGAGCTTGAATCTTTTCGTCTACTAACCGGAGAAATATTTATTCCTGCTTCTCATCAATAGTATCATCTGCCAATGCTTTAATTTTATGATAAATCTCCTCACGGTGAACTGAGATTTCTTTTGGTGCATTTACACCTAATTTGACTTGATTACCTCGAACACTGAGTACAGTTATCTCAACATTGTCCCCTATTAGTAAACTTTCCCCAATTTTACGAGTTAGTATAAGCATAGTTAATCTCCTGGGTTAAAGTTCTATTACACACTTATAACTCATATAGAACTTTTACGACAAGACCTTATCCTTAAGGTCTTGCCTTTTTTGAATTATTAAAGTTTAGCTTGAATCCATTCTTGCGCAAGTTTGAGTGCTGAATCAAGCTGTTGTGGTTCTGAACCACCAGCCATAGCCATATCAGCACGACCACCGCCTTTTCCACCTACCTGTTGTGCCATCACACTCACAAGTTCACCAGCATTAACTTTGCTTGATAGATCTTTCGTAACACCAACAATTAAGTTTACTTTATCATCTGCTACGCTACCAAAAACTACAATGGCATTTTCAAATTGGTTTTTCAGGTCATCAACCATCGTACGTAACGATTTAGTTTCTACACCTTCAAGTTTCTGAATAATGACATTTACCCCGTTAATTTGGTCTGCTTGTTTTGCTAATTCAGAACCAGCTTGAGCAGCAAATTTATCTTTAAGCTGTTGGAGCTCTTTTTCTGTTCGCTTAGCCTTATCTTGAAGCTGCTGAATTTTTTCAACTAATGAGTTACTATCAGCTTTTAATAATTCTGCACTTTGCTGAATTATTCTTTGCTGATTATGCAACCAATTCATTGCTTTTTCGCCTGTTACGGCCTCTACACGCCTTACACCTGCAGCAACAGCACCTTCCGAAACTAGTTTAAATAAACCAATCTCACCCGTATATTGGACGTGAGTACCACCACAAAGTTCAATTGAGAACTCTGTCATACCGACTACTCGGACAACATCACCATATTTCTCACCGAATAACGCCATCGCACCTTTTTGTTTCGCAGACTCAATATTCATCGTTTCGATAACAACCTGAATATTTTCACGAATCTTACGGTTCACGATACGCTCAATCTCTTCTAGCTGTGCTTTTGTGATTGCTTCCGGTTGCGAGAAGTCAAAACGCAATGCTTCTTCAGAAACCAACGAGCCTTTCTGTGCCACATGATCACCTAATACTTCACGTAATGCTGAATGTAATAAGTGTGTTGCACTGTGGTTTGCTGTAATTGCCTTACGACGATTTACTTCTACATAAGCCGTTACTTTATCTCCAATTGATAGGCTACCCGATGTTAATTGACCGATATGTCCAAACACTTGACCATATTTTTGAGTATCACTTACAGTAAATTCGCAAATTTCAGTAGAAATTAAACCGCTATCGCCTACTTGTCCGCCCATTTCTGCATAGAATGGGGTTTGATCAAGAATAATAACCGCAGACTCACCTGATTGGATTGTGTCAACCGCTTTACCATTACTGAATAAACCAACAACTGTCGCTTGAGCTTCTAAATTATCGTAACCGATAAAATCTGTTTGTCCATCCACTTTGATCACGTTGTTATAGTCGGTACCAAAGTTACTGCTTGCTTTAGCACGCTCACGCTGTGCACTCATTTCTGCTTCAAAGCCTGCTTCATCAATCGTAATATTACGTTCACGACACACGTCAGCGGTTAAATCTAGCGGGAAGCCGTAAGTATCATAAAGTTTAAATGCAACTTCACCTGAAAGCGTATTATTTTCTACTTTAGTTAGTGCATCTTCTAATAATGCTAAACCGCGCTCAAGCGTACGGGCAAACTGCTCTTCTTCCGCTTTTAATGTTTTCTGAATATGTGCTTGTTTTTGAGTTAAAATCTCACCTGCATGTCCCATTACGGTTGCAAGTGTAGGTACTAATTTGTAGAAGAACGCTTCTTTTGCACCTAACAAGTTACCATGACGTACCGCACGACGAATAATACGGCGTAACACATAACCACGTCCTTCATTTGACGGAATAACACCATCCGCAATTAAGTATGAACAAGCACGAATATGGTCTGCTACTACACGTAAAGATTTATTGTCTAAGTCGGTTACATTCAATAAACCTGCAACTTCTTTAATCAATGTTTGGAATATATCCGTTTCATAGTTTGAGTTTACGTGCTGCATTACTGCTGTCATACGCTCTAAACCCATACCCGTATCTACAGACGGTTTCGGTAACTTTTCCATTGTACCGTCTGCTTGACGGTTAAATTGCATGAATACGATGTTCCATACTTCGATATAACGGTCACCATCTTCTTCCGGCGTTCCCGGTAAACCACCCCAGAAAGTATCGCCGTGATCATAAAAGATTTCAGTACAAGGACCGCACGGGCCAGTATCCCCCATTGCCCAGAAATTGTCCGAAGCATACGGTGCACCTTTATTATCGCCGATACGAATAATATGATCAGTCGGTACACCTACGATTTTGTTCCAAATATCATAAGCTTCATCATCCGTCTCATAAACTGTTACATATAATTTTTCTTTCGGAAGACCAAGCCATTGCGGAGAAGTTAAATATTCCCAGCCGAATTGAATAGCATCTTGTTTAAAATAATCACCAAAACTGAAGTTCCCCATCATTTCAAAGAAAGTATGATGGCGTGCCGTGTAACCTACATTTTCTAAGTCATTATGTTTACCGCCGGCACGGACACAACGTTGTGCGGTAGTCGCTCGGGTATAAGGTCGTTTTTCTAAGCCGAGAAAAACATCTTTAAATTGGTTCATCCCTGCATTCGTAAATAATAAAGTAGGGTCATTCTCTGGTACCAAAGAACTGCTTGGTACAACGGTATGTCCCTTACTATGGAAGAAATCCAAGAAGGATTGTCTAATTTCTGAAGTTGTTTTCATTTAAATAGTACTCTAAAAATGTATAACAAATAATAATGTTAGTTGTAAGCCCTACTATTCTACACGTTTTTCTTTTCTTTGCTAATTGGCAAGTAAAAAACTTTTTAATTTATTTTTAAAACAATACATCAAAAAGACCGCTTGAAAACCAAGATGTTTCCAAGCGGTCAATTCTAAAACCGTCTTATAAAGACTTATTCATCAGCTAGCGGCACGACGAGCATATCAACACTAACATTATTCATCACTTGACGAGTTGAAGACATAAATTTACTCCAGAAATCTTGGTGGTGTCCGGTAATTAATAAGTCAATTTGATGTTTTTCAACTGCTTCTTCCAATACTTGGCTGAAATCCCCCGTGCCATTTAGGCATTCTGATACTGGATATGAGATTTTAGTGGAGAGCTCATTGAGTGCTTTTGTAGTTTCTTGCACGACACTATCTTGTACAGAAGACATATTAATGTCGATTAAACCTGTATAGAGATCTGAAAAATTGACATCTACGTGGATTAGTGAAAGCTTAGCTCCACATTTTTCAGCAAGATTTGCACCTTTACGGAGTAAAATGAGACTCTCTTCAGAAAGATCAACTGCGACTAAAATATGTTTGTACATAATAGACTCCTTATTTACCTGTCTAAATCTTATCTTTGATTCAAATACTAGCATACTCTTTCCAATTAAAGTTTGAACTAGATCTCATTTTTGAAAAAATGTTTCAAATAATGGAGTCAGTTTTCTTCAAAATGAAAATAAAAGCAGTATTGAAAATAACTTTTTGATTTAAATTAATTCAGTTGCATCTTTATTCTAACGATAATTAGTGATAATATTTGCGCCAAATCAAACTTTTGCCTACTTTACATACGGTAAGTCCTATGAAAATCGTTTCTGACGTAAAAAATACGAATCGTACAGCTTGTACCATTCATTGCCAAAATTGTAGTATTAGTCAGCTTTGTTTACCATTCACGTTGAATGAACATGAATTAACTCAGCTGGATAATATCATTGAACGTAAAAAACCTGTTCAAAAATCGCAGATTATTTTCCAATCAGGTGATGAACTTCGTTCTATTTATGCTATTCGTTCAGGCACAATTAAAAGCTATACAATTAGCGAAAGTGGTGAAGAGCAAATTACTGCTTTTCATTTACCCGGTGATTTAGTGGGTTTTGATGCGATTACTAATATGAAGCACGTTGGCTTCGCACAAGCGCTTGAAACGTCAATGATTTGCGAAATTCCATTTGATATTCTTGATGACCTTGCAGGTAAAATGCCTAAAATCCGTCATCAAATTATGCGTTTAATGAGTAATGAAATTAAAAGTGATCAAGAAATGATTCTTTTACTTTCAAAAATGAGTGCAGAAGAGAAATTAGCCGCATTTTTGCATAATCTGTCTCAACGCTACTCTGCTCGTGGTTTCTCTGCTCGTGAATTCCGTTTAACGATGACACGTGGAGATATCGGCAACTATTTAGGTTTAACCATTGAAACTATCAGCCGTTTATTAGGTCGTTTCCAAAAGAGTGGTATGATTACTGTACAAGGTAAATACATTACAATTAATCGTATGGATGAACTTACTGATATGGCAGGCGTAACTCGTTCACAGTCACCTGTTATTGCGCAAACAACAGCGTAACAAGATCCAAAACATAAAAAAAGCCACCTTATTGATCTGACCCCAAAAGATAAGCGGTTAAATTTCTCTCAAAAATTGCAAAACTTTGATGAAATTTAACCGCTTACAAATCAATGAAAAATTATTTGACGAGTTTTAAATGTGATGCCTTTTTCTTCACTGCTTTAGATTTAGTTGTTTCTTCATGTGAAAGCGCATTGCGTTCATGATAGGCTTGTTCACTATAATAAGGCTCATCTTGGAACATGACTCCATCCCCCGTTTCTTGTGCATAAATTGCTTCTAATGCACCAAGTGGAATATATACGTCTCGTAACATGCCTTGGAAACGCGCATTAAAACGAATCGCTTCATCGGTTACGACATATTGCCCGATAGAACGAGGTGCAATATTTAAGATAATCTTACCATCACGAATAAATTCTGTTGGCACATCCACATCCGGATAATCCGTATTGACTAGCAAGTAAGGCGTATTGTCATTATCGATAATCCAGCTGTAATAAGCATGATAAAGATAAGGGCGTAAAGGTTTCATTAGTCTTTTTCGTCCATTAAATGTTTAGGCGCAGCCCCACCAATTGATTGTACAAAACTTTCACGTTGAAAAACTCGAGTCATATATGCCTTGATAGCTTTGCTACCAGCACCAGTAAACTCAACACCTAAGTTGTGCATTTTCCATAGCAATGGTGCAACATAACAATCCACTAAACTAAACTCTTCATTCATGAAATAAGGCGTTGCTGCAAATACCGGACCTAAAGCTAACATTTCATCACGTAATTGAAGTAAGGCTTTTTTCGCCTCTTTTGACTCAGGGTCTTTATTCACGATATCAATCAGCGAGTACCAATCTTGCTCAATACGGTGCATGGTTAAGCGACATTTACCACGCAACACCGGATATACAGGCATTAACGGCGGATGAGGAAAACGCTCATCAAGATATTCCATAATGATGCGCGAATTAAATAACACTAAGTCACGATCAACTAATGTGGGTACGTTACCGTAAGGATTTACTTCCATTAAATCTTCAGAAATTGTATCAGGGCTAATATTCTCAATTTCGTAAGGAACGCCTTTTTCCGCTAATACGATTCGTACTTGATGACTATACACATCATTTTTATCTGAAAAAAGGGTCATTACTGAACGTTTATTCGCACTACTCGTCATATATATTCTATCTCCGGTTCTGATTGCAACTACATGAATTTGAAAAAATGGTCGCATATAGTAACACATTTCATCACCTATTTAATAGCTTTAAATTGTGCTTTGTGGATAATTCTTTACATTGCTCAGATTGTTTTCAGTTAACATAATTTAGCAAGCAATCGTTTGCCTATCGTGCTATACTTGAAATATTTCCTCCATTCACTTCTAAAGGAACAACTATGTCACAAAAACCTGAAATTGCGATTGTTATGGGTTCAAAAAGCGACTGGGCAACGATGTCCGAAGCAACACAAATCTTAGATCAATTTAACCTTGCTTATCATGTTGAAGTGGTTTCGGCGCATCGTACGCCGGATAAACTTTTCTCGTTTGCGGAATGTGCCGAACAAAACGGCTATAAAGTGATTATCGCAGGTGCAGGCGGAGCGGCACATTTACCGGGTATGATTGCGGCAAAAACGATTGTACCTGTGCTAGGCGTGCCGGTAAAAAGTTCGATGCTAAGCGGCGTAGATAGTTTATACTCTATCGTTCAAATGCCGAAAGGCATTCCGGTTGGTACACTTGCGATTGGCCCTGCAGGTGCAGCGAATGCCGGTTTATTAGCTGCACAAATTTTAGCGGCTTTTAATCCTGAATTAGCGAAAAAATTACACGCATTCCGCAATGAACAAACGCAATCTGTCTTAGATAATCCAGATCCACGTAATTAATCTATTTTTCATGACAAAGAAACTTTTAATCCTACATACAGGCGGTACTATTTCAATGAGTGAAGGCGAAGACGGTAAGGTTTCGCCTTCTGAGAAAAATCCACTACTTGCCGCGTTAGAACGTTTAAACCACCCTGCTCAGCTCAGTCAAGAATCTGTACTGAATGTGCCTTCACCGCATATTACTTTACAGCATTGGTTGTTATTGAAAACACGTATTGAAAAAGCGGTCAATGAAGAAAACTATGATGGTATTGTGATTACCCACGGTACGGATACGTTAGAAGAAACCGCCTATTTTCTTGATTTAGCCCTTGATGTAAACGTGCCGGTTGCAATTACCGGTGCCATGCGTTCAAGCAACGAATTAGGCTCGGACGGTTTAATTAACTTACAAAGTGCAATTTTGGTTGCACTTTGTCCGGAAAGCCAAGGCAAAGGCGTATTAGTAGTTATGAATGATGAAATTCATAACGCTAAATTTGTGACTAAAACGCATACGACCAACGTAGCGACATTCCAAACGCCAACATTCGGTCCTTGCGGATTAATTGCTAAAAATCGCGTGTTATATTTCCAACAATTAATCGAATATGAACGCTTCCCAGCTCAAACAATTACCCGTACTAACGTGCAGCTCGTTAAAAGTTACGCCGGAATGGATAGTTTCTTATTAGAACAATTAGCTCACCACGGTTGTGACGGTGTCGTGATTGAAGCGCTCGGCGCAGGTAATTTGCCGCCAAGCTGTTTAGCCGGTTTAGATGCGTTATTACGTGCTGATATTCCTGTTGTGTTAGTTTCACGTGCGTTTAACGGTGTCACTCAAGATGTGTATGACTATTTAGGCGGCGGTAAACAGCTTAAACAACAAAACGTCATTTTTACCACCGGTTTAAGTGGACAAAAAGCTCGTATCAAATTATTGGTGTTATTAAACCAAGATTTGCGCAAGCCGCTCTCCGAATATTTTTAAACAATCCAATAAATACCAAATAAGTTCGAGATTTGCTTGCCAAACAAGCGGTCAATTTGCCGAAAAAATAGCAAATCAGCCCTCGAACTTGCTGCAAACGGAATCATAAAAAATGCAAAAAAGTGCTATTTATCCTCCAATTTATGTGCTTGGCAACGGTCAGCTCGGCAGAATGTTACGCTATGCCGGCGCACCACTTGATATTGAAGTAAAACCGCTTGCTTTTGATGCACCGGTTTTTGAGATTGAGCCAAACAGTATCATTACCGCAGAAATCGAGCGTTGGACAGAAACGCCGCTCACCCAATTACTCGGTAATCATAAAAATTTTGTCAATTTAAACGTATTCGGCACAACCGCAGATCGTTTCACCCAAAAATCCTTATTAGATAAACTCCAACTTTCTACTTCACCATGGCAATTATTGGAATCTGCCGAACAATGGCAAAGCGTATTCAGCAATGTCGGTGAAAAAGTGGTGGTAAAACGTCGTACTGGCGGCTATGACGGCAGAGGTCAATGGATTGTGACACAAGACAGCATTGACCAAATCACGCCGGATCTATTCGGTGAAGTGATTGCAGAAAAATTTATTCCGTTTGATGGAGAAATTTCAATTGTCGGTGCTCGTTTCCGTGACGGCTCTACCCGTTTCTATCCGATTAGTCATAACTTGCAGCAAAACGGTATCTTACGTTACTCCGTTTGTGATGTGAATTTACCAAATCAGCAAACTTACCAAGTTCAAGCGGAACAAATGCTTGGCACGATTATGCAAGACTTAGACTATATCGGCGTAATGGCAATGGAATGTTTTGTGGTGGGCGATACGTTATTAATTAATGAACTCGCTCCTCGTGTACATAACAGCGGACACTGGACGCAATTAGGTTGCTCAATCAGCCAGTTTGAATTGCATTTACGCGCATTGCTTGACTTGCCGACACCGCAACTCAAACAAATTGCACCTAGTGTGATGGTGAATCTGATTGGTATCGAACACAATAACGCGTGGCTGGAAGTACCGTTCTCACAATTACATTGGTATGGTAAAGAAGTGCGTGCCGGTCGTAAAGTCGGACATATTAATTTATGTCATCCGGAACAAACTCAGTTAATTCAATTACTCGAGCAGCTTCGTCCGCATTTAACCGACGATTTCCATTCGGGGTTAGATTGGGCAATTAATAAACTCAAATAAGTGCAAGCGGTCTGTTTTCTTCCAAAATTTGCAAAAAATTTAGGAAAACAGACCGCTTTTCTATTGCTAAAATAGCTAATGGATTGTATAAGTATTTCTAATTTCAAACACAACTTTTTAGAGGACGACACATGTCAATGTTCAACCATATTCAGGCTGCTCCGGCAGATCCAATCTTAGGTTTAGGTGAAGCGTTTAAAGCGGAACAACGTGCAGGGAAAATCAATCTCGGTATCGGTGTTTATATGAATGCGGAAGGTAAAACGCCTATCGTAAAAGCGGTTAAAAAAGCCGAAGCGTTATTGTTAGAACAAGAAACGAATAAAAACTACCTTACGATTGACGGTGTACAAGCATTTAACGCTTATACACAAGAGCTTTTATTCGGTAAAGGGACGGAAATTATCGCATCAGGTCGTGCAAAAACCGCACAAAGTTTAGGTGGTACGGGCGCGTTACGTATTGCAGCGGAATTTATCAAACGCCAAACGTCAGCAAAAAACATCTGGATTTCAAACCCGACTTGGCCAAACCACAATGCAATTGCAGAAGCGGTCGGTTTAAATGTGAAAGGCTATCGCTATTACAATAAAGATACGCACGGTTTAGATTGGGATAACTTACTCGCCGATTTAAGCCAAGCGGAAGCCGGCGATGTAGTGTTATTACACGGTTGCTGCCATAACCCGACCGGTATCGACCCAACCCCTGAACAATGGGACGCATTAGCGAAACTCTCTGCGGAAAAAGGCTGGTTACCATTGTTTGACTTTGCTTACCAAGGCTTTGGTAACGGTTTAGACCAAGACGCATACGGCTTACGTGCGTTTGTGAAAAACCACAAAGAGTTATTAATCGCAAGTTCATATTCGAAAAACTTCGGTTTATATAGCGAGCGTGTTGGAGCATTTACCTTAGTGGCAGAAAATGCCGAAGTAGCTAATAAAGCATTCACGCAAATTAAATCGATTATTCGTGTGCTTTACTCTAACCCGGCATCACACGGTGCAAATGCGGTTGCTCGTGTATTAGGTGATGAAGCGTTACGTGCGGAATGGGTCGCGGAATTAGATGAAATGCGTGATCGCATTAAAGATATGCGTAACCGTATGGTGCAATTATTAAAAGAGAAAGGTGCAAAACAAGATTTCGACTTTATCGCACAACAAAACGGTATGTTCTCATTTAGTGGTTTAACACCGGAACAAGTGGATCGCTTACGTGAAGAGTTCGCAATCTATGTGGTACGTTCTGGTCGTATCAATGTTGCAGGTATCACCGACCAAAACATTGATGCCCTTTGCGAAGCGATTGTAAAAGTGCTTTAATCACTATTTTGTAAAACCACGGACTACACTGAATACACGGAAAATTTATTCTGTGAACGCTATATAGTTCGTGGTTATTTTTATGTATAGCTTTTAGGTAATAAAAAACCACAGTTCTCACGTCATACGAAAAATTTCTGTGTATTCCGTGCGTTCTGTGGTTATTTACTTTTCCTATCTACTGAACATTCATAATTGCTTCAATATCAGCAATTTCTTTTGGGCAGCCGCTAGTGAGATTTTTATTGCCATATTCGGTAATCAATAAGTTATCCTCAATACGTACACCAATGCCTTTGTATTGCTCTGGTACGTCCGCATCACTTGAAATATATAACCCCGGCTCAAGCGTTAGCACCATACCGATTTCAAGTGGGCGATCTCGCTCCGTGCCATAATTACCGACATCGTGAACGTCTAGCCCCAACCAATGCCCTAAGCCGTGCATATAAAATTGGCGATAGGCTTTCTCGGCGATTAACCGCTCCACTTCGCCCTTCAAAATCCCTAAGCGGACTAAACCTTCGGTTAGCACTTGTACTGCCTTTTCATTAGCAATTTTGATCGAACTTTGCGGAATAAGCCATTTAGCTGCTTCTTTCATTGCGTCTAGCACCAGTTGATAAATTTCTCGCTGAGGTTCGGAGAACTTACCGTTAATCGGGAAGGTACGGGTAATATCGCCGGCATAGTGAGCAAATTCCGCCCCGGCATCAATCAGCAATAAATCACCGTCTTTTAGTACCTGATCATTTTCATTGTAGTGCAAAATACAGGCATTTTCACCGCTTGCTACAATCGAATTATAAGCCGGGAATCTTGCCCCAAAACGAGTAAATTCGTGCTGAATTTCGCCCTCAATTTCTAATTCATAACGATTTGGGCGGGTTTGCTTCATCGCACGAATATGTGCCAAACCCGAAATATGGCACGCTTGCTGAATTAAAGCGATCTCCGCTGTCGATTTAATCAAACGCATTTCCGACAACATCGGCTGCCAGTCAATCACGTCAGCAAACTGCTCCGCTACTACATCTGTCACTATGCTATCGCCCCATTCCTGTAAGCCTTTCGCATAGTAACAAGCGGTCAAATTCTGCGTTTTTTCTGCAAAAACACGAGCAATATCCTCAATATCAAATGCCAAATCCACGCTCAAGGTCTCAGGGGCTTTTTCAATCCCCAAACGACGACCATTCCACGTTTCCATTAGCGGATCTTTTTTACGCACAAAAATCACACTCTCATTTTTGCCGTCTTTTTTAATCAGCAACAACGCCGATTTCGGCTCGGCAAAACCGGTTAAATACCAGAAATAACTATCTGGACGGAACAAATAATCGCAATCACTATTACGGCGTTTCTCGGTTTCAGTAAACACCACCAACGCAGAATTATCCTGCATTTGCTCAAACACACGATTTCTACGCTCAACAAATTCTTCTCTCGGTAATTCGGCTAGGTAGGCAAGATCCATACTATTCTCCTCTTCAAATGTGTATTTATTCTAACACAAGCAAGCGGTCTGATTTCTCGCAAATTTTACAAAGAAACCGCATAAAAAAAGAAAAAGCCAGTTTAATTTAAGACAACATCATAAATTAAACTGACTTTTGGGATATTTCCCCTCTCTCCCACAGGGGGCGAGAGTGTAATGTGCTACAACATTTTCTAACACAATCCTCCTAAATCTAAATCATATACAAGCGGTCAAATTCGCCCAACTTTTTACAGGTTGCAAAGTTTTCAATAAATTTAACCGCTTGTTAAACAACTCTCTCCCCTTGCGGGAGAGAGACAGATTTGAGCAAAGTAACGACTTTGCAAAAATCAGAGAGAGGATGTGGATTCTATAAAGATCAATCCTTATTCCTAAACGGATTTGAAGAGCTTTTTACTTTATTTTCGCCTAATAAAATTCTAAAGCTTTCTTTATATATATTTGCGCCTTGAGATAAATATACTCTATGAATATTTTCCTTAACAGGAACCGCATACTCTACATAAGTCTGGTTATATTCCGTATCTAAAATAATTTTCGGATTATCCAACGGAGAGATATATACCATTCTACATTCTTGCTCTTCTTTAAAAGCAACGTGTTTAACTAAATATCTTAATGGTAAAATAATCTCACTTATTACTTCCAATAGTTCATTTCTATTTAGCTTGTTAGCTTTTTTAGATAATACTATGTCTATGCAAGATTTAATTTCTTTTAATAGATTCGTTACTTCTTTATTACTTTCAGATAGTTGTTTATTATATCTTTTTAAATCTTGTTGGTTTGTTGCTTTTTCTCTATAAAAAGTAATATCTTCTCGTCTTGCTAAACTGATATAAGCACTTTCAGGATCAATATAAATACAACGATACAGTGGAAGTTTATCAACTAATCGCTTCTCTTTTTCAATATCCTCTTGAAGATCGTTTGTCTCTTTATTCAATTTTGAACCATAATCCAGTGCAATGGACTTATCTAAACTTTGTTCAAAGAACTTAGAGCCATCAAAAACAGTGCTTACACCCGTTACTTCTTTGTTATTCTCTTTACCATATAACCTAAATTGATTAAGGCTATCATGATTAAAAGTAAAGCAACTAATAAACGTAATATAAGCATCTTCTTTTATCTGATTAAATCCTAGGTATTGAAATAAAATTTTTCCTTCTGTTGGATCATTAACTCCATTAATTGAACTTAATCTAAATCTAGAATATATACCTTTCTGCCCATCTTTACTAAATTCATTTGGTAACAATTTAAATAAAGTACTTGGTCTAGTATAATGCGCTATATGCACCTCACTAGGATTATTTATACGTAACAAACTCAAAATATCATCTATACAGCGATGTATATTAAACAAAGATGTCCTAATTTCTTTCTTACCTATATTCAGTATCTTAAGGTACACCTGAGCTTTCGTATATAATTCAACGCTATCACTTAATCTTATATTATTAAAAGCATCTTTTGCTTTATTACGCTTATTCTGGAGTAAAATATACCCAAGTACAAACTGTGCTTTCGTATACACTTCCGCACTATCTTTACGAGTTATATTACTAAAAGCTACTATCGCTTTATTAGTCTTCCCTTGCTTATTGAGAACAATACCAAGATTCAGCTGTGCCATAGCATATTGTTCCACACTATCTTCACGATTCACATTGCGATACGCTTTGATTTCTTCATCAACTTTTCCTTGCTCACCGAGAGTAATACCAAGATATAATTGTGCTATTGCATACGCCTCTGTACTGTCCTTACGAGTTACATTTCGATACGCTTTGATTTCTTCATCAACTTTTCCTTGCTCACCGAGAGTAATACCAAGATATAATTGTGCTCTCGCATACGACTTTGCATTATCCTCACGAGTTACATTACGATATGCTTCGATTGCTTCATCAACCTTCCCTTGCTTTCCTAAAGTAATACCAAGACATAATTGTGCTCTTGCATACGACTCTGCACTGTCCTTACGAGTTACATTGCGATATGCCTCTATTTCTTCATCAACCTTCCCTTGCTTTCCTAAAGTAATACCAAGATTTATTTGTGCTCTCGCATACGCCTCTGCACTGTCCTTACGAGTTACATTGCGATATGCTTCGATTGCTTCATCAACCTTCCCTTGCTTTCCTAAAGTAATACCAAGATATAGTTGTGCTCTCGCATACGACTCTGCACTGTCCTTACGAGTTACATTGCGATATGCTTCGATTGCTTCATCAACCTTCCCTTGCTTTCCTAAAGTAATACCAAGATATAGTTGTGCTCTCGCATACGACTCTGCACTGTCCTTACGAGTTACATTGCGATATGCCTCTATTTCTTCATCAACTTCTCCTTGCTCACCGAGAGTAATACCAAGATTCAGCTGTGCTCTTGCATACAACTCTGCACTATCCTCACGAGTTACATTGCGATATGCTTCGATTTCTTCATCAACTTTCCCTTGCTTACCGAGAGTAATACCAAGATTCAGCTGTGCTCTTGCATACAACTCTGCACTATCCTCACGAGTTACATTGCGATATGCTTCGATTTCTTCATCAACTTTCCCTTGCTTACCGAGAGTAATACCAAGATTCAGCTGTGCTCTTGCATACAACTCTGCACTATCCTCACGAGTTACATTGCGATATGCTTCGATTGCTTCATCAACTTTCCCTTGCTTACCGAGAGTAATACCAAGATTCAGCTGTGCTCTTGCATACGCCTCTGCACCATCCTCACGAATTACATTGCTAAAAGCAATTATTGCTTCATCAAACTTCCCCTGCTTTCCTAATGTAATGCCTAGAAGAAACTGTGCTTTTGCATACTGTTCCGCACCGTCTTCTCTCGAAATTGTAGAAAGAATCGCTACAACCTTATCCAAATCACCTTTATCAAAGAAACGCTTAGCTTCTTCAAATTTCTGTTTAATATCATCCATAGTTATTCCTTAAAAAGCCCTAAATTTCTAACAAATACGCCTTCAACTGTCCAATCTTATCCCTTACCGCCGCCGCTTTTTCAAACTCTAAATCCTTAGCGAAATCTCGCATTTGTTGTTCTAACTGTTTGAGTTCTTTTTCCAGCTCTTTGCGGGATTTTGGTTTATAGGTATTTGCAGATTTTTCTTCGATTTTAACCGCTTGTTTACCTCGTTTCGGCTTGTCGGTTTGTCCGATGTCGAGCAATTCGCCTACTTTCTTATTGAGGGCTTGCGGAGTAATACCGTGTTCTTCGTTGTATTTTTGTTGTTTTTCTCGGCGGCGTTCGGTTTCGGTAATCGCTTTTTGCATAGAATTGGTAATGCGGTCGCCGTAGAGAATCGCTTTGCCGTTGAGGTTTCGAGCGGCACGTCCGATGGTCTGAATTAATGAACGTTCGGAACGTAAAAAGCCTTCTTTATCCGCATCTAAAATCGCCACCAGCGATACTTCCGGCATATCCAAACCCTCACGCAATAAGTTGATGCCGACCAATACGTCAAACATTCCCATACGCAAGTCGTGAATAATTTCCACCCGTTCAACCGTATCAATATCGCTATGCAGATAACGCACACGCACGCCGTGTTCATCGAGGTAATCGGTTAAATCTTCCGCCATTTTTTTGGTCAGTGTTGTGATCAATACACGCTCATCGACCGCCACTCGTTTGTGAATTTCGGATAGCACGTCATCAACTTGCGTAGCGACCGGACGAACTTCGATGATCGGGTCTAATAATCCCGTTGGGCGAACCACTTGATCGACCACATCGCCATTTGATTTTTCTAGTTCGTAATTACCTGGTGTTGCCGACACATAAATCGTCTGTGGGGCAAGGCGTTCAAATTCTTCAAAGCGAAGTGGGCGGTTATCTAATGCAGACGGCAAGCGGAAACCGTATTGCACCAGTGTTTCTTTTCTGGCTCGGTCGCCTCGATACATACCGCCGATTTGCGGTACGGTAACGTGGCTTTCATCAATAATCAGCAAACCGTCCGCCGGCATATAATCGAACAAAGTCGGAGGCGGTTCACCCTCTTTTCTGCCTGACAGATAGCGTGAATAGTTTTCAATACCCGAGCAATAGCCCAGCTCATTCATCATTTCAATATCGAATTGCGTACGCTGGGTAATGCGTTGTTCTTCCAGCAATTTATTTTCCTTGATGAAATACTCACGGCGTTCTACCAACTCTTGTTTGATTTCTTCAATCGCATTCAAAATGCGTTCACGAGGGGTAACGTAGTGAGTTTTCGGATAAATGGTATAGCGAGGTACTTTGCCCAAACTATGTCCGGTAAGCGGATCAAATAACGAGAGACTTTCGATTTCATCGTCAAATAATTCGACACGTAACGCAATTTCATCCGATTCAGCCGGGAAAATATCAATCACTTCGCCACGCACACGGAAAGTCGAACGCTGGAATGCTTGATCGTTACGGGTATATTGCAATTCGGCAAGACGAGCGAGGATCTCTCGTTGATCGATAATCGCCCCCACTTGCAAATGCAACATCATTTGCATATAAGCGTCCACGTCCCCCAAGCCGTAAATGGCGGAAACAGAAGCAACTACAATGGTATCTCGGCGTTCAAGGAAAGATTTGGTTGCCGACAGTCGCATTTGTTCGATTTGTTCATTAATCGACGCATCTTTTTCGATAAAAGTATCGCTACTCGGCACGTAGGCTTCCGGTTGATAATAATCATAGTAAGACACGAAGTATTCCACCGCATTTTCAGGGAAGAAGGCTTTCATCTCCGCATACAGCTGGGCGGCAAGCGTTTTATTCGGCGCAAGCAACATTGCCGGACGATTGAGTTGAGCGATCACATTCGCAATGGTAAAGGTTTTACCTGAACCGGTTACGCCAAGTAACGTTTGATGCGCCAATCCATCATTTAACCCTTCGGTCAATTTAGCAATCGCTGATGGCTGATCGCCAGAGGGTTTAAACGGGCTATGTAAAATAAAAGGTTTGCCTTGCTTGCTCATATAACATCCTATCCGAGAAAATTTATCGTTATTTTAACATAAGCAAGCGGTGAATTTTTTAAGAAAATTTGCAAATAAAAATGTGAATTAGATCACAAAATTACCAGCATTAATTTGATAATGATTATTAATAAGAATATAGTTGCAACACTATATTTAGCTAAAAGGACATTTTTATGCAGTTAACAAAATTAGCAGCTTTGCTTTCGGGTTTACTACTCACGACCCAATCTTTTGCTTTAGATTTAACGAAAGAAACCGAAGCATATAAGCAATTTGTGGTTGAACAGATTGATCAATTAGTGACGGATACGGAAAAGTTTGTTGATTATTTAAACCAGAGCGATGTGCAAAAAGCAAAGCAAATTTACCCGCTTGCACGAATGTATTTTGAACGTTCAGAACCGATTGCCGAAAGTTTTGGTGATTTAGATCCTCGCATTGATGCACGTCTTGCTGATTTAACCGAAGAAGGTAAAACGGAAAAAGATTGGTCAGGTTTCCATAAAATCGAAAAAGTCTTATGGGAAAAAAATACGACCAAAGGTACAAAAGCTATTGCGGAACAGTTACTGAAAGACGTTAAAGAATTACGTGCGAAAATTCCGACGGCGGAAGTTACGCCTGAATTAATGATCACCGGTGCAGTCGATTTATTAAATGAGGTGTCCACTACTAAAGTAACCGGCGAAGAGGAAATTTTCTCTAAAACCGACCTTTACGATTTTAAAGCCAACATTGAAGGGGCAGAAAAAATCTATGAAATCTTTAAACCGCAATTAGACAAAACAGATGCGAAACTTTCGGCGGAAATTGCCGCTCGCTTTGCTGCAGTCAATACCTTACTGGCAAAACACAATAAATCGAAAAACGGTTACGATTACGTAGCTTATAACACTCTGTCAAAAGCGGATGTGAAAGCACTAGCCGAAGCGGTAAATCAACTTGGCGAACCGTTAGCCCAATTAGGTGTTCTATTAGAGAAATAAGGTAGGAATAAATTATGGCAGACACACATTCTCGCCGTGATTTTCTAAAAAACACCGCATTGGTAGGAGCAGGCTTATTGTCCGCTCCTACTTTTGCTTTAGAATCACGACAACTTAACTCACACGTACAGAATCAATATCCTTTTTACGGTCAACATCAAGCCGGTATCGTCACCCCTGCACAAAAACATATCTATTTTCTCGTCTTGGATTTAGATACTACTGATATTGCAAAAGTGAAAGCAATTTTTCAGACTTGGACAAGTTATAGCCGTAATTTGACACAAGGTAAAAATGTAAAACCCTATAGCAATAATGCCTATGTTCCGCCTGCGGATACCGGTGAAGCGGATAGCTTAGATCCGCAACATCTCACACTCACTTTTGGCATCAGTGCTGCTTTCTTTAAAAAATTAGGTATTGAAAAACATAAGCCGACCGAATTACAAGATTTGCCACACTTTCCTCGAGATCAATTGCAAGCTGAATTTAGCGGCGGCGATATTTGTATTCAAGCCTGTGCCGATGATCCCCAAGTTGCCTTTCATGCGGTGCGTAATTTAGTGCGGGCTGTTCGTGGTGAAGTCAAAATGAAATGGTCGCAAATGGGCTTTAACTCATTTTTAAATAATGAAACGCCACGTAACTTATTTGCATTTAAAGACGGTACCGCAAATGCCGAGAGTTTAAAAGATCAGGATAATGTGGTCTGGGTACAAAACGATTGGCTAAAAGGCGGTTCTTATTTAGTGGTTCGCCGTATCAAAATGTTCTTAGAAACTTGGGATCGTACACATTTAAGATCGCAGGAAGAAACCTTCGGTCGTTATCGTGATTCAGGGGCGGCACTTGGCTATAAACACGAATTTGAAAAATTCGATCTGGCGAAAAAAGATGATAAAGGTAATCCAGTGATGCCGGAAATCTCGCATACACACCTTGCCCATAAAACGGGAGTAAAAATGCTCAGACGTTCGTTCTCCTACGCCAGCGGTATTGACGATAAAGGGCAATTTGACTCGGGCTTACTGTTTATTTCGTTCCAACAAAGCCCCGAGCAATTTATCAAAGTGCAAAACGCTTTAGGAAATATCGACAAAATGAACGAATATATTACCCATATCGGCAGCGGCTTATTTGCCTGCTTTGCCGGTGTAAAAGACGAAAATGATTATCTTGGCAAAGCCTTATTCGATTTACTCTAAGGAATAGCAAATGACATTAAAAAAATTAATCATCATTCCTCTGCTCTTTGCTAGTTCAATCACATTAGCGAAAGTAGACGTTAGCCCGTTATTCGTACAGCTTTCTGAAGCAATGGCAGAACTTAAAAAAGGTGAAGTTACAAAATCTCAGCAAAATTTGACCGCTTTACAGCAGGCCTTTAATCAGTTTGAGGCGCATCATTCGGAAGCGGGTAAAAACGTAGCGGATGCTTTAAGCCAAGCGATTAAAACTACGGATCTAGCCAACGTAGAAAATGTCGCTAAGCATCTATACCGTTTTGAAAAAGAACAAAATCCGGTGGACTATGCAGCTAAACACCAAACTTTCGTTAAACAAATGACCCCACTTTATTACAATTTGCAACGTGCGGTACAAACCAAAGAGCTTAAGCAAATTAGAATGGCGGCACGTCATTTCGGTAAAAATTGGGCGAAATACGAAAAAACGATCCGTGAAATGAGTTTAACTCACTATGGTAAATTTGAACGTTCACTCGGATTAATGCGGATTGCGATTACCGCTGAAAAACCGGATATGGCTAAGATTGAACGGAGAGTAGCTGAATTAGGCAAAGTAATGGCTGAGTTTAGCCAATTTAAAGTGCAATAATTCAGATAAAGCAAAGGGCGTTTAACACGCCCTTTTCCCTTAAAACAAATCCCAAATCGGTTTGCAATCTGCCGGCAGTGTTAGACCTCTGCCAAGTTCAATCCAACCGGTCGGGTAATGGAAATCCGAACCGACCGAAGCATATAAATCAAACTCTTTTGCCCAACGTGCGATCAATTGACGTTGATCCGGTGTTTGCCCGCAGCCGGCAACCTCAATGCCGTCACCACCGGCTAATTTAAAATCAGCGATTAAACGGCGAATCCAACGTCCGGTTAATTTATAACGCAACGGATGCGCAATACAAATCACCCCACCCGCTTGATGCGTTACTTCAATCGCTTCTTCTAGACTACACCACATTGGCTTAACGTAAGCTGGTTTACCCCCCCCGAGGTATTTCTTAAAGGCGTGTTCGATATTTCGTACATAACCGTTTTCATGTAAAAAACGCCCGTAATGCGCACGGGTAACTTCTCCGCTTGCTAACGCTTTTGCCCCTTCGTAAGCATTTGGAACACCGGCTTTTGCAAGTTTTTCGCCGATTTCGACCGCTCTTTGCTCACGCAGTAACGCTTGCTTATCTAACAATGCCACTAATGCAGGATGTGTCTCATCCACGTTTAAAGCGGCAAGGTGAATGCTTTTGCCTTCCCAAACGATAGAAATTTCTACGCCGGCAATAAAGCGAATAGGTTGCCCTTGTGCTGCGTGTTTTGCTTCTTGAATCCCCGCTACGGTATCGTGATCGGTTAAGGCAAGCATTTCGATTTGTTGCTCTAACGCACGCTGAACCAATTCGGTCGGGCTAAGCATACCGTCCGATGCGGTGCTGTGTGAATGTAAATCATATTTCATGCGTTAAAGTAATCCTGCTTGAATAAAAAATTGTCGATATGCCTCGATTTTCTTAGCTAAACTCAATGGATA
The DNA here is from genome assembly GCF_900636745.1 of Actinobacillus equuli. Taxonomy (NCBI): domain Bacteria; kingdom Pseudomonadati; phylum Pseudomonadota; class Gammaproteobacteria; order Pasteurellales; family Pasteurellaceae; genus Actinobacillus; species Actinobacillus equuli. The sequence continues at coordinate 2,403,431 of NZ_LR134310.1, read as the reverse complement.
AGCCCGAGAGGTAGAAGGCAAACGGTAAAGGAAAAGTTCACGCTCGGCACAGTACGGATAGTGAATCCATTCATTCGTTTTCGGTGCTTTTATTTTCTCATTTAATAAACCGAGTAACGTATCTGTTGCCAAACCGCCGGTGGTAAAAATCCATTTCACATGAGGTAATGTTTTTAATAATTGCGGCATATCTACCGGATCAACGATTTTTAAATCCTTATCCGAAGCATTACCCTTTAAGCGAATGGCTGTTTGTGCTGACGAACACAACGCAATACCCTTTTCGCGTAAAAACGCTTCAATTTTTTTGGGTTCAAAACGTTTCTCGTCGCCGACACGGAAATGATCGGTATCATCATAGAAAACCGCTCCCATAATACGCCACATATCGTTTTGGAAATTCGGGTAATGAAATTCCATACAGCGTTTTTCACCTGTTGGTGGAAAAGTCCCCATCATCACTACGGTAGCGGAGGTCGGTAGCACCGGTTCAAACGGATGATGTTCTAAAGGTTGTTGCATAGCCGTTTTCTCTCACTTATTTAATTAATGCCTTTAGCATTTCCAACTTCGCCGCTTTATCCATACCCTGCTCCGCCACTTGGTTTAAGGCTGAAACCAACTGTTCATTTTGTGTATTAGCGGTGTGTTTAACCACCTGAAATTCCGCAATTTGTGCAGCGTAAGCGGTCAAATTTTCCAATAATTTTACCTTTTCCGGATTATCGTGATGAATTTGGAATAAGTTATCAATCGCTTCAGCAAATTGTGCCGATTTGGCATCTATCTGCTGATGACAATATTTCTGCCATTTAATCTGTTCCGCTCGGCTCAATGTTTCGGGATAATGTCTAGCTCGATAATGGAATAACAAAGCTTCTACTCGTTCATCGGCAAACTGTAAGCCGTGATGCGCCAATTCTTGCGGCGGTAACGTACGCAAAATCGCCATATTATTTTTATCTGCCGGTGAGAAAAAGCCGTCATACAGCGTGGTTTCCACATTCGCAGAAGGCTCAAAGCGCCGTTCTTCCATAAAAATTTCAGTCACTTTCTCACGTACTAAACTTTTATTCGCTTTTAGTAATTTGAGATTTTCCAAACAACGCTCACGATCAATGCCTAAGCGAACCGCATTTTCAGGCAGCAACACTTTTGCCGGTGCAATAATCGGACAGCGGTTGATATGCACGCCTTTTAACGGCACGGGTGCAACATTTTCCGCCAATTCTTCTTTTTTAGTGTATAAACGGGTACGTAATTCCTCTGCCGAGTCCGTCAATAATGTGCTAACATCGCCCGATAAATCGCAACATAACACCTGATTTTGATTGGTTGGGTGCCATGCAATCGGCGCAATCCAAGCGGTATTAGCACGTGCATTACCGAACATACCGGAAACGTGTACCAACGGGGTCATTTCACCGGTATCAATCATTTTCTCAATTTCTTTCTTACCACGATTTTCAAAGAAAAATTGGAATAGTTTCGGCTGTTTTTGCTTAATCAATTTTGCCATCGCAATCGTGGCATAAACGTCCGCCATTGCATCGTGCGCATTTTCATGAGCAATGCCGTTCGCTTTAGTGAGATTCTCTAATTTGAAATTCGGCACACCGTTTTCATCTGTTACCCATTCAATTCCGTCCGGGCGCAGGGCGTAACAAGCTCGAACAAGATCCAATAGATCCCAGCGCGAATTGCCGTTTTTCCAGCTATATTCATACGGATCAAAGAAATTGCGGAAAAAGGTATAACGGGTCATTTCATCATCATAACGAATATTGTTATAGCCTAAAATGCAAGTGTTCGGTTGGCTGAACTCCGCATGAATACGTGCAGCAAATTCCGGTTCCGGCACACCTTCAGCGTTACACTGTTGCGGAGTAATGCCGGTTACCATCACTGCTTCGGGCGAAGGTAAATAATCCGGTGTTTGCTTACAATAGAACATCACCGGCTCACCGATGATATTAAAATCATTATCGGTACGAATACCGGCAAACTGTGCCGGACGATCTAGCGCCGGACTCACACCGAAACTTTCGTAATCATAAAAGAAAAAAGTAAGGTTCTTATTCATTGATCGCTTCAAATTAGGAAAAATTAGTCATATTGTAACATAGCTAAGCGGTTAAATTTGCAGGAAATTTTACAAATACGAGAATTGCGGGCATAAAAAAACCCGACACCAAGAATGCGATGCCGGGGGAGGTCTTACCTAAGGAAATGAAAAAAACTTACATGAATTCTGTTCAGTTAGCGTTAAGTATGACTGGACGGATTTCAGAAAGTTCACAAAAATATTAAAAAATTTTAAATTTTTTTGAATTTATTTTATTCTCTTTATATATCAATAAGTTATCATTAACCCCTCCTGTGTGAAATCTATACTTTGTCGCATAATGTGGTGGATTCTTTAAATTTTTTCTCACGTTGCCTTATTTTTAAGCATCAATAAATTACAATCTGAATAAATACAGCAAGCATTTTTAGCAAATTCTTGTTCTAGCAATGGAAAATATAAAAAAATCGACAATTTCCTTTATTTCCTTACTTATTCTTGTAAAATACCGAATGATTATGTTCTATAAAACTCACAATAAAGATTGAGGTATTCAATGTCTAAATTTCCAACAGTTTCGGAAATCCTATCGGGCAAAGTTGCGGTAGGCGAAGAAGTTGCAGTACGTGGTTGGGTACGTACCCGCCGTGACTCAAAAGCAGGTTTATCATTTTTAGCCGTTTATGACGGTTCTTGTTTTGATCCGATCCAAGCGATCATTAATAACGATTTAGCAAATTATAACGATGAAGTTTTACGTTTAACCGCAGGTTGTTCCGTTATCGTAACCGGTAAAGTGGTTGAATCTCCGGCAGAAGGTCAAGCAGTTGAATTACACGCAACGCACGTAGAAGTGGTAGGTTGGGTTGAAGATCCTGATACTTATCCGATGGCGGCAAAACGTCACTCTATCGAATATTTACGTGAAGTGGCGCACTTACGTCCTCGTACTAACTTAATCGGTGCAGTCGCACGTGTTCGTCACTGCTTAGCACAAGCAATTCACCGTTTCTTTAATGAGCAAGGTTTCTACTGGGTAGCAACTCCGCTTATTACTGCATCGGATACGGAAGGTGCTGGTGAAATGTTCCGTGTTTCAACATTAGATTTAGAAAACTTACCACGCACAGAGGAAGGTAAAGTCGATTTTAGCCAAGACTTCTTTGGTAAAGAATCTTTCTTAACCGTATCAGGTCAGTTAAACGGTGAAACTTACGCTTGTGCATTAAGTAAAGTTTATACGTTCGGCCCGACATTCCGTGCGGAAAACTCAAATACCACTCGCCACTTAGCAGAGTTTTGGATGGTGGAACCTGAATTTGCATTCGCAACCTTAGCGGACAATGCAAAATTAGCGGAAGATATGCTTAAATATGTATTTAAAGCGGTACTTGAAGAGCGTAAAGACGATATGCAATTCTTCGCAAAACATATTGATAAAGATGTTATTACTCGCTTAGAAAGCTTTATCGCTTCACCATTCGCACAAGTTGATTACACCGATGCAATTGAAATCTTATTAAAATCAGGTAAAGAATTCGAATTCCCGGTTTCTTGGGGTATCGATCTTTCTTCTGAACATGAGCGCTTCTTAGCGGAAGAATATTTCAAATCACCGGTGGTTGTGAAAAACTATCCGAAAGACATTAAAGCATTCTATATGCGTTTAAACGATGACGGTAAAACTGTAGCTGCAATGGATGTATTAGCACCGGGAATCGGTGAAATTATCGGTGGTTCACAACGTGAAGAACGTTTAGACGTATTAGACGCTCGTATGGTTGAAATGGGCTTAAATCCGGAAGATTACTGGTGGTATCGTGATTTACGTAAATACGGTACGGTTCCACACTCTGGCTTCGGCTTAGGTTTTGAACGTTTAATCGTTTATGTAACCGGTTTACAAAATATCCGTGAAGTGATTCCATTCCCACGTGCTCCACGTAATGCGAATTTCTAATCGAAACTAACGAAAAAGGGCGAATAAATTATTCGCCCTTTTGCATACAAGCGGTTAAATTTTGCAGATTTTTTGCAAATTCCGACCGCTTGTTTACCTTCTATCTAGCCCATCAAAGTTTTATTCGGTTCTTTGGCGATTTCTCTTGCCAATTTCGGTACTAAATAACCCGAACTAATGCGTTGCAATTCTTTATAAATTTCCGCCGCTTGTCGATCTTCAATAAAGAAATGGCTTGCGCCTTCCACTCTATCCAACAAATGTAAATAATACGGCAATACACCGCTATCAAATAATTTATCACTTAATGCTTTCAATGTTTGCGCATTATCATTAACCCCCTTCAATAAAACGGATTGATTGAGTAACACAACATTTGCTTGGCGCAATTGATTAAGTTTATCGGCTAAGACTTCATCTACTTCGTTAGGATGATTGATATGGGTCACCATCACCACTTTTAAACGAGATTTTGATAATCGGTCACATAATTGCTCGGTAATGCGGCTCGGAATCACCACCGGCAAACGGGTATGAATACGCAATGTTTTGATATGCGGAATCTGTTCCAAAGTAGAAATCAGCCAGTCTAATTCATTATCTTTCGCCATAAGCGGATCGCCACCGGAGAAAATCACCTCTTCTAATTCCATATGTGCCGCAATATAGTCTAATCCTTGCTGCCAAACCGCTTTACCGCTTTTTACTTCATCATAAGGAAAATGACGACGAAAACAATAACGGCAATTGATCGCACAACTATTTTTAATCATAAATAGCAAACGGTTATGGTACTTATGCAAAATATTCGGTGCGGGGCTATGCTGCTCTTCCAATGGATCTTTCACAAAGCCTTCCACCTGTAAAAACTCTTCCGCCGCCGACATTGCCTGTAAAAAAAGCGGGTCATTTTTATCACCTTTTCGCATTTTTTCGACAAACGGGCGAGGAACACGCAACGCGAATAATTTACGTGCCGTTATCGCCGTTTCAAACTCTTTCGGATTAAGCTCAAGATATTCTAATAAAGCGGTAGGATCATTAAAGGCTTGTGCTAATTCAATAAGCCATTGGGGTTTGAAAGATTCTATTTGGACTAGTTGCATAATTCGTAGAGGCGTACTGCATACGCCCTGAAATTAATAGAAAAACAAAAAAGGGCGTAATGCTACGCCCCTCCGCAAAATAAGAAATTATTGTACTAAATTACACGCAAGTGGTGAACCGTTTGGATTAACCATTACCACAGGTGCAGATGGACTACCTTGTGCTGCAATTAAATATTGCACGCCAGAAATACAATAACGGCGGTAACCATCGGTTTTCTCCACTAAAAACGGATCAACTTGACCACCAATGCTCTTAAACGTTGCCACTGTAGCCTGTACACTATTTGCAATATTTTTTGCATTTTCAACCGCTTGTGGTTGTGCCGTCGCCGCTGCTTGCTGTGTTTGAGCCTGAGCCGCTGTCGGTGCAAGCATTTCACTTAATACATAACCTGCTGCCGCACCTGTTGCAAAGCTCGCTAAACGATTTCCACCATTTGCTTGAGGTTGTTGGTTCGGGATCGCACGGTTCTGCGTATTATCGAATGTCGCATCTCTTTGCGTATTTGAATGAATAGATTGTGTTTTTTGTGCCGCAATCGGTTTACCTGTTACCGAACGAGATGAACCGCCACGCTTTGCTTCCGCAACCGTTGCAATCGATAAAGCAATGATTGCAGAAAGAGTAATAACTTTTTTCATTGAGTTTCCCTTATTAATAAGATTTTTGAAGTATAGCGTAAAAACTTTTAGAGATCTTTCGCTAATTACTGTATTATATGGGTCTTTTTGACAAATCCAATAGTGGGTTTTCAAATTTTGTTAATTTATTGTTAAATAATTGAGGAAACAATGGCTAGTTACAGCACTAATGACTTCAAACCGGGTTTAAAATTCATCCAAGATGGCGAACCTTGTGTAATCGTTGAAAACGAATTCGTTAAACCGGGTAAAGGTCAAGCATTTACCCGTACAAAAATCCGTAAATTAATCTCTGGCAAAGTATTAGAGATCAACTTCAAATCCGGTACTTCTGTTGAAGCAGCGGACGTTGTAGATTACAACTACACTTACTCATATAAAGATGAAGATTTCTGGTACTTTATGCACCCTGAAACATTCGAACAAATCTCTGTAGACCAAAAAGCATTAGGCGACAACGACAAGTGGTTAGTTGACCAAGCTGAATGTATCATCACATTATGGAACGGTTCTGCAATTTCTGTAACTCCACCAAACTTCGTTGAATTAGAAGTGGTTGAAACGGATCCGGGCTTAAAAGGTGATACAGCAGGTACTGGTGGTAAACCGGCAACATTAAGCACAGGTGCAGTTGTTCGTGTACCATTATTCGTACAAATCGGTGAAGTAATCCGTGTTGATACTCGTTCAGGCGAATACGTTTCACGTGTAAAATAATCTCTGATAAGAGTACAAGCGGTCGAATTTCTTGCAAATTTTGCAAACAATTCGACCGCTTTTTTATTTCTCACCGTTTGCTGCTTTATGAAGCTCACAATACAGTGTAGAATACCCTGTTATTTTTATTTAAAGGCAACAGAGAACAATTATGACAGAAGAAATTTTAGAAAATGCGCCGGAAACCCGTGCGAATTTTATTACCCATATTATTGATGAAGATTTAAAAAGCGGTAAACACAATAACGTTTACACTCGTTTCCCACCTGAGCCGAACGGCTACTTACATATCGGTCACGCAAAATCTATCTGCTTAAACTTCGGTATTGCCCAAGAATATAAAGGCTTATGTAACCTTCGTTTTGATGATACGAATCCGGTAAAAGAAGATGTTGAATACGTTGATTCAATCAAACAAGACGTAGAATGGTTAGGTTTTAAATGGGAAGGCGAACCGCGTTATGCATCTGACTATTTTGATCAACTTTACGGCTATGCAATTGAGTTAATCAACAAAGGTTTAGCTTATGTTGATGAACTTTCGCCGGATGAAATGCGTGAATATCGTGGTACGTTAACTGAGCCGGGCAAAAACAGCCCATACCGTGACCGTAGCGTGGAAGAAAACTTAGCGTTATTTGAAAAAATGAAAAACGGTGAGTTTGAAGAAGGCAAAGCATGTTTACGTGCCAAAATTGATATGGCATCACCGTTTATCGTAATGCGTGACCCTGTAATCTATCGTGTGAAATTTGCTCACCACCACCAAACCGGTGATAAATGGTGCATCTATCCGATGTACGATTTTACACACTGTATTTCGGATGCGATTGAACGAATTACTCACTCATTATGTACACTTGAATTCCAAGATAACCGCCGTTTATACGATTGGGTACTTGAAAATATTTCTATCGAGCGTCCATTACCGCACCAATATGAATTTTCTCGTTTAAATTTAGAAAGTACGCTCACTTCTAAACGTAAATTATTGAAATTGGTGACAGACGGCACGGTGGACGGCTGGAATGATCCGCGTATGCCTACTATTTCAGGTTTACGTCGTCGTGGTTATACTCCGGCTTCATTACGTGAATTTTGTCGCCGTATCGGTGTGACAAAACAAGATAACGTGGTGGAATACTCAGCGCTTGAAGCTTGTATCCGTGAAGATTTAAACGAAAACGCACCACGTGCAATGGCAGTAATCAACCCTGTTCGTGTTGTGATTGAAAACTTTGGCGATAAAGAAATCTTAAAAGCACCGAATCACCCGAATCGTCCGGAATTGGGCGAGCGTGATTTACCGTTTACTCGTGAACTTTATATCGATGAAGCGGACTTCCGTGAAGAAGCAAACAAGCAATACAAACGTTTAGTATTAGGCAAAGAAGTGCGCTTACGTAATGCTTATGTAATTAAAGCTGAACGTGTAGAAAAAGACGAAAACGGTAAAATCACTACCATTTTCTGTACTTACGATCCAGAAACTTTAGGTAAAAACCCGGCTGACGGTCGTAAAGTAAAAGGCGTAATCCATTGGGTATCTGCAGAAGATAACAAACCGGCTGAATTCCGTATTTACAACCGTTTATTCACGGTAGCAAACCCAGGCGCGGAAGATGATATTAATGCGGTATTAAACCCGGAATCATTGGTAATCAAACACGGCTTCGTTGAGCCGAGCCTCGTTAATGCAAAAGCGGAACAAGGCTACCAATTCGAACGTGAAGGCTATTACTGTTTAGACAGTAAAGACGGTTCGGCTGAAAACTTAGTATTTAACTTAACTGTAAGTTTAAAAGAAGGTTTTACAGCTTAATTTTAATGATAAGCGGTCAAATATGGCCGCTTTTTTACATACTCGAGGACAGATATGAAAAAAGTTATCTTCTTAGTGGCAAGCATTTTAGTGATCAGTGCTTGTTCTCAATCTAAAAATGTTTATTTTAACGGCGCCGAAGGCTCGCATTCCGGCATTAAATACGAATCAACCAGCAAAGAGTTTTCATTAAACTAACAGTTTTATATATAAACAAGCGGTTAAATTTCCCGAAGATTTTGCAAAAAATTCGAAGGATTTAACCGCTTGTTTTTTTTAAATAAAAAATACAACTCTATTAGTTCTAATTGATTCCCGCGTATAAACCCGTTCTTGCCCTTATAAGATCATTTATATTCATCACTTCTCCTTTATCAAATAAAAAAGGTTAATTCCAAAAACTCAGAATTAACCTTTTAATCATCATATACGTCTTATAATATCTATATCACAATAAACTATAAATTGTAATTTACAACATTAAAGAAACGTTTTTCGTTATCCGTTCCCGCATAACCACTCTTTTGCCAAAAGGCTTTTTTCATCCATTCCGCAAATTTATCGTGGCTTGAAAACGTTATTTCACCAAAGTTCGGGTCAAAGAACACTACTTTACCACCCTCTACCGCGGCTGAAACAGTATGTGAACCCCCTTTCAAATTAATTGAGATTTTCTTGATACCAGTCTCTTGTGAACCTGTATCTAAAATCGCTTTCACTAAAGCATCAATGTTCTTACTTGACACTGTACCCGAAACTTCATCTTTGCGGCTAAAATCACCCACTTTCTTCTGTTTCGCGGTTACGCCTTTTTCTGAAAGCCATTCCTCCGTTAATTTAAATTGCTGAGTTGCTGAACCCGCATTGATAAACTCACTTTGAAGTTTCTTGATTGAATCAATCGCTTCTTGGTTCAATTTACCCGCCTTGCTTCCTCCATTGTAAAGATCATCCCATAATGATTGGTCATCTTGGACTTTCTTTGCAATCCAGTGCGCACAGGTCGATTCACAAACACCATTTTGCGTTTCCGCATGTTTGATGATTTCTTTATACACTTCACCTTTTGATTGGGCAAACGGGAAGCTTACTTCACCATCATATGCTTTTGCTGACTCTCGCACATCCTTAATCTTTCCTTTCACTTTAAGTGGTTGGAACTTGTCTTTGACCTTATCAAGGAATGCACGTGGCTTTTCAGCAAGTTCACGATTGTTTACTCGATCACTAACCGGTGTTGCTTTCGCTACTTCTGGTTCAACCTTTACGATATTACGTGGTGGTAACACCGGTGGCACGTCTTCCACTTCTGCTTTTTTCACACGTGGATCACCTAGCTTCTTCGCAGCCTCATCACCTTTTGCATTTGCTTCCGCTACCGCTTCCGGTGACTTATTCACTTTTGCGTAAATCGCTTCAACCGCAGGTTTTTCACTTGCCGCTTCAACTGACTCCGCTTTAGCTGGGGCTGTCGATTCACTTGGCGTCACTTTCGGTGTTTTCGGTGACACTGGCGCATCAATCTCCGCATAATCACTGTCTTCTGTAGTAATTACGCGGGCTTTTTCTTGCACCGTATCAACCTCAGGGACAACCGGTTTGCTTACGCTACCTGCCAAAGACGCATCTGTCACTTTCGGTAATGGCTTCTGTTTAAGCTCTTTTAAGAACTCCGTGATAACTTCACTGCTGGTCGCTGATTTAGCACCCGCTTCCGTTTGTGGAATAATTTGTGTCTCAAAGTCTTCTCTAAACTTCGTAAACGCCGGGTAACCCGCATCTAACAACAATTTATTCACTAATACGCGCGCCATTCGACCATTACCTTCCGCAAACGGATGGTAAGCAATTAAGCGTTGGTACACTAATCCCGCTAATACGCTTGGCTCTACGCCATTTGCTTTCGCTTGATTAATAAAGGCTACCGTTTCCGCTAATTGGATCTTTGACGATGCCGGACTTGAGAATACCGCATTCTCTTTCGTCAACGTCTCTTTCTTATAAAGCTCGCGACCTTCGCCTTCATCCGGACGTAAACCGTGATTTAATTTTTCAATCATCTCTACAGTTAAATCCTCGTTTTGGCTACGTCTTAAGAACTCGCCTATCGCTTCTCCAATTTCTTCTTTCAACTTCGGATTACGTTGAATCGTTTTTGAGGTCTCCGCTAACGCTTCTGTAATACGTCTCGTTTTTTCCTCTACGCTTTCAATCGCATCACCTTTCGGTAACTGTTTCACCAATTGTTGAATTTCTGCAAATTCTTCCGCTTTCGGTTGGAACGTTAACGCTTCATTTATGCGTCTTTCCACTCGCTTCGCCCCATCTGTCAAGATCTCATCCAGCTCCGGTGAGTTACCCATCTGCTTGATCACTGACTCCGGTACCGATTTCTTCGCCGATTCTCTCGCTTCATTCAAGAAATCTTCGTTTTTCAAGACTTTTTGCTCAAAAGATTCATTACGCTTCGTTTCTAACGCTAATAAATCTTTCAGATTTAAGCTGTCTTCCAAATCATCATAATTTGGCTTATTGCTCACCTCTGATGATTTAACTTCGCTTGACTCCGCTTTCTTCTCTACTTTAGCTTTCGTTCCTGTAAAGAAATTCTTCACTTTTTGTAAGAACGACACTTTTTCTGTAGGAGTTGCAGCAGCCTCATTTGAAGCACTTGCGCCTTGAGATAATGAACGCTGACTTTGGCTGTCATTGTCATTATTGTTATTGTTGTTATTGTTGTTATTGTTGTTGTTATTGTTGTTCGCATTCTCCTCTGCTGAACGTGGTCGTGGTGGTAACGCCGGTGGCGCTTCTTCCACTTCCGCTTTTTTCACACGTGGATCACCTAGCTGCTTCGCAGCCTCATCACCTTTCGCATTTGCTTCCGCTACCGCTTCCGGTGACTTATTCACTTTTGCGTAAATCGCTTCAACTGCAGGTTTTTCACTTGCCGCTTCAACTGATTCCGCTTTAGCTTGAGCTGTCGATTCACTTGGCGTCACTTTCGGTGTTTTCGGTGACACTGGCGCATCAATCTCCGCATAATCACTGTCCTCTGTGGTAATTACACGGGCTTTTTCTTGCACCGTATCAACCTCAGGGACAACCGGTTTGCTTACGCTACCTGCTGAAGATGCCTCTGTCACTTTCGGTAATGGCTTCTGTTTAAGCTCTTTTAAGAACTCCGTGATAACTTCACTGCTGGTCGCTGATTTAGCACCCGCTTCCGTTTGTGGAATAATTTGTGTCTCAAAGTCTTCTCTAAACTTCGTAAACGCCGGGTAACCCGCATCTAACAACAATTTATTCACTAATACGCGCGCCATTCGACCATTACCTTCCGCAAACGGATGGTAAGCAATTAAGCGTTGGTACACTAATCCCGCTAATACGCTTGGCTCTACGCCATTTGCTTTCGCTTGATTAATAAAGGCTACCGTTTCCGCTAATTGGATCTTTGACGATGCCGGACTTGAGAATACCGCATTCTCTTTCGTCAACGTCTCTTTCTTATAAAGCTCGCGACCTTCGCCTTCATCCGGACGTAAACCGTGATTTAATTTTTCAATCATCTCTACAGTTAAATCCTCGTTTTGGCTACGTCTTAAGAACTCGCCTATCGCTTCTCCAATTTCTTCTTTCAACTTCGGATTACGTTGAATCGTTTTTGAGGTCTCCGCTAACGCTTCTGTAATACGTCTCGTTTTTTCCTCTACGCTTTCAATCGCATCACCTTTCGGTAACTGTTTCACCAATTGTTGAATTTCTGCAAATTCTTCCGCTTTCGGTTGGAACGTTAACGCTTCATTTATGCGTCTTTCCACTCGCTTCGCCCCATCTGTCAAGATCTCATCCAGCTCCGGTGAGTTACCCATCTGCTTGATCACTGACTCCGGTACCGATTTCTTCGCCGATTCTCTCGCTTCATTCAAGAAATCTTCGTTTTTCAAGACTTTTTGCTCAAAAGATTCATTACGCTTCGTTTCTAACGCTAATAAATCTTTCAGATTTAAGCTGTCTTCCAAATCATCATAATTTGGCTTATTGCTCACCTCTGATGATTTAACTTCGCTTGACTCCGCTTTCTTCTCTACTTTAGCTTTCGTTCCTGTAAAGAAATTCTTCACTTTTTGTAAGAACGACACTTTTTCTGTAGGAGTTGCAGCAGCCTCATTTGAAGCACTTGCGCCTTGAGATAATGAACGCTGACTTTGGCTGTCATTGTCATTATTGTTATTGTTGTTATTGTTGTTCGCATTCTCCTCTGCTGAACGTGGTCGTGGTGGTAATGCCGGTGGCGCTTCTTCCACTTTTACAACTTTCACTTTCGGTGCAGATGACGGTGTGAGATCCGGAATCTCTTCATAAATCGGCTCTGCTGTACCTGACTTCGCGCTTCTTGGTGTTGGTGTCGCTGCCGGACCTACTTCTGCATATTCCGTTCTGATATCTGATGTCCCTGCTTTCACTTTCGGTGTAGATGACGGTGTGAGATCCGGAATCTCTTCATAAATATGCTCCGCTGTACCTGACTTCGCGCTTCTTGGTGTTGGTGTCGCTGCCGGACCTACTTCCGCATATTCCGTTCTGATATCTGATGTCCCTGCTTTCACTTTCGGTGTAGATGACGGTGTGAGATCCGGAATCTCCTCATAAATATGCTCCGCTGTACCTGGCTTCGCGCTTCTTGGTGTCGCCGCCGGACCTACTTCCGCATATTCCGTTCTAATATCTGATGTCCCTGCTTTCGCTTTCGGTGCAGATAACAGTGAATAATCTGAAATCTCCTCATAAATATGCTGCTCCGCTGCACCCGGTTTCGCACTTCTTGGTGTCGCCGCCGGACCTACTTCCGCATATTCCGTTCTAATATCTGATGTCCCTGCTTTCGCTTTCGGCGCAGATAACAGTGAATAATCTGAAATCTCCTCATAAATATGCTGCTCCGCTGCACCCGGTTTCGCACTTCTTGGTGTCGCCGCCGGACCTACTTCCGCATATTCCGTTCTAATATCTGATGTCCCTGCTTTCGCTTTCGGTGCAGATAACAGTGAATAATCCGAAATCTCCTCATAAATATGCTCCGCTGCACCCGGTTTCGCACTTCTTGGGGTCGCCGCCGGACCTACTTCCGCATATTCCGTTCTGATATCTGATGTCCCTGCTTTCGCTTTCGGCGCAGATAACAGTGAATAATCTGAGATTTCTTCATAAATATGCTCCGCTGCACCCGGTTTCGCACTTCTTGGTGTCGCCGCCGGACCTACTTCTGCATATTCCGTTCTGATATCTGATGTCCCTGCTTTCGCTTTCGGCGCAGATAACAGTGAATAATCTGAGATTTCTTCATAAATATGCTCTTCTTGGCTTGATCGACGTGTTGCCGAAGTATTGCTAGAAGCATCATCTTGTACAGATTTCGCACCTGTTCTGCTTTTTACTTTATCTTTTACACGCTTACCTGTTTCTACTAGATCCGCAACTTCGAAACTAAAGTTCGTACTTGCGTAAGTATCATCTCGTGTAACCTGAGTTGCGTCATTACGATTTGATTTTACTTCACCTTTTACGCCTTTCTCAGTCTTAATACCGGACAATGTAGAGTGTTGAGTAGCTTCATAATGTTTCTGTTCTGCTCGTCCGCCATTAACATTAAACTGTGCAATACCAGTTTCACTTACCCCAGCTGCAACACCAAAGCTACCGCCATCTTTATTGTGAGAATCTGATAATGATTTAGCTGTAACATCACCTTTTACACGGAAATCATCCGCATTACCTTGACGATTCTCGATGTATGCACCAACTAAATTAAGATCATTAATTTCACCTGTAATTTTATTGGCTGAAATACCCGCTTGTTGATTTACTTTTTTGCTTTCTTCATTTTCGAGAGTAAAGCCAAGTCCGACACTACCGTTTGGTTTAACCGATAATGAAGTCGTTATACCTACACCAGCTGAAGCACTATAGTTAAGACCTTTTTCGCTACGTGAATAAGTATCTTGTTTAGATTCAACATTCGTTTTGCCTTGAACATTTAGATGAAGGTGATCCACATCTATATTCGAGCTAGAAAGATTAAAATCTTTACCGGTTTCGACACTTAAGTTTTTGCCTTTTAATAAACTATTTTGATGTTTTTTAGATTGAGATTCAACTAGAGAGAATCCGCCTGAAATCCCACCTGAGACACCCACAGTACAACCCTGAGCCATTACACCACAACCAGCAGAAACACCTCGAGATAATTTAGCATTAACAGATTTTGATGTTTCCGAAGTATCTGTCACGCCTGCATTGACATTGACATTTTCCTTCGCTTTCAAGGAAATTTGACTATCTTCTGTTGTTTCAACATTATTTAATTCAATACTTCCTTCTCTAGCAACTAAATTGGTTTTTCCTCCTATCGTAGTTCGGCTATCAGAGGTTTGAGTTGATTCATTTACATCTACACCAAATTCAATTTTTTGCTTAGCAGATCCGCCAACTAAATCGCCTGTAACAAGATTTGCCGCATCGCTCAACTGCTGTAATGCCGCTGTTCCATCTTGTTTCACCCCTTTTTGAGCATCCCTAATTTGTCTAACAGAATTACTTACTGCATCAGCAATCGCAGAATGCCCTTCAGTTTCTATTCCAAAGCCTACTTTGACTTTTGAAGAATATGTATCTCTCTCATCTTTCGCTTTCGTTGAAACGACTTGTTTTGCTGATAATGTAAAGCCTTTTTTCTGATCTTCAGCCTCATGCGCCTTATGCTGCTCAAAGAATGAACGATCTTTTGTTTCAAGCTCCTTAGCTATCTCCTCTTCGCTTAATGTTTTAAACTTAGGCGGAGCTTTCTTAGCTTTTGCATCTTGCGTATCCTGTTGCTGCGGAGTAGTCGATTCTTTCGTAGCTTCTGTACCTTTTTCTTTCTCCGATTGTACTAACTCTTTCGCTTTATCAGGGGCACCTTTAGGTTCTGGAACTTGCAAATCTTTATTGATGTCAACGCCACCAATATCTGCTTTTTTCAACACATAGAGTTCACCACTTTTTGCTGTAAACTCACTATTTTTATGTGTTAAATTCGTTTCTCTATTCGTTTTCCAATTCAACGTTAGCATTGAACCAGCTGACACACCTGCAGTATTAGATTTGCCGTTATGTACCTGCTTGCCTTCTTCAGAAAGAGAAATACCTACCGTTGAACCGCCACCGCTTGCTGTAGCTGAAATTTCTCCACCTAAATGGAAAGTATCTACTTCACGATGAGAAATATTCTTACCTGCTTTTGTATTGAAATCACCTTTTACTACACCTGTAGTACGATTAGTTAACAACTTACTACCGTTTTGATTCACATCTCCATGTAAAGATAGATGTAAGTGATCAAATTCAGCCTCAGTTCCTACAGATTTAGCCTCGGAAGTATTTGTTGTTGTATGACCTCCAGGGAGACTAAGTGCGCCAAGTTTATAGCTATATTCTTGATATTCATGCGAGCGTTCTGTTTCATGAGTATCATTTAAATTCAGATCTTTAGATTTAACTTGTCCTGTTTTAGCTTTAACCTCACTTGCAGTAAGATCAACCGAGCTTTCAGAATCAGTTTCTAGATGTAAATGGCCTTCTGACTTAATACGAGCTTTACGTACTTTGGTATTGCCTTTCTCATCAACATACACTGTTCCGCTGCTTTCAACACCTTTTTTACCATACAGGCGAGTTTCATTTTTACTGAGAATATCACCACGGTTTTTAACTTTATTTTCTGCACTTAAATTTACATCATCACCAGCAATCGTCGCACTATTACGAATGTCTTTAGCTTTTGCATTGATTTCTCTTGCTCTAATGACTGCATTTCCGACTCCTCGGAATTTTTCTGCATCATCAAGCGTTTGTTGTGCAAAATAAACTTGAGGTACAAACACCTCTTTGCCATTTACTTCCGTTTTCACATACCAAATGATATCTTCTTTTAGATTCTTTTTCTGTTCTTCCGTTAATGCCTGGCCTAAAGTTAATTTTAGATCTTCTGCTTCAAAATATGCGTTATCCATTAATTTCTTAACTAATTGGATATCAGTTAAGTTATATTTTAGTGATAAATGGTTATCTACTTTTTTCTCAATAGAACGCGTAATTAATTGATGCTCAAAATAATTATCACCTATGGTTTGTACATTTTTTAACTCTTCGTCACGGGGCGCAATCTTATTAAAGAAATATTTACCACCAATATAATCTTCTTGGTTTATATAATGCAGCCTTGTACGATAAAGTCCTTCTGTTTCCACGTTCGGTAAATCTTTTCGTTCAGGAATTGCTCTTTTCTTCTCTAATTCTTCTGCTTTACGACGCGCATCTTCTAATGCTTTCTCATATTCTAAACGGCGTTGTTCTTCTAATTTACGTTGTTCTTCTGTCTTTTTCTCCTCTTCCTCTTTTCTTCGTTTTTCCTCTTCTTCTCTTTTTAGTCTCTCTTGTTGCTCTTGTTTTTGACGTTCAAGTTCTCTTTTTTGTTTTTCTTGCTCCGTCTCTTCTAACAATTTCTGATCATCTTTATCTTTTAAAGAGAAGTCTTTCGGCTCATCTTTCTTATCGTTCTCACGGTACTTGGATTTATCAATAAATAAATACGGTTGAGATAATAATTCCGCTAATGTCGATAAATCTAAACTGTTACTATTTTCTTGGATCTTATTGGTATAAGATTCAAAGATTGGATCAGGAACTAGAATTGAATGTTTACCCACTCTAAATTCATTAGTTGGTTTTGATGCATCTCCCTTCTCAGAATATGCTCCATTTTGGAATGAACTTGTATCATGTTCACTACCACCAATAATCTTATCTGCAAAGACTTTTGCTTTTGCATTAGGGTAGAAATTTACTTGTATAGAATCTTTTCTAAACGCTTCCCAACGTTTCTTTAATCTATCATAATGTGTCGAATTACCAGTAAATGAATAGGTTGCATTGCTATCCCATCCAGCACCAAAAACAGCCGACAAACTTTTCTGTAAAGTTGGAGATGCAATATTCCTTAATGCATTTAGAACTTCTAATTTATCCGCATAATAGAATGAAGTAACAATATGTTTTGATTCATCAAAAACATAATCCATTAACGTGCCTAAATTCTCAAATTCATATACTACTTTTGCTGCTAATGGTAGTGTGAATAATGGTAATTTTGGCTGAAATTTAACTGTTATTTTATTTTTATTTATGAATAATTCTTTATAGAGATCTACTTTAACTCCATCCATATTATTAAGAAATACTTTGGCATCATACTTCAAATCACCTTTTACATTAATAATACCGTTATTAATAATAGAAGAATTTGCTTTATCCTTTGAGGTAAATTCTAATCCATCTTCAGATGTAATCCGCCCTATATTCTTCACTTTAATATTTGCATCTGGCTGTAATTCAGAAAATAATCCCTCAACCGTAATTTCATCATAACGTGCTCTATATGACGGATAACGTGTATTCGAATGCCTTTTATCCGTCTTATTTACATTACCAGTCACGACAGCCTTATTTTCTAAAGCTAATGCATTAACATGGATCTTCCCTTTTGAATAAATCTCACCCAAATTTATGACTTTATCTTTAGCATCTAGATATGACTTACCCTCAGAATGTAAAGTAGAATTAATGCTATTTACTATATCTCCTTGTTTAGAAACTAAATTCAAGATATTCTTAGCACCTAATAAGCCATTATTAGTAATATCATTTTGAGTATTAATATTTAACTCTTTCGCACTTGTTAATAATCCATTATTAACAAATCTACCGGTTGCATTAATTGTTAATTTCGATTGTTGCTGAAACTCATCTTTTTGAGAAATTTCAGCATTATTTGTATTTATGATTAAATGTTCTTTAGCCTCCGGTAAGGCAATTCCTTGGCTAACATAACTACTATTATTCGAAAATGAGAGAATAGCCTCATTATTACTTTTTATTTTACCGTGATTAAGATAGCCGTTTGATTCTTTATCTTTTTCACCTTGAACCGTAATATCTAATAAATTCTCAGCTAAAATTTCACCTTGCTTGTTATTAAGCAATTTTTTTGTTTTCAGTTTATTGGTACGAGCCACTAAACTACCATCATTAATGATCTGATTTTTAGCATCTACATCCAGATTAGTTGCAATAAGTGTTGCATTATTTTTGATAGTAGCTTTTTTAGTTTGAATACTCGTTTTCTTAGATGCAATTTTTGATTCGTTATTTAACGTTACACTTTCGCTTAGTTTTAAATCTATATTTTCATTCGCTCGAACCAAGCCTTTTTGTGCAACTTCAAAGTTTTTACCTTCCGCAGCAATTTTATTACCGTGCACTTTTTGTACGGTAATACTACCTTCTTTAGTAGCAATTTTAATATCTTGTTCCGAAAGAATTGTTCCTTTGTGATTTACCCCTGCACCGCTATCTGTGGTAATAAATTGAATATTCTTACCATACATTGCGCCTGCTAATTCGCCTGAAATTGCAATCTCACTTTCGTCTTTACTCTTGATTCTAAACTTGTTTCCAGTTTTATCTTCTTTAGCTTTGATATTATGCGTTTTTAAATCATAATCTAGACTACCCGCAGCAAAAGTGATATTCGCAGTCGGATGATTTTTTGTATCTTTCTCTGGACCAATCGTCCCTTTTTGCTCAATAGTCTTAGCCACTACATCAAAATACGACAAACCATTCGTTGCTACACCATTGGCGCCAATTACCACTTTACCTTTTGAAGTGGTTAATTTATCGTATTTACCTTTCTCCGTAACATTTGCCGCAGCCGCGACAAAACGATCAGAATTAATCGTTTTCACCCCATTAAGTTCAATACCATTTGGGTTCACGATAATTAAGTCCGCTTTCTGACCAAATACTTCTAGACCACCTTGGATTTTACTCATCTCTGGGCCTGTTACTTGGTTTAAGATCGCTTTTGCAGCTTTATCATCAAAGTGTTTGTTTTTCTCCAATGAGCCAGCCAGCTGTGATGTCCCTTTTTCTAACGAGTTATTGAATACTGCACTGTTTGGAACATTAAATTTCGAAAAACGGTTATCCGATACGCCATCCGCTTCCGGTTTGGCAATATCAATAATTAATATATTGCCTTTACCACTCTCTCGAGCTCGTTCCGTAATGGTCGTTTTATCTTTAAACTGTTGGTCAACCACTGCGCTTGATTCTGCAAATGCAGGCAAGGTTACACCGGTCAATAATAAAAACGAGATATTTTTCCATTTAAATAATGGATTAAATTGAGTCGGCATTAAGCCCGCTTTAATGCTCGCCGAAAGCGGGGTCAGTGCAACCTCACAGGCACTTTCCTCTTCTTGGCTTTCTGCAACATTTGATGATGAGCCACTATCTTGTGCTGATTTAATATTTTCAGCTACAGGGACTAAACACGCTCTCACTTTACTGAATATCAGTTTATAGCGATTTTTGTTCATATGTTCTCCTTATCAGGTTTTTGTTATTGTGGCTAAAGCACTACCTCAAAATAATGCCTTAACCCCTTATAAAAATCATATTAGAAAGTAATTGAACCGTTTACGTAATACACTGGCGATTTGT
This sequence comes from Actinobacillus equuli, assembly GCF_900636745.1. Lineage (NCBI taxonomy): Bacteria > Pseudomonadati > Pseudomonadota > Gammaproteobacteria > Pasteurellales > Pasteurellaceae > Actinobacillus > Actinobacillus equuli. Next base: position 2,383,509 of record NZ_LR134310.1, on the reverse strand, counting down.
GATTTGGTCTTGTTGCCAATGTCTGCAATGGTTTCGCATAAGTAAATGATAAAGACATATTCTTCACTTGCGCTTTCATCCCTGCTGCAATTCCCGATAATGTCTTATTTAATTTAGGTGATTTTTGGTACACGCGTCCAATATCAACACCAATAAAAGGGGATAATGTCGATAAATAAGCCTTTTGCGGATAAAACGGTAAGGTTAAGGTTTGCGATAGATACGCCCCTTTATCACCGGATAATACGCTTCCTTTAAAACCCCTTACCGTATATTCATCACCTATTGAAAATTGATTATCCGAATACAAACTGTCAGAACTATACTGTCCACCAATACGCATTTGATAACTCGCATTTCGTTTAAATAATTCAACCGGTTTATGCCAGTTGAGTGACGTTGAAACAAGACGTAAAGTCTTTTCCCCCTTAGTGTCATAAGCCAGCTTATTCGCATTAAACCAGTTCAAACCGTTGGTATAAGAAACATCGCTATATAATTTACCGTTCCAAAGCTGGCTAATATGAGATAAACCCACAGTGACTTTATTATGATGTAAATTGCCCACTAGACGATTGGCTACGTGGTTTTGACGCTTTTTGAACTCGAATTCACTATACGCAAATAGCATACTGCTTTTGTTACGTGTCAATAAGCGCGATAATTTGATATTCGCCGTTTGCGTTTTGCCTGAAGAAGAATAAGTATTAAAACCTTTTAACTCTTTTTCATAATCAGATTGGGATACTCGAGTTTCAAATGTGTAGTATGAAAACGGTTGAACATAACTTAATGAATAATTCTGTTGATTATTTTTTGTGTGTTGTTTATAAAAACGGTAGCCTGTTTGAAATGCCCATGTGTCATTTGTACCTAATACATCGCTCCAAGTAATATTCGCCGTAACCTGATTACGACCATTGCGATTATTCTCTGCCCCTGAATTATTAAAACCTAACGTTAATGTCGGTAAACTATTTCGCTGGGTAACTATATTTAGATTCGATTTCGCATATTCATCGCTGGCCAAGACTTTTATTTCCGCCTCTTTATTATTGGTATTGAGGATTTCTACAAATTGGTCGATATCGTGAACATTAAAGACTTTATCTTTTAAATTAGGTAAAACGGATACCATTGCCCTATCTTTAAAAGTACTTGGCTTCTCATTGTTTACATAAATATCATTCACCATGCCCCAGTGAACAATGAAAGTAAGATGGCCATTCTCTATCGCTTTGTCTTTTAAACCTATAGCACTCGTGACATAACCCGCATCATATAAAACGGATGTGAGCTCTTTAACTAAATTGAGTACAACTGCCGAACTCAGCGGTTGATGCTTATATTTTTCAATAACAGGATTAAAATTTAATGCGAACGTTTGTTTATTAAGGTCAATGTCAATTTGTGTAATTTGCTGACCGTTCTGTTCCGCATTGGAATCTAAAATGGGAGAGGAAGTTTGTTCTTGGGAAGCGTCTAGAAATTTTTCAGCCCTTTGTAAATTTTCTTCTGCTTCATTTATGGTTTGTTGGTGTTTTAACCGTTGTATCTCTTGACTTAAAGGGTCTTTTTCCTCAGCAGTCACTGACTGATTCGCCATCGCCGCAGATAAACACAGCATACAAAGTAGCGTTTTTTCATACTTCTTAGACATAATTGCTCCATGGGTAATAGGTTCCGAAATATTATGTCTACGAATTTTATATTAACTTACAATTAACTTACAGTTTTTTCACGAAAAAAAGTAATTTTAAGTAAATTTATAGATTGTAATATAAAAAAAAGCGGTTAAATTTCCAGAAAATTTTGCAAAAAATCTGAAGAATTTAACCGCTTGTTTTATTGGTATTAAAGATAAATCAGCTTATTAATACTGCTTCTGTAACTCCTCTTTATAAAACATTTGTTTGGTGTGTACACCTTGTAACATCTGGTAGTAATAATCATAAGTCAGTACGTTTTGTACATAACCTCGCGTTTCATAAAATGGAATTGAAGCGATAAATTCATCCATCGCTAATGTACCGTTACTACGAGCCAACCACTTATCTACCCGACTTGCACCTGCGTTATACGCCGCGGCAATCAAAATGCGGTTATTCGGATACTTCACATTTAGCTCATTTAAGTGTGCCGTAGCTAACATAATATTTCTAAGCGGATCAAACAAATCTTTATCGTTCTCAAACGGTAATCCCATATTTTTCGCCGTTAATGCCGCTGTACTCGGTAACATCTGCATTAGCCCCATAGCGTTGGCGTGTGACTTAGCTTGACTACTCCAAGCACTTTCTTGACGAGCAATTGCCATCGCAAAAGTTCTAGAAACACTTTTTTCCGTGAGATTCAAATCAAACCACTGCGTATAAGCATTCGGTAGGCGTAAATCAATATAATCCCATGCCTTTGCCTGAATCGTTGCTTCAACCGCTAAATCGTACCAGTCTCGCTGTTTAGCATATTCGCTGAGGCCTAATTGCTCTTCAAACGATAATCCCTTTAACCATTCGGTCCATAGTCCCTTAGCTGATTCGAAACGATTAAGCGCACGCCATTCTTTAATACGCATAAATTGCGGGGTAAATTCTGTGATTTGTTCTGCCGTTAGCGATTTTACTGCCGGTTGTTCAAACTGATAAACTTTAGCTAATTGCTGAGCGGCTAGCATCGGATAAAAGCCTCGTTCTTTCGCTAAATCGGCAAACTGTTGAGCCCTTTTTTGTGAATCTTTCTCTGTTTTCGCTAGCCAATAACGCCATTCCGCTTTTTGTTTAGCCTCATCCGATAATAAAACAAGCCACGTATCCAGCTTCTCTTGTTTCCACAACGCCATACGTAGGCGGCGTTCGGTCAGATTATCAGCTTTTAACGTTTGAAGCTCATTATCACGCCAAATTTGCCACTCTCCTGACTGATTATCAAAAAAGCGACTGATAAACGCTGTTTTCCATTCTTTTAGTTCTGCCGGTGTCAATTGCCATTTTTCTGCCCAAGTTTGATAAGGTGCAAAATTAGGTGATGGAATATCTTCAGCTAATGATTTCAACAACTTAGGAAAAGTGAACATAACTAATGCTTTATTATGTTCAGTAAGCGGTTGATTTTGGATAAAATTTTGCAAATGGCTTACGTTGTTCTGCAATTTGCTTACTTCACTAAGCCATAAAGCAAGTTCTGAATCTTGAATATTTAAACTCAAAATTTCCAAACCTTTAGGCGCGTTTTGCTTAAATAATTCAACTGCTTTTAAGCGAATTTTTTCCGCTGTTTTACCGCCTTGATCACGCCAATAAGCTTCAATATCGGCACAACTTTGCGGTAATTCAACCGTTTTTAGCCAGAACTTTTCAAACTGCCCGAGTAAATCAGTCATTACACTCTTTACTGCATTTGCTGAAACCGTACTTTGCACTGCCTGTTCCGCCTCGGGGTTGATCTGTGCTTGACTGGCGAATAACTGATATTGTGCGGAAAACACTCGACACTGATTTTCATTGCCTTCCGGCGTCACTTTTTTGGCATATTCGAGCAATTCTGTCCATTTTGCCGCCTGATACAATTGTTCAAACGGCAATTGGTCCAAACGTCTCTGATAAGGCGAGTTCGGATATTTTTGTGCAAAAGAGGCTATTTCTTGTTCTGTAACTTGCTTCATCGCAAGCTTGGTTTTCAGTAATTCCCATTCAGCTTCCATTTCCAGCGGATAACCGGCTAAGGCATTAATAAGCTTATGGCTTAACGCTAATGCATCCGGAGTCAGCTGCTTTTTCGCTTGTGCCGCTTTCAAAATTGCCTCTAACTGTTCAAAATAAGCTCTTTGCTTGGCTAACGTCTCTACGGTTTGTTGCTCGGTTTGCCATTTGTCAGTTAATTTTTTTTCTAATTCGGCTTGTAGCTGAGCGACCTCTGCTTCACTGTATACTTTTGTTTTAGACTTTGCTGCAACACTTATATTTACTGAAGCTGCAACCAATAAAGCTACAAATGTTTTTTTCCACATTCTTTCTTCCTCCCTTTTCTTTACTTGAGCAAGTTAGGCACAAAAAACCGCTTGAAGTTTCCTACAAGCGGTTAGTTATATTATTTTGATGGTTTATTCGTCCATCACAACTTTACCGATAAAATCAAGATTGCGATATTTTTGTGCATAATCAATACCGTATCCAACTACGAATTCATCCGGAATGGCAAAACCGGCCCATTCAACCGGTACTTCTACTTCACGACGTGAAGGTTTATCCAATAATGTACAGATTGCTACCGAACGAGGCTCACGCAAATTCAAAATATCACGCACTTTGCTTAAGGTAAAACCGGTATCAATAATGTCTTCAACAATTAAAACGTCTTTACCGTGAATCTCACCATCAAGATCTTTTAAGATCTTAACATCACGACTTGATTCCGTACCCGAACCATAGCTGGATGCGGTCATAAAATCGACTTCAACCGGCACATCAATTAAACGCACTAAATCCGCCATAAACATAAATGAACCACGTAGTAACCCCACAACAACTAGGTTCTCGCAATGTGCGTGTGCATAGTGATGATTAATTTCTTTAGCAAGTTCTATAATACGAGATTGAACTTCTTCGTGAGAAATGAGAGTTTCAACGTGATGTTTTTTCATGATTTTTTCCTATATAATGATTTACATTCAAATTTTAATACTTTCATAAAGAAATGTAAATAAATCTAATTTACTGTATAAACACTAATTCTATTATAAAATGCTCACTAATCCAACAACAATAAATATCGTTCTTGCTGCTAATCAGTCCTATACAGATTACTTAATAACAACCATTAAATCCATCTGCTATCATAATAAAAATATTAAGTTTTTTATACTAAATAGAGATTTTCCTTCTGAATGGTTTTATGTACTAAATTGTAAATTAACAAAATTAAATTCTAGTGTTATTGATATTAAAATCACTAACGAGTCCATTAAAAACTTTAAGACTTACCAACATATTTCATCAGATACTACCTATTTCCGCTACTTTATCCCAGATCTTATTCCCGAAGATAAAGTACTATACTTAGACTGTGATTTAATTGTAACCGGCTGCTTAAAACCGCTTTATAACGTTAACTTAGAAAATGATTTCTTAGCGGCAGTAAAAGATGATATAGCGCAGAAAGCATACAATAATTATAGCTTTAACGCAGGTGTTTTATTGATTAATAACCGTCTATGGAAAGAAAATAATATCACCAAACTTGCACTCGAATTATCCGAAAAATACGTAGAACACCTACCCGACGCTGATCAAAGTATTCTCAACATTATTTTTGAGAATAAATGGCTAAAACTGAATCGAGGGTACAACTACTTAGTGGGTGTAGATTTTCTATATCCTCAACTTGGTTTAACACATTTATTAGAAAACTTTCCTGCACATATTACGCCACTTATTCTTCATTTTAACACCGAAGCAAAACCCTGGTTAATTCATTATAAAACAAGATTTCGTGATACGTATTGGTTTTATTATTCCCTCGAATGGCAAGATATTTACCAAGCCTATACATAAAAATTAAGCCCTGATTTTACAGGGCCTAATTTTTTTATTTTAATTGTTGGAATGCCTGACGAAGATCCGCTTTTAGGTCTTCAACGTGTTCAAGACCGACAGAGAAACGCAGCAAGTTATTAGTAATACCACGAGCAATACGCTCCGCTTCCGGAATATCCATATGCGTTTGGGTCGACGGGTAAGTGATAAAACTTTCCGTACCACCTAAACTCTCCGCAAAGGTAATCAAATTGATCGCTTTTAAGAATTTCGGCACCCACTCTTCTTTTTGTAAACGAAATGAAAGCATACCGCTCTTACCTGAATAAAGTACGCTATCAATCTCAGGCTGTTCACTTAAGAACTTCGCTAATTCAGTTGCATTCGATTGGTGGCGCTCCATACGCAACGCGAGGGTTTTTAAGCCACGCACCGCAAGATAAGAATCAAACGGCGAAAGCACTGCGCCAGCACAGTTTTGGAAGTAGAATAAGCGCTCTGAAAGGTTTTGACCCGCTTCGTTTTTGGTTGCTTCCGAATCTTTTGCAACGATTAAACCGGCTAACACATCGTTGTGACCAGAAAGGTATTTCGTTGCGCTATGAATAACAATATCCGCACCGTGTTCGATCGGACGGAATAAAATCGGAGTTAAGAAAGTATTATCCACAATTAACATTAAGTTATGTTTTTTCGCAATTTTTGAAATTGCGTCCACATCACACTCTTCCATTAATGGGTTTGACGGTGTTTCAACAAAAATCGCTTTAGTGTTTGGGGTAATTGCTGCTTCAATCGCCGCCAAATCTGCAGTATTTACATAAACCGGTTTTACCGTATTATGGTGTTTATGACTGAAATCGAATAAACGGTAAGAACCGCCATATACATCGCTTGAAATAATCCATTCATCCGGTGCTTTGAAAAGCGACATCACTAACTGAATTGCCGCCATACCTGATGCCATTGCAAAACCAGCATCACCGCCTTCTAAATCTGCAATACCTTGCTCTAACACGGCACGGGTTGGGTTTTTGGTACGAGTATAATCCCAACCTGTTGATTCACCTAAACCATCACGGCCATAAGCAGTTGATAAAATAATCGGTGTTGCTACCGCACCCGTACGAGGATCAGTACGGTTACCTAATTGTACTAATGTAGTTTCAATATTGTTGTATTTGGTCATTTTTCATTCCTTTCATTATTTATTTTAAACGCACTCAGTGCGTCCCTACATTCAATCCAAACTATAAATTATTCAGATCCAAAACATCCGTCATATCAAACAGACCATTTTCTTTTGTATTCAACCAGTTAGCAGCTCGCACTGCACCGTTGGCGAAAGTCATACGACTTGAGGCTTTGTGGGTAATCTCAACACGCTCACCTTCATCGGCAAACCATACCGAGTGTTCGCCGACCACATCACCGGCACGAATGGTTGCAAAGCCAATTTCATCACGTTTGCGTTCACCGGTAATACCTTCACGGGCAAAAACACCGTGTGTTTTAAGATTACGTCCAAGCGTTTTGGCGATATGTTCGCCCATTGATAATGCTGTGCCGGACGGTGCGTCCACTTTATGACGATGGTGAGCTTCAATCACTTCGATATCGCAATAATCGCCCATCACTTTTGCCGCTTTTTCTAATAATTTGAATACGAGATTCACGCCGACACTATAGTTAGAAGCAAACACAATCGAAATTTGCTCTGCTGCCGCTTGAATCGCTTGTTTACCCGCATCATCAAAACCGGTTGTACCAATCACCATTTTTTTACCGTTTGCTACGCAAAATTTAATATGCTCAAGAGTACCTTCTGGACGAGTAAAGTCGATTAATACATCAAAATTGGTATTTTGGCTTAACTCATCGCTAATTTTTACCCCTGTTGCACCAATGCCCGCCACTTCACCGGCATCCGCACCGACTAAACTTGAACCTTTACGTTCAAATGCAGCTCCTAACTCCACGCCTTCCGCATTTTGTACCGCAATAATCAGATTGCGTCCCATACGACCGCCGGCACCGACGATTCCGATTTTTAATGTCATTGTGTCTTCCTCTATAAATTCTTGTTCTTATTAAAATAAGCGGTCTGATTTTGCCATAAATTTGCAAAATTTTGTGAAAATTTTACCGCTTATTTATGTGGATTTTGCTTATTGGGGTTTACGTCCCATGACCGCAATATGTACGGTAATTTCTTCTCTATCGTGATAAAGATGTTTCGCTTGAATTTTAAACCAAAAACCTTGTTTTTCGAGTTCTTCTTCAAGATACGCTAAACATAATTGCACTTCTTGATAACGTTTTTTCATCGGCAATTTTAAGTTGAAAATCGTTTCTCGACACCAACCGTTAATTAACCATTTACCGATTAATTTGCTTATCCGCATTGGCTGTTCCACCATATCACACACCAACCAGTCAATCGTTTTACGTTTAGGCGGTTGGAATTTAAAACCGTCTTCAGGGCAATGCTCAATGCGTCCGGTTTCATGTAGGCTTGCCGCCATTTTGCCGTGATCCACCGCATACACGAATACGCCACGTTTAACTAGTTGATAGGTCCAACCGCCCGGGCAAGCCCCTAAATCCACACCGGTCATTTCATCGGTAAAACGTTTTTTCTCTTCCGCTTCCGGAATAAAAGTGAGGATCGCTTCTTCTAATTTTAAGGTCGAACGGCTTGGGGCTTCCGCCGGGAATTTCAAACGGGGAATTCCCATAAAAAACGGCGATTTATTATCATTATAGGCATAACCAACATAGCAACAACCCGGACGGACAAACAAAATATGTAAGCTGATACTACCCTTTGCACGTTCAGACTTAGTTAGCCAACCTTGTTTTTTCAAACTATTACGTAACGGCACGGTGAATTTACGGCAAAAGGTCAGTAATTCTTTTGCTTCGTTAGTATCCGGCGTTTCAACAAAAATATCCGAACTATGACGAGGATTTAACGCTTGGTATTGAGCCAAAATTGGTGAAATGCGATCTTCGACAGGCAGAGCTTGTAACATATCGCCGACTACAATCATTTGACGAGCAAAAATCAATTGTTCGAATTTTAATTCTCTTGCTAAGCGATCCGCATCACCTGCTTGATAACATTCAAAAATAATATAACCACTATTTTCTTTTAAATTCACAAAGCCGAACACACCAAATTGTGCCGCTTTATCGGTAATCTCCCCGGCGGTTTCTTTTTCGAAGCCCGCTCGGCAATATAATGCAAGTTTATTCATAGGTTTTCTAATTGATGAAAAATGTGATTAGTATAGCGTTTTACACACTATTTTGATAGGAAAAACAAGTAATTGATTAAAAACACAATATGGATATAATAACAGGTATTGTTTTTGCAGTGATGTGAAAACAATAGGTGGCAGGGAGAATGCAAAAATCCCTGCGGGAACAGGGATTTTGCGTTTGACCTGCTTTTGATTAACTCATTAGACAGGAACGATAAAATGCAATTTAAATTAACCTGTAACGAAGGTAAATTGCAATTGTCAATCAAAATTGATGTCGGAATTATTCTAGCGTTGATTGCGTTGGCAAGTCAGTACCTGACACCATAAAGCAAAAAACAATGTTTTCCGCCTATTCTAACCAATTAGACGGTTTTTTTAGCACGTAAACTTACAAAAATTAACGCTGCCCAGCCAATCATAAAAAATACGCCGCCAAGTGGTGTACTCCACACAAATAATCGCTGACCGAATAAGGCTAAAGCATATAAACTGCCGCTAAATAACAAAATACCTAATATCCAACTCCCGCCAATAATGTTTAGGGCTTTTGCTCTGCAAGCGGGCGGATTTTGTGCGGAATTTACCAATTGGAACAAACCTAAAGCCAATAAAGCTAAGGTATGAAACATTTGGTATTGAAGACCGGTATCAATCCAACCTAACGCTTTTGCTTCTAATATTTTAGCTAGTCCGTGAGAAGCAAAAGCACCAAAAGCAATACAGAAAAAACCGCTGATTGCCGCAAATAAGATAAATTTATTTTTCATCATTTCTCCTTAAAAATTTTGCTAACTATAACAGCTATTCTATAACCTCGGGAGAATAATCTAGATAAGCGGTCGATTTTAAGTAATTTTTTGCAAAAAATTTGGAAAAAATGACCGCTTGCTTTCATTTGTCATAGCATAAATAGAAAAACGCACTAAAGCATTTAAACTCTAGTGCGTTTTGTTTTACCTGTTTATAACACTATGCTTGTGTATATTTCGGTTCTTTAAATACGGTTACTTCCGGTGCAACACCAGTAAATTTCTCTACTTGTACCGTTGCCGTATTCGGTGAGTTACCTTGTGCTAATTTTGATGTACCTTCATCACGCGTTAACACATTCGGGTTACCGTTTTTACAAAGCGGTTGTTCTGATTTACCGAGATCCATCGGATCATACCAAGCACCTTCATGCAACGCGATCGTGCCTTTAATGATACCGTCTGTTACCACTGCACCCGCTAACACCTGACCACGTTTATTGAAAATGCGCACGATATCACCGTTTGCGATACCACGAGCGGCCGCGTCTTCAGCATTAATTAATACCGGCTCACGATCATTGACTGCATAAAGTTTACGCAATGAGCTGTAAGCTAATTGACTATGTAAACGATATTTTGAGTGTGGGGTGACTAAGGCAAGCGGTGCGTCTGCGGTTGCATTACCGGCGAACTCTTCGTGTTCCATCCAAGTCGGGTGACCTTTACAATCATCGTAATTCATTTTCGCCACCACGTCTGAAAAAATTTCAATTTTGCCTGATGGTGTACCTAGTGGATTGAGTAACGGATCGTTACGGAATTCTTCATAACGTACCCATTTTTTCGCTTTTTCAGTCGCTTTAAAGGTAATCGGCTTGTTATCCGCCCAGAACTGTTCAAATTTAGGCATTAATACACGGTTTTTACGTGCCGCATCAAATGCAGTTTGATAGAAACCTTTTAACCAATCCATTTCTGATTTACCTTCGGTAAATTCTTGTTCTTTACCTGCACGTTTTGAAAGCTCTGCGAAAATATCGTAATCGTTTTTCGCTTCAAATTGTGGCGGAACAACTTGTTTCATAGGGAAAATATTCATCATTGAATAATCGCCCGACATGGTTAAGTCATTACGTTCATAACTTGTAGTTGCCGGAAGTACAATATCCGCCATACGTGCGGTTGGTGTCCAGTGACATTCGGTAACAAACACACTGTCAGGTTTTTGCCATGCTTTAACTAAGGTATTGGTGTCTTGGTGATGGGTAAACGGGTTACCGCCTGACCACCAAATCACTTTAATATCCGGATAAGTCACTTTCGTGCCGTTATAGTCAATTGTTTTACCCGGATTTAATAACGCATCGGAAATACGAGCAAGTGGGAAAGAGAATTTAGAGGTTTCATCCAACCAAGTTTTTGCGCCCGCTTCAGTAGACGGATTTGCAGAAATTGATCCTAAAATACCACCGGTTGCAGTCGGTGCACCACCATTTGAATAGTGGTAGCTAAAACCGAAACCGCCACCCGGTAAACCGATTTGACCCAGCATTGACGCCAATGTAACTAACATCCAGTGACCTTGCTCACCGTGGCGTTGACGTTGAATACCCCAACCAGCCATTAACATCGTGCGTTTACTTTGTAGTTCTAATGCCAGTTTTTTGATCGTCTCTGCCGGCACGCCACAAATTTTACTTGCCCATTCCGCATCTTTCGGTTGTTTATCTTCCGTACCTAACAAATATTTCTCAAATTGTTCGTAGCCTTTAGTGTATTTTTTGAGGAATTCTTTATCGTGTTTATCCTCAGTAACTAAAGTATGTGCCATACCTAACATTAATGCCACATCAGTACCTGTATGAACCGGAATCCACTCTGCGCCTAAATATTCACAACTTTCGCTTCTTACCGGGTCAATACAGATAATACGTTTGCCGCTTTCTTTGAATTTCTTGAAGTATTCCAAACCTTGTTGATCAGTCGAAGTCCAAGCAAGACGCAATGTATTTAACGGGTTCGCCGACCATAACACGATAACATCCGTGCTTTCTAAGACAACTTCCCAGCTGGTTTGCTGTTCATACACTTCAATCGTACCTAATACATGCGGCATAATCACTTGTGCCGCACCGGTTGAATAGTCGCCTTTCACGCCGACAAAACCACCGGTAATATTTAAATAACGTTGTAATAATGTACGCGCTGCATGTAAGGAACCTGAACTATACCAACCGTAAGAACCACCGAAAATTGCGCTTGGGCCATGTGCGTCACGCACACGTTTCATTTCGTTTGCAACTAATTCAAACGCTTTATCCCAAGAAACACGTACCCACTCATCACGACCACGTAAAGTCGTATCTTTATTACCTTCTAAGTAACCTTTACGTACCATCGGATATTTAACTCGAGTTTCACCGTGCACTTGATCAGGCACAACCGTTTGTAGTTCATTCTCGATTGACGAAGGCATCGCCGGGCCGGATTTAACCACTTTACCGTTTTCAACGACAACACCTAACGCCCCCCAGTGTGCCGCTGTCATCACGGTTTGCATTTCTGCCGCTGCCGCTTCCGTTGAAATTAGAGCATTTACACCACCGCCCGCCAAAGATGTCCCTGCAAGGCCGAGAGAAGTGTTTTTAATAAAACCACGACGACTTGCATTAATTTTTTCTTGAGTTTTCATATGCATAACCCTCTGAAAGTTAAGTTAAATTTGACACCTTTCTAAACACGAGGGGATAGCGCATTTCTTTACTATCCGGTGTGGTAAGCGGTCTGATTTTGCAAAAATTTTGTGAATTTTGACCGCTTGTCACAGGCTTGTATCCCTTATCAGCGACTTAGGCATACAAGCTCGGTATCCTGTAAGTTAAATAAAATTAGTGTGAACTACCCGCAACATCTTTTGCGTTACGTTGTAGATAGATAGTTACCGCACGCACATCATCTGCTGTCATTGAAGTACGGTCTTTCATTGAATTCACTACACCGATCCATTGATTTGCCGTATAGTGATCTGCGCCGATCGGTGCATGGCAACCGCTACAATGGGTTTGATTTAAATTGTCACCAAAACGATTAAGCGCTTGAATATCGGCTGTTAACGCTGTTTTTGGTAATGTCACTTCAGCGCTCACTTCTTTCCAGTCTGAATTGGTTACATCATCATGTACAGTTTGATGAACGCTTAACTTGTCTTTCGCTTCATCTGCGACTAAACCCACCATAATACGTTGACCTAGCCCCATATAAATGATGCTTTCCGCACCTACTTGCTGCCAGCCTTTAATTGTGCCGGCAACCTTATCACCGGATTCTTTCCATTGTGATAACTCTGCAAACGGTAATAAACGAATTTCTCCTCCCTGTGTCACCTGTGCCGGCGCCATCGCTAAGTTATATAATGTTTTGTCATCCGCACTAAATTGTCCGGCGTGTTTGGTTAATTCACCCAATGCCGCACTGTTATCTACTTGCATTTCCGGCATAAAATGAGCGATACCTTTATGGCAATCGATACAGGTTTGATTGGTCTCTTGCGCTAACTTATGCATTTTTTGCGCCGCTTCTTTTTGCTCACTGATGAGCATCGCATCAAAGCTGTGACAGCTACGGCAAGTTGCCGAATCCGTTTCTTTCATTTCCGCCCAAACACGTTGTGCCATCTCTAAACGATTCGCTTCATAGGCTTCTTGATCCGGTAATTTATTGGTTACAAAGGTATGCCACACATCTTTTAATGCAACAACTTTAGCCTTTACGTAATGCAAACCGTCTTGAGGAACGTGGCAATCCGCACATTCCGCACGAATCCCTTTGCGGTTAGAAAAATGCACACTACCTTCCCATTCCGCTTGCGGATGGCTCATAGAATGACAACTTACGCAAAACTCAGTAGAACTTGTCGCTTTCATCACAGACTGTACACCAAATAGAGCCGCAGCTCCTAACACCATACACACCACTCCGCTTACTAACGATAATTTAAATTTGGACATTTTTACCCCACACAACTTATAAATAAAAAATACTCCTTTAGGAGTAGAGTGAAGATTACCATACCTCCAAATGATTAAATTGCGCCAAATCAATTTTTGTCAATTTTGTATGTAAATTTAACCATTCGAGTGAGATACTCCTTTCTAACTATTGCGAAAAACTTCTTCGACCTCTACAATAACTTATATTTATCAACAGACTCCGAGCTTGTGGGCCTAACTTCTTATCTGATTTGATTTGCAAATTTTTTGCTAAATTTAACCGCTTGTCTGTAAGAATATGGTAGCAATGCCTGTAATTAGCTTATACGTAGCTAATTCAAGGGAATTTCAAGAAATTGTTGTTCCTCTCGTGTTTAGAAAGGTGTCCAATGCAATCCATTCCAATTAAAAACATTGGGGCGGATAATGTTTCTCAGCTTATTGATCGCTTCGAACGACAATATGTTTATTTACGTTTATCCGTTACTGATGTCTGCAATTTTCGCTGTAATTATTGTCTGCCGGACGGCTATAAACCGCCTTCCCACAAGCAGCAATTTTTAAGCGTATCTGAAATTCAACGCATTGTGCGTGCTTTTGCCGATCTCGGCACGGAAAAAGTGCGTATTACCGGTGGTGAACCGACTTTACGTAAAGACTTTTTAGAAATTGCTCATACCATTTCGCAAACGAACGGCATAAAAAAAGTGGCGTTAACCACTAACGGTTATCGTATGGAACGTGATATCGATTTATGGCAGCAAGCCGGCATTACAGATATTAACGTGAGTGTAGATAGCCTTGATACACGCCAATTCCAACTCATTACCGGTGAAAACAAGCTACAATCGGTCCTAAAAGGCATTGATAGAGCATTTGAAATCGGCTATCGCAAAATCAAGGTGAATGCGGTGTTAATGAAGCAATACACTGCCCCTGAATTAGATAAATTCCTCGCTTGGATTAAAGATAAACCGATTCAAATGCGTTTTATCGAGCTGATGGAAACCGGTGAAATGGACAGTTTTTTTAAAGCACAACATTTATCCGGTCAGTCAGTGATGCAACGTTTGTTACAAGAAGGCTGGCAATTACAGCCGAAAGCATTATCGGACGGCCCGGCAAAAGTGCTTTCGCACCCTGATTACCAAGGCGAAATCGGCTTAATTATGCCGTATGAGAAAAACTTCTGTGCCAGCTGCAACCGCCTACGTGTTTCGGCACTCGGTAAATTGCACCTTTGCTTATTCGGTGAGGAAGGCATCGATTTGCGAGATTTACTCTCGGAAGATACCCAACAAGCACAGCTGGAAGCACGTTTAAAAGCGGCATTACAAGGTAAGCGAGAACATCACTATTTGCATATCGGTGATAGCGGGATTCGGAATAATCTCGCCTCAATCGGCGGCTAGTTTCTCTGTTACTTTTCTTTGCGTTGCCAAAGAAAAGTAACCAAAAGAAAGGCAACCCTACTTCACCGCTGTTCTTCACTTAGTTGAAATTTGCTTAACGGAACATTTTAGATTCGCCTACGGCTCAAGAAAAATGTTCCTACAAATTGCAACACGCTCAGGCGGTTCAGAAGGGAACCCAAGCGGTTATTTTTGTTAAGTTCTTTGCAAAAAAATTTTCGATAAAGCAAAGAAAGTGACAGAAAAAGTTTGATATTAAGCTCAATATTAATTTACACAAAAAATTAAACAGACCTATCTATGAACCAATTTACTCATATCAATACCAACGGCGAAGCCAATATGGTTGATGTTTCGATGAAACAAGAAACTGTCCGTGTTGCACGTGCCGAAGCATTTGTTTCGATGAATGCCGAAACATTACAAATGATCATTTCCGGTAACCATCACAAAGGTGATGTGTTTGCTACTGCTCGTATAGCAGGGATTCAAGCGGCCAAAAGAACCTGGGAACTTATTCCGCTTTGCCATCCGTTGCTTCTCTCAAAAGTTGAAGTACAACTTGAAGCTCTGCCGGAAACCAATCAAGTTCGCATCGAATCACTATGCAAACTCACCGGTAAAACCGGTGTAGAAATGGAAGCGCTAACCGCTGCCAGTGTTGCTGCACTCACGATTTACGATATGTGTAAAGCGGTACAAAAAGATATGGTGATTGAAAATGTTCGTTTACTACACAAAAGTGGCGGTAAATCGGGCGAATTTAATGCGGAATAAGAATTACATTTAGGGATAAATATGATTAACGTTTTATTTTTTGCACAGGTACGCGAATTGGTTGGCGTTGATGCTTTAACCGTTCCTGCTGAGTTTGAAACTGCCGAACAGCTACGTGAACATTTAAGCCAGCAAGGTAAAAAATGGCAATTAGCATTAGAAAAAGGCAAATTATTAGTGGCAATTAACCAAAGCATTTCACCGTTGGAAAGTGCAATCAAAGATGGCGATGAAGTAGCATTCTTCCCACCGGTAACAGGAGGCTAAATGCACGCTACGTTAATCGAAGTACAACAAGAAACGTTTGATCAAAATGCGATTTACCACTGGCTAAGCGAACAGCATAGCGTGGGAGCAACCACGCTTTTTGTCGGCAAAGTACGAGAAATGAATTTAGGCGATAATGTATCCGGTTTATATTTGGAACATTACCCTTCAATGACCCAAAAAGCACTCCAAGAAATTGTAGATGAGGCACGTAGCCGTTGGGATTTACAACGTGTGGCAGTGATTCATCGTATTGGGCAACTTCATACCGGTGATGAAATTGTATTGGTTGGGGTAAGTTCCGCTCACCGAGGCGATGCTTATCACGCCAACGAATTCATTATGGATTACCTTAAAACCCGTGCGCCGTTTTGGAAACGTGAAACTACACAAGACGGCGACCGCTGGATAGAAGGCAGAGAAAGTGACCAACTTGAAGCGGATAAATGGCAATAAATCACGCCCTTAGATTCACGGAATGTGTCAGAAGGTTTATAATATCTGACAACATTCCGTTTTTTATATATTGAGAATTTATGACAACACCAATTATTGATTTACAAATTGCCGCAGAGAACAGTGAAGATCTTCCGTCTTTAGAACAATTTACCCAATGGGTGCAACGTGCGTTAGCGCACGAAGCACAAACCGAAGATTTCCCTGAAACGGAAATCACGATTCGTATCGTGGACGAAGCGGAAAGCCACGAGTTAAATTTAACTTATCGTGGTAAAGACAAACCAACCAATGTGCTTTCATTTCCGTTTGAAGTGCCGGAAGGCATTGAATTACCGTTATTAGGTGATCTGATTATTTGCCGCCAAGTAGTGGAAAAAGAAGCGCAAGAGCAACAAATTTCCTTAGAATCGCACTGGGCACATTTAGCAATTCACGGCACGCTACACTTACTCGGTTATGATCATATTGAAGATGCGGAAGCGGAAGAAATGGAAGGCTTAGAAACCGAGATTATGCAAAGTTTAGGTTTTGAAGATCCGTATATTTCAGAAAAAGTGATTGAAGAATAATGCGTAAACTGGTGATTTTAGCTGAAATGCCTCCGCTTGACGGGGGCATTGTTATTCATAGTGGCAATATCTCCCAAGCCAAACAGTTTTTGGGGCAAGAACACCCCTACGCCATTTATGATATGCGCGCCGAAGGCGGTGTGTGTCTTAACTTAGATGCCTTAGCGATTATTGCCGGTACGATTCAGGCAAAAGGTACGCTCTATCTCATTTGCCCGAATTGGGATACGTTGGAACAACAACCTGATTTTGACTCGCAACGTTGGAATAGTGGTAAGGTGATTGCTACACCGAATTTCTATCGCTACGTTAAGGCATTGGTACAAAAATTCGGCTTTCAATTCCAAACATTGGAAGAAACGGATTTTAGTTTGCCAACATCACCAAATCAAAGTTCAGTCACAGAACCTCTTACACCACAGCAACAAGAAATCTTTGAAAAATTACCGCTTGATACCTCCGCTATTCATTTGATCACCGCACCTCGCGGACGAGGCAAATCAACCCTCGCCGGGAAATTAGCCCAGCAGTTAGCCCAAACGGAATCGGTACTGATTACTGCAAGAAGTCACTCGGTCTTACCTAGTTTTTGGAAGTCTGCTGCGCAGCATATTCCTTTTTTTGCACCCGATCATCTATTACAAAAAATCGCGGCAAACCAAATTGCAGCAAATAGTTGGTTATTTATTGATGAATCGGCAAGTTTGCCGTTACCAATGTTACATCAGTTCTGTGAGTATTTCGACAAAGTGGTCTTAACCACTACCACACATAATTATGAAGGTACCGGGCGAGGCTTTAGCCTGAAATTCCCTCAACAACTCACAAAGCCGTATCGGGAATGGCGACTGAGTAAACCGCTACGTTGGGATGAAAATGATCCGTTGGAACAATTTATCAATGAGTTATTGATTATGTCGCCACCAAGCGAAACCAATCAATATGCTGAATTTTATCATTTACTGGCTGAAGCGCATTACAAAACGACACCCAGCGATTTACGCCGCTTATTTGATGCTCAAGATCAGTTACTACATTCTTTCTCCGAACATCAACGTTTAGTCGGTGGCATTTGGGCTGTACCTGAAGGTGATTTGGAACCTGAATTAGCTGAAGCCATTTGGCGGGGAGAACGCCGCCCACAAGGCAATTTAGTCGCACAATACCTCTGCTTCCAAGGCAACTTACTAGAAGCCTGTCAGCTACGCTCGGTACGAATCTCACGTATTGCGGTACAACCTGAACTGCAACAGCAAGGGATTGGCAAGCGGTTAATTTCTAACTTTATTTTGCAAAAAATTCAGCAAAATCGACCGCTTGTGGATTATGTTTCGGTCAGTTTCGGACTCACGGAACCTCTGTTGCATTTTTGGCAACAATGTGGTTTTCAGTTAGTACAAATTACCCCGACTAAAGAAGCCAGTAGCGGCTATCATAGTGCGATGATGCTCTACCCGATTTCGGAACAAGGTCAGCGATTTGTACAACAAGCTACCGCCCAATTTGAGCGAGATTTGGCACTACAGCCGTTTTATGCAGAATTGCAAAATATTTTGCCAATTCGACCGCTTGTGCAACTGCAAATGGACGAACAAGATTGGCGTGATATAGAAGGTTTCGCATTAGCGCAACGTTCGCTGGCAGCAAGTTATGTCAGCCTAACACGCCTTTACTGGCAAGATCCTCGCAATCATGGCGTGTTAGCCAATATCTGGCAACAATTCGAGAGTATTCAAGGCAAAAAAGAATGGTTGGAAAACTTACGTAGCCTACTTGCCAACTACTTGCAATACATACGCTAATTGGTTGCAAATCGCTATAAAAAAACCACCGCTTATTGCGGTGGTTTTTCATTTTCGAACTCGTTATTTTTTACGTTCTACCCATTTACCGTCAAGGTAATCAACAATCCACTTGGTTGCCTTGCCGTCTTTTTCAGACGTCACATATTGACGTTTTTCTTTACGGCTAAAGCGGATAATCGCTTCATTCCCTTCCGGATCTTGCTGAGGTGCATCGGCAAGATATTGTAATTTTTCTGGTAAACGATCACGGTATTGTGCTAATTCGGCAACTTTCGGCGCCCGTGTTTCTCGTGATTTCGGGAAATTGTGTGCCGACATAAACACACCGCTTGCGCCGTCACGTAATACGAAATAAGCATCCGATTTCTCACATTTGAGTTCCGGGAAATGCGTCGGCTCTTCACGAGGCGGAGCCACTTCACCATTTTTCAGAATCTTACGAGTGTTATCGCAAGCGGTACAACCCATATATTTACCGAAACGACCAAGTTTGAGGTGCATATCCGCACCGCATTTATCACATTCGACAATCGGGCCGTCATAGCCTTTGATTTTGAATGTACCTTGTTCTAACACATATCCGTCACAATTCGGATTATTACCACAAATATGTAATTTACGTTGCGGATCAATCACATAGCTATCCATTGCCGAATCACATTTCGGACAACGTTTACGAGCTAACAAAGCTTTTGCTTCCGACTCTTCATCCAACACGTTGAGTAATTCCGCTTCCGGAATCAGATTCATTGTGGTTTTACAACGTTCTTTCGGTGGTAACGCATAACCGGTACAGCCTAAGAATACACCGGTAGAAGCGGTGCGAATTGCCATTTTTCTTGCGCAAGTCGGACAGTCAATTTCCGTTGGCACAAGACTATTCGGCTTCATTCCGCCTTCCAGATCGTCTAATTCGGCTTTGGTCAGCTGCTCAGAGAAATCCTTGAAGAAATTATTGAGCGCCTCTTTCCAATTTTTATTACCTTCCGCAATTTGGTCGAGGGTTTCTTCCATATTGGCGGTAAAGTCGTAATTCATTAAATCGCTAAATGATTCATCTAAACGATCGGTGACGATTTCACCCATTTTTTCTGCATAGAAACGGCGATTTTCAGTACGCACATAACCGCGTTCTTGAATCGTTGAAATAATCGCAGCATAGGTTGATGGACGACCGATACCACGTTTTTCCAATTCTTTAACCAGTGCGGCTTCAGAGAAACGTGCAGGTGGTTTAGTGAAGTGTTGGCTAGGTAGCACTTCTTCTAACATTAATTTTTCATTGAGTGCGACTTCCGGTAACACTTGGTCTTCGGCCGTTTTGCCTTGTACCGGTAATGCTTTCGTCCAACCGTCAAAACGTAATACACGTCCTTTCGCTTTTAATTCATAGTCGCCAGCCGTAACGGTAAGACTGGTTGAATCATAACGAGCCGGTGTCATCTGGCAAGCTAAGAAACGACGCCAAATAAGCTCATAAAGACGCTCGGCATCTTTTTCCATACCTTTTAAATCAGACATTTTTACGTTCACGTCTGACGGACGAATCGCTTCATGCGCTTCTTGCGCACCTTCTTTACTTGAATAGAAATTCGGTTTAGCCGGTAAATACTCGCTGCCGAATTGCTCTTCAATATAACCACGCGCCATCGCTAATGCGTCTTGGCTTAAATTGGTTGAATCGGTACGCATATAAGTAATATAACCCGCTTCATATAAGCGCTGCGCCAACATCATGGTTTTTTTCACGCCAAAGCCCAAACGGGTACTCGCCGTTTGTTGCAATGTTGATGTAATAAATGGCGGGCTTGCTTTCGAAGAAGTCGGCTTTTTATCAATCTCC
Organism: Actinobacillus equuli; assembly: GCF_900636745.1. Taxonomy (NCBI): domain Bacteria; kingdom Pseudomonadati; phylum Pseudomonadota; class Gammaproteobacteria; order Pasteurellales; family Pasteurellaceae; genus Actinobacillus; species Actinobacillus equuli. The sequence continues at coordinate 2,362,836 of NZ_LR134310.1, read as the reverse complement.
GAAACGATAAATTCACTACCTTGTAATGCTTTTACCGCTTCATCTGCTTGTTTTTGATTTTTTGCCGAGAATTTTTTACCTTTATAGCCGATTAAATCTAGCGGTAATTTCCCTTTAGCTGCTAGCGTATTGGCTAAGATCTCCCAATATTCTTCCGGTTGGAACGCTTTAATTTCTCGTTCACGTTCAACTAAAAGTTTAACCGCAACCGACTGTACACGCCCTGCAGATAAGCCTCGAGCCACTGTTTTCCACAGTAAAGGCGATACCATAAAGCCAACCACACGGTCTAAAAAGCGACGTGTTTGTTGCGCATTTACACGGTCTAAATTTAAATGATCCGGCTTCTCAAACGCTTTTTGAATAGCATTTTTGGTAATTTCATTGAACACCACTCGGCTAAAACGATCGTCATCACCACCGATAACTTCTCGCAAATGCCAAGCGATCGCTTCCCCTTCTCTATCCAAGTCGGTTGCGAGATAAATATGATCCGCTTTTTTAGCTAAAGATTTTAATTCGGATACAACTTTTTCTTTATCCGGTAGTACTTGATAATTCGCTTTCCAATCATGGTAAGGATCGATACCCATACGTTTGACTAATGCGGCACGATCTTTTTCTGCTTTTAGTTTTGCTTTTTGTTCCGCAGTCATGCCTTTGGTGGAAATCGGTTTGGCTTTCTCGTTTTTTTCGCTTTCACTACCGCTTTTAGGTAAATCACGAATATGACCGACACTCGATTTAACAACATAATCGCTACCTAGATATTTATTGATTGTCTTAGCTTTCGCCGGCGACTCCACAATAACCAATGATTTTCCCATTAATAACTACCTAAAATGTAAATAATTCAAGAAATATATTATAGTTTATTTCTTTCTGGTTGATATTTGATACTAATTGACCCAAAATATGTCGACAATAGCAAGCCTAGTAATAAAAGACAATATCTAGAGAAAGAAATTATGGACAAACTCAACGCAATTAATCTTTTTTGCCGAGTGATCGAAACACAAAGTTTCACTCAAGCCGCTCAGCTTGAACAAATTTCGTTGGCAATGGCAAGTAAACTTATTGCTCAGCTTGAAGAACATCTTAATGTAAGATTACTTCACCGTACAACTCGTAAGATTACTCCGACAGAAGCCGGATTACTTTATTACCAGCGATGCCTGCCAATTCTTAACGAGTTAAAAGATGCGGAGAATAGTGTAAGCAATATTACCTCTACATTACAAGGAAAAATCACAATTTCACTGCCGATGGACTTCGGTTCGCGCTTTGTTGCACCTTATTTAGGTCAATTTATAGCTACTTATCCCAATATTCAGCTTAATATTGAATTTAGTGATCGCCGTGTTGATGTTGTCGCGGAAGGCTATGACCTAGTATTAAGAATCGGTTCGCTTGAAGACAGTTCAATTGTTGCAAAACGTATTGCACAATCGGAGCTGATACTGCTTGCATCACCGGAATATTTAGCCGCACACGGCACACCCGAAAGGCTGGAACATCTGGCGCACCATACTTGCTTACTCTATGAAAACCATCAACAATGGTTATTTGAAGAGAATGATCAAAAAATAAAATTCAAGCCCACGCCGCATATTATGTCAAATAATGGTTATGCACTGCTACAAATGGCAAAAGCCGGACAAGGTATTGTCAATTTACCGCTCTTTTTAGCTAAAGAAGAATTGGGTGCCGGCCAACTAGTCGAGATTTTGCCCCAGTACAAACAACATGCGATTGATATTAGCCTTTTATATCCGCACCGCCGCTACTTATCACCAAAGGTAAAAGTATTAATTGAATTTCTTAGTAAATTAATGCAAGAAAGACAGCAATATTTAATGAAATAACAAGCGGTCAAATTTATATCATTTTTTGCAAAATTAAGATGCAACCTGCACTTACTGGCGCGAGTGCCTCACTCGTACCTTTATTTTTTGAGGAGATAAATAGCACGAGAGAAAGCTCTCGCACTTTCATTATTGATGATAGGTTTAATCGCTTATTGATTAAGATCTAAAATCAAAATCTTTGACATTCTTTGGTAATTGTAATGTTCTCGTTTCTCTTTCGGTAAATCTTCCGTACCGGATACCACAAAGCCTCGCTCTTGGAACCACTGTGTTGTGCGAGTGGTTAATACAAACAATTTCTCGACCTGTAATTTATAAGCTCTACGTTTAATCGCTTCTAATAACACATCGCCTCGCGATGAATCTCGATAATCAGGATGCACCGCCACACACGCCATTTCCGCCATTTTTTCTTCCGGATAATGATTCAGTGCCGCACAGGCAATCACAATACCGTCACGTTCAATAATCGTATAATGACTAATCTCCATTTCCAGCTGTTCACGTGAACGTTTTACTAAAATACCCTGCTCTTCAAGCGGTCGAATAAGATTTAATAAACCGGGAATATCAAACGAAGTAGCCAAACGAATATTTTCCGAACTCTCTTCCGATAACTGCGTACCGATACCGTCACGAGAGAACAACTCTTGAAGTAATGAGCCGTCTTCTTTATAACTCAGCAAATGCGAACGTTTAATGCCGGCATGGCAAGCTTCAATGGCTGCTTGTAAAAAACGCGCAGCGGAATTGTGGTATTGTCCGGATTCAATAAATTGCGTTAAATAACGTTTGGCTTCACGAGGATGTAAATCCGACAATACTTTGCCGTTTTGATCCAAGATCCCTTGCTGATCGCAAAAGCCGATTAACTTATCCGCTTTTAACTTAATCGCAATTTGCGTTGCAATTTCCTCAAACGGTAAATTAAACATTTCGCCGGTAACCGAAGGCGCAATCGGACCAATAACCACAATCGAATCTTGCGCTAATTGCTGCTGAATCCCTTCGATATTAATCCGGCGAATCTTACCGCTTAAACCGTAATCCACACCATCAATCACACCTAACGGCTGCGCTAATACCGCATTGCTGCTAACCACATTCAGTACAGGCGAGTTCGGCAAACGCAGCGACAAACGAGAAAAAATATCATAATGCAATCCGCCAACCGCTTGCTTCACTACTTCTAACGTTTTGCTATCGGTAATACGGATATTATTATGATAAGCGGAACTCATCTGATTTTTTGCTAACAACTCATCAATTTGACCTCGTGCACCAAACACGATCACCAACTTGATGCCTAAACTGTGGAGCAAACCGATATCGTTGGTAATATTAATAAAATTCGGGTGAGCAATCGCATTACCGTCTAACATAATCACAAAGGTTTTCTCTCTGTGCATATTTACGTAAGGCGTGGATTGTCTAAACCACTGGACTAATTCTGTGTTACGCATAACTTCCTCATTATTTTTTGTTTCTGATAAATGTATACCAAAATGAATATTTATGCAATTTAAATGAATTAAAACTTATATCCATACATAAAAAAGCGGTTAAATTTGCAAATTTTTTTACAAATTTAACCGCTTATTATCGCTTTTTATGTTCTTTCCGACAACTTCTCAAATTCATTGAAATAGGTCGGGAACGTTTTCGCCGTACATTTCGGATCTAAAATTGTCACCGGTGTATCAGACAATGCAATCAACGAGAAACACATCGCCATACGGTGATCATTATAGGTTGCAATTTCAGCATGTTGGAATTGCGTGAGTGGCAAAGGCTGAATACGAATAAAATCTTCGCCTTCTTCAACGGTTGCTCCCACTTTGCGCAATTCGGTTGCCATCGCCGCTAAACGATCTGTTTCTTTGACACGCCAGTTATAAATATTGCGAATAATCGTTTCCCCTTCGGCAAATAATGCGGTAGTCGCAATCGTCATTGCTGCATCCGGAATATGGTTCATATCCATATCTACACCTTTAAGCTCACCTTGCTCCGCTTGGATAAAATCGTCACCCCAAGTGATTTTAGCCCCCATCGCTTCTAGCACATTGGCAAACAAGCGGTCACCTTGGATCGAATTTTTACCAATACCGGTCACCTTCACTTTACCTTTAATCGCACCTGCCGCTAAGAAATAAGAAGCGGATGATGCATCACCTTCTACCAAATATTTCTCCGGAGAAATGTAGCTTTGGTTACCTTTTACCACAAAGGTCTGATAATTTTGGTTCTCAACATTTACCCCAAAATCTTTCATCATCGCTAAGGTAATATCAATATAAGGTTTTGATACCAGTTCACCGATAATTTCAATTTCCATATCGCCTTCGGCAAGCGGTGCCGCCATCAGTAAAGCGGTTAAAAATTGGCTGGAAATCGAACCGTCAATTTGTACTTTTCCGCCTTTTAGGCCACTGTTTCGGATTGCTAGCGGCGGATAACCTTCATTTTCCAAATATTGAACGCTTGCACCCACTTGGCGAAGGGCATCAACCAAGTGTTTGATCGGGCGCTCTTTCATACGAGGTTCGCCGGTTAGAATAACTTCCGCTTCGCTTGCACCTTTTAAACATAATGCAGCGGTTAACGGGCGCATTGCCGTACCTGCGTTACCTAAAAATAACGATAACCCATTTTGCCAATTAAATGCGCCGCCAATTCCTTCAACAGTACAAACGGTCTTATCTTCCGATAATGAATAATTCACGCCTAATGCTTTTAATGCATTGAGCATATGGCGAATATCATCACTGTCTAATAAATTGGTAACTTTAGTCGTGCCTTTCGCCAAAGCAGCTAATAATAACGCTCGATTCGAAAGGCTTTTTGAGCCGGGTAAATTAATCTCGCCTTCAACACGGCTGATCGGTGCTAATGTAATTTTTTCCATCTGTATTCTCTTAAATTAGCCTAATACTTTTACTAATGCGGCAAACAGGCGGTCATTTTCTGCCGGTAAACCAATACTGATACGTAAATGATTCGGCATACCATAACCTGCAATCGGACGAACAATCACGCCTTCACGTAACAAGGCTTCATAAATCGGTGCTGCCGGACGTTTGAAATCAATCGTAATAAAGTTACCTTTGGAAGGAATATAATCCAAACCTTGTCCTTGGCAGAATGCTTCATAGCGTTGCATCTCTTGGCGGTTATTTTCCGCAACTTTTTCCACAAAGGCATCGTCATTCATTACCGCAATCGCTGAAGCCAATGCAAGGCTGTTACAGTTAAACGGCTGGCGTACGCGGTTTAGCAAATCGGCAATTTCTGGATTCGATACTGCATAACCGATTCGTAATCCGGCAAGTCCATACGCTTTGGAAAGTGAACGAGAAACAATTAAATTCGGATATTTTGCTAATAAACCGAATGAATCAACACGTTCGGAAGCCTCTGTAAATTCGGTGTATGCTTCATCTAATACCACAATCACATTTGCCGGCACTTTCGCTAAGAAAGCATCAATTTCCGCTTCGGTTAAGAAATTACCGGTCGGGTTGTTCGGATTAGCAATAAAAATCAGTTTGGTTTTTTCATTGACTGCAGCAAGAAACGCATCTAAATCGTGTCCCCAATTTTTCGCCGGAATTTCACGAGCCACCGCATTAATCGCTTTAGTCACTAATGGATACACGATAAAGGCATATTGAGAATAAATGATTTCATCCTGCTCACTGGCAAAAGTATGTGTAAATAATTCCAATAAATCATTTGAGCCGTTACCCAAGGTAATTTGGGTTGCTTGTACGCCGAATTTTTTTGAAATAGCCGCTTTTAATTCAAAGCCGTTTGCATCCGGATAACGAGTGAGATCATTTAATTGATTAATAATCGCTTGTTTTGCACTTTCAGGGAAACCGAACGGATTTTCATTAGAAGCCAGTTTAATAATATTGCTGATACCAAGCTCACGTTCTAATTCTTCAATCGGTTTACCTGCTTGGTAAGGAGAAAGGGATTTCACGCCCTCATTGGCGATGTTGATAAATTGCATTTTTACCTCTGTAACATTATTTTTATTGAGTTGTTGGATTGTATTAGAGAATTTTAATCTTTACCAGTAAAAAATACGTTACAGATGGAAAGATATTAATACACGATTAATTCTTCAGCTAGCTGGCGTAAAATCATATCCATAAAAAAGGCTATCCCACCGGATAGCCTCAGTAATATTTTAAAGATTATGCATTTTCTTGTGCAAATTTATCCATAAATTGGATTAATGCTTCTACACCTTCAATCGGCATTGCGTTATAAATTGACGCACGCATACCGCCTAATACTTTGTGTCCTTTTAAGGCGTGTAACCCGCAAGCGGTCGCTTCCGCCACAAATTTTGCATTTAACTCATCATCATCAGTGGTAAATGTCACATTCATTACCGAACGATTTGCTTCCGCAATATAATTACGATAGAAAGAACTGTTGTTCAAGTAGTTATAAAGTAATTCCGCTTTTGCCGCATTACGTTTTTCAACCGCCGCCAAACCGCCCTCTTTGATTAAATGTTTAAATACTAGTGAACATAAATACCAAGCGAATGTAGGTGGTGTATTAATCATCGAATCAGCATTGACTTGTGTTTCATAGTTCCAAATCGAAGGGGTTGCCGTGCGAGCTTTACCAATCAGATCTTCACGTACAATCACAATCGTAATACCTGCCGGCCCCAGGTTTTTTTGCGCACCTGCATAAATTAAACCAAATTTGCTGATATCAATTTGAGTTGAAAGAATATCAGACGACATATCTGCGACCAATACCGCATTGCCCACATTTGGGATCTGCTTAATTTGCACACCGGTTATCGTTTCATTTGTGCAATAATGAACATAATCATACTGTTCGGCAATATCACTAAAATCGGTACGGGTTACCGCAATCACGCCATTTTGATCTTTTTCAACGATATTAATTTCATCAATTTCACAGAAATTACGTGCTTCTTTTGCCGCCATCCCCGACCAATGACCGCTATTGAGATAAAGTGCTTTACCCTTTGCTCCAATTAAGTTCATTGGCACTGCAGCAAATTGCCCACGTGCACCGCCTTGCAAAAACAGAATTTTATAATTTTGCGGAATGTTATAAACCTCACGAAAATCTTGCTCAGATTGCGTTGCAAGTTCCATAAAAAACTTACCGCGATGGCTAACTTCCATCACCGAAGTACCTTGGTTTTGCCAATTTAATAATTCTTGTTGCGCTTGTTCTAAAACGGCTTTTGGCATCATTGCCGGGCCTGCACTGAAATTATAAACTTGTGTCATTGTGTTTGCCTCTTATGTTTCTTTAAAACGGATTCGATCATTCTAGCGAAAACATTCGTCATTTTGAAAGCACTTTTTTAGATAAAAAAATAAAGCGGTTAAATTTGCAAAAAATTCTGCAAATTTAACCGCTTGTAAAACAAAAATTATCGGCCGTGAACACGTTGTTCCAAAATCACATCCAACGTTTTTTGTTTTTGTTGAATTGATTTTTCCGGCTCTGCTTTAACTAATAAAGCGTAGATAAGATCTAACACGAACAATTGTGACATTTTAGTACCGATAGAATCGCCCTGCATATGCCCCTGGCGATTGCCGTTAATCAATACATAATCAGCAACATTGGTGATGGGTGAACGAATATGGTGAGTAATCGCCACGGTTTTCGCATTATTTTTACGCGCAATACGCAACGAGCTAATTACCTCATCTGAATAACCCGAATGGCTGATCCCAATCACCACATCACCCTCACGTAACAACGACGCTTGCATATACATAAAGTGGTTATTGGTTACCGCATCGGTCTGTAAGCCGATACGCATCAATTTATGTTTGGCATCTTCCGCGGTCAAACCTGAAGAACCTACACCAAACAAGAAAATTCGTTGCGCCTTTTGCAGTTCTTTCACCACATTTTCTAATTCTTGAAAATCGAGCAAATTGATTGTTTCGGCAATCACGTTGTTCAAGCTACTTTGTAATTTAATCGCAATTTCTTTCGGTGTATCGGTTTCCGACACATCCGTATCAAAAATTGAGTTACTTTGCTTTTCTTGGGTCGCCAATTCAATGGCTAAATCCAATTTAAAATCGGTATAGCCTTTAAAACCTAAAGTACGACAAAATCGGATAAATGTCGCTTCACCGACATCAAGTTGTTTCGCTACTTCAGATAATGAGTTCTGACTGAGGATCTCTGGTTGAGCCAAAATCGCCGAGGCAATTTTCTTCTCTGTTTTAGTTAAACTGGTTTGTAATGCGCCGATAGTATCTAATATTTTTCCTCGAGCAGACATAACTGCCTCCTACAAATAACTGACAGGGACTTTAACAACTAATTTTTTCAATAATTTATTTTGACCGTTTACTGCATTGCCCGGTTTATGCGGTTCATAAGGTAAAAAGATGGCAAACATATTTGGCTGTAATACAAGCTCATTTTTATGCTCAATCGCATCCGTTAACTGATAATCGTCTTCGTCACGATACTCATCGAATTTCGCTAAATTAGGTTCACCTAAGCCATACTCAATCATTTCTTCACCGGAAATTAATAATTGAATATCAATAAATTTGCGGTGCATTTCCGCTTTCTTTTCTTCAGCCGGACTGGTTTCAAATTCCATCACGTTCATTCGAACGCCCTCTTCAAGATCTTGCCAACCTAGCGGAAGATTAACTAAATCCAATGTCTTCAACTTTTCGCATAAACGCACAAAAACAGGCGGTAACGATTTAGCGTAGTCCGCTCGAGATAAATCACCTAATAACATATCGCTCCCTTACAATAATAAATTTATCAATGCTGTTTTAGTTCAACAGCCACTCCATAAATGAAGATATACTCCAGTATGTATAGCGTAAAGATTTATCCGCTAAATAACAAGCGGGAAAATAAGAAAATGAGAACTAGATCAAATTTTATAAAAATGAAGGCATAGACCCTATTCTGTCTATGCCTTCATCATATTTTTATTCCGTTTTTAATGCTAAATCAAGCTGTATCAAACATTTTTGTTCTTCTTCCAGCTCAGCTAAAATCAGCGGGTTTTGAGTCAAAAAGCCGGGTTCAAACTGCAATAACCACTCATTATTGTTAATCGTTAATTTCACCGATTTCGGCTCTACCGTCGCTTGGCGAGGGCGATTAAGCAACACCGCCAGACGAAATAAACGTAATAATGTCATAATATCTCGGTGTTGATAGCGGTTAGTACTGCGAATTTCACTCCGTTTGAAGCTCTTTAAATGAAAACGCATCAACATCGCCAATAAATGCTGTTGCTCGGAATCAAAACCCGGTAAATCGCTATGTGCAATAATATAAGCGGAATGACGATGTACACTATTATGATTAATAACGATACCGATTTCATGCAGTAAACTCGCCCATTTCAACATACTACATAGCTCGGCAACTTGGCGGCGATTGCGCCAACTTTTAACTTGTTCAAATAGCATCAGTGCCGTGTGTTCCACTCTATTGGCTTGTTGTTGATCAATGTTAAATTGCTCTGCCAGTGCTTCTGCCGTTCTTTGGCGAATATCCCCGACTTGGAAGCTCTTTTCTAAGCCGTACATAACACCTTCACGAATCGCCCCGTTTGAATAACGCATCGATTCAATTCTAAAGGTATGAAATAGCGCTAATAAAATCGCTAAGCCCGGGATCAGTACATCCGCTCGTTCTTCAATTAAACCTTTTAACTGGATCTCGTTTAAGGAATTAAATTGCAAGCAAATATCAATTAAATTCTGTAAGCGTTCTTCCGTAATTAACCCGTCTCGATACCCGTTGGCAATCAACACTTTCTGCACGGTTTTAATCGTCCCCGAAGATCCCAATACATTTTGCCAACCTAATTGGCGGTATTCCCAAGCAAGATCCTCAATTTTTTCCATCGCCGTTTGGTAAGCATTATCAAATCGCTCAATCGTCAGTTCACCACGAGGGAAAAATCGATTTGCAAAGCTCACACAGCCCATATGACGGCTTTCCGCTCTTAATGGAGTGAAATCATCACCGATCGTCATTTCCGTTGAGCCACCACCGATGTCAACCACTAATTTTCGGCCTTTTTCCGGCTGAGTATGACTCACACCGGAATAGATCAAACGAGCTTCTTCTTGTCCGGAAATAATTTGAATCGGGTACGGAAACACTTGCGCCGCTTGTTTTAAAAATTCATCGTTATTGATCGCTCGGCGCAAGGTATAAGTTCCGACCACTTTCACATTTTCCGCCGAAAAACCTTGTAAACGGTCTGCAAATAACGCTAAACATTCCACACCTCTCGTAATAGCCTCTTGGCTCAAGATTCGGTGTTCATCTAAACCGTCCGCCAAACGCACTCGACGTTTCAAACGCGAAAGTATTTGGATTGAGCCATTTACAATGCGCGCAACAATCATATGAAAGCTGTTCGAACCCAAATCAATAGCGGCAAATTCTCTAGGCACAGACTGTTTAACTGACGATTGCATTGAAGATGACATAAAATATCCTTATAAACCGAGCGAATAAATATCAAGATTTTATCACTTTTAATACAAATCTATCGACAAATTCTTCATTATTTTAAAAATTTTGATGTTTATTTATGCAAATAAACAAACCCTTGAGAAACATTTTGACGAATTTGTTTAAAAGGTCTAGGATTTATACTAATTTATTTTCACTAACCAAGAGGGTTCTCAAATGGCTGATGTAAAAAAACAAGCATTCCAAGATATGTTGGATTATGTTCATCTTTATCGTTTAAAAAATAAATTACATCGTGAAACTGCGGATAATGATCGTAAAATCCGTGATAACCAAAAACGTGTATTGTTATTAGATAACTTAAATCAATACATCAATGATTCAATGACCGTTGAAGAGATCCGAGCAATTATCGCGAATATGCGTGACGACTACGAAAACCGTGTTGATGATTACATGATCCGCAATGCGGAACTATCAAAACAACGCCGTGAAATTCGTCAAAAAATGGCTGCACATAAAAGTGCCACTCCGGTAAAAGACGAGAAATAATTAATCTCCCTGAAAGCGGTTGGATCCACTTAATTTTTTGCAAATTAAGTTTAAAGATCTGACCTCTTTTATTTTTATCTGAAATAATCCGTAAATTAGCCCATTCCTTAAGCATTCTTTTCATTCAGAATAAATATCGTTTGACACCACTTTAATAAAAAGGTATTTCTATACAGGCTTTTCAAAATTGAAAAGAAGTAATGAATTTATTCATTGCGGGAGAGGCGCAACACTCAGGCAGTTTAATCTAAGGCAACTAGGGCCGTTTGAGGATTAAATGATGGGAGTGCTTGCCGAGGTGTGAATTCACTAGACTGGAATGAACATCGGCTGAGTCAGGTTGAATCCTATCAGCTGTCATTTAACACAAGTTTAAATGGAGTGCTCTGATTAATTGGTTCCTAAATCAAACCGCCTAATCTACTCAAATTTCCTTTCGAATATCCACTACACAACGTCATCTATTATTTTTGATTTATAGGAAATTCTTATTATGTCTCATCTTTCGGTTGCTAAATTTGGTGGCACTAGCGTAGCTAATTTTGAAGCAATGACTTCTTGTGCAAACATCGTAACAGCGGACGCTAATACACGTGTTGTGGTACTTTCTGCATCAGCTGGCGTAACTAATTATTTAGTAGAATTGGCAAACGGTTGCGAAAAAGAACGCCGTGACGAAATTTTAAATGCAGTGCGTACAATTCAATATAACATTATTGAAAAATTACAAAATCAAAGCGAAATTTCTGCTGAAATTGATGAATTATTACAACATATCAGCGCATTAGCCGAATCAGCAAGCCTTGCGACATCTAACGCTTTAACCGATGAATTAATCTGTCACGGTGAAATGATGTCGACCAAAATTTTCACTCAACTTTTAAAAGAACGTAATTTCCCTGCAGTATGGGTAGATGTACGTGACGTTGTAGCAACAAACAGTAATTATGGCAAGGCTGCACCAAATGATGAGAAGACTCAACAACAATCTGACGAAGTAATTAAGCCGTTAATCGCTGCAGGTAACGTAGTGATCACCCAAGGCTTTATCGGTCGAGATGATGAAGGTAAAACAACTACATTAGGTCGTGGCGGTTCAGACTACTCTGCAGCACTATTAGCGGAAGTATTAAATGCGAATGATGTATTAATTTGGACGGACGTACCGGGTATTTACACAACCGATCCACGTGTTGTACCAAATGCACAGCGCATTGATACGATGGCCTTTAATGAAGCGGCGGAAATGGCAACTTTCGGAGCTAAAGTATTACACCCTGCAACTTTATTACCGGCTGTGCGTAGCAACATTCCGGTATATGTCGGTTCAAGCAAAGCACCAGAACAAGGCGGTACTTGGGTAACGCGTGATCCACAACCTCGCCCGACTTTCCGTGCAATTGCGTTACGTCGTAACCAAACGTTATTAACGCTTTCTAGCCTTTCAATGCTCCACGCTCAAGGCTTTTTAGCTAACGTGTTTGCAATTCTTGCAAAACACAAAATTTCAGTAGATGTGATTACAACATCTGAAGTAAGCGTTGCATTAACTTTAGATAAAACCGGTTCGGCATCATCAGGCGCAGATATGTTATCCAAAGAACTACTAGATGAACTAAACGCTTATTGCCACGTACAAGTGGAAAACGATCTCGCGCTTGTTGCGATTATCGGTAACAACTTACATACCCAAGCAGGGGTGGCGAAAAAGTTATTCCATACACTTGAAAACTTCAATATCCGTTTAATTAGCTATGGTGCAAGCACAAATAACGTATGTACTCTAGTGAAAAATGAAGAAGCGGATGAAGTGGTTCGTTCACTACACGCAGGTTTATTCGAATAATCCCAACTAAACAAGCGGTTAAATTTGCAAAATTTTTTACAAATTCGACCGCTTGTAATCCATGTTATAAAAAATGCCACAACAAATATTGTGGCATTTTTTATTACTCTCTGAGTTTTTCAATTTCTTGGGTAAACTCTTCAATATCATCAAAGCTAAGGTAAACCGAAGCAAAGCGAATATAAGCGACTTTATCCAACTGTTTTAAGGCATCCATCGCTAAATTTCCCACCAATTTACTCGGGACTTCTCGTTCGCCGGTCGATTGTAGCTGAATAATAATTTTGCTAATTGCTTTTTCAAGATCATCGGCACTTACCGGACGCTTTTCTAACGCACGGCTTAAACTGACTCGTAACTTATTCGCATCAAACGGCACTCGGTTACCGTTATTTTTCACAATATAAGGCACAACCAATTCAGCCGATTCAAAAGTCGTAAAACGCTCTTTACAGCTAATACATTCACGACGGCGGCGAATTTGGTAACCGTCCGCCGCTAAACGTGAATCAACAACTTTTGTATCCTCTGCAGCACAAAACGGACAACGCATTACGCTTCTCCTCTATTTTGTTCAAGAAATGTTTTTAATAAATTTTCCGGTGGCGGTGGCATTTGTAAAAAAAAGCCTTGTGTTTGAATCGCTTGCAAAACTTCTTCGTTTTTTGACCGCTTGAGTTGCTTTTCACCATTTAAATTAAATAGCATCACAAATTGCGGCTTACCAAACATTTGGCGTAATTCCTCCGGTACGCTATCAAATTGATCGCGCTTTGCTACATAAAGAAACATTCCTTCTCTTTTCGGGCTTTTATAAATTGCACAAAGATTAGTACTCATCGTCATAGGCTCCGCCTGTATAGTTATCAAATCTTGAATATTGACCTTGGAAAGTTAAACGAACTCGTCCAATCGGGCCGTTACGTTGCTTACCGATAATAATTTCGGCAATCCCTTTTAAATCGGAATTATCGTTATACACTTCATCACGATAAATAAACATAATTAAGTCCGCATCTTGCTCGATAGAGCCGGATTCACGTAAATCCGAGTTTACCGGACGTTTATCGGCACGCTGTTCCAAGCTTCGGTTTAACTGAGAAAGTGCTACAACCGGCACTTGTAATTCTTTCGCTAAAGCTTTGAGAGAACGAGAAATCTCAGCAATCTCGAGAGTTCGGTTATCAGAAAATGCCGGCGCACGCATTAACTGCAAATAATCCACCATGATCATACTTAACCCGCCATTCTCACGATACACTCGTCTTGCACGCGAACGTAATTCGGTTGGTGTTAAACCGGAACTGTCATCAATATAGATATTTTTACGCTCTTGTAAAATAGCCATCGTGCTGGATATTTTCGCCCAATCTTCATCATCATGAATCTGCCCGGTTCGGATCTTGGTTTGATCCACGCGAGAAAGCGAAGCTAACATACGCATCATAATTTGGTCTGCTGGCATCTCAAGGCTGAAAATTAAGACTGGTTTTGCCGGTTTTTTACGAGGGTTACCGTATTCATCTAAATCATTCGGATCTTCCACATCTACCAATGAGGCATTTTCACATAAGTTCATTGCAAACGTAGTTTTACCCATTGACGGACGCGCCGCAACGATAATTAAATCCGAGGGCTGTAAACCTGCGGTCTTTTTGTTTAAATCAATAAAACCGGTTGAAACGCCCGTTACCCCGCCGTTATGACGATTTTTTGAAAGCATTTCGATACGAGCAAGCGTATTAATTAAGATATCGTCGATCTTCTGCGGCCCTTCATTGCTGGTATTACGCTTTTCAGCAATTTCGAATACGATACGTTCCGCTTCATCTAAAACTTCTTTCGCATTTCTGCCTTTCGTATGGTACGCCATTTCTGCAATTTGATTGCCCGCCGTAATCACACCACGCAAATCTGATCGATCTCGCACAATATCCGCATAAGCAAGAATATTGGCTGCACTTGGCGTATTCTTAGAAAGTTCGGCTAAATAAGCGAAGCCACCTACATCTTGTAATACGCCCTTATCTTTTAAAGCCTGATCCAACGTAATAATATCAATCGGCTGATTATTACGTACCAACTCTACCATTTGCTCAAAAATAGTTCGGTGTGCGTAATTATAAAAATCTGTCGGTTGTATACGCTCAGCAACATTATCCCAATGATCATTACTTAGCATAATACCACCCAATACCGCTTGCTCCGCTTCAATAGAATGAGGTGAAATGGCAATTTGCTCGACTTGTTTATCTCTTGCGTTTTCTTTATTTGATGTAGTGTACTCAGCCATTTTATTAAAACTCTACGTGACGAATGAATGATATAAATGTTTAGTTTAACGGAAATTCATCTAAATTGAAATTTGCAATTTCTAATCAAACTCAAGCATATTATTAATTAAAGTCTCTTTACATCACTGAAAATCCGGTTAAAATCATTGAGAATAATTTTCACTTACAGCCATCTATTTTTAGACAGGAAGGATCTATGTTAAAAAAAGCATTTTTTACTTTAACTCTTGCGGCAACACTAACCACATCAGCGTTTGCAAAAGATGTGACGATTCCGACCGCTCGCGGAGAAGTAACATTCACACAAACACCTCATAAAATCGCTGTTTTCGATGCAGCAACCATTGATGTTTTACAACATTTAGGAGTTGAAGTTGCTGGTTCCCCTGATGTTGCCAAAACATTACCATACTTAAAGCCAGCAGTCGCTCAAGCGACTAATATCGGTACGGTTTTTGAGCCAAATTTAGAAACATTAAACGGTTTAAAACCGGATTTAATCATTGTTGCAACACGTTCTGCGAAAAAGTTGGATGATGTGAAAACGATTGCAAATGCCATCGATTTAACGCCAAATCCTAAATTGAATACAATTGAAGCCGGTTTAGCAAATTTAGACAGCTTAGGTAAATTATTTGCTAAGCAAGATAAAGCTAACGAATATAAAACTGAAATTGAAACGCTATTAAAAGAAACTCAAGCCGCAGTGAAAGGTAAAGGTAACGGTCTAATTATCATTGTAAATGGCGGAAAAATGTCAGCATTCGGCGAAAAAGGCCGTTTAGGCTGGGTGCATTCGGCACTTGGTATTCCGCTTGCAAAAGCAGATGTTCATAAAAAAGGTACAAGTCACGGTGAACCGATTTCTCATGAATTCTTGCAAAAAATAAATCCGGATTGGCTATTTGTACTTGATCGTACAGCAGCTGTCGGAGAAGAAGGTAAAACAGCACAAGAAATTTTAGATAATGAACTTGTGCACCAAACCAAAGCCTGGAAAAACGGGCAAATTGTTTATTTAAGCAGTGCGGCTTACTTAGCTGCCGGTGGTATTGAGCAAATGCGTACCGATTTAATCAATATTAAAAAAGCATTTTCTAAATAAATTTACTACGCCCTCACGAATGTGAGGGCGATAATTTTACTAACCCTATGTTTTCATTTACTAAATTTAGTTTTTTTTCGCTTTTAGTTCTCAGTTTACTGAGTATGTCTGTGGGTGTCGCCGACTTTCATTGGTCGGCTTTATTATCTGATCCGGAACAAACGCAACTGTTTTTTATCAGTCGTCTTCCTCGTACTCTTGCTATTATTTTAGTCGGCGCAACCTTGAGTGTTGCCGGCATGGTATTACAAATTGTATTAAAAAACCGTTTCATTGAGCCGAGTATGATTGGTGCCAGCCAAAGTGCTGCATTTGGCGTATTAGCTATCAGTCTTATTTTCCCTGCTGCACCGCTTGTTGCAAAAATGTCTTTTGCCACTTGTTGTGCATTGATTGGTATGGGAATTTTTATGCTCCTACTACGCAATCTTCCACCCCACCAAAAACTAATGGTTCCGCTCGTAGGAATTGTATTTGGCAATATTATTGAAGCGATTACTACCTTTATTGCTTATGAAACAGACTCATTACAGCTGTTATCCGTTTGGTTTTCCGGTGATTTTTCAGGGGTTTTAGCCGGTCGTTATGAGTTACTATGGCTTACTGCCGTACTTGCTGTCGTCATTTATATTATGGCGGATCAATTAAGTATCACTGGTCTCGGACAAAATATCAGCACTAATCTCGGCATCAATTATCGCCGAATGACATGGCTTGCCTTGGTTACCGTTGCGCTTATTACCGCTGTGGTCGTAGTTACTATCGGACAAATTCCATTTATTGGTTTAGTCGTACCCAATATTGTCTCTCGCTTAGCAGGTGACCGATTACGCAAAAATTTACCTACTGTAGTATTACTGGGGGCAAATCTCGTTTTAGCTTGTGACATTCTCGGTCGACTTATCAATGCACCTTATGAAGTACCAATTTCCACCATTTTCGGTATTTGCGGCACTATAGTATTCCTCTACTTATTATTTAGGGGGAAACGTCATGCGTAAACCGACTTCTTTGCTTATTCTGTTAGGGTTTATCTTAACTGCAAGTGCATTATTTTTTATGACGTTTAATGCCAACGGTAATTGGGATTTTATCTTGCCGTTTAGAGGCAAAAAGCTTTTATTACTATTAACGATTGCTTATACGATCGGAGTATCAACATTATTATTCCAAACATTGACAAATAATCCGATTCTAACGCCAAGCATTCTAGGATTTGATTCGCTCTATTTGCTTACGCAAACCGTGTTAATTTTTATCTTCGGCGGTATTGGATTCACACAATTAGATATTGCTAATAAATTTGTGTTCGAAAGCATACTGATGTTATGTGGCTCGCTTTTACTATTTAAAACACTCACTAAAGAGAATGCTGATCTGGCTCGTATGATTTTAGTCGGTGTGGTTTTTGGCGTGTTATTTAGAAGTTTGAATAACTTGCTACAACGAATGATTGATCCTGAAGAATTTGCCGTTGCACAAGGTTCGTCTTTTGCCAGCTTTAATAGTGTCAATCCGACATTACTATTGATTGGCATAACCATCGCTGTACTTAGTAGTTTATGGATTTGGCAACAACGTCATAAACTTGATGTGCTACTGCTGGGCCGAGATCGTGCGATCAATCTAGGGATCAATTACCATACCTTTTCTCGCCAACTACTTATCTGCTGTGCATTATTAGTATCGGTTTCTACCGCATTCGTCGGCCCAATCCTATTTTTAGGCTTATTGGTATGTGCGATCGTTAATGCACTTAGCCCTGTGATCGCACACAGCGTACGCATTCCGATGACATTTTTTATCTCTGCAACTACGTTAGTATTGGGGCAAGCCGTATTCGAACAACTGTTAGGAATGCAAGGGGTACTTAGCGTAGTCATCGAGTTTTTCGGCGGTATAGTATTTATTTATTTGATTTTGAAACGACAGAAGAAATAACGATGATCGATATTAAAAATATTTCTCATAAAATTGGCAATACGACTATTTTAAATAATATTAACTTACATATTCCTAATGGTGGTATTACCGCTCTTATCGGCGCAAACGGAGCGGGTAAATCTACGTTACTTTCCTTGATTGCCCGTTTGCAAAATATACAAAGCGGTCAAATTTGGTTAAATAATTACAATATTGCAGAAGCAGATTCGCGCAAAATTGCTCAACATTTAGCGATTTTGACGCAAGATAACGTGATTCATAGCCGCATTACCGTGCAAGACTTATTAATGTTCGGTCGTTATCCGCATCACCAAGGGAAAATCAGTGAGCATGATAGACAAGTTGTCGAAAAAGCGTTACAACGTTTCGAACTTGACCAACTAAAAGATCGTTTTTTAAATGAACTTTCCGGCGGTCAACGCCAAAGAGCTTTAATTGCAATGACATTCTGCCAACAAACACAACATGTTTTACTTGATGAGCCATTAAATAATTTGGATATGTTTCATGCAAGAGAATTAATGCGCTTACTACGCAAACTCACTGATGAATTACAATTGACCACAGTAATGGTTGTACATGATATTAACATGGCGGCAGCTTATGCCGATACTATCGTGGCAATGAAAAACGGTGAGATTATTATGACCGGTTCACCAGAGGAAATTATTACTCCTGAGAATTTAAAAACCGTGTTTAACTTAGATGCGGAAGTGCTTGAGCATAATGGCAAACGCCTTGTTGTTCACCATATTTAATTGACTAAATTTGAACAAATATATTTCAAGCGGTTTAATTGGTAAAAAATCTTACAAATTAGACCGCTTATTTTTCTATTTTCCAGTGATCTTTTAGCTTGTATAAAGTAAAATAAAGGAGATTTTGTCTTGTACAAAATTGAGTAAATTTAATCACAATGGAGATATCCCTATGGCAATGAATAACATTTTAGGTTTATTCGCACAATCGCCACTTAAACCACTACAAAAACTGTCTGTAAAAGTGACTGAATGTAGTGAGCTTCTCGAACCGTTCTTTGCAGCCACCTTCCAAAAAGATTGGGACAAAGCTGCTGAAGTCCGTGAGCAAATTATTGATTTAGAGCGTCGTGCAGATGCTTTAAAACGTGAAATCCGTTTGAAACTTCCTCGCGGTCTGTTCTTACCTGTAGAAAGAACCGACTTGTTAGAGTTAGTGACTCAATTAGATAAAGTAGCAAATTACTCAAGAGATATTTCTGGCCGTATCATCGGTCGTCAATTAGTGATTCCTGAGCCGATGCAAGAACCTTTCAAACAGTTTCTTTCTCGTAGCCTTGATTCTACTCGCCAAGTTCGTAAAGTGCTTGCCGAACTTGATGAGTTACTGGAAACGGGCTTCCGCGGTCGTGAATTAAAATTTGTAAATAATATGATTTTAGAGCTTGATCAAATTGAAGACGATACCGATCAACTTCAAATCGTATTACGTCGTACATTAAGAACCGTTGAAAACGATCTTAACCCGATTGATGTAATGTTTTTATATAAATGTATTGAACGAGTTAGCATTTTAGCTGACCAAGCTCAACGCGTAGGATCGCGTATCGAGCTAATGCTGGCCAAAGCATAATAATAAGGAGATTCTAATGGAATTGCTTCAAGAATATGGCTCTACGTTAGTCATTATTACTGCCCTTTTTGGTTTTTTTATGGCATTTGGTATCGGTGCCAACGACGTATCTAATGCAATGGGTACATCGGTAGGTTCAGGTACGATCACTGCACGCCAAGCAATTATGATTGCAATGGTATTTGAATTTGCAGGTGCTTATCTTGCAGGTGGTGAAGTAACCGAAACGATTAAAAGCGGTATTATTGACGTTTCACTTTTTGCTGATAAGCCTGATATTTTAGTATTAGGAATGATGTCTGCGCTTTTTGCTGCCGGTTTTTGGTTATTAATCGCATCAAAAATGGGCTGGCCTGTTTCAACAACGCATGCCATCATCGGTGCAATCATCGGTTTTGGTTGTTTAACCGTAGGTAGTGATGCAGTACAGTGGGGACAATTAGGCGGCATCGTAGGTAGCTGGTTTATCACACCGGTTATTGCTGGTATCGTAGCTTACTGGATTTTTACCAGTACACAAAAATTGATCTTCGATACGGCAGAGCCGATGAAAAATGCACAAAAATACGGTCCTTTTTATATGGCACTAACTGCTTTTATTTTAAGTATCGTTACGATGACTAAAGGTTTGAAACACGTAGGTCTACATTTAACCACAACTGAGACCGTGGTAATTTCTTCAGCAATTGCGGCTGTCGCTGTTATTGCTTGTTATTTCTACTTCCGCAGTGAAGCATTTGCAAAACGTGCTCAAGGTGCAGCGTTTGGCGGTGTGGAAAAAGTATTTAGTATCTTAATGCTATTAACAGCCTGTTCAATGGCATTCGCGCATGGTTCGAATGACGTTGCAAACGCTGTAGGTCCTCTTTCAGCGGTGGTATCAATCGTAGAAAGTGGCGGTATGGTGAGTGGTAAAGCGGCATTGGCGCCGTGGATCTTACCTTTAGGTGCTGCAGGTATTGCTGCTGGTATGCTTATTATGGGCTACAAAGTAATGGGCACAATGGGTACCGGTATTACTGACTTAACACCAAGCCGTGGCTTCTCTGCTGAATTCGCTTGTGCGACCACTGTGGTTATCGCTTCTGGCACCGGTTTACCGATTTCAACAACGCAAACCATCGTTGGTGCAATTTTAGGTGTGGGCTTTGCTCGCGGTATTGCAGCATTAAACTTAGGTATTATTCGTAATATCGTTGCTTCGTGGGTAATTACATTACCTGCAGGCGCAATTATCGCTATTGTTATTTATGAAATTCTATTAGCGATTTTCTACTAATTTTTTTAACTCCGGGAAAAGTGCATGATTGCACTTTTCCTTTTTACTAACTAAAAGGAACATCGATTATGCTAAAACGGAAGTCGACCCTACTCGCTTGTTTATTACTCGGAACCTCTCTTCCTGCTTTTTCGGTAGATTATATTACTGAAAACCTTAGTACTTATATGCGTAAAGGGGCAGGTGATCAATATAAAATCTCAGGAGCTATTCAAGCGGGAGAGAAAGTGACGGTATTAGACCGTAAAGATCGCTTTGTGCTTATTCGTGATAGCAAAAATCGTGAAGGCTGGGTACTTGCTTCAGAAATTTCCCAAACGGCAAGCCCGAAAGATTTAATCCCACAACTACAACAACAAGTTCAAGATTTAAGTGCCAAATTAGGTAAAATTGATAGCGATTGGCAACAGCGTACTATTGAAATGCAACGTCGTAGCCAGCAGGCTGAACAGCAAAGTAGTGAATTGCTTGATCAAAATGCCCAACTTAAACGTGAGTTGGAAGTATTAAAAAATAAGAATCGTGATTTAGAAACGATGCATGATTCTGAAAAACGTGAAATTGTTATTCAGTGGTTTATCTATGGCGGTTCCGTATTAGCAGCGGGTTTATTACTCGGTCTATTTATTCCATTTATTATGCCTCGTCGTAGACGTAATAACGGCTGGTCATAAAAGTGATGAGTTATTAAATAAGCAAGCGGTTTCTTTTGGTAAAATTTTTACAAAAAGAAACCGCTTATTTTTTTATTGTGATAACCCGCCTTATATCCTCATTCTGACAACCTAGCCACTGATATCCATATTGTTCACACAGCAGCTTAAAGTCATCCTGACTACTCGCTAAATTTATACAAATCACTAATGTACTATGGACAGGTAAACTCGCTAACGCTTTTTTTGCCATTAATAAGGGCATGGGGCAGCTATATGCAGTTAAGTCTAATTGATATACATTCATTAATAGGGAAATGCCGTTATTTATGATGATGTTTTTCTACGTGCTGCCATAATTTTGCCCATTTGTTCCAGTTCCAATTGTGCTAAATGAGAACGCCCTAATTCGAAAAGCGGCTCTTCAATCGCAATGTGAACCTCATATCCTGCAATAAAACGTGCGATAAGTTCCGGATCAACTTCGTTTCGCTCACCTGCAACTAATGCTTCTAATTGTACAGAAAGTAATGCCCAATTATGATGTAATAACTCGTGTTGACTTTCCAGCTCATCAACTTCTGCTTGTGCTTGCGGTTGAACTTGAAGCAATGCTGGGAAAAAATCACACTCTTCGTCTTCATGGTGCAACGGAGCCGAAAGATTGAAATAGTTGAGAATCTGCTGTACATCATTTTTAACCGCTTGATTAACCCCATTTTTTGCCAAATATTCCGGCAAAATATGTAACTGTTTGCAAAAACGCTTTACCTTACTATGGCAAGCATACAACATATCAATCGGCTCTGCCCAACTTGCGAATTGTTGTGGCTCCAACTGCTGCATAACAACCTCTATATACAATAAATATGAGAAAAAGGCACAAGCCTAAACTTGTGCCAATGATAAATTTAAATTACTTATTCACTTCTGATTGTAACGGCGGAACTTCTTTGCCGATTTTTGCATAAAACTCAACCACAAAATCATCAAAACGATCTTCCTCAATCGCTTGGCGAATCTGTGCCATTAAGCGTTGGTAATAGCGTAAGTTATGGATGGTGTTTAAACGTGCACCTAAAATCTCACCACATTTATCTAAGTGATATAAATACGCTTTCGTATAGTTTTTACAAGTGTAGCAATCACATTCCGGATCTAATGGCGTGGTATCCGTTTTATATTTCGCATTACGAATTTTCACGATACCGTTACTGACAAATAAATGTCCGTTACGTGCATTACGAGTCGGCATTACGCAGTCGAACATATCGATACCACGACGTACACCTTCAACTAAGTCTTCCGGTTTACCTACGCCCATTAAATAACGAGGTTTATCTTGTGGTAATAGCGGTGTTGTAAATTCAAGGATACGGTGCATTTCTTCTTTGGGTTCGCCCACCGCTAAACCGCCGACTGCATAACCGTCAAAGCCGATATTAACTAAGCCTTCTACCGAGATCTTACGCAATTCTTCGTAAGTACCGCCTTGTACGATACCAAATAACGCACGTGGATTTTGTAACTCATCAAAACGATCACGACTACGCTTTGCCCAACGTAATGACATTTCCATTGAGTTTTTAGCGTAATCAAAAGTAGCCGGATATGGGGTACATTCATCAAAGATCATGACGATATCCGAACCGAGATCGTACTGAATTTCCATCGATTTTTCCGGCGAAAGGAAAATTTTCTCACCGCTAATCGGGTTTTGGAATGTTACGCCTTCTTCTTTGATTTTACGTAATTTGCCTAAGCTAAATACTTGGAAACCGCCTGAGTCGGTTAAAATCGGGCCATGCCATTGCATAAAATCGTGCAAATCACCGTGTGATTTCATTACTTCTTGCCCTGGACGTAACCATAGATGAAAAGTATTACCTAATAAAATTTGTGCGCCGGTTGCCGCCACCTCTTCCGGTGTCATCCCTTTTACCGTGCCGTATGTACCAACCGGCATAAATGCTGGTGTTTCCACTACATATTCGCCTTTCGGGCGAGAAAATGTCAAACGACCACGGCGTGCATTGCCGCTGGTTGTTTTTAATTCATATTTCATCAACATTCCTTATAGATAAACAGTCTATAAACGCATCAACAAGCGGTCATATTCCACTTATTATTTGCAAATTAAAAGCGGATCCCCGTCCCTAAACTGAAACCCGCACCTACACCATTTGAACCGCCACCAACACTCGCGCTACCACCAACTGCACAACTAGCTAAAGCAAAAGCACAGAGGCAAATGATAATTTTTTTAATCATTTTGTTTCCTTCATTGAACGGAATTGTTATAGTCCGATCCAAACTAAAAGAGTGTCATTTTACTCTTTTTCACTTAACAAAACTAGAATAAGCTATCTTGAACAGAAGGAAATATGATGAAAAAAGCGTTTAAACTTTTACTCTCCGGTACATTATTGTTGCTATCGTTTATCAGTAACGTACAAGCATTCAGTATCAGCCAACAAGAAATTAACCAATATCTCGAAACACGTTTAGCCGAAAAAATTCCGCTAAAAGATAAAGTCGGAATTCTGGGCTTATTTCAGCTGGATTACCACCTCTACAATCTTGCCACCGAAATCGGGCAAACTGATGAGAAGAAGGTTGCTGTTTCAGGTATCATTGATGGTATATTACAAGCCAAAAGTAAAAAGTATGATGCCAAGATTTATCTGAATATGGATACTACCCCTTTCTACGATCCCGAAAAAGGCGCATTATATTTAAAAGATATCCGTTTACTAAACTATTCCGCAACACCTGAAAAGTATCAAGATGACTTGCAAATTTTCCTCCCAATGCTAATGGACGGTCTGGCAAATATTCTGAATAACACACCAGTTTATACCTTAGATGAAAGCAAGGCCAAAGAAGCGTTAGTGAAAAAATTCGGTAAAGCGATCATCGTAGAAAAAGGCGTATTAAAGCTGGAAACTTCCGTCTTTTAAGAAATTTTGTGATCTAGCGCTAATTTTTGAATATTGCTCGTTGCTCCAATTACATTTTTGACTAAAATTTACGGTGTATGATCAAAAACGCCATAGGACAGGAGATTATTATTATGGAAATTGGCATCGTGAAATGGTTCAACAATACAAAAGGTTTTGGTTTTATTACTTGTGAATCTTTTGAAGGTGATATTTTTGCCCATTTTTCAGAAATTCAGAGTGAAGGCTATCGTTCACTCAAAGTCGGACAAAAAGTACAGTTTGAACTCATTAACGGTGAACGTGGTGCATCGGCGTCCAAAATCACGCTAGTAGAATAGCTCTAGAATCGATAAAAAAGCGGTTGAATTTGCAAAAAATCTTGTAAATTCAACCGCTTTTTTATTTTGAATGGCTTTATGCTAGAATATCTAACAATTTGATAACAATATTAAGGAACATGATGAAACAAATTGAACAACTGTTTGCCAACAATCATGCTTGGGCAACTCGGATGAAAGATGAGCAATCAGATTACTTTAAACAACTTGCCGAACACCAAAAACCGACTTATCTTTGGATTGGATGTTCAGACAGCCGTGTTCCCGCAGAAAAATTAACCGGCTTAGGTCCAGGGGAACTCTTCGTTCACCGTAATGTAGCAAACTTAGTTATTCATACTGATCTAAATTGCCTTTCTGTCGTACAGTATGCGGTCGATGTATTAGATATCGAGCATATCATCATTTGCGGTCATACCAATTGCGGCGGTATTAAAGCGGCAATGGGAACGGTTGAAGATTATGGTTTAATTAGCAACTGGCTCTTGCACATTCGTGATCTCTGGTTCAAACACAGCTATTTGCTCGGTAATCTCCCTTCTGAACAACGCGCCAATATGCTGACCCGTTTAAATGTTGCCGAGCAAGTATACAACTTAGGTCGCAGCTCGATTGTGACGGCAGCTTGGAGTCGAGGTAAGAAACTGTCAATTCACGGCTGGGTATATGATGTTAATGATGGCTTCTTAAATGATCAAGGCGTGATGGCAACGAGTACAGAAACGCTTGAAATCACCTACCGCAATGCGATTGCAAAACTCACCACCGAAGTTGAAGAAATGATTGCCAATAAGCAACCTGAACCAGCTGATCCTCTTGAAAATGCTTACTTTGATTAAGACTTTTGAAATAGTGTGACATATTCACACTATTTTCTTTCCTACCTATTCCGAATATTTTTACCTTTCTTCACAAAAAAGATTTAATTCTTCTCATTTTATAAAATTTGGTTAAAAATATCTTTTTACTGAAAAAAATGCCAATCCATTTTATAAAAACCCAAATATTTAAAATAAACGATATATTAAACTGGTCAATCACCACTCACAACCTTTTATGCCCCCTAGACAAATATTTTATTTTTTAGCAAAATCGATTTCACATATAAAGCAAACACAATATTTTACTTAAAAAAATCGTTGGAGGATTCAATGAAAAAACTTTCTGGTGCAGAAATGGTTGTTCAGTCCTTGAAAGACGAAGGCGTAGAATACGTTTTCGGCTATCCGGGTGGCTCGGTATTAGATATTTATGATGCAATTCATACGCTTGATAATATCAATCACGTGCTTGTACGCCATGAGCAAGCTGCGGTACATATGGCAGATGGTTACGCTCGCTCAACCGGTAAAGTCGGTTGTGTGTTAGTCACTTCCGGCCCCGGAGCAACCAATGCAATTACCGGTATTGCTACCGCTTACGCAGACTCTGTTCCACTTGTTATCTTAACCGGTCAGGTACCTTCCGCTTTAATCGGTACGGATGCTTTCCAAGAATGCGATATGCTGGGTATTTCTCGCCCGGTTGTTAAGCACAGCTTCATGATCAAAAATCCGGAAGACATTCCCTCAACGATCAAAAAAGCCTTTTATATTGCATCAACCGGTCGTCCCGGCCCAGTATTAATTGATATTCCAAAAGATATGGTAAATCCTGCGAATAAATTTACCTATGAATATCCGAAAGAGGTTTCATTACGCTCATATAACCCGACAGTACAAGGTCATAAAGGTCAGATTAAAAAAGCATTAAAAGCTTTATTAGTGGCGAAAAAACCGGTGTTATATATCGGTGGTGGGGTTATTTCTGCAGAATGTGCAACGCAACTGACTGATTTTGCAACCAAATTAAACTTGCCGGTAACCAGTTCATTAATGGGCTTAGGTGCTTTCCCTGCATCAAACAAACAATTCTTAGGTATGCTCGGTATGCACGGCACTTACGAAGCGAATAATGCAATGCACGAAAGTGATTTGATTCTCGGTATTGGTGTACGTTTTGATGACCGTACCACGAATAATCTGGCGAAATATTGTCCGAATGCAAAAGTCATTCACGTTGATATCGATCCGGCTTCTATTTCAAAAACCGTACCGGCTTATATTCCGATCGTAGGTAGTGCGAAAAATGTATTAGAAGAATTCCTCAGCTTGTTGGAAGAAGAAAATCTTGCAAAAAATCAAGCGGATTTGACCGCTTGGTGGCAACAAATCAATGAATGGAAAGCACGCCAATGTTTAAGCTTTGAAGAAAGCAATGATGTGATCAAGCCGCAGCAAGTGATCCGATTAATTCATCAAATCACCAAAGGTGATGCCTATGTTGCTTCGGATGTCGGTCAACACCAAATGTTCGCAGCTCTTCACTATCCGTTTGAGCAACCTCGCCGTTGGATCAATTCAGGTGGTGCTGGCACAATGGGCTTCGGTTTACCGGCTGCAATCGGTGTAAAATTTGCCCATCCGGAAGCCACCGTGGTATGTGTCACCGGTGACGGCTCAATTCAGATGAATATCCAAGAACTTTCAACCGCAAAACAATATGGCACACCGGTTGTGATTGTGAGTTTAAATAACCGCTTCTTAGGTATGGTAAAACAGTGGCAAGACTTGATTTATTCAGGTAGACATTCACAAGTTTATATGAATTCATTACCTGATTTCGCAAAATTAGCTGAAGCTTACGGCCATGTCGGTATTACGATTGATCACCCGAGCGAATTGGAAGAAAAACTCACCCAAGCCTTTGCCATCAAAGACAAATTAGTGTTTGTCGATGTAAAAGTAGATGAAACCGAACACGTTTACCCAATGCAAATTCGTGGCGGTGCAATGAATGAGATGATTTTAAGCAAAACGGAGAGAACAGATGCGTAGAACATTATCAGTATTACTCGAAAACGAATCGGGTGCATTATCCCGTGTGGTAGGTCTTTTTTCTCAACGTGGGTTTAATATCGAAAGTTTAACCGTTGCGCCGACTGACGATGAAACACTTTCTCGTATGACGATCGTTGCTCAAGGAGATGAAAACGTGCTTGAGCAAATCGAAAAACAATTACATAAACTGATTGATGTGTTCAAGGTATCAAATTTAAGTCCTACCGAACATATTGAGCGTGAAGTACTACTGTTAAAAGTACGAGCGACAGGCTCGGCTCGTGATGAATTAAAACGTATGGCAGATATTTTCCGAGGGCAAATCGTAGATATTACGCCGAAGCTCTACACCATTCAGTTATCCGGTACGAGTGAAAAACTGAACGCATTTATTGAAGCGGTAAAACAAGAAACGACGGTGGTTGAGATAGTACGCTCAGGCGTTATTAGTCTTTCTCGTGGTGATAAGAACTGTTTATAATTTTTTATAGGGCGAACAAAAGTTCGCCTTTTCTTTTACTTACAATACAAGCGGTCAAATTTGTCAAAATTTTTGCAAAATTTAACATAAAAAAATAGCTAGCCCTTACGGACTAGCTATTTTGACCTAACGAATTTACTTTTACCCTAATTGCTTTATAACTTTAGATGACGATAAAGTTATTTAGCAGTGTTACATTACCCTACAATGTAACGGGGACTATTTTAAATAATCATTAAATTAATGTCAATAAGAATTATTCTCAAATGGCAAAATTTTTTATTCACCGGAAATTTTCATTTTGTCTAATAAAATCGAACCTGTTTGAATATTAGAGCGATGCTCAATATCATCAGCAACTGCAACTAAATTTTTATACATTTCTTGTAACTGACCGGCAATGGTAATTTCCGCCACTGGATACTGAATCTCACCGTTTTCCACCCAAAAACCTGCCGCTCCGCGTGAATACTCGCCGGTTACCGCATTAATCGCTGATCCTAAAAATTCAGTCACTAATAAACCGGTTCCCATCTCTTTTAGAAGCGTGTCTAAACCACCTATTCGGTTTGGTTTGACTAACCAGTTATGAATACCGCCTGCGTGTCCGGTCGTTTTTAAGCCCATCTTACGCGCCGAATAGCTGGTCATCAGATAAGTTTGCAATACACCGTCAGTAATAATTTCTCTGTCTTGGGTAATAACCCCTTCACTGTCGAAAGCGGATGAAGCTAATTGACGTAATAAATGTGGGCGTTCAGAAATTGCAAACCAACTCGGTAAAATTTGTGTACCTAACTTATCTAATAAGAAACTTGATTTACGATATAAGGCACCGCCACTAATTGCACCGGCTAAGTGTCCGATTAAACCGGTTGCCACATCATTGTAGAAAATCACGGGTACTTCACAAGTTTTGATCTTTTGCGGATTCAAACGATCAACCGCTTTAAACGCCGCCTGACGACCGACCCATTCCGGTGATTGCAATTTGTCAAATTCGCGTGAAATCGTGTATTCATAATCACGTTCCAATTGATCTTCATAGGCAGAAATCACACTACAAGAAAGCGAATAGCGACTTGAAAGATAGCTTTGCAACATACCGTGCGTGTTACCATACACGCGTACACCACTATGCGAATTAAAGGTTGCTCCTTCGCTATTTACAATTTTCTCATCTGCATTTAGTGCATGATGTTCCGCTTCCAAAGCTAGTTCGACCGCCTGTTCAACTGAAATATCCGCTTGGTGATAAAGTTCTAAATCCGGCGCATCAAATGCCATCACCTCTTTATCAGCTAAACCGGCACATTCATCTTCCGAGGTATATTTAGCAATCGCTAATGCTGATTCGACCGCGCGTTGAATAGATTGTGGTTGTAAATCCGAGGTTGAGGCATTGCCCTTACGCTTTCCGACATATACCGAAATGCCGAGAGAACCGTCATTATTAAATTCGATATTTTCCGTTTGTTCTAAACGGGTTGAAACCGAAAGCCCGGCAACTTTTGTTACCCCGACTTCCGCTTCTGCCCCTGATTTTTTTGCAAAATTAAGGGCAAATTCAACCGCTTGACGAAGTTCCTGCTCTTGTTTTTGGAGATCTTGTTTTGTTGTTAATGACATGATTTGTTAACTTAAAATTGATAATTAAAAATGGCTAAGGACGATGCGTATATTCTACCTTAAATTTCTGTTAGAATACGGTATTTTTTACGATTGAAGGAATAACAATGGCTAAAAAACGTAGCAAAAATGAAATTGATTGGACGGATGAGGAAGAAGAAATCATCTGGGTGAGTAAAAGCGAAATTAAACGAGATTCAGAACATCTAAAAAAACTCGGAGCTGAATTAATTGAATTAACCCCGCAAAACCTCGAAAAGATCCCACTTGACGAAGATTTAAAAGATGCCATTCGTCAAGCACAAGGTTTTAAACTTGAAGCTCGTCGCCGCCAAATCCAGTTTATCGGTAAATTATTGCGTAATCGTGATCCGGAGCCGATTCAAGAAGCGTTGGATAAAGTGAAAAATCGTCATAACCAACAGCAAGCATTATTGCATAAATTAGAATTAGTGCGTGATCAGCTGGTCAATATGGGCGATGCGTCTTTAAATCATTTACTGAACGAGTATCCGCAATTAGATCGCCAGCATTTACGCAACTTGATTCGTGGTGCGCAAAAAGAACGTGAGGCGAATAAACCGGCTAAAAACTATCGTGAGATTTTCCAATATTTAAAAACTGAAATTGCAGAATAATTTGCAATTTTGACCGCTTATTTTTTTATTTAATCTGGGAGTGATTATGGAATTTTTTCCTCAATTAGTGTTAGCCCATGTAGGCTTTGCCTATATCAGCTTGATCTTGTTACTGACACGTGGCGTACTCGCGTCAAAAATGGTGGACTGGCGTCAATATAAAATTTTACGTATTGCTCCGCACCTCATTGATACGCTATTACTTGTTTCAGGCATCATTCTACTCGTGATTTTGCTTTCAAACGGTATCTATGCCCTAAATGAAATGCAGTGGCTTATCCCTAAGATTGCGTTTTTAGTGCTTTATATCGTATTCAGTGCGAAAGCATTTAAAAAATCCCAACCGTTCTCGCTTAAGAACTTTATCTTAGCCGTGATAAGTTTTATGTTAACCATGCTGGTAGCGACCTTGCGCTAATCTTATAAGCGGTCAAAATTTGCAATTTTTTTGCAAAATTCGACCGCTTTTTTAGTTACTTATGAAACAACGAATTATTATTGGTATTAGTGGTGCAAGTGGCTTTCAATACGGCTATAAAGCACTTGAATTACTTAAATCGCTTGATGTGGAAACCCATTTAGTACTCACTAAAGGGGCAGAAATGACTCGTTCATTAGAAACGAATATTGAGCGGGAACAGCTGCTAGATTTAGCTTCACAAGTACACTCTATTCACAATGTCGGCGCAAGTATTGCCAGCGGTTCTTTTAAAACCCTCGGTATGTTGGTCGCCCCCTG
The DNA here is from genome assembly GCF_900636745.1 of Actinobacillus equuli. NCBI lineage: Bacteria > Pseudomonadati > Pseudomonadota > Gammaproteobacteria > Pasteurellales > Pasteurellaceae > Actinobacillus > Actinobacillus equuli. Next base: position 2,331,539 of record NZ_LR134310.1, on the reverse strand, counting down.
CTCAATTCGCACGCTTTCAGCAATTGCGCTTGGTTTTAGCGATAATCTTTTAACTCGAGCGGCAGATGTCGTATTAAAAGAACGTCGTAAATTGGTACTAATGGTACGAGAAACCCCATTTAACTTAGCCCATATTGATAATATGCGCCGAGTCACAGAAATGGGCGGCATCATTTTCCCGCCGGTACCCGCTTTCTATCAAAACCCAACTACAATAGATGAGCTGGTAACACACAGTGTTTCTAAAGCATTAGATCTATTTGATTTCAATTTACCAATGCCTCGCTGGGGCGAAACTAACAATAAGGAGTAAGAATGCTCGTAGGCCCTTATGTCAATGGTGCCGCCGTATTAATCGGCGGACTTATCGGTGCATTTTTAGGTGCAAAATTACCCGAGCGAGTGAAAAGTAACTTACCTCCGCTATTTGGGCTTTGCTCAATGGGCTTGGGCATTATGTTGATTATCGGCGCAAAAAATATGTCTGCCGTGGTATTGGCATTAATTGTTGGAACAATTATCGGTGAGTTAATTTGTTTAGAAAAAGGTATCGGTAGCTTAGCCGGTAAAATGCGAGGTACGGTGGATAAAATTTTCCCACCATCCGGTGTTTCACACCAAGAATTCTTAAATCAATTTGTGGCGATTTTAATTTTGTTCTGTGCCAGCGGTATGGGCGTATTCGGCTCAATGAAAGAAGGCATGACCGGCGACCCATCCGTATTGTTTATTAAAGCGATCTTAGATTTCTTCACTGCCGGCATTTTTGCCGCTACTCTGGGCTATGCGGTTTCAAGCATTGCCGTGCCATTGATTCTCGTGCAAGTCAGCTTAGCATTATTAGCCAGCTTGATTATGCCGCTCACTACACCAAATATGCTCGCCGACTTCTCAACTGCCGGCGGCTTTATTATGCTCGCAACCGGCTTACGTATCTGCGGTATCAAACATTTTGCCGTTGCCAATATGCTGCCGGCACTGATTTTAGTGATGCCTTTCTCTTATTTTTGGCAAATGTTTGTAGCTTAATAATAGACGCAATATCCCACTATTCTGTCGGGATATTCTAAAAGAATATATGATGCAGAAACTTCCCTCCCATATCAGCCGCTTTATCCACCAAAATCATGTCGTGAGTTTTGCTGTCTATGGCAAAAATGACTTTTGGGCGGCAAACTGTTTTTATGCTTTCGATAGCGAACAAGTTCGCTTAATCATTCTTACCGATAAAAACACTCGCCACGGTCTGTTGATGCAAGAAAACTCACATATTGTAGGCACAATTGCCGCTCAAGTTGAAACGCTTACCGACATTGAAGGTGTTCAATTCTCAGCGCATTGCACCTGTTTGATTGATTCAACAGCTCGCCAAGAGGCTTTAGATTGCTATTATACTCGCCATCCAATCGCCCGCTTAAAACCGAGTGATGTATGGGAAATTCGCTTTGATATGATTAAACATACTGGGAATAAATTGGTTTTCGCAAAGAAAACCATTTGGGAAAGAGAAGAAGTCTAGTTTTCTAAGAAAACAAGCGGTTAAATTTGGCTAAAATTTTGCAAAAAATTAGTGAAATTTAACCGCTTGTATAACGATGATTAACCACCGGCAAGTTTTACTTTAAAGCCTTTTTGTTCCAAAATTTGTTTCAGTAAATCTCGATTATCGCCTTGAATCTCAATCAATCCATCTTTTACTGAACCGCCAACACCACTACGTTTTTTCAGTTCTGCTGCTAATAATTTGAGTTCAACATCATCCAAATCCAATCCGCTGATTACACACACTCCCTTACCTTTTCTGCCGCTGGTTTGACGCTGAATACGAACAATTCCATCACCTTTGGGACGCTCCGCTTTTACTTTCTCAGGCACAATACGCCCACTCTCTGTTGAATATACTAATGTCATCAGTAAAAAATCCTAAAAATTTGACCGCTTAAAATGAAAAAGGTGGACACACAGCCCACCTTAAACAATCAATCATCAATTAACGAATAGAAGCATTAATTGATTTTAATACCGCTAATGGCTCTTGAGCTTGGGTAATCGGTCGACCAATCACTAAATAGTCTGAACCAGTATCAATTGCTTGTTTTGGTGTCATTACACGGCGCTGATCACCAAAATCCGAACCTTCCGGACGAATACCCGGTGTGACTAATTTAAAGTCTTTACCACAATGCGTACGAAGCACTTCCACTTCTTGTGGAGAACAAACCACGCCGTCTAAACCGGCACGTTGCGCCAAGTGCGCTAAACGAATAACTTGTTCCATCGGTGAAGCGTTAATCCCAATTTGTAACAAGTCTAAATCTTCCATACTGGTTAATACTGTTACGGCAATTAATAACGGTGCATCTTTGCCATACGGCTCAAGAATTTTTTTCGCTTCTTCCATCATGGTTAAACCACCTGAAGCGTGTAAATCGACCATCCAAACACCTAAATCAGCAGCAGAACGTACCGCACGAGCAACAGTATTCGGAATGTCATGATATTTTAAATCGAGGAAGACATCAAATTTACGTTCATGTAATTGTTTAACAAAATTTGTTCCTAAGGTGGTAAACATTTCTTTGCCAACTTTTAAACGGCAAAGAGAAGGATCGACTTGATCCACAAAGCTTAAGGCTTCATGTTCCGTTTCATAATCTAAGGCAACAATAATTTTATTATCCATATAGGGCTCCTCAATTTTCAGTTTATAAATATATTTACGTGTTTATGTATCAATACTATGAATCGGTTTGATCTGTTCCCATTGACGACAAGAAGGACAATACCAACTAAGGCGATAACTTTGGTAACCGCAATTCAAGCAGCGATATTGGAAACCTTTTTTAATACGCTCGCCTACCATATTATGTAAAAGCACTAAACTCTCCTTTGCGCTTCCTTCTTCCGCTTCATTGATTTGATAATGAATAAATCGATGAAAGGTTAGCATATTAGGATACTGACTCAATTGCTGATAAAGCTTTGAATGTGCTGCAATGACCCCATCTTTTTGCTCAATAAACTCAGTTAATGCGATATCTACACTGCTATTGTGTTTTATTTGATTCGCACGAATAAGAAATAACTCATAATTAACTAAATCGTTAAGTGCAATGTAGCAAGCCTTAATTTTCTGTAAAACTTCGCTGATATAGTTTGGATCTTGCAAGAGAATATGTTCAAAATTCACTAAAGCATGTTTAAACTGGTACTGCTCTAAATAATAATCACCTAACAAAATAGAGGCTCTCGCACAAAGCGGATAATATTCCAATGCTTTCTTTAAAGCACTTAAATGCTCTTCAACGTTTTCCGCTTTTATTGTTTGTGCATATTCACAATAATAATGTGCTAATGGTACTTTATCTGTATCCGGTTCAATTTTTAAGAGTTTTTCTGAGACATTTATCGCTTTCTTCCACTCTTTAGTTTTTTGATAAATCGCCATTAATTGCGTTAACGAATTAACCGCAAATTCAGGCTCATCAAGTAATAAGATATAGTAATTTTCGGCACGGTCATAAAAACCGGCAGCCATAAAGTCTTTGGCCAGCTGCTGCTTAGCAAGTAATTTTTGTTCTATAGAATAATGAGGACTTGCATCAAGTGCTTGATGAATACGTAAGGCACGATCAACTTCACCACGGGAACGAAATAAATTTCCTAGTGTAAGCTCGGCTTCAAATTGAGATTCGGTAGTAATCTGATTTTCAGATTCTTGTTTTTGGAGCATCGACAGAAAAAGATCAACTGCCTTTTCCTGCTGATTAGATAAAAGAAAATTCAAACCCGTAACATAATCACGGGAAAATTTGTTATTGACAGATTCTTGATCCTTTTTTGCACTGCGTTGTCCCATATACCACCCGTAAAGAGCGGCAATTGGCAATAAAAGGAACAGTAGTTCAAGCATTACTCAGCCTTTGGCGTAGTGGTCGTTAATTCTGTAATTTGCTGCGCCTGTCTTTTCACTCGGCGATTGAGTGCAATATTTTGTAATTTAAGACGCAAATAGAATACACCCGTAATTAACCAACCTAAAATTAAGCCGAAACCAAATAAAATCGCAACGAGGCTAGATAAACGTAGTTCACTTTGTGCAAGTACATAATTAAAAGTAATTAATTGATCGTTATTTGCACCAATGGTTACCGCAACCATAATTACCGCTAAGGTAATTAAAATACCTAAAATATATTTCATCGTCTCTTTCCTCTATTTAGATAGGTAAAACAAATAGTTATGATACAACTATTTATGCTAAATCAACACGTTCTTTTAAATCTTTTCCCGCTTTAAAATGAGGGACGTATTTCGCATCTAATTTAACACTTTCACCTGTTTTAGGATTACGACCTAGACGAGGCTGGCGATAATGTAAAGAAAAACTACCAAATCCTCTTACCTCAACTCGTTCACCCTGTTCTAAAGACAGCATAATTTGCTCTAAAAGCTCTTTTACGCCATCTTCCACAGATTTTACTTGCAATGTCGGATTAAGTGATACTAAATTGTCAATAAGTTCTGATTTAGTCATAGTTTCTCCTGATTATTTAAATTAAAGCGGATATGCTTTCACATACCCGCTTTCAATTAGAAAGACGCTAATTATTCGCCTTTAGCTGCTTGGAAAGCTGCTGCCATTGCGTTTGGCATCTCAACTTCTTGTTGTTTGTTCACTTGAGCGATTGCTGCTGATTCTTCAGCTTCATCTTTCGCACGAACAGATAAGTTAACAACGCGAGATTTACGATCAACGCCTGTGTATTTCGCTTCGATTGAATCACCAGCAGAAATTACTGTAGTGATATCTTCAACGCGATCACGAGTTGCTTCGTTAGCACGGATGAACGCTTCCACGCCACCTTCTAACTCAACTTTAACACCTTTAGCATCAACTTCTACAACTTTACCAGTCACGATAGCACCTTTTTTAGTGCTGTCTACGAAGTTTGTGAACGGATCTGATTCTAATTGTTTGATACCTAAAGAAATACGCTCTTTCACTGCATCAACTTGTAATACAACAGCTTCTACTTCGTCACCTTTTTTGTAGTTACGAACAGCTTCTTCACCTGAAACATTCCAAGAAATGTCAGATAAGTGAACTAAACCGTCGATACCACCTTCAAGACCAATGAAGATACCGAAATCAGTGATAGATTTGATTTTACCTGTCACTTTATCGTTTTTGTTGTGAGTTGCTGCGAAGTGTTCCCAAGGGTTTGCTTTACATTGTTTTAAACCTAATGAGATACGACGACGTTCTTCATCAACTTCAAGTACCATTACTTCAACTACATCACCTACGCTAACAACTTTAGATGGGTGGATGTTTTTGTTTGTCCAATCCATTTCTGAAACGTGAACTAAACCTTCAACACCGTCTAAAATTTCAACGAAACAGCCGTAGTCTGTTAAGTTAGTTACTTTACCAGTTAATTTGCTGTTTACTGGGTGGTTTTGAGCGATTGCAGCCCATGGATCTTGACCTAATTGTTTTAAGCCTAATGATACACGAGTACGGTCTTTGTCAAATTTTAATACTTTAACAGTTACTTCATCACCTACGTTAACAACTTCGCTTGGGTGTTTAACACGTTTCCAAGCCATATCAGTGATGTGTAATAAACCGTCAACGCCACCTAAATCAACGAATGCACCGTAGTCAGTTAAGTTTTTAACTGTACCTTTAACTACAGAACCTTCAACTAAGTTCGCTAATACTTCATCACGATCTTGGTTGCTTTCTGATTCGATTACAGCACGACGAGAAACAACTACGTTGTTACGTTTTTGGTCAAGTTTGATTACTTTGAATTCTAACTCTTTACCTTCTAAGTTTAAAGAATCGCGAACTGGACGAGTATCAACTAATGAACCTGGTAAGAATGCACGAACACCGTTTAATTCAACAGTGAAACCACCTTTTACTTTACCGTTAACAAAACCGATAACAGTAGCTTGTTCTTCGAATGCTTTCTCTAAAGCAATCCAAGCTTCGTTACGTTTTGCATCACCACGAGAAACTACTGTTTCACCGAAGCCATCTTCAACTGCTTTAAGAACCACGTCTACTTGGTCGCCAACTTGAACTTCAAGTTCGCCTTGAGCATTTGTGAATTCTTCAGCTGGGATTGATGATTCAGATTTAAAACCTGTATCAACGATTACATAGCCTTTTTGGATAGCTACTACAGTACCTTTAACTACAGAACCTAAACGAGCTTCTGTTGCTAGGAATTCTTCAAGTAGTTGAGCAAAATTTTCTGACATAATTTTCTTCTTAAATAAAAATGAACATCCATCCAACATCCTGTTAAACGGGGTTAGTAATAATCACCAAACACATCCTATGCTCAGCAAAATAAACATTAAATTGTTCTGAATTTCGCAATATGCTCTAATGCTTGAGCAATTACTTCTTCAATCGACAGATTTGTCGAATCTAACAATAACGCATCTTTAGCTGGAACCAACGGCGCAACAGGGCGATTTCTATCACGGAAGTCACGCTCTTTAATCTCGGCTAAAATCTCGTCAAAGTTAGCATTAAATCCCTTTTCTTGCAACTGTTTTACACGTCTTTTTGTGCGTTCTTCAGCGCTTGCATCAAGAAATAATTTCACTTGAGCTTCTGGAAATACGACTGTTCCCATATCTCGCCCATCCGCAATCAAACCGTTCGGAGAACTGAAGTCACGCTGACGTTGCAATAACGCATCTCGTACTTTTGGGAATACAGCAACTTTCGAGGCATTTTGTCCAGCTTCAGCAGTACGAATTTGGTCACCGACATTCTCACCGTCTAATATAACTTTGATCTCGCCATTTTTAGGAGTAAATTTTACATTGAGGTGACGACCGACTTCAGCAACACGTTCTTCATCATCTAATGCAACACCTGCTTTTAATGCCGCTAATGCAGTAATGCGATAAATAGCACCCGAATCTAAGAAATCGAACCCTAATTTTTCAGCTAATGCATGGCATAATGTACCTTTGCCAGCACCACTAGGGCCATCAACAGTAATAATAAAATTGCTCATGTATTGTTCCTAAATAAAGTGAGAAAAGCATTATAATTCTGGAAATTCACCAATAATAACATTAACTTCCATAACTTGACCGTTACGTAAGATCTGTACCTTTACTTGCGTTCCTGGTTTCATATTAGCAAGTAAATCCATCATTTGCGTTGGTGATTCCGCATCCACATCGCCCACTTTCAAGATACGATCTTTATCTTTAATTCCAGCCTGTGCAGCAGGACCGTTCTCCGCAACTCCTGTAATTAACACGCCTTTAGTTTTTTCCTGACTCGCCGTTGAATATAATGAACTATTTACACCAAAATAACCACGAATAACCCGACCATCTTTGATAATTTTGCTCATAATTTGCTTAGCCAAATTGATTGGAATAGCAAAATTCAAACCTTCCGCTAATTCATCACTGGTTTTTCCAAGACTTAACGTATTAATTCCTACTAGCTCTCCAGCCGAATTGATTAATGCGCCTCCAGAATTACCTCGATTAATCGAAGCATCCGTTTGGATAAAATTCTGGCGACCGCCATCTGTTAAAGCATTACGCCCTGTAGCACTGATAATACCTTGTGTAATACTCTGTCCTAAATTAAATGGGTTACCTATCGCAAATACGACATCACCAATACGAATTGGACGCTCATCATTCTGGGGAATAGTCGGCAAATTTTCCGCTTTAATTTTCAATACTGCCAAATCGGTAAGCGTATCATCGCCAACCAAGGTTGCATCTGAAATTTTACCTGTTTGTAACGCAACAATAATCTGTGCCGCATTTTGAATAACATGCTTATTCGTTAAAATATAGCCATCAGCGGTCATAATTACACCCGAGCCTAAATTTTTCACTTCAAAAGTTTCACCGTTTTGGCTTGGCGAGCGATTATACACATTTACAACGGCCGGAGAAGCTAATTTTACCGCATCATGATAACTGGCAATAGCAATATTCGATTGTCCTACCGGATTAATCTTATTATTGACTAAAGGAGCAATATAAAGAATTAAAAACGCACAAAAAAGTCCGAAACCCACTGCCTGCATTGCTTTTTTCTTCATTCACAGTCCTTTAATTTTCCTAACATAATGAATTTAGTATTATATAAGAATTTTCTTCTTTAGAACAGGTCATTCCTTACCTTTATCAGGCATAATCTTTCTATTGTACAGAGTAAACCTACTTATTATTTGCTAGTTTTGTGTACTTTTAATTGTGTATTCCTAAAAAATCGTTATAATGGCGCGCCCTTCCAAGGGGTCTGATCAGTTATGAAACCGTAATAATTTAATGCTGATCTTTTTTGGGAATACAAAAACATTCCTAGGTCTTACTTAACAATAATATAAAAATAACAAATGTATCGGAGCTGTAATGCGAACATTTATAATAACATTATTAACGATTGGCTGTGCGGCAATTAGCTATGTGGCAGAAGGATGGAATTCCATTATTTTCGGCTGGGCTGCATTTACTTTAGGTTTATTGAGCATTTTATTTGCGCTTACTCGCAAAGGTGAGAAATTAGTTGAGGAAGTGGAAGATAATCAACCGATTTAGAAAATTGCGATATACCTATATACAAAAATAGCCTGTAATAAGCAGGCTATTTTTTTTAAGACATAAAAAAAACCTAATCTTTCGATTAGGTTCTTATATTTGGTGCTCTGGGCGAGACTCGAACTCGCACATCCTATGGACACTACCCCCTCAAGATAGCGTGTCTACCAATTCCACCACCAGAGCTTTAATTCTGTTCCCAAAACTATTGAGGAATATCGTTATTTTGGGTTTCTACTTTTGCAGGCTGCTCTACTTTTTGTTGAACACCGCTTAAATCTTCGAATTGACTTTTTGGCGCTACTTGGTGTGAATTTAAATTACCAATAAGTAAGCTAATGCCAAAAAAGATAACTGCTAAAATCGCTGTTGTTCTTGATAAGAAATTTGCTGAACCTGCTGAACCGAAAACAGTTCCGGCAGCGCCCGCTCCAAAAGAAGCACCGGCATCAGCACCTTTACCTTGCTGCATTAAAATAAATCCAATTAATGCAATTGCAACAACGAGATAAATAATTGTTAGTACGTTTAACATTTAAACTCTCTATTTTTTTCCGCGATAAATTTCAGATTTTAAAATTAAAATCAACTTGCGATGGCGTGCATAATATAGATTTAGCTGGTCTCTTGCAAGCGATTTTTTTATTTCTATTATACATTTGCCTTATTTTTCAGCAGCTTGTGAATTTTTCTTAAAATTTGACCGCTTGCGATAAGAAGAAGGCGGTTGAATTCGACTTAAATTTTGCAATTTCTGTCTTTCCGTTCGCAGCAATTCCGGTAGTTTGCTTGTTAACGCAGTCATAAATTGCTGATAACTCGCTTGCTTTTTACTGATATCGGTCAATTGCATTTCCCAATGTGCAGTCATATCCGGCTGAGTCGCTTCATCCGGCAATGCACTAATTAAAATTCGCCCGGCTTCCGTGCTATGGATATTACGTCCTTTTTTAACTAAAAATCCTCGTTTGAATAGCAATTCTATAATACCGGCACGAGTTGCTTCTGTCCCTAAACCGTCCGTTTCACGCAATACCTTTTTAAGCTGTTTATCTTGTACAAAACGCGCGATACCGGTCATTGCGGATAATAAACTTGCATCTGTAAAATGACGAGGAGGCTGGGTTTTCTTACTGACAATTTCACCTTTTTCACAGTGTAATTGCTGCCCTTTTTTCACAACCGGTAACAATGGTTCTAACACTTCATCACTATCTTCTTTGCCTAATAATGCTTTCCAACCGGCAACAATCAAGTTTCGAGCTTGCGCATTAAAAACGCCACCGGCGATATCTAATACGATTTTACCTTTGCGATATTCCGCATCCGGACAAAATTGCATTAAGTATTGGCGAGCAATCAGTTGATAAATACGCTTTTCGTTTTCAGTTAGTTGTACCGAGCCTTGGCGAGCAGTTGGAATAATTGCATGGTGCGCTTCCACCTTTTTATCATTCCAACAGCGATTACGAATTTCCGGATTAACCACCTCAGGCTTTTCTTTATATTCATCTAGGTGATGAGCGATTGCCGCCATCACTTTAAAACGATCAGCATAATGCTCATTCGGTAAATAACGGTTATCCGAACGGGGATAAGTAATTAACTTATGCGTTTCGTATAGCTTCTGACAAATATCCAACACTGCCTGAGCCGATAAACCGTAACGACGTGCCGCATCAATTTGTAACACCGATAATGAATAAGGTAGCGGTGCGGTTTCCGTTTCAATTTTATCTTGATAGTCCGTTACTAATGCAGCTTGGTTAGTAATGCGTTTAACTACGTTTTCCGCCAAACTTCTGGATAGCACTCGACCGTCTTCATCTTGATAATCTTCGCACGCTTTACTCGGTTGCCATTGTGCGGTAAAGCGTTCTTGAGTTTCCGGTACCACAATATGTGCTAATACTTCAAAATAATCTTTCGGCACAAAGTTTTCTATTTCAAGATCTCGGCGCACAATTAAACCTAACACCGGGGTTTGAACACGCCCAACCGACAATACACCTTGATACCCCGCCCAACGTCCTTGTAAGGTATAAGCACGCGTCATATTAATGCCATATAACCAATCAGCCCTTGCTCGTGCCAAGGCTGAGGTTGCAAGCGGTATAAAATCACGATTATTTTGCAATTTATCAATCGCTTTTTTTACCGCACTCGGATTGAGATCGCTAACCAAGCAACGTTGAATCTGATTACGTTTTTCTGGCGCAACATTCAAGTAGCTAAACACTTCATCAACGAGCAGCTGCCCTTCTCTATCCGGGTCGCCGGCGTTTACCAATACATCTGCTTTTTTTACCAATTTTTCGACCGCTTGTAGCTGCTTCAATGTTTCTTTTTTCGGCACTAATTTCCATTGTTGCGGAATAATCGGCAAATGTTCCATACGCCACATTTTAAAACGCTCATCGTAAGCATCCGGCTCAGCCTGTTCTAATAAATGGCCGATACACCAAGTCACCACATCATGTTCACCACATTGAATATAACCGTCTCCACGGGTATGCGGCTTAGGCAAGACGTCTGCGATTGCCCTTGCTAAACTTGGTTTTTCCGCTAAAAATACTCTCAAAGTTCTTTTCTCTAACATCATTCTGCTTTTATTAGGCAAAATTGTCTGATTTTTCTTTTTAAAAAGCAATAGGTTGGACAAGATCCGTATTTACTTCCCATCTCTTAAATTGTCATCAAACTGTCATATTTCCCCAGTAAACTTCGTGCCGAATTATATAGCAACCTTAAGGAGTTTTTATGAAGCTATCAAAAATCGCTTTTGTCTTTATTGCAGCAAGTACTTTTCATCAAAGTGCTATTGCACAGGCAGAACAAGTATCACCTAAGTCTGCAAAGAATGTGATTTTATTGATCAGTGACGGTGCCGGAATTAATACTTGGAAAGCAGCAAGCTATTTCCGCCACGGTGCATTAGGTAAAGAAGTTTATGATAAATTTGATGTGAAATTATTTGCTTCAACTTACCCGCTAAACACCTCCACCAAACCAACCCATTCACTTAAAAACTCAGTTAAATTCGATCCGAAAAGTCTTTGGAAAAAAGATAAATCCGCTTATCAGCACAAAGGCAATCTCACTAACTACACCAGCTATTTCAGTGGATATGAATATGCTCAAACCGATTTTACCGACAGTGCTGCGGCAGCTACTGCGCTCGCAAGCGGACAAAAAACCTATAACAATGCGATTAACTGGTCGAATAACGATACGCGTATCAAAAATATTGGTGAATACGTAGTGGAATCTGGTCGTTCTCTCGGGGTAATCAGCTCGGTACAATGGAGTCACGCGACGCCGGCAGGATTCTTATCGCATAATGTAAACCGCAATAATTACGCTGAGATCGCTCAAGAAGCGGTTAAATCTGGACGAGCATCCGTCATTATGGGAGCTGGTCATCCTTATTTCGACCAAAATGGTAAAGCTATTCAACCTAAATCTGAAAAAGACTTCCGTTTTGTCGGCGGTAAGGAGACTTGGGAAAATTTAGTAGCAGGCAAAACTGATTACAAATTAATTGACAGTAAAGCCGATTTTGCTGCACTTGCTGAAGGTAAATTAGATTTTAACGGCAAACAAAAAATTCTCGGTACCGCACCGAATAATGCCACATTACAATTTAATCGAGACGGGGTAACAGCGGGGAATTTACTTGAAAATCAGCCGGACTTAGCCACGATGACTCTTGGTGCATTAAATGTCGTGAGTAAAAATGATAAAGGCTTCTTCTTAATGGTTGAAGGTGGTGCAGTGGATTGGGCGGCACACGCTAATAATCTGCCTCGCTTAGTCGAAGAACAAATCAGTTTTAACTTTGCTGTTGAAGCTGCGGTAAATTGGGTTGAAAAAAATAGTTCTTGGGACGAAACATTACTGATAGTCACCACCGACCATGGTAACGGATTCTTACAAGGTCCTGATTCAAATGATAAATTCTATTCTGAAATCATTAACCAAGGTGCTGGTGCACTACCGCTCGTACGTTGGTATTCAGATAATCACACGAGAGAATTGGTACCGGTATTCGCTAAAGGGTTTGGTGCAAAACACTTCCTTGACATTGCAAAACCGGAAGCCGGTTTAGGTACTTACTATAAAGCTGCGCCGGAAAGCCAATACTTTGTTGATAACACCGATATTTTCCGTACCATGCTCAAAGCATTTGCGATTAAAGCGGAATAATCGTTAAAAGCGATAGCTAGAAAAAACGCACCTTAGCATTTTAAGGTGCGTTTTTTTATTAATTAAGTCCTTGCGATGAAAGAATCATCTGACATTGAACCGGAGGTGTCGGTAACACTTTCGATTTGGATGCGGCCGTATCTGTCGGTGCAGGTTCAAACCATGAATAAAGCTCCGCGCCACAACCATCGCCTGCCAGAATCGGGGCTTGGTTTTCACAATTCGGCGCATTTTGCGGACAACTTAACCGCACGTGCATATGCGAATCGTGGCCGTACCAAGGACGCACTTTACGTAACCAGCTTCTATCTGAACCGGCGGTATTACATAATTTCACTTTAATCGCCGGGTTAACAAAGATTCTATCCACACGAATATCTTGCGCCGCTAATTTCACCATCGTTGCATGCTGTGATGTCCATACTCTTTCATCAACTACTTGCGCATCACGATTTACCATTAATGTCGCTAAACCTGCCGGATTCTTCGCTGTTTCTGCATCCATTGGACCGAATCTAAACCAAATATCCGCATCTAAGCCGGTTTGATGACTTGCATGACCGGAAGAAAAACGTCCGCCCGCTGGCATTCCCATATCGCCGATTAAGATCGGAGGTAAACCTGCGTTCTTCGTATTTTTAGCTAAACGTTGTAAAAATGATAGTAGGTCAGGATGTCCGTAAAAACGGTTACGTGCCGAGCGAATGACTTGATAGCCTTCGCCTTTTAATGCTAACGGCTGCGCACCGATAATACACCCATTGCTATAACCACCAATCGCTTGAGGCTGTCCGGCAACCGGTGTACGAATTTGCTCCCAAAGAGTCGCCTGAGTTGAGGCAGCTAAACTAAGGAGCCCCGATAACAAAACAGTTTTAAATTTTTTCATAAATGCTTTCTACAAAGAGTATTTTTCTAAAAATTGTCTTTTAACAAATAAAGTACAAGCGGTCATTTTTGCAAAAAATCTTGCAAATCAGACCGCTTGTTTTAATTATAACCGACTTAACGGCATTGTGCCTTAAATCTAAGTAAATGATCCAATAAAATAATCGCTGTCATCGCCTCGGCAATCGGCACTGCACGAATACCAACGCAAGGATCATGGCGTCCTTTGGTAACCAGTTCGACTTGTTCATTATTTAAATTCACTGAACGTCCCGGCACCATAATGCTGGAAGTCGGTTTTAATGCAATATGAGCAATAATCGGTTGACCGGAGCTGATCCCGCCTAAAATGCCGCCGGCATGATTTGAGACAAAACCTTGCGGTGTCATTTCATCTCGATGCTCGCTACCGCGTTGCTCAACAACTGCAAAACCGTCACCAATTTCAACCGCTTTTACTGCATTAATTGACATGAGTGCGTGAGCCAGATCCGCATCTAAGCGGTCAAATACCGGTTCACCCAATCCGACCGGTACATTCTCAGCAACCACAGTCAATTTTGCACCGATAGAATCGCCGTCTTTTTTCAATTCACGAATCAACTCGTCAAAGCCTTCCACGGCAACCGGATCCGGACAGAAAAACGGATTACTTGCCACTTGTTGCCAGTCGATTTTACTGACATCCGCCACTGCTTCAGGATTGATTTTCACGTTACCGATTTGTGATAAATAACCTCGCACTTCAATGCCGAATTGCTCTCGTAAATATTTTTTTGCAATCGCACCGGCTGCAACACGCATTGCCGTTTCACGCGCTGAAGAACGTCCACCGCCACGATAATCACGAATGCCGTATTTTTGCTGATAGGTATAATCCGCATGACCTGGACGGAATTTATCCGCAATATCACCGTAATCTTTCGAGCGTTGATCACCATTTTTAATGATTAAACCGATACTGGTGCCTGTTGTCTTGCCTTCAAATACGCCGGATAGAATTTGTACTTCATCATCTTCTCTGCGAGGTGTGGTATAGCGTGACGTACCCGGTTTACGACGATCTAAATCAGGCTGAATATCTGCCTCCGACAGTTCCATATTGGGCGGAACGCCATCCACGATACAACCTAATGCAATACCGTGTGATTCGCCGAATGTGGTTACTTTAAATAATTGTCCAATGCTGTTGCCTGCCATAATGCTTCCTTCTTATTTTGCTAAATTTTCACTAAATTTGACCGCTTGTTGTTCTTCTATTGCCGTATGCATATTGACATCCAACTGTTTGAAAGCGAATCGCATGTGATGTTGTTTTAATAATTCGGTAATCCGATAATGTAAGAAAGTTAAGGTTTCCGAGCGGTCACCTAATTCTCCGACAAACACTTCGATTTCATGCTCTAACGCATTATCGTGAAAACGTAGAATATTGATTGCCGGTTTGGGTTCAGCCACTACTTTAGGGGCTTCCGCAATTGCTTGCAAGATTAATTCCCTTGCTTTTTGCAGATTGTCGTCTAAGTGTACATTCAAAAAGAATTGTAAACGGGTAATCGTATTATTTAATGTCCAGTTAATAAAACGATCGGTCACAAATGCCTGATTCGGCAATACTACTTCCATATTATCCGAATTCAGCAATGTGGTTGAACGAAGTCGGATCTTGGTAATAAATCCCGTATGCTGCCCCACAGTCACTTTATCACCGACACGAATCGGACGTTCAAATAATAAAATCGAACCCGATACCACACTACCGAAAATTTCTCGTACCCCGAAACCAAGCCCCACGGATAACGCTGTGAAAATCCATTGAATTTTCGTCCAAGAAATACCTAACGCTGAGAATGCCGATACCCCACCGATGACCACAATCGTATAGATAAAGACGGTAGTAATTGTTTGTGGTGTACCTTTAGATAATTTGATCCGTGAGAATAGAATCACCTCTAAAATACCGGCAATATTTTTAACCAACGCATAAGTCACTACAACATACAAGAAAGCACGCATGAGGTTTAATAAAGTGATCGCCTCAACTTTATCTCCGTCATTACTTTCAAATAAGATCACACCGTCTAAATAATAAGCAATACTGATTAAGTCCGACCAAACCACATAAAGTAAACCAAATAGCACTACCCAACCAATGAGATCGGTAATACGGAAAATTTGTTGGTTAACCACCGAAAGTTTTATCGACTCTTCTTCTTTTATTTCATCCTTATTCGACGGTTCCGCCGCTTGTTCTCGGATCTTTTGACGTTTTTCCTGCAAACGACGATAAGCCAAGCGACGTGCCGAAATAGTTACCGCACGATAAGCAAAATAACGCCCGAATACCCAAATCAGAATCACAAAGTAGCTATTCAGTAAATGCGTAATCAGATAAATCGCCGTATAGTAATAACCGAATACAATCAACACAATTAATGAGATCGGTACAACAATCAATACCAAGCGCAATAGCTTAAATAAGCTCACATTGCGAATTGTACCGTCTTCGGTTTTTGCATTCTGGTATTCGGTAATCCCTCTATCCAATAATGGACGCACGACAAACAGACATAGTGCAAGAGCAACAATAGACATTACCTGCCCAATCACATCGTTTGGATAGCCGATCATCTCAATTTGAGACGGAATCGAAGAGATCAATAATAAGCCGATAATCCAAATAGACTGTTTGATGATGCGTTGGAAAATACGATTACTTTCTTGCGGCATACCGAAATGGCGATAAGCCAGTCCATTCGGGCGTAATAGCGATAAAGCCGTTGCAAAGAACCACCAATATAAAGTTAAACGCACGCCCCAACGCCATGCGGAAATCGGATCATCAAAGAATAAAAAGGCGATAAGGTTATAAGCAGTAAAAAACATTAAGGTACTTGGTAGCGCAAGCAACAATGTCCAAAACATTGCTTCCGGTGTGTACCAATGACTATCATTTTTTAATGTATTAACTTGGCTCGCAATCTTAGACAAGCGGTCTTTTATCGCTTTCTTTTTCCAATTCAGCAAAAGTGAAATCAATAAAAAGAAACCGGTAAATAATGCCGTAGGTAACAGATTCTTACTGACGTTACTGAAGCTCATGTACTTCGTTAATTCCGCTATTTCAGAAAATGCCAATTTCGGAAAAGCCTTAATCCAATCCAGTCCCATCGGATTATTACTGTTTACCCAGAAACTTTGTTGTTGCAATTTACGTTGCAGCGTACTGCTAATCGCATCAATTTGTTTTTGGTTATTTTCAATATTGATGGAAACATTTAGCTGGCTATTTAACGATTTAATAATATCATCAAGCAATTTTTGGCGTTCTTTCAGTAGTTTAGTCAACGCCAAGTTTTCTTCATAAGTCAGCGGTTCTTCAAGCGCTAACGTAATATTTCGTACATACTCATCAAGATTATATAGTTGATCTCGCTGCTGCGAATATTCAAAAATATGCACGCGCACGTTCGCAATTGAGGTAGCTAAGTCATTATTCAATTTCGCAGTCGGCAATGCTTGCATTTGCTGATTAATCACCTTAGAAAGCACTAACGTACCTTGTAATGCACTAATCTGCTCTTCAATATTACGTTGCGCTTGTGCCAACCCTTCCAACACATTTTTTGTGCGCAAATCATCTTGCGATAATGCATTTAACGCTTGTGTCTGTCTAACCCAGAATTGGCTTAATTCTCGGTTATGCTCTAATTCGTCTTGAATTAAGAAATTTTGAATACCACTCGTCACCTGCTGACTTTCAACTTGTAACGCTTTTTGTTCTGACTCTTTTAAACGTTTAGCATTTAGCACATCTTGCAAAACAGCCAATTGCTTCTGTAAAAGCTGCTGCTGTGCTGTAGCCTCACTTCTTTTTTCTTCGTCTAATTCAATTAGTTTTTCTGCATTAGTCGTGAGTAACGCATTAAATTTATTATTTGCATCAATATAATCAAGTTCGGCATTCCATCTGTCCATCATGGACTTATTTGCTTGATGAGTATTTTTTAAACGCGTGATTTCCTGCACTCTCACTACATTTTCTTCGGTGGCCTTTTGATTATTCAGCAAAAGATTACGCCCATTGGATATACGACTATCCAAATCACTCAAAGTGACCTGAACCGCTTGTAGTTGTGCTTGAATTTCCGCCTGTTTTTGGCTTAATTTATCTAAAGATAAACCGCTGAACTCACTATTTTTTAATGAGTCCACAGCATCTTTATAATCCTTAATGCGAGTTTCAATTTCCAACAATTCCTGGGGAAGTTTTTGGATTTGTTTTTCTAAAGCAGCCAAATCATTTTTTTGCTTTTTAGTCTGCTCAATAAACTGTAATGTCGCACTTAGCGTTTGCGAATCTACCGAACTCACATTCGAATCAATCGTACCGGTTTGCAACGCACTAATTTGATTACGTACGCTCGCTTCAACCGCCTGTTGCTGCGTTTCCGCCCAAAGTAAAGGCGAAAACAGAGTCCCAAGTAATATCAACTGCCATGCTTTCTTAGATATCATAAGTAAGCTTTATACCTCTAATTCTTATCGTTAAATTTTTCCGTTGCCCATTTCACTTCTTCATTGGTTGCTTGATTTTTAATAAAGATATCCAATTGATTAAAGGCAATCTCAATATTATGTTCGGCAAATAATTGATTAATGCGTCTGTTTAATTCATCAATCGTACGAGTTCTATCTAGAATTTGTCCGACATGCACACGTAACTCATGATCTAATGTACTTGCTCCGAAGGTTAAAAAATACGCTACCGGCGCAGGATCTTTCAACACGCTGCTGTTTTCCTCCGCTGCCTGTAATAGCAAACGTTTAACTAATTCGAGATCCGAACCATACGCAACCCCAACTCGAATCACTAAACGAGTCATAGAGGTAGTCAACGCCCAGTTAACAATGCGCTCGGTAATAAACGCCTTATTCGGTACAATGACTTCTTTTTTATCATTATCAATTAACGTTGTCGCCCGAATGCGGATTTTAGAAACTGTGCCGTTAAACGTGCCGATAGTAATCATATCGCCGATACGCACCGGACGTTCAAATAGAATAATGATACCCGACACAAAATTTGCAAAGATTTCTTGCATACCGAAGCCTAAACCAACCGATAATGCGGTAAATAACCATTGTAATTTAGACCAAGACATACCTAGCGTTGCAAAAGCAAAAGTTGCGCCAAGTACGATTAATAAATAGGTTAATAATGTCGTTACCGTATAAGGCGTACCTTGCGAAAGTTTTAGATTAGAAAACACTAACGCTTCTAATAAACCGCTTAAGTTACGAATTAAAACGTAAGTCACAAACAAGATGCCGAATGCCACTAACAGATTAAGTAAGGTAATGGATTCCATTACCACACCTTTAGCAGTGTCTGTCGCTTGCTGCCAAAGCGTTACACCGTTTAGATAATAGGCTACGGTAACTAAATCCGACCATACCCAATACAATAGCCCGAATAATGCCGCCCACAATAAAAGATCGGTTACCTTTAACATTTGATCTTTAATTTCGCTCACAGCTAACGTGTCGTCATGTAATTCAAATGGAATATCGTCTTCCGATTGGGCGACTTGTTGTTCCGTATTCGTCACTTTAGCTAACGCTTGTTCTCGTTTTTCTTGCAAGCGACGAAAAGCTAAACGACGTGACGCAACATTAAACGTACGATAGAACACATTACGTAAAATAATCCAAGTAACTACCGCAAAATAAGTAGAAACTAAATGTTCTATAATGATTAAAGAAGTATAGTAATAACCTAAACCGATTAAGACGACTAAAGCGATAGGTGCTAAAAATAGCACTGCACGAGCAATATTTAATAATAGGTTACGAGAACTTTCTCCATCAGCGGCAACATTTTGATAAATTGAAATCGCTTGTCTAAATCCGGGTGCAACAATAAAAATAATGCTGATTAACACAATAATGGTAAAAACTTGCCCGAGCACATCATAGGCAATACCCATTTCATTGATATTACTAAATACCGCCGTATTCAACATTAGACCAATTACCCATACCGAGCGTTTTAAAATATCACGGAAAACCGCATTACTTTTTTGCGGCATATTGAAATGACGATAACCAATCCCATTCGGGCGCAACATTGCCACCATAAACGCAAAATAGAGCCAATACCCGGACATTTTTAAACCCCAAGGCCATACTTCTGTAGGATCTTGGAAACAAATGTAGGTCACCAAAATAAATACCATTAGGAAGATAAAGGTACTCGGTAAACAAAGAATCAAGGTCCAAAAAATAGCGAGAGGCGTATTCCACTGGCTATCTGTTGCGACCGTTTTCATACTGTAATTAATTTTGCCCAAACGCTGCTTAATCTGCTCTTTACGGCGAGAAATAAGACATACGCCTAACGCAAGTAAAATCTCGAAAATACTTGCGGGAATAATATTATCTTTCCAATTGGAGAAATCGAATTTTTTAACCAGATCGTTTAACTGGAAACTCGCTACCGCTAAAAAATTCTTAAACCAATCCAAATCAATCGGGCTATTACTTTTTACCCAAAAACTTTGTTGCTCTAATTTCTTTTGTAGCGTATCACTAATCGTTTGAACTTGTTGCTGATTTAGTTCGATATTGATCGATAAATTAAGCTGATTATTCAACGACTTAATCATTTCAGCTAAGATTTTTGAGCGTTCCGCTAAGATATTTTTGAGTTGTTCTTTCTCTTTGGCGGTCAGTTCGGTTTTTTCATCTTTCTCTAATTTCGTAATATAGACGTTCGGATCAGAGATACTGTCTTTAAATTCGGTAAGATCAAAAACACGTACCCTTAAATCGGCAATTTGCTTAGATAAACCTTTCACCATCTGATCTTGGGGTAAAGACTGTCTTTGTTTATTGATAATACGAGAAAGCACCAACGTCCCTTGCAAAGAGCTGATTTGTTCTTCAATATTACGCTGCGTTTGTTGTAAGTTATCAAGCACCCCTTTAATCCGCAGATTATCCTGTGATAGTTGGGTGAGCTCTGTGGTTTGTCTCAGTAATTCTTCACTAATACGCGTATTAAGATCTAATTGCTTAATGATAAGTGGATTTGTATTTGAGGTAGTGCCTTCTTGCTGTGATTGTGCCGCCTGTTCGACCTTATTTTTAGATTCTTCAACTAACTTGGTATTAATCGCATTTTGAAGTTGGCTTAGCTCGTTCTGTACATTTTGTTGTGCTAATTTTTTCTCTTCCAACTGACTATTGTAGAGTGCTGTCAACTCATCACTACCACGTAACAACAATTGATTATAGGCATTCTGTAGTTCAAGTAATGCCAATTCCGTTTCTAGTTTGGTTCTCTCCACTTGTGAGGTATTTACATTACCTAGCAAAGTACTGATTTCTTGCTTACGTGTTGCATTAGCCGTTAATGCCGCTTGTGCTTTCGTTGGCGCAGAGTTTTGCGCCACCAATTTACCGTTAATGGTGGTTAAATCTTGTTGTACCGTCTGGCTACTTAATTGAGCGGCAGCAAGACGCTTCTGTAACTCATCAACCGAATATTTAGCCAATGCGTCTTGGGTTACTTGAGGAATATGCTGTAATTTAGCGATATCCGCTTTACTGCTTTGTAATGCAATCTGCGCACCTTTAATTTCTTTTTCTAACGCGCTATTGTCACTTTTTTGTTGTGCGATTTGTGTTAAAAACGCTTGTGTATCTTCCAAACTTTGAATTAAAGACTTATTAACTTCATTCTGTTCAAGTTTTTTCGTTTCTTCGATTTGCGCTTGGAGATCTTTTTCCGTCGGTAACTCCGCTGCCCAAAGCGTATGACTACTAAGCACCAAGGTCAGGCTAAATAAGAAAGGGTTAAACAGACGTTTGATCATGATATTTTCCTAATAATTGCGTTAATGCGTTTTTTAATTGTACACGTGAGATTTTTATACTGCTCTGCTGCGGGGGCTGAACATATTCAAGCGGATAATAACCGATAGGTTGTTTAAATTTTTCGAGCTTATCGCCAAGCCAAGCGGTCAAATTTTCACAGTTTTTTGCAAAATTAGGTGAAATAAATTGCACCACTGCGACAGGTCTTTGACCGAATTCTACATCTTCGACAGGTAAAACAAAGATTTGACTCACTAAACCTGATTGATAGATAACTTTTTCAACATCTTCCGGCTGAATATTTTCACCACCGGAAATAAACATATTATCCAATCGACCTTTCACCACCAGTTTACCTGTTGAGTTCCACTCACCGCGATCTTTGGTTGGTAACCATCCTTCGTCATTTACAAGCGGTCGAATTTCACCATTTTTTTGCAAATAACCGAGCGCTAAACCGCTACCTTGAACCCAAATTTCATCGTTCACTAATTTGACTTTCCGTCCTTTAAGCGGATAACCGACATTATCCAATTCATTTTCAACCGCACAAATAGTTGATGCCATTTCCGTCATTCCATAACCTGAATAACACGTAATACCTACCTGCTGCGCTTGCGCCACTAACGTTTTGGGAATCGCAGTGCCACCTAATAAGAATTTCTTTGTCTCGGTAATTTTTTTCGTTTTAGTCTGTAGATAACGCTGCAACTGAGTAGGAACCAATGAAGCGTGCGAAACACGATCCAAACAAGCAAAAAATTGATCTTTCTGTTCATTCACCACTAACGTGGCACCTTGCACTAACCATCTCCAGACAATCCCTTGACCGGACACATGAAACAACGGCAAACTTAGTAACCAAGAATCGGTTTGGCAAAATTGCATTAATTCACACACACCTTCAGCATTTTCTAAATGGTTTTGGGCGGAATGCACCACCGCTTTCGGCATACCGGATGAACCGGAGGTCAAAGTAAGGGTCGCCGGACGATGACTATCCCAATTTGAATTTAGGTAAGCGGTCTGATTTTGCTGAAAATTTGCAAAATCTTGATCGGTAATCAAAATATCAATTTGATATGTGCTTAGAATAGTTTGACGCTGGCTTTCACTTAATGCCGGATTTAGCATCAAAATACGTGCGCCAATCGTCATTACGGAGCAATAACAAAGCAAACCGATTAATCGATGAGTGCCTGAATAAGCAATAACTTGGTCGGTTCTCACGCCTTTAGTGATGAGTAAATTTGCCGTTTGTGAAACTAAGTGATGAAACTCCGCCCAATTAAGTGAGGAGGAAAGAAAGGGAAAATAATCGGTATTTCCCTTTTCCCACACAATAGCTTGCCTCTGCGCAGCATTCACTGCCCAATAAGCGGTCGGGAAAAAGGAAAAATTTACCATAAATGACGATTAAGAAAATAAGATACGAATACGTTCAATTAAGTGTTTTGGCAATTCCATAGATTCCATTACACCGGTAAGAATCAAGCCTTTACGTGCGGTATTATTATTGGTCACCACCCAAAACGGTGAATCCGGAATCTGCTTCGCTTTTACACTGCTACCATGACTTAATAATGCCGCTTCACTTGTACCGAAATAAGTACGTTCCGTCCCCGTCACCACTTCTGTTGCTTGAGCAAAACCTTGAGCATTTGCATGATGTAACGCCGAAAGTAACATTAAAAAGCGTGCGACATTTTTATTTTCGTTTACAAACGAATCCGATTTCAAAACTTTCTCAACTTTTTGTACCGCTTTTTCAATTAACTCTTCCTTTTTCGCCTTCGCTTTCGGTTTCGCTAATTCTTTCAGCTCATCAATTGTGTTTTGTTGAACCAGTACAAAAGGTTGTGGTGATGAAGGTAAACGCAACAGACGACGTAAAATATCTGACGCACTTTCGCCAATTGCTTGGGTTCTACTTGCAATGTAATGATATAATTCATCATCGACTTCGATCGTTTTCATCTTAACCTCTTGATATTTTTGTTTTGATTTACTTGATTAGAAAAAAATTCTAGGCATTATAATACAGATTCAAGATCTTTTTACAGGATCTTAACCAAACATTTGAATAAAAAATAACAACTTATGACAGAAAATACTTATCTTAATTATCAATTCCAACCGGCAACGGAAAAAGCCGATGCGCAGACGATGATTTTTCTGCACGGATTATTCGGCGATATGAATAATTTGGGCATTATCGCCCGCCAATTTAGCGAGCAATTTAATATCTTACGTGTGGATCTACGCAATCACGGTCAATCTTTTCATTCCGATGAAATGAATTACCAATTAATGGCGCAAGATCTACAAGCATTGTTAGAGCATTTAGATTTAGCGGACAATATTGTGATCGGTCATTCGATGGGCGGTAAAACCGCAATGACTTTAGCCGATATTGCACCTGCTCTGGTCGAAAAATTAGTCGTGATTGATATTGCGCCGACTGCTAATCCAACTCATCGTCATGACAATAATTTTGCCGGTTTATTTGCCGTTAAATCCGCTCAACCGGCAACCCGCCAACAAGCCAAAACCGTACTGGCGCAATATGTGAAAGACGAAGGCGAGCAACAATTTATGTTAAAAGCGTTCGATCCGCAAAAACCAGACTATTTCCGCTTTAATTTAACGGCAATTAAAGCCAACTATGAAAATTTGATGGGTTGGAGCGAAGTCTTTTTTGATAAACCGACTTTATTTATTAAAGGCGGTGCATCCGATTATATTCAAGCGAAAGACACAGAAACGATTTTGAAGCAATTTCCACAGGCAAAATCGTTTGTCGTTGCCAATGCACAGCATTGGGTACACGCCGAAAAACCTGAAACGGTCGCTCGCGCCATTCAAAAATTTTTAGACAAGGAATAACAAGATATGAGTAGTAAAGATACGATTTTTTCCGCACCGATTGAAAAACTCGGTGATTTTACTTTTGATGAATCGGTTGCAGAAGTGTTTCCCGATATGATCCAACGTTCCGTGCCGGGCTATTCGAATATCATTACCGCAATCGGTATGTTGGCACAACGTTTCGTGACCGAAGGATCGCAAGTTTATGATTTAGGTTGTTCTCGTGGAGCGGGGATTTTATCGATTCGCCGTAATCTGCAAACCAACCAAGTGAAAATTATTGGCGTAGATAATTCTCAACCGATGGTAGAACGTTGCCGCTCGCATATCAATGCTTATCACTCTGATGTACCTGTGGAGATCCTTTGTGACGATATTCGCCATATCGAGATCAAAAACGCTTCGATGGTGGTACTAAACTTTACCCTGCAATTCTTACCTCGCGCAGATCGTCTTGAATTGCTGACTAAAATTTATCAGGGCTTAAACCCGAACGGTATTTTGGTGTTATCTGAAAAATTTACCTTTGCCAATGAAACAATGAATGAATTACTCATTGACCTACACCACACATTTAAACGTGCCAACGGTTACAGCGAACTTGA
This sequence comes from Actinobacillus equuli, assembly GCF_900636745.1. NCBI lineage: Bacteria > Pseudomonadati > Pseudomonadota > Gammaproteobacteria > Pasteurellales > Pasteurellaceae > Actinobacillus > Actinobacillus equuli. Next base: position 2,306,484 of record NZ_LR134310.1, on the reverse strand, counting down.
AGTCAGCCAAAAACGTACCGCTCTCGAAAATGTGATGCTAACCGATAGTATTGAAACCCATAAAGATCGTTTAAAACAAGCGGGCTTTTCCCAAATCGAACTTTGGTTTCAATGTTTCAATTTCGGTTCAATGATTGCGGTCAAATAGATCAAGCGGTCAAATTCATCAAAAATTTTGCAAAAAACTGCTCGGATCAGACCGCTTACTAAGCCTGAAATCTCAGGAAATTTGCGCAAGCGGTCGTTTTTTCGGTATAATCCGCAAAATTTCGTAGGGGCGTATCGCATACGCCCTTTGTTTTATATGAAGTAAGCGTAATCCACGCTTCGATAATGTTCAAAAGGAATCCAGCATGAGCTTTTTAACAGGTAAACGCATTTTAGTAACGGGTCTTGCAAGCAACCGTTCTATCGCATACGGCATTGCAAAAGCAATGAAAGCACAAGGCGCAGAACTTGCATTCACTTATTTAAACGATAAATTACAACCGCGTGTTGAAGAGTTTGCTAAAGAATTCGGTTCAGACATCGTATTACCATTAGATGTAGCAACAGACGAATCAATCCAAAACTGCTTTACCGAATTAAGCAAAAAGTGGGAAAAATTTGACGGTTTCGTACACGCAATCGCATTCGCACCGGGCGATCAATTAGACGGTGATTATGTAAACGCAGCAACACGTGAAGGCTACCGTATCGCACACGATATCAGTGCATATAGCTTCGTCGCAATGGCACAAGCAGCGCGCCCATACTTAAACGAAAATGCGGCACTTTTAACCTTAAGCTACCTAGGTGCGGAACGTGCGATTCCTAACTACAACGTAATGTGTTTAGCAAAAGCTTCATTAGAAGCGGCGACACGTGTAATGGCGGCGGATTTAGGTAAAGACGGTATCCGTGTAAATGCAATCTCAGCAGGTCCAATCCGTACACTTGCGGCATCAGGTATCAAAAACTTCAAGAAAATGTTAGCGGCATTTGAACAAACCGCAGCATTACGCCGTACCGTAACAATCGATGATGTAGGTAACTCAGCGGCGTTCTTATGTTCAGACTTAGCTTCAGGTGTAACCGGTGAAGTATTACACGTTGATGCAGGTTTCAGCATTACTGCAATGGGTGAATTAGGCGAAGAGTAATTGCAAAATATAACCGCTTATAAACAAAAACGGACGCAATAGCGTCCGTTTTTGTTTGGCTAATATATATTATTTACAATAAACATTAGCAGTTCGAGGCATATAAATACCAATTGTAAGAACACTCACTAAGACATTTGTACCAGAAAACACTGTTTCAACTTGATTTACTTTATCAGCAGAACCACAAATCTCACGAACATTCAATGTCTCTTGTTGACCAATACCAAAAACAAAGAAATGTTGGTTCACACTTGTTGTCGGTTTAATATTATCTGTTACTTTGCCTGCGATATGCGCTGTTTGGGTAGAACAACCCGTTACTAATGCCATTAATACAGAAATAGCAAGTGATTTTTTCATTTTGGACTCCTTAAATATCTGAATTAATTGCAATAAACTCGAATCTGGCGAGGTGAGTAGATACCATAAGTAATCATATGCAATAGACCATTAAAGAAAGTAGTTTCCGTTTCAACTTTACCTACTTTATTTGCCCCACCACAAATTTCTGCTGCGTCTAATTCTTGCTTTTGAGCTAAACCACTAACAAAGAAATGTTGTACTCGGTCATATTGAGCTTCTTTAGCCGGTGCAATTTCTAATGTTTGAGTTGAACAAGCAGCTAAAGAACACACAGCAATTATTGAGAATAATTTTCTCATCATTAAACCTCTTTATGTAATAAAAAATAAATGCTTTTACCAGTCTAGAGATTTTTTACAAAAAATCAATAAATTTTAATTTATACTTACTCTAGATAAAATAACAATTTGCCCAAATTAAGTAAATTTCGCTATAATCCTTAACAATTTTGATGGTGCAACTATGCTGGCTGCACCTTTTTTATTTTTATAGCGAGAATTTATGTTTCAAGACAACCCGTTACTTGCCCAATTAAAACAACAAATTGAGGCAAATAAAGAATATGTAGAAGGTACGGTTAAAGCTTCGGATAAAGCATTCGGTTTTTTAGAATGTGACAAGAAAAGTTATTTCATTCCACCGATGGAAATGAAAAAAGTGATGCACGGCGATAAAGTGAAAGCCGTAGTAAAACGTGAAGGCGACAAAGAACAGGTAGAAATCGATAGTTTACTTGAACCGATGCTTGATCGCTTTATTGCACAAGTGCGTTTTAACAAAGATAATAAATTACAACTTATTGTCGATCACCCAAGCATTAAAAATATCATTCCGGCAAATACGCATAAAAAGGTCAGTGAGACATTGGAAAACGGTGACTGGGTAGTGGCGCAACTCAAAACTCACCCGTTACGTGATGATCGTTTCTTATTTGCTCAAGTCACTCAATTTATCTGTAAAGCGGACGATAATTTCGCCCCATGGTGGGTCACATTAGCTCGTCACGAACAGCCTCGTGAACCGGTAGCGAATGAGAAAAGCTATGAATTACACGATGAATTAGATCGTGAAGATCTCACTTCACTCTATTTCACTACGATCGACAGTCCAAGCACACAAGATATGGACGATGCGCTATACATCGAGCCAATCAAACAAGGCGAAGAACAAACCGGTTGGCGTTTAGTGGTAGCGATTGCCGATCCGACCGCCTATATTCCAGAAAATTCAAATATCGAAAAAGCCGCTCGCCAACGCTGTTTTACCAACTATTTACCGGGTTTCAATATTCCGATGTTACCTCGTGAGTTGTCAGACGATCTCTGTTCTCTCGTACCAAATGAAAAACGTCCGGCGTTAGTCGGTTATATCGAAACCGATTTAGCTGGTAATATTATTGGCGGTACTCGTTTTGTTTCAGCATGGGTGGAAAGCAAAGCGAAATTAGCTTACGACAACGTATCGGATTACCTCGAAAATGTTGAAAATGCATGGCAACCTGATAGTGCGGAAACCAAACAACAAATTGATTGGTTACACCAATTTACTCTTGCTCGCATCGAATGGCGCCGTAGCAATGCGCTGTTATTTAAAGAATCCGGCGATTACTCATTTGAATTAAATGAAGACGGCTCAGTGCGTGATATCCACGTAGAATACCGCCGTATCGCAAATCAAATGATCGAAGAATCGATGATCATTGCCAATATTTGCTGTGCGAAATTCTTAGCCGATAATGCAAAAACAGGCGTATTTAATACCCACGCCGGCTTTGATCCGAAAAATTTAGAATTAGCGCAAAAATTCTTACTGGATACGTTAGCCACTGACGAAAACCGTGAAGCACTGACGGCATTATATACGCCGGAAAAACTGGCAACGCTTGAAGGTTATTGCGAAATGCGTCGTTCAATTGACGAGTTTCCGGAGAAATTCTTAGAGCTTCGTTTACGCCGCTACCTCACTTTTGCAGAATTTAAATCGGAAGTTGCACCGCATCTCGGTTTAGGGATCAGCCATTATGCAACTTGGACCTCACCAATTCGTAAATACGGTGACATGGTGAACCATCGCTTAATCAAGCAAGTATTACTTGGCAAGCAGGCGAAAGCGGTGGAAGAAAGCATCTTAGTTCGCTTACAAGAAGCTCGCCGTCAAAACCGTTTGGTGGAACGTGATATCGCTGATTGGCTTTATGCTCGCTACCTGTTTCCAATGGTAGAGCAAGCGGTCGAATTTGACTGTGAAATTGCGGATGTTTCTCGTGGCGGTGTACGAGCGAAAGTCATCGCAAATGGCGCACAAATTTTTGTGCCGTTCTCAACCATTCACGATAAAAAAGAAGAAATGGAATTCCGTCCGGAAGAAATCGCACTTTACATTAAAGGCGAAAAAGCTTACCAAATTGGACAGGCGGTTAAAGTCAAACTCACCGAAGTACGTTTAGAAACACGTTCGATTGTGGGAAACATCATCTAATCGGCAAGCGGTCAAATTTCGGGAATTTTTTGCAAAGTTTTCGTCAAATTTGACCGCTTATCACATGAGGCTTTATGCAAAAGAACATTATCGGCTTTGCTCTTTCTTTAGCGATTTTATGGGCAATGCTTTATCTCGGCAAAGGGTTAAATACGCTCATTCCTATCGCTATTCCGGATAGTATTTGGGGTTTACTTGTCTTATTTGTTACGCTTATTACAGGCTTAATCAAATTGGAATGGGTACTACCGACGGGACGTTTCCTAAACCGTTATATGCCTCTGGTTTTTCTGCCGATTTGTGTGGGTATGATTGAATACGTCGAGATTTTAGTTCGTTATTTTTCCTCGCTAATTATTTCCAATATCCTCAGCACAATAATTACTATTATTGTAGTCGGTTGGGTAGCACAACGCTTATTCAAATATTCGGAGGATGAACAATGATTTATCTTTATACCTTACTGACTATAGTTGTCTTTTTCCTCAGTGTGAAACTCAGTAAAAAGTTAGCGATTTCGTTACTGAATCCTTTTTTATTAACCCTGTTATTGCTGGTGGCGATCTTAGTCATTTTTCAAATTCCATATAAAGAATATCAACAAGGTACTTCTCCGCTCAGCCATTTTCTAGGTTTGGCAATTGTTGCTCTTGCGATTCCGCTTTATGAACAATTTCCACAAATTCGCCAACGCTGGAAAGCAATCAGCTTTATTTTGTTACTTGGTACGCTCGTTTCAATGTGTAGCGGAATGTTATTAGCACTATTATTGGGCGGCACACAAGATATTGTTGCCGCATTGATGCCAAAGTCAGTAACCATGCCGCTTGCATTAGTGATTACCGGTGAAATCGGCGGCGAATTTGCCTTAAGCGCTGTCGGAGTGATGGTTGCAGGTTTATTAGGCGCCGTGTTAGGTGTACCGATTCTAAAGTTAGCTCGTATTACTAATCCGCAAGCAATCGGTATGAGTTTAGGTATTGCGTCTCATGCTCTTGGTACCGCTCGTTGTATGGAACTCAACACAAAATCAGCGAGTTATAGTTCATTAGCTTTAGTGATTTGCGGCTTACTTTCTTCATTTATCGCACCACCGATTTTCCATTTAGCAGTAAAATGGTTAATATAGTTTTTCATTTATAACTTGAGAGGATATGATGGCAACTTATATTGTTGGCGATTTACATGGCTGTTTTGATGAGTTACAACTGCTACTCAAACAAGTTAATTACAATCCGGCACAAGACGAACTGTGGCTAACCGGTGATTTAGTTGCCCGAGGTGCAAAATCGTTGGAGTGTTTGCGCTTTGTGAAAGATCCGAAAAATAGTGCAAAAACCATTTTAGGTAATCACGATCTGCACTTGCTCGCTACGTTACTCGGTATCAAAAAAGTGAAGCCCAGCGATCAGGTGGATGCGATTTTTGAAGCGGAAGATTGTGCTGATTTGCAAAATTGGTTGAGAAACCAACCGCTTCTTATTCAGCATCCGACTCATGGATTCTTACTGGCTCACGCCGGTATCAGTCCTGAATGGAATTTAGCAGAAACCATCGCTTGTGCCAGAGAAGCGGAAGCCGTTTTACAAAGTGATGATTATGCCGACTATATCGCCCAAATGTATGAAAATACGCCGGATCATTGGTCTACCGAATGGCAAGGTATCGAACGTTGGCGATATATTATTAATGTCTTTACCCGTATGCGTTTTTGCTATGCCGACAAGCGGTTGGATTTTGCCTGTAAATTACCGGTTGAAGACGCACCAAGCGAATTAAAACCTTGGTTCGAACTAGACAATCCGCTATTTAATCAGCAGGAGATCATTTTTGGCCACTGGGCGAGTTTAATGGGCAAAGCGGACAAACCGAATATCTACGCCTTAGACACCGGCTGTGCTTGGGGCAATCACTTAACTATGATCCGTTGGGAAGATAAACAATTCTTTACCCAAGAACGCTTAAAATAAAATCAAACGAAACGTGAAGCCTTGTCATCCTTCGCATTTTCCATTAGAATTCATCTCAATTATGCGACTATAGCTCAGTTGGTTAGAGCACCACCTTGACATGGTGGGGGTCACTGGTTCAAGTCCAGCTAGTCGCACCATAAAATTCTAATCCCTTGTCGAAAGACAAGGGATTTTTTTATGCATAATTACTTGCTAAATGCTAATAAAAAAGCCCATTTAAAATTGCTCATCAGAACATTTTTAAATGGGCTTTCGCTTCGCTCATAACCTGCTTTGCGATGTTTTGTGTTTCGTTGATAACTCCCTTTGCCTTTTCGGTTTCGCTCAACACGACTTTTAAATAATGGGTCGGTAACTAATGCTTTTATTGCGCTCTCGTGAATTTCTCCCCGATGATGATTATAGATTATTGTTTTTAATGATTTTTTCATTTTGTTTCCTTTTTATTTGATTACATAATTAATGCATAAATTACACGCAATATGATGCCAAATTTTATGATTCGTGTATATAAGAATCATGAAAACTTCGGTATAATCCTTTAAATATCCGTTATACAAGCGGTTAAATTTTCTCAAAATTTTGCAGATAAATGCAGAGAGGTTTCTATGAAAAAAGAAGAAGTAGGACATAATTTTTTAGCCCGTCTTGGCAAAACTCGCTTACGTCCGGGTGGTAAATTAGCGACTGATTGGCTCATTGCGAATGGTGATTTTAACAAAGATAAAAAAGTATTAGAAGTCGCATGCAATATGTGTACAACTGCTATTCAAATCGCTAAACAATATGGCTGCCATATCACGGGCATTGATTTAGATGAAGAAGCACTTGATAAAGCACGTGTGAATATTAAAGAGCACGAAGTTGAAAATCTTGTACAAGTTCAGCGTGCCAATGCAACGAAATTGCCGTTCGAAGATAATTCGTTTGATATTGTGATCAATGAAGCAATGTTAACCATGTTGCCAATTGAAGCAAAAGAAAAAGCGATTCGTGAATATATTCGTGTATTAAAGCCGGGTGGTTTTTTACTAACCCATGATGTCATGCTAAATACCGAAGATGCGGAAACGGTGATTCAATCATTAAGAGAAGCGATTAATCTTACAGTGACACCATTAACCAAAGAGGGTTGGAAAAACTTATTCCACGAATGTGGTTTCCGTAACGTGGATGCTTATTCAGGTGAAATGACGTTACTTTCTCCTAAAGGTTTAATTCATGATGAAGGCGTGTTAGGTGCAATGAAAATTGTCGGCAATGCGCTAAAACCTGAAAATCGCGATACGTTTAAGAAAATGTTCCAAACCTTTAATGATCCGGAAAATAAGCTGGGTTTTATTGCCGTTTGTAGCCAAAAATAATGTAAATCCTTCTACATCACGTAGAAGGATTTTTCAAATTTATTAGAGGGAAATAGAATGCTTGAAATGTTCCAAGCTTGGTATAAACAGAAATTTAATGATCCGCAAACAGTCGCTTTACTCGGTATTTTATTGATTGGATTCGGTATCATTTATTTCTTCAGCGATCTGATTATGCCGTTATTAGTGGCGATTGTTTTTGCCTACTTACTTGAATGGCCGATTCGTTTTCTTACGCGACACTTTAAATTTCCACGTTTTCTGAGCTTGGCAATTGTGCTAGGCGGATTTATCTCACTGCTTATTTTTCTGTTTATAGTGATGTTGCCAAGCTTGTGGAACCAAGCGGTCACTTTTATTCGAGATCTTCCCTCTATGTTCAATTTATTAAATGCTTGGCTAGAAGCATTACCGGAACATTATCCCGAATTAATTGATTATGCCATGCTAGACACCTTGATGAGCAATTTGAAGACAAAAATTTTAGGTTTCGGGGAATCTTTATTAACTTTGTCTGTCCACTCTATTATCAGTCTAGTGGGATTGGGTATTTACGCATTTTTAGTGCCGTTAATGGTGTTTTTCTTGTTAAAAGATAAACACCTTTTTGTGCGTTCTTTTGTGCGTATGTTGCCGAAAAATCGTCGTTTAGCAGCAAACGTATGGTTTGAAATGCAGCAACAAATTGCAAATTACATCCGTGGTAAATTTTTAGAAATTTTGATTGTTGGTATTGCGACCTATGCTCTCTTCTTATTCTTTGATTTACGTTATCCGTTACTGCTTTCGGTAGCGGTAGGATTATCCGTTTTAGTACCTTATATCGGTGCGGTATTAGTTACGATACCGGTTGCTTTAGTTGCTTTATTTCAATTTGGATTGTCACCTGAATTCTATTACTTACTGCTCGCTTTCGTGATCAGCCAACTACTAGACGGAAATTTAGTTGTGCCATTTTTATTTTCAGAAGCAGTCAATTTACATCCGTTAACTATTATTGTAGCAGTATTAATTTTTGGCGGCTTATGGGGATTTTGGGGTGTATTTTTTGCAATTCCTCTTGCAACATTGGTTAAAGCCGTTGTTAATGCGTTACCTTCAAATGAAGAAGATTGCGTATAGATTTATCATCACGAGAAATTAATAAAAATATTCCGTTCAGTGGCACAATGCAAACACAACTATAGTCTCTGTTCAATAATAAAAAGGAAAATAAATGCCTGAACAAAAACTATCTTCTCGTCATCCTTATTTAAATAGTATGAGTCAGGTGGTTGCCATTGGCGGCGGACACGGTTTAGGTCGAGTATTATCATCACTATCATTCCTTGGGAAACGACTTACCGGTATTGTTACCACCACAGATGATGGTGGTTCTACCGGCCGTATTCGTTCCCAGCACGGTGGTATTGCTTGGGGTGATCTGCGTAACTGCTTAACGCAAATTATTATCAAGCCCACCGTCGCTTCTGCATTATTTGAATATCGTTTCGGCGGTGCGGGAGAACTTGCAGGACATAACTTAGGTAATTTAATTCTAAAAGCGCTAGAAAATATGAAAATTCGACCGCTTGAAGGTATTAACCTAGTGAGAGAGTTATTGCATGTTCGAGCCGGTCTTATTCCAATGTCGGAATCCCCGGTACATTTAGCCGCTCAACTAAAATCAGGTATAACCATTGTCGGCGAAGTTTCGGTGGATGCGCTTGAAGAAATTCCGAGAAATTTATTGCTAATTCCTAAGGTAAATGCGACACCGGAAGCAATTGATATCGTAAAAAATGCAGAATTAATCGTACTTGGCCCCGGCAGCTTTTTAACCAGCATCATGCCATCATTATTGATTGATGAAATATCAAATGCGATTAAGCATAGTAAAGCAAAGGTTATTTTTATTGATAATATTCAGCAAGAATCGGGGCCAGCCGGCTCTCTTTCACTTGCGGATCGTGTAGAATGGTTGGAAACTCGGATTGGTAAAAACCGCCTAGATGGCATTATTACCGTCCCAACCACCTATAGTAATCTACCGGCGAATATTAAAGTGTTAAAGCAAGTTTTATCTGATGACGATGTTGCTTATCGCCATGATCGAAATAAGCTCAGCAAAGCCATCAATGATATAGTAGAATTACTAAATACATAAATATCTGCCCCTTTTAAGGGGCAGTCTGTTTTTATAGAGGTTTTTCCATGTTAGTTTCTGATTTCCATTTTGATTTACCTGACGAGCTTATCGCTCGTTATCCAACTGCGGAACGTACTGCTAGCCGCTTATTACAGTTAACCGGCGAAACAGGTGAGTTTGCCGATAAACAATTCTCTGATTTACTCGCTCAAATTGAAGAGGGCGATTTGCTGATTTTCAATAACACACGTGTAATTCCTGCACGTTTGTATGGACGTAAAGCCAGTGGCGGAAAATTAGAAGTTTTAGTTGAGCGAGTTTTGGATGAGCATCGTTGTTTAGCTCACGTGCGTGCTTCAAAAGCACCGAAAGAAGGGGCGGAACTTGTACTTGGTGAAGATAAACTCGGCGAAGGTAATGGTTTTAAAGCAATTATGGCTGCACGCCATGAGGCATTGTTTGAATTACATTTCAACGAAGAACAACCTCTGTTTGATTTACTTCAACAAGCCGGTCATATGCCATTACCACCGTATATTGATCGTCCGGATGAAGATGCCGACCAAGAACGCTATCAAACCGTTTATAGTAAAGTTTTAGGTGCGGTGGCTGCACCGACTGCCGGTTTGCATTTTGATACACCAACGCTTGAAAAGCTCAAAGCAAAAGGAGTTAATATTGCGTTCGTGACATTACACGTTGGCGCAGGTACATTCCAACCGGTACGCGTAGATAATATTTTGGATCACAAAATGCACGCTGAATATGCCGAAGTAAGCCAAGAAGTTGTCGATCAAATCTTAGCAACTAAAGCAGCCGGCAAACGTGTTATTGCGGTTGGTACCACTTCTGTTCGTTCGATCGAAAGTGCCGCTCAAGCTGCCGAGCAAGAAGGTAAATTGATTGCACCGTTTTTCTCAGATACTAGTATTTTCCTGTATCCAGGCAAAACATTCCGTATTGTCGATGCGTTAGTCACAAACTTCCATTTACCTGAATCAACGCTAATTATGTTAGTTTCCGCATTTGCCGGTTACCGCAACACAATGAAAGCTTATCAACATGCGGTAGAAGCGAAATATCGCTTCTTTAGTTATGGCGATGCCATGTTTATTTCAAAAAATCCGAATGCATTAAATGATGTGCCTTAATTAAAAGAGGCAATTATTTATTTTGGGGAAGCCCATAAGTCTCTCGATACCATGGGCTTCTAATATTTCTCGCCGTCTCTAGCTTCCAACTCCCCTTCTCAAATCTCACTCTGACCATTCCTACCGTTGCAGTACTAAAAGTTTTAATATTTTGTTGTGCTAAGCGTGCTAATACTTGCTGATGAGGCATTTTCCAAGGATTCCATCGTCCTGCAGAAATAATAGCAATTTGCGGTTTTGTCTGAGCTAATAAAGTATAGCTGGAACTCGTTTTACTGCCATGATGAGGAATCTGTAAGAAATCAACTTGCCCGATTTGATGAGCAAATAAACTTTCTTTTGCCGATGTAGTGTCGCCGGTAAACAGCAAAGAGAAGCGGTCTATTTTTACCAAAATAATGCAAGAATCTTCGTTCTTCGCGCGTTTTACTCGTGATATCGGATAAATCGCTTTTAATTCAAATTGCCCAAATTGCCATGTTTGACCGGCGACGCAGGTTTCAGGATCATGTTTTGCATAACGGCGAGTACTTGCCGAAATTAGACGTGCTTGAGGATATTCAGCAAGAATATCTTCCACTCCACCGGAGTGATCATTATCGTCATGGCTTAAAAAAACGGCTTCTACTTGAATACCATTACGCTTCAAATAAGGCAAAATTTCTAATTGAGCCATTGAACCTGTTCGCCCCGATTTATCTTTCCAACTTGCACCCGTATCGTAAAGAATGGCTCGTTTTTTACCGCTATCTTGATAAACAAGTGCCTGTGCAAGCCCTTGTCCGACATCAAATGTTACCCATTCCAGTGAAATCGGAAACTTGATGAAAGAAATCACAAAACTGCTGCTTACGACAAATAATCCCGACTGTTTCCAATATTTTATGAATAACTTTTCTTGTAAGAGATAAAGCGCCAGCAAACACAAAGCATTCAAAGCTAATAAATAACGTTGCTCACTTTGACTTAATACTATCCAATCGGCGGAGAGAAAAGAAAGCATTTTCAAACTACCTTGGGCAAGCCAATCCGCCCAAGCCCAGCTATTTAACATGTTGTTCGTTAGCAATGAAAAAATAACTAACGGTACTAACAACAAACTATATAACGGTACAATCAATAAATTTGCTAAGAATGCCCAAGGGGAAATTCCCTCAAAAAAGAAGAATTGTACTGGAGAAAACACAAGAAAAATCCCCAATTGCAAATGTACTAACGAAAGCCACAAGCGGTTAAATTTCTGCCATTTTTTGCAAAAAGGGAAAAGCTTGGCAAGCGGGAAATATGCATACCAAATAATTAAACTTAGTACGGCTAGAACCGATAGCCAAAAGCTATCCGATAGAATTGTGAGAGGATCAAGCACAAGTAATAATGCAACAATACGCCACCATAATTGCCAAGCGGTGTAATAGCGGCGTAACCATTGACATAATAAGACGAGAAAAATCGCTAGTAACGCTCGTAAGGTAGGAATTGCAAAACCGGATAAATAACTATAGAAAATAGCAAAAACTAGCCCCACTCCTCTCGGAAAAAAGATAGAAATACTTCTAGCATATAAGATTCCTACTCGCAAAAACAGCCACTGAATGCACTTTGCCAACCAGAATCCAATTCCCATCGCTAGCCCAATATGTAAGCCGGAAATAGCAATTAAATGAGCGGTAGAAGTTTGTTGAAACAGCTGCCAATCTGAATTAACTAGCCAAGCACGTTCACCAAAAGCTAATGCCAGTAATAGTCCTTTAGAAGGAAATGGCTCTAATTGTTTTCTGACATATTCCAGCCATTGAATACGCAGAGAGCTAGAATGTGGAGAAGTCAGTTTATTCACTTTCTTGACTATTGCACTACCATTTAAATGGTGTGCAAAGAACCAACGCTGCCGATCAAAATTTCCGATATTTAAACGAGAAGAAATAGACCGTATCTTAAGATTCGCTTGATAATATTGTTCTAATTCTAACGGTTCATCCGACTGCCAGTTTAAATAAATAACATCACCATTTTCTAACTTAGCAAACGCTGTTTGAAACTCAGCCTGCTTAATAATTTTCTGAATTTGAAATTGATACAATTGCTGAGAAGATGTTGCGTATTTGTTTGCATTACTTGATATATTGATAATTTGCCAATAGCTTACTAGTGTTAAAGCGCCTAACAAAATAGTTAACTCTTGTTTACGAAATATTCCTATAACAATTATCAAAACTGCCACATAGCAGCCATAAGTAAGCCATTCTCGAGGTAAGAAAAGTAACGGAAGAAAAAATAACGAAAGGATAAGAACAAAGCGGTCGAAATTCATAGCAAATTACCTTTTTGCAAAGTATGCTAAATTTTCGACCGCTTGTGAAAAGTGAAACTAAAATTTGCGATCCGGATCGCAAAAGTTAATATCCATGATTCCAATAAATTACATTGGTAAATTTAGTAGAATATTTGTACAACTTATTTATTATCTTCTGCCATGCTGACTGATGCAGTAAATAATACGTCTGTTGATGAATTTAATGCGGTTTCCGCAGAATCTTGAATCACACCAATGATAAAGCCAACACCGATTACTTGTGCCGCAATATCATTTGGAATATTAAATAAACTACATGCTAACGGAATAAGTAATAACGAACCACCTGCGACACCAGAAGCGCCACACGCACAAATCGAAGCAACAATACTTAATAATAACGCTGTTGCAAAATCAGGGTGAATACCTTGAGTATAAGCCGCCGCTAATGTTAATACGGTTACGGTAATTGCCGCCCCCGCCATGTTGATATTCGCACCAAGCGGAATTGCAACAGAAGCGATTTCATCTCGTACACCTAAACGTTTAGCAAGGTTCATATTCACTGGAATATTTGCAGCCGAGCTACGAGTAAAGAACGCGGTTACGCCACTTTCACGTAAGCAAGTTAATGTTAATGGATAAGGATTACGACGGATTTTCCAATATACGATTAATGGGTTTAGCACAAATGCTACAAATGCCATTGAACCAAGTAATACACCCAATAAGCGAGCATAACCGGCAAAAGCATCAATACCATTCGTTGCAATTGTTTCAGCAACTAAACCAAAAACACCGATAGGCGCAAAAGCAATCACAATTTTAACAACATAAGATACTGCTTCTGCAAAATCGTTTAAAAATGTTTTAGTACTTGGCGCAGCATGACGTAACGCAATACCTAAACCGATTGCCCAAGCTAAAATACCGATAAAGTTAGCATTTGCTAATGCTTGTAACGGGTTATCAACTAAATTGAATACGACTGTTTTAATAATTTCCCCGATACCTTGCGGCGGATTTAAATTATCCGGATTTGAAACAAGTTCTAATGTTGTTGGGAAAAGGAAACTGAATACCACCGCTGTTAACGCAGCAACAAATGTACCTAAAATATACATTACTAAAATTGGTTTTAATTTACTGTCTGAACCTACTTCTTTATTTGCAATTGCAGAAAGTACTAATACAAATACAAGAATCGGTGCAATTGCACGAAGTGATTTCACAAAAAATTGACCTAATACGCCAACGCTTTTTGCCCACTCAGGATTAACAGATGCTAAACATAAACCTAGCACTAAACCGATGGCGATACGTAAGACTAAGTTGCCCCCGAAAATTTTTGAAGATAAAGATGAGTTGCTCATAATATTTTGCTATTAAAGACTAAAAAAGAATAAACGGTAGCCGTCTATCCACCTGGTAAATATGAAGGTTCGAGATTAACGGAAAATAGACTTTTTGGGAATAGTTACTTATGCATTTTTATTAGATTTTTATATATTCACGATTAAAATTTATTATTTCTTAATATAAAACCATTATAAATAGGCTTAAACTGAGAAAAATACATTCCGCAACCGATTCCTTTCAGGTAGAATGTCACGCATTTTTGTTAATAAAACTATTTGAGAAATAAAATGAAACCTGAAAATAAAGCAGACTTTCAACGTGTTATTCGTGCTGCCGGTTATTCAATGAAAGGGCTTAAAGCAGCTTACATTAATGAACCCGCCTTTCGCCAAGAAATTTGGTGTGCAATGATTTTAATCCCTCTCGCATTACTACTTGGCAACGATGTCGTTGAAAAAATTTTACTGCTAAGTACTGTATTTCTAGTACTAATTACCGAATTATTAAATAGCGCAATTGAAGCTGTCGTAGATAGGATCGGTTCTGATTTCCATGAATTATCAGGACGAGCAAAAGACATCGGCTCAGCAGCGGTATTTATGGCTATGATGTTATTAGCTATTACATGGTTACTTATCATTATTTTTTAATTCATATGGGCAATAGATTTATAGGAAACCTATTTATCTAGTGCCTATTTTTTTGCATATCAATCTAAATTTGAGGTTCTTATGAAATTTAATAAAACACTTCTCTCTGTTGCCCTGCTTTCAGCCACATCTGCAATGGCATATCAAACAGATAAAACCTATTCTTTTACTCTTCTGCACACTAACGACATCCATGGTCATTTTTGGCAAAATGATAAAGGTGAATATGGTCTCGCTGCCCAAAAAACCTTAATTGATAATATTAAAAAAGAAGTTGAAGCCAAAGGCGGCTCAACAATTATCTTAAATGCCGGTGATATTAATACCGGTGTACCTGAATCCGATATGCAAAATGCTCGTCCTGATTATGAAGGTTTAAATGCAATTGGTTATGAAGCGATGGTATTAGGTAACCATGAATTTGATTTCCCACTTCAGATATTAAGTATGCAAGAGAAATGGGCCACATTCCCACTTATTTCTGCAAACGTAATCAACAAACGTACTCAAAAAGAACTAACTAAGCCTTATGTCATGTTAGATAAGCAAGGATTGAAAGTTGCCGTCGTCGGGTTAACCACAGAAGATACTGGTAAATTAGGCAATCCGGAGGTGACAGAAAATGTTATCTTTAAAGATCCGATTAAAACCGCTAAAGAAACGTTAGCTGAAATTAATAACTCTGAAAAACCAGATGTGCGTATCGCTCTTACACATATGGGATGGTATTTAGACGGTAAACATGGTAGCAATGCACCGGGCGATGTCACCATGGCAAGGACTTTAGATAAAGGTGCATTTGATATCATTATCGGAGGCCATACTCATGACACCGTATGCTTTGATGAAAAAGGTCAATTTAGAGCGAAATATACCCCGGGCGAAAGCTGTCAACCTGATTTCCAAAATGGTACTTGGATTATGCAAGCCGGAGAATGGGGTAAATATGTAGGCCGTGCTGATTTCGAATTTAAGAACGGTAAAACAACACTGGTTAAATATGAACTTATTCCGATTAACTTGAAAAAAACTATCAAAAAAGAAGACGGTAAAAAGGAATACCAACTTTACCAACCAGAAATTAAAGTAGATCAAGCTCTCTTTGATCACTTAAAAAAATATCAAGATGAAGGCGATAAGTTATTAAGTGTTGAAGTGGGCGAAGTAAAAGGCTTATTAGACGGTAAACGTGAACATGTACGCTTCGTTCAAACAAACTTAGGGCGTTTAATCGCACAGTCACAAAAAGAACGTGTGAAAGCAGATATCGGTATTATGAACTCTGGTGGTGTGCGTGCTTCGATTGAAGAAGGCAAAGTGACTTATAAAACTTTATTAACAGTTCAACCTTTCGGTAATATGATTTCTACCGTTGATCTTAAGGGGCAAGAATTATTAGATTTCTTAACGACTGTTGCATTAAAAGAAGTTGATACAGGCGCATATCCTCAATTTGCAGGCATTTCTATGACTGTAGATCGTACGGCGAAAGCGATCTCAAATGTTAAAATTGCAGGAAAACCGTTTGATCCGAATAAAACATATAAAGTATCTATTCCGGATTATCTAACTGCTGGTGGTGATGGTTACCCAGTAATGAAAAAACACCCTAGCTACGTAAATACCGGCTTTATTGATGCAGAAATGTTGAAAAAATACTTTGAAGAAAACAAAGTCATTGATGCAAGTAAATTTGATCCTAAAGAAGATATTATCTTTAAGTAAACACTAAACAAAAAGCTAAGCGATATGCTTAGCTTTTTTGTTATCATAATATTATTAACATAAAAAGAGGTTAACTCAGTTATGCAAAAACATATTCAACAAATGCAAGATAATTACGGTCAATTACTTAAACTCTTGCCTGAATTAGAAAAAAGCCTTAGCCAATGGGAAGAAGCCTATCAGCTTATTCAGCAACTCAATGAGTTCTATCATAGCCCATTGTGGCTAGATCTCTACGATAACGCAGACAATATCCACCTGGAGACTCATGGAAATTACAGTGTTCTCTCACAGGACGCAATTTGGAATGCCGTTACAGAGCAATATAGCCTCGCCAAGCAGTTATATGAAATACTTTCTAACTTCGTTGCTAATGAAGCAGAATAAATATAAGACGTTGCTATTCTAGTTACTACCCAAATTACTACTATTTTTAGAAAATAGCATAAAAATAAAGAGATAACTTTAAAGATAGACTAAAAGTAACTAATTGATTATTATAGAAAAATTACTAAGTAAGATATATTGAATTTTTAAATGGAGGCGTGTACCGACTCTCGAAAATTGATGAAAACACTATTATTTAAGCGGGTTTTCAGCATTTCAAAGCAAATTTATATTGCCATTTTTACTTCCATTCTCAAAACAAGCGGGGTTTATACCACAATTTCAAAAACAATGCGTAATTTTTGCATTGTTATGCGTAATTTTGCGTAAAAAAATAGAGTAAAAAAGATCTGTTTAAAGCGTTGTGTGGCTTGGTGTAGATCTGATTTTGCACTTGCGTAAAAATCGACACGTTTAATGCGCGGGCGAGGCGAGGATATGACAGCGATTTTTTACTGGTGGAAATCATTGAAAAATCAGGGCGAAATAAAGTTTTTTGCTTTGTGCAATTGGTGTATTTGGTATAATACACTAGGGGAATATTTATTTATAAAAGGAAACGAACCCTTGTTTTATGCAATAAAAAAGCCCGCATATTAGCGAGCTTTTTGTCACAAAGATCTATATTTTATTTTTTACTGCTGTCATCAAGCTCAAGCAAAGCGTAACCAGTAAATTTAATCACATCTTGCCCTACCCACTCATTAATCTCTTTTAATTTCTCTTGTAGAGGCTTTATCTCATTGATGAAAAATACTTTAGCGGCTTTTTCGACGTCACCAAAACCGCCTGTATTTGTTGGTACAATCCCCATCAGTTGAGGCGGCACACGATGAGATGCTAATACGTCGTCACGGCTAGCATTCTTGATATTTGCAAATTCATCTTTGGCGACAATATCAGAAAGCGGCAGAATTTGCATACCGTCTTTTTTACCATTTGGTATATAGACAAAGAGGTTTTTAAAATTCCCTTTACCCTTTGTCTCTTTTAATTGACGCTTAATCTCGTCAATGTCATCTTTGCTGTTAGTTGGGTCGGTCATATAAATAATAGAACCGGCATGAGCACCATTTAAATAATATTTTCGTCTAAATAATGTTGCGCTTTCATTTAAAAACGCAGATTGTAACGCAGCTAAGTAATCAGGTAGACCGTATATTTCTTGGTTTACATCCGGTTGCACAACATGGCAAATCGAAAATGGTTCAAACTCAAATTCATCAAATCCGTTTACGACTTGATAATACTGCCCGACTTCGGTGCCTCTACGCATATATTTACCAAGCGGAGCTTTAAGCTGCACAATCTTACCAAACGTATTCTTCACCGCTTCAAGGTAGCCGTTCCCGAAAATTAAAAAGTCCATAATGAATCGTTCTAATTGTGAGCGAGGTAAAATCCTATCTGTTACACAAGTCGATAACAGAATATTAGCTTTAACTTTGATTGCGCTTTGATGATGTGTTGAAGCATTCAGGGCTTTAGCTAAATAGCTCGGGTTAATCGGTGGTTCGTAATATTTTGAATGCATCAAAACAGATTCAAAATAATTTAAAATTTCCGCACGGTCTAAAACAGGTACAGGGTCACCAAACGAAAAAGCTGAAACTTCTTGATTTGTTGATGTGCCGTGAATTTGTTGAGTGTTGTTTGTTTTCATTAGTTTTTTATCCTAGCTAAAGCTAAATACTGAAGATGACGACCCAAAGCCCGAACTTTCGCCATACTCGACATTTAAAATACAGTTCATAATCGCCCAAGAAATATCGCCGTGACTTGCTTCTTCAGAACGGTCAGAAACATATGTCATCTGACGACCGCTCCGTGTTGCTTGCCGGCGGATTGTCATAAAGCTTGTAATAATTTCAGTTCCGTCAAATTTTAGACGGCGTTTTTGAATAAGATTTTGGGTTTTAAGTACCATCTCATTTTTTAAATCTACGTTGTAATCAAGACCGATAGCCATTGGGTAAAACTTCTTGACTTCTTGATAGACTCCCGAACCCAGTCCGGTTTTGTCAATCGCAATACGAGTTACATTGTAGCTATCGCAATAATCTTTGATTTGTCTCGCTTGTGCTTCATAATCCATTCCGTGAAATGTTTGATAATGCAATACTCGATAATCACCACCCTCTACACGAGGAGGTGCTACAATGGCTAAAGCGGCACGGTCACCGGTATAAGCGGGATCATAACCAAGCCAAACCTCACGATTACCAAATGGGCGCTGGTAAAAAGGCTTATAATCAGACCATTCCTCAAAACTATCAACTTGGCAGAGTTGCAAATCAGCGAATTTAAACGCTCCCGTTTTATCATCGGCAAATTGACATAAAAATAATTGTTCAAACTCTTCGCGGGAATTTTCGAATTTTAATTCTTCAATATCGAATAAATTACAACCACCCTCTTGAGCATCATAAATATTAACGATTTGTTTCCAGTGTCGGTCATCGCATAACTTGCCCACTCGCAAATTATCGTGCGAAATATCAATTTCAATTCGCTCATCTTTTGTTCTGCGTTTATTAAATGACTTACCCGACCAAAATTGGTACGCCTCACTTGAAATAGTTGTCGGAGTCGAAAAATAGGTTTGACGATATTGTTTTTGTGATGCCATGGCCGAAGCTACTTTTCGCATTTCGCCGAATTTTGGCACCCAAAAGTATTCATCAAAATATAGATTGCCGTGATAACTCTGTGCTGTTGCCGAGTTTGTACCTAAAAAAATTAGTTCGGCGGCATTTGGCAACTTTATCGTTTCGCCCTTTAATTCAACACCGGCTGTTTGTTTCGCATAATCTTTAATATATGAGCGAAACTGCAAAGCCTGCTTTTTACTTGCCGATAAAAAAATTTGATTTCGTCCCGTTTTTAAAGCATCAATAAATGCCTCACGAGCAAAATACCACGTCGCACCAATTTGACGGCTTTTCAAGATTTCCCGAATACGGTGCGAACCCGCTTCATACCATTTGCGCTGATACGCAAAGATACCCTCAAAAAAACCATTAATTAATAATTCTTCTTGCTCTTCACTAATTGCATTTGGTTCTGATGATTTCCCCGAACCGCTAGAACGATTCTTCAATTTTGGATTTAAATCGCTTTCTTTGCCCTCACCGTATGAATATTTTTTAACTCGTGCAGCTCTCTCAATCTGACGTCCAAGCAAATCAATTTCTTTAAAATCAGTCCCTGATTTTTGTTCTTTTAAAATTAACTGGCAAAGCCTTGCTTCAAGCGTAATTTCAACTCGCCCAATTGGCGCGATGTCATCCCACTTTTCACGTTTTATCCAAGACGATATAGTTGAGGCAGGAATCCCGAGTTGCCGAGAGATTTCTGCCACTTTAAAACCATTCCAATATTTAACTTGCGCTTGCCGCTTTATATCAGCATCTGTGGGGTAGTGATCTATTTTACATAGATAAAGATAAAAAAATTTGGCGCAAAAAAATGCGGAGAGGCTAATAAAATCAAGGCTCTCCGCATTTTTGTTATGGAAAACTATGCAAAAAACAAAATGAGCAAAAATAGTGAAAAAATGAAAAAAATTGCACTATTTTTTGCATAGTAATGAT
Source organism: Actinobacillus equuli (assembly GCF_900636745.1). Taxonomy (NCBI): domain Bacteria; kingdom Pseudomonadati; phylum Pseudomonadota; class Gammaproteobacteria; order Pasteurellales; family Pasteurellaceae; genus Actinobacillus; species Actinobacillus equuli. The sequence continues at coordinate 2,285,875 of NZ_LR134310.1, read as the reverse complement.
CGGTTTTAAACTGATTTTAAAATAGTTTTAAATTAGCTTATGTCCAACGTGGACGACTTGCCCGATGATTTGCAGGTTCTGTGCTTCTTGGTTGCTGATTTTAATTGGTTCGTACTCTTCTCTATTGTCAGATATTAGCTCCACGCCGTCCCACAACATTTTCACACGTTTTACCCACACGCTGTCACCATTCTGAACAAGATAAATTTTATCATCACCTCGTACTTCATTACGGCTTAAATCAACTAAGAGCTGGTCGCCATCAGTAATAGTCGGTTGCATAGAAGAACCGCTCGCCCAGAAAACCGCACAATGCTTTGCCTGCACGCCAAGGCTATGCAAAAGACTGTCCGCATAAGGCTCTTGCCCATCTGGTTTGGTCACACCCTCATTAAAGCTCCCAAAACCTGCTGAAACATGAATAGAAACAAAGCTATCAATCATTGAAACAGCTTCTTCACGCATTACTTCTAACTGCTGAAACGCTTTTCCCACAATGCTTTGGCTGGTTTGTGGTTGTTGTTCCTTACCTGTTGCCAGCCATTCAAGACTAGCGCCTGACACTTCCGCTATTTTTACTAAATTTGAGCGAGATGGATCTGCTTCACCTTTCACCCAACGTGCTAATGATGCTTGAGCAACTCCTACCGCTCTGGCGAACTCACTGTAATTACTCTTAAAACTCTTTTCTGCGATAAATTTCATTCTTTCTGAAAATTTTTCATCGTAAATGTTTGGTTTACTCATCTTTTACGTTCCTAGTAGTTAAGTTTTACTCGTAAAACATATTCTTAAACCATTGATTTATAAATAAATTATGAATAAACCAAAAATATTTTCTAAAAAATAATGTTTTACGGTTGATTTGTTTAAAGTTTTACGGTTTAATGCACGCATTGGATAGGTAAATAGGAGTGTATTAAATGAGTGTATTAAACGACGTTAAAAAAACCGCACAGAGTGATTGGCATAGAGCCGATATTCTTGCGGGACTTCGTAAAAAAGGTTGGACGCTACGTTCTTTGGCTGATGAAGGAGGTGTTAGTTATAGCACATTGAAATCAGCTTTAGATAAGTCTTACCCCAAAATGGAACGCCTAATCGCAAGTGCAATAGGAGTAGCTCCTGAAGTAATTTGGGCAGGACGAACTGCAGAACGTATTGAACGTAATCGGCGACCAACCTTAACTAATAAGTTTTAATCATAAATGATCTTGAACGTAAAAGATATAGAGGAAGAACGTTTATGAGTGAGTTAAGTTTAAAAACGCACTATTCGGTGGCTGAGTTATTAAGTTTTAAGTTATCTAGCTTACCCAGTGCTCATAAAAATGTGCTTGAAAAATCGGTAAGAGAAAGCTGGCAATCACAAAAACGAACAGGCAGAGGCGGTGGATATGAATATGCTCTCAGCTCAATGCCGGAAGAAGTTCAAAATGAAATTCGCTCCCGCTTTGCGGTATCGGTCATCAAAAGTAAGCCAAAACTCCCCGTAGTACGAGCCGAAATTGATTTAAGTTCTTTAACAAATAAACAACGCAATATTGCGGATGCTCGAATGGCTCTAGTAGCGAAAGTGCTTGAGCTGGAAGACAGCGGAATGTCCCGAATTAAAGCGGTTAAATTTTTCTGCAATCTTGCAAAAAATGGCGAGCTACCAGCAGATGTAGCGGAATTGGTTGTAGTGGCTAACGCTAAATCAAACGCAAAACGCACAGTAGGCGAACGCACACTTAACCAGTGGGTAATTGATTACTGCAAAGCAGATAACGCTGAGCAACGATTAAAAATCATTGCACCACAAGTAAGACAGCCCGTTGATGTGGCTGAATTGAACTGGTTGCCAGAATTTTTAGCGGTTTACCGCAATACAAATGGCGTAAATATTGCAGAAGCCTACGAAGAATTTGCTTGGCGTTGGCAAACAGCTTACGCAGACCAGCCGTTATGGTTGGAGTTAATGCCAAGCATACATCAAGTTCGCCGAGTGATGAGTAAATTTAGCCAGCTATTTAAAGCGGTTGGTCGCAAAACTGGGGCGGAACTTAGAGCGATGAATACTTATGTGAAGCGTGATTGGTCGGTATTAAAGGCTAATGATGTATGGGTTGGTGATGGACACTCAATGAAGATGAAAGTGGCACACCCCGACCACGGCAGACCGTTTATTCCTGAGCTAACTATGGTGATGGATGCTGCAAGCCGCTTCTTAGTGGGTTGGTCGGTGAGTTTAGCTGAGAACTGTATCGCAGTCGCAGATGCAATCCGCTACGGCGTAGAGCGACACGGTATTCCGGCGATTTACTACTCAGATAATGGTGGTGGTGAAAAGAACTGGACGCTTGATGCAGATATTACAGGGATTTTGCCGAGATTAGGCATTAACCATCAAACAGGGATACCGGGCAATCCGCAAGGGCGAGGCATTATCGAACGAGTAAACCAAACTATTGCGTTGCGAATTGCTCGACAATTTGACACTTACCACGGCACAGGGGCAGACCGTGAAACAGTTCGCCAAGTATCAACCGGTGTGGTGAGTTTAGAAAAAGCCTTACGCCAAGGCAAAACAGAACTGACCGATAAACAAAAACGAGCAAAAGGTAAATTGCCAAGCTGGCAACAGTTTATTGATGCGGTGGAGCAAGCGATTGACTGGTACAACAACGAACACGTCCATCGAGAAATCGGTACGACACCGGCAAGAAAACGAGCTCAACTCTTACAAGATGTTGAAGTGCTGAAAATCACACCGGTTGAAGCAAGAGATATGTTCAGACCGCAAGTCATTCGTACTGCACAGCGTGGCTGGTTATCCGTATTTAACAATGATTACTTTAATCAGAAGTTAATCGAAGTGGACGGTGAAAAAGTAACCGTGAGTTTTGATATTCACAATGCGGAAAGTGTGATTGTTCGCCACTTAGACGGCAGATTTATCTGCGAAGCCCAATTTGATGGCAATAAACGTGCGGCATTCCCTGAAGCGTTTGTAGATAAAGCTCGCAAAGAACGAGCGAACCGCAGAATGAAGCTCAAACAAGAACAAGCAGACGAAATTCAAGCGGAATTAAACCCAGTTAGAACGATTGAACATACGCCAGCGTTTAGCTTTGTGATGACTGACAAAGCGAAACAGGCAAAACAAGCAACCCCAATTTTCCTAACTCAAGCAGAAAAAGAAGAGTGGGAAGAACGACAAAGAGCCTTTGGCTAGGAGTTTGAAATGAAAAACCAACAATTAAAAGAATTTATGGAAGCACGTGGCTTACAACAAAAGCAAACGGCGCAAATGTTAGACATCTCTATTGCTACCCTCAGTCTTTATCTAAAAGGCACTTATGCCGGTAACGTGCAACAGATTGACGAAAAGGTGGAAGCCTTAATCGCTCGTCATAAAGAAAAAGTTACCGAATCGAAATACAGCACGGAGTTTGTTAAAACCCTCACAGCTCGCCGTGGAATGGATGTAATCAAATACGCACACGTTGAAGGCGAGTTAAATGTGATTTTCGGTGGTGCAGGTTTAGGCAAAACGCAAATGTTGAAACAGTATGCGAAAGAAAACAGCGGTGCGGTGTTGATTGAAGTTGATCCAAGTTGTGTGCCTAAAACGTTATTAAAACGTATCGCAAAAGCCATCGGCACAACCGACACAGGCACAAATGACACGTTACTTGAAGCGATTACCGCAAAACTCAAAGGCTCGGAACGTGTGTTACTCGTCGATGAAGCCGAGCTGTTATCTACTCGCTCCCTCGAATTTATCCGCCGCATCCACGATTTGACAGGTGTAGGCGTAGTGTTAGCCGGTATGCCGAGATTACTTATCAATCTTAAAGGTAAAAACAACGAGCTAGCACAGTTATATAGCCGAGTGAGTTTTGCGTTAGACCTCGGCAACCAGTTACCAGAAAGCGATTTAGCGTTATTAGCCGAAAGAGCTTTAGGAACAAGTGAATATAACGACACGCTACTAAAAGCGGCAAAAGGCAACGCAAGACGATTAAGCAAGCTAATGCGTGGCGTGGTAAGAACGGCAGAGATTAACGGTGCGGAAATCAATGCAGAGATGATTAAGCAATATGCGGGAATGTTGATCAATTAGGGGGCTGAAATGGCAGTAAAGCAAATTTATGCGGCTTATGCTGGCGAACGATACATTATGGACGGCACGGCAATAGAAATCGCATTAGGTATGAATATCTCAGTAGAAACCGTTAGAAAACTCGCCACTCCGAGTTATGCAAAGCGTACCGGAAAAGGTTTAAGCATTGTAAAACTCGGTCGTGAAGAAGTTGGAGATAGAAAATGAGTAAATATAAAGAAATTGAACGACCGCTTAGCCCTGACAATGCAGTGGTTTATGGCGTAACGGTTGGTTTAGAGCTTGCAGTTTTAGAGTGCAATCACATTGGCATTGAACTGGAAGGAATTGATACCACCGATTTTAGACGCCCTCGTTTGGTGGCTCGAGATAACCAAACTACTCGTTACTTAATGAAAACAGGCAAAGCACAGAATTACGGTTCAAGAGTGAAAAATGGTCGCCGTATTTATTTAAACCACACGCAAGTAAAAGGTGTGCGTGTGGTTTGGGAATCACAAGATTATCGTCATTAACCAACAACTAGGAGAACAAAATGAACGAAATTGATAACACGGTTGAAACCGGTGAATTTATTAAAGCATTGGAATACTTAGGAGGAAAAAATGCGAAAAATGGCAGCAATATTGATTAGTGTGATGTGTTTAGCTGGTTGTGATGTTGCAGCACAATCAGGCTTAGCAAGCCACGATTTTCACAGAATTAGAGAAGTCTGTATTGATGGCGTTATCTACTTAGTTTATAGCGGACATAAAGAAGGTGGTATTACCCCGAAAATTAACGCTGAACATTACCCTTACACTTGCCCGAAATTAAAACAATAGGAGTTAGAAATGGCAAAAAAAACAACACGAATTAAAACCAATACATTTGCAGTGCGTTACCAAACTCGTGATGAAGTTGAAGTGGCGATTAAAGAAATCGGTGATTTACAACGACAATTAGAAGCCAAAGCGATTGAGCAAAATAACCGCTTAGCTGAAATTACCGAAGAATATGCACCTCAAATGAACGAAATTAAGGCAGAACTTGAGCCTATGCAGGCAGCAGTACAAGCGTGGTGTGAAAGCCACCGTGATGAGCTGACAAACAACGGTAAGACCAAAACAGGCAACTTTAATACAGGTGATGTCCAGTGGCGCCAACGTCCGCCGAGTGTAAGTGTGCGTGGTGCAGATAGTGTAATTGAAAACTTACATACATTAGGTCTGACCCGCTTTATTCGCACAAAAGAAGAGGTAAACAAAGAAGCAATGCTAAATGAGCCTGAACTTGCTAGCACAGTAGCTGGGGTAACCATTAAAACAGGTGTTGAAGATTTTGTCATTACACCGTTTGAGCAAGAAGTGCGCTGATTTTAAAACCCTTTTCAATGCCCTTTAAACCCGATTTAAGGGGCATTTATAAAGCGTTTTTTTAACACAGGAGAAACAAAATGACAATCACAGAAAATCAAGACCTTCGTCAGGAGATGGCGAACTGTATTGAGCTTTTTGAAGAAGCGATTAAATACGTACGAGAAGACGATTTTAAAGGCGCTGGTGTGCTTTGGGATAATGGCAGAAAGTTAGCGTTTGAACTCAAATCGAAGATTACAACGCAAGAATCGAAACAGCGATTTGATGAAATTCAAAAAGTGATTAACTAGGAGGTATTAAGTGATTAAAGAACTAACAGAACAAGATCTTGAAGTGAACCGAGTTTACTCGGCAAAACGCCCAAGAACCTATGGTTTTCGCCGTTATTTAAATGATCGACAAATCATTTGGCTAGGAAAAGGCGTTGTACAGTATGACAGCATATCTGTTAAACCCGGTCAGAATTATCCAAAAGTAACAATTGAAGATTTTTTAAAGTGGGCAAAAGAAGACGTAACAGACTTAATGCCGGAAGAAGATTGGCGAACTGAATAAGGGGGGGTAAGATGAATAAATGTCCTAAATGTGGTGGTGTTGTAACCGAACGTAAAAGTCGAAGTAAAGGTGCGAAAGATCGTTACCGTTGCCATGGTGTAAAAGTTCGAAAAGTAGAACATAACGAACATTGTGTGATTGTTTCTGAATGGTTTGAGCATCCTTGCGGATTATTTGGTATTAAAAAAGATATAGAGGTAAAAGATGAAACTCTGTAAATGCCCAATTTGCCACAGCGATATTCATTTTGAGGGGTTAATCGAAGACGAGGCAGGTCGTGAATTATTAAATACGGTCATCAATATGGGGAACGGTTGCGGTGCAGCGGTTGTGCCGTATTTAGGGCTGTTTAAGCCTGAAAAATCCAGTTTATCAAACAGTCGTGCATTAAAACTGGTGCAAAGTTTGTTAGAAATTTATCAGCCGTCTAATGTACTGGAGCGAGCTTTGTTAGATACAGTTGAGCAAGTCCGCCGAAACCGGCGAGAATCCGGCAGAATTGAACCGCTTGCTAATCATAACTACCTAAAAAAAGTCTATGAAAGCGTGAAAGTGCAGTTTGCCGTAGTGCGAAGTGATAAAGACTTTAAACAGCATAAGCACGAAAGCCCCGAACAAGCGGCACGCAATGATGAGGATAAATTAAGAGGTGCTATCCAGTACGTTGAGAGAATGCGAGCCTTAGGGCAATTAGACAGCATTAAGAATACTGAAAGTTATCAATTATGGCTAAGATGGCAGGAGAAAAAAGCAAATGCAACCGCAAACTAGACAGCAAATGATTCAGAAAATCCACATCGGTAAGGCGGAATTAAAAATGGATCGTGAATGCTACACTCGTTTTTTACTCGAAACAGTAGATAAACACAGTTGCAGCGTAATGACTGACGGCGAATTAATGCAAGTTCTACAAGCAATGAAAGCCAAGGGGTTTAAAGTAAAAAGCAAGCAACACGGCAAAAAGCCTGATGTCGGCAACGCACCGGTCAATCAAATTCGCAAACGTTACATGGATAAAATTGAAGCATTTCTAACTGAAATGCAAAAGCCGTGGAATTATGCCCACGCCATTTGCAAAAAATCTTTCGGAATAAACCGCTTGCAATGGTGCACAGAGGAACAGCTACGGAAAATTGTGCAGATGTTAGCAGTTAGTGCTAAAAGACACGGTCGAAGAGTTAAATAATAATTATTAAAGCCCACTTGAAAAAGTGGGCTTTCCTTTTACAATTAAAATCCCTTTGGTAAAAAAGTAACTCACTAAAAAGGATGAAAAATGAAAAAATTGCTATTTTTACTTTGTATTGCTACATCAGCTCAGAGTGTAGCTGAATCAAACAGTTTAACACTATCCCAGAAATTGGCAGTAGCAAGTTTTGGCAACGGTGATTATCCAATTGGATCAATTGTTGAGAAGCGCGCTGCTAGCGCTTTGGATAATGTAGAAAATCTTTGTGGCGAAGGATTAAAAGAACCTTTGCTTCTATCTCAAATTGGGAATGATTTATTGGCTAAAGAGGGATTTTATGTAACTCCACTTGAAATTATAGAAACAATTGGCACTTTAAAAAGACAAGCTCCGAAAGACATATCTTGTAAAGATGTACTAAGCAATTATCTTTCTACTGTGAAAATGGCTCCAACACCTACAGAAGCTTTAGTGTCAGTTAATTCGCTTTATAAAATTTTAAAACAAAAAACTAAATAAACATAAAAGACCGCTTAAAGCGGTCTTTTTTATATTTGTTCTAAAGCCTTAATGATTAAAGCAGATAAGCTAATACCTTGATCATTAGCTTTTTCCTGCAATTTTCTCTTGAAATCGGACGTTACTCTGATTTGTATTTGAGCATCAGCTTTAACCTCTTTCAATGCGTTCTGTTTCCCAGTCATGCCATGTTTATTTTTCACTCAACTCCTCTGTTTTCTTTAAAATTCATATCCGCAAGCATTACCGGCTGCTTGCAATCTAATAAAAGAATTGTACGGATCGTGCGGTAGGTTTTCATATTCTTCAATTGTCATTTCAGCCTGTTTTGTCCCTTTGACTTTTCTTCCATCTTTTTCTACCTGTAACAGGTATTTGCCATTTTGTTCATAAACAGCCACAGAGACATTGTTAAAAGAAATGTTTGCAGCATAGAATTTAAAAGTTTTCATAATACACCTCGTGTCGGACGGGTTAGCACGATTGTCTTTCCCTTTGGATTTTGTTAAGCCCCATTGCTTAACTGATGGGTGTATATTAAATAAATAAATTCTATTTGTCAATACAAAAAGAATTTATTTTTTAAGATTTTTAAATTCGATAATCAAGCTAGTGATTTCCGTCTTTTAAAAGTATTTTAAATAGATATTTAATCGAAATTTTTATAAATTTTTTTGAGAAACATTCACAGATTTAAAAATGCTATGCCAAAATATCGCAAAAATGAGGGAGTGTCTATGTGCGAATTTGAATCTGTTGAAGTTTATCTACCAGAAGTTGCGAAAGAATTTGTAACAATAGTGGGTTTAGCTGCAACCGAAGCGTTAGTAAAGCGGTTCGGCGGTTTGGGCTTTTATATTAATTTCGGCACAAGTTTTTATAAAATGATTGTCGAAACAATCGGTAAAGAGCTTGCCGATAAGCTTACGCAATATCTGCAGAATTGTTTTGTGTATGTGCCGAAATGTGATGCAGCTTTGCGTGTGTTGCGTAATAAACAATTTTATAAAGAGTTCTTGCAACTGACCGAAGAACAAGGTATGTCAGGTAGAAAAGCGATGTTACAACTTTGCCCGAAATTCAAACTTTCCGACCGCCATGGTTGGGAAATTGTATATAGTTTCCGTCGTACATCTCAAGCACAACAACAGGCTTTATTCTGATAGCTTGTTGAAGCGCATCTGATACATTAAAACTTTCCTTAATCTTATTCTAGCCTCTAGTTTTATTAACTAGAGGCTTTTTTATTATGTCATTACCGATTTTAAAAATCGTGATCCACTGCTCCGCCACCGCAAATGGCAAACTCTTACGTACTGATACACAAACCGCCGCCGAACGTATTAATGATTGGCATAAACAACGAGGCTTTAAACGCACGTCCGCTGCAGTGAAACAGTTCAATCCGCATTTAGCTCATCTTGGTTATCACTTTGTGATTGATACAGACGGTACAGTCGAAACCGGTCGCCAAGTCGGCGAAATTGGTGCGCACGTGCAAGGTCATAATTCAAATTCATTGGGTATTTGTCTTGTCGGCGGTATTCGTGCAGATGGTAAAAATCACGGCGAATATACCGAAAAACAATGGCACGCATTACACCGCTTACTCTGTGAACTCGAAGCAAATCACCCTAGAGCGAAAATTTGCGGTCATCGTGATCTATCTCCGGACGCAAACCACAACGGCAAGGTGGATAAATGGGAATGGCTCAAGGATTGTCCGTGTTTTGACGTGTGGGAATGGCTTCATTCAGAAGAAATTGTGAATGTAGAACACTTATTTAAGGAATAAAAATGAAACTAAGCGAATTAATTACAAACGACAACGGCAGATTAAGTACCACGGCGTTTATTCAGTTTTTTGGTGCGTTGTTAATGGCAGTCATTTTAGGGTATTCGGTCTATTTAGACCGTTCAAACGTGGCTGAATTATTTACTGTTTTTGCGGTGTTTTGTGGTGGTGGCGTTGCCACTAAAGGCTTTGCTAACGCATTAGGACGTAAAGGGGGCGAATAATGGTGTCATTAACTCTCGCGGTAATTATTGGTGCTTTTGGGTTATGTATTTGGGCGTGGTTTAAATGGCAGCTACACAAAGCTGAACAACAAGCGGTCGAATTAGCCCAGAAAAATGCAAAACTGGAAGCTGAAAAGCAGGCGCAAACGACAGTAATTAAAACCCAAGAAAAGGTAATTAAAAATGCACAAGTTAAACAAAAAAATGAAGAAAACACTCGCCGCATTAGCCGTAGCGATGTTGATGAGCAGTTGCAGCAACACAAATGGTTCAGAGATGACAGTCACGACAGTTATCACGGGGTGCGAGACGTTCAGTCTGATTTATCCGAGCCGTGCGGACACGGCGGAAACGAAACGTCAAGTGCTTGCTCACAATCTGACTTATGAGGAGATTTGCCGTGAAAAAGTGGATAAGAAAAATTAAGCAATGGTGGCGAAATCGTCAATTTAGACAAGCAAACCCTATTACCGCAGAACGCCGAGATTATCTCAAAGAAGCGATTAAACAAGGCAATAAAAACTCGGTAAGTCGTGCAAAGCGAGGTCGTTATGCTTGATGAAAAACTGTTTCAAATGTTGATTTCTTTTGTGGTCGCTCCTTTGCTTGGCTTTGCAATTAAAGTGGTTTTTGACCGCATCGGCAGAAATGAACAGGCGGTCAAAGAATTAAAAGCAGAAATGGAAAGTAAGTATCAATCCAAAGAGCTTGCGCAAGAAGTGAATCGTGGCATTAAAGAAAAATTAGATGATGTTTTAGATTCGCTTAAAGAGATTAACCAAAAATTAGATAAAAAGGCAGATAAGTAATGAGCCGTAGAAAACAGAAACAAACAGATTCGGAAAAATTAGACCTGATTTACGGTGCTGTGTCAGAACTTAATAATAAGGTTGATAAGCAAAACCAAGAAATTGAACGTTTACACCGTGAAATCCAAGCAACGCAATGCTTAGTCAATGAGATGGCACAGAAAAACCGCAAACAAGCGATTATCGCCGGTGGCGTAGGCGGTGGTTTAGTTGCGGTCGGTTTTGAATTATTGCGCTTAAAATTTGGTATGTAGGACGGTGCAATGGCTCATGATGTAGATGTGCAAAATGCGGTTCGCCGTGCGTACGTGTTTGACCGCTTAAGTCTTGAAATGGCAGCCGAAAAAGCAGGCGTATCATTCGGTACGGCTAGACGCTGGAAAGCACAGGCGGAAAAGAACGGTGATAACTGGGAAAAAGCTCGTGATGTACAAGTGATGGCAAGCGGTGGCATTGAGAATATCGCGCAAGGTTTGCTGACTGGCTTTTTAATCAAGTACCGCACCTTAATGACGGAACTTGAAGAAAATACGGAGATGACAACCGCATCAAAAGTGGAAGCGTTATCCGCACTTGCAGATTCTTTTGCAAAAATGACCGCTTCGAGCAAAAAACTGTTACCAGAAACGAGTGCAATGGCAACGGCTATGCGTTCTATTGAGCTAATGGCAAATATTGTTAAAACGAAGAAACCGCATTTACTGCCAGACTTTTTAGAAATGTTGGACGATTTAGAAGTGCAATTTAAAAAAGAGTTTAAGTAATGGCTGAGAAAAAAGAAAAAAATATCGTAGTACATAAGCATTACTATTTCCGTTGGATTGTGCAGCTCGCCTGCATTATCGGCGCAGTTAAATTAATGCTAAGCGGTCAAGATGGCTGGGGTTGGTTATTATTAGTTGCGACGGCAGTTTAAAGCATGAAAGTAAAAGATTTTGAAAAAGAACTGGAGGCTTTACGCCATCAACTACAACGTAATATCGAAGCAAACTTTGAAGGTTGGGACGACACGCCAAAAGCGATTAGCGAACGCCGTCAGAAAGTTTTAGACCCTATAAACGGATTTGAATATTTTGTGCAAGCATACTTCCCACATTATGTGCGTTCTGAACACAAGTCTCAGTTACACCATTACTTATTTGAGAACTTACCGCTTTCGGTAAGTGTTCTAAGTAAATCGGTGCGTCAAGCGATTGCAGCCCCTCGTGGTGAGGCGAAATCAACCATTTGCACGCAGTTATTTCCGCTGTGGTGTATGGTTTGCGATTTAAAACGCTACATCATTATTGCAATGGATACTCGTGAGCAGGCTTACGGAATGCTTGAAGCAATTAAAGTAGAGATTGAATCAAATCCTCGTTTAGCAGTTGATTTTCCTGAGTTGGGTGCAGGCAAAGTATGGCGTGCAGGGGCGATTATTACGAGCAAAAATCAGAAGGTTGAAGCCGTTGGTGCGGGGCAAAAATTGCGTGGTCGCCGACACGGGGCTTATCGTCCTGATTTAGTCGTTCTTGATGATATTGAAAATGATGAAATGGTGCAAACCCCTGAACAGCGTAACAAGTTGCATAACTGGGTGCTAAATGCCGTACTGAAATTAGGTGCAGCAGGCGAAAAGTTCGATGTGATTTATGTCGGCACAATTCTACATTATGACAGTGTACTTAACCGAGTTTTAAAAACGAAAGGTTGGAAAAAAGCCCATTTTAAAGCCATTTTACGCTTTCCGGACAATATGGTGCTTTGGGACGAATGGGAGAATATCTACCTTTCGGAAGAGGGCGATGACGATACGTTATCCGACCTGTTTTATCAACAACATAAAGCAGAAATGGATAAAGGGGCGATTGTTTCTTGGCTGGCTCGCCCAATCCTTTATTTGATGAAAATCCGTGCTAGTGATGGGCATAGTTCTTTTGACTCCGAATATCAAAATGACCCTGTAAGCGGTGATGATGCGATTTTTGCCAACAGTATCCAGTATTGGACGGAATTACCCGATGATTTGATTTATTTTGGGGCGTTAGACCCTTCTATGGGCAAAGCTGGGGCAAGTCGAGATCCGTCGGCGATTTTGGTGGGCGGTTATCATCGTGAGAGCGGTAAGTTATATGTGGTCGAGGCTCAAATTAAGAAACGACTACCTGATTTGATTATTGAGGATGTTATCCGCTTGCACTCTCAATATAACTGCCACCGCTGGTTTGTGGAGACAGTCCAATTTCAGGAGTTTTTACAAACGGAACTCGTCAAGCGGTCGGCACAGCGTGGCAAGCCTGTGCCAGCCACGGCAACCAAACCAAACAGCGATAAGATGTTGCGAATTGAAAGCCTACAACCGCATATCGCCAACGGTTTGATTTTGTTGCACCGTAGCCAATCTACCCTTGAAAGCCAGTTGCGGCACTTCCCAAAAGCTGATCACGATGACGGGCCGGATGCGTTGGAAATGTTATGGCGAAATGCAGTCAGTAGCTCAGCTCCGATTGAATGGGAAAGTGTGGGTGATTTTGATGGCGAATATCGTAGTAAATGGCGACATTAAAATCTCCCCCAACCCCCTCTTTGATTAAAGAGGGGGCTTTATAATATTAGGAATTTAAAATGGCAAAAAAGAAGCATAAAAAACAGATTAAACCTGATTTAAATCCAATTAAAAATCAAGAATTGCAAACGGATTTAGCCGAAATTACTGCAACGGGTCGAGTTTTATCCGACCACCCGAGCAATTTTATTACACCGGCAAAAATGAAAACGATTTTTGAGGACGCAGAGAACGGCGATATTACTGCTCAGCACGAATTATTTATGGATATTGAAGAGCGAGACAGCTCCATTTTTGCCAATATTCAAACCCGTAAGCGTGCGGTATTGGGGGTAGATTGGGTAATCAAAGCTCCACGCAATGCGACACCACAAGAAGAAAAATTACGTGATGAAGTGGATGAATTATTTTATCAAATCGGCAACCTAGAAGATTTGATGATGGACTGTATGGATGCAATAGGTCACGGCTTTTCTGCCCTTGAAATTGAGTGGCAATTTAACGGCAAACAGTGGTTACCGGTCATCTTTAGTCATCGTCCGCAGTCTTGGTTTAAGTGGGGTAAGGTGGATAATTTACTACTTAAAACGCCACAAAACCAAGATGGCGAGCCATTGCGTGATTTTGGTTGGGTTGTGCATACACATAAATCACGCTCAACACAGGCAGCTCGTAATAACTTATTCCGTACGCTTGCTTGGCTCTATATGTTTAAACATTACTCTATTCACGATTTTGCGGAATTTTTAGAGTTATACGGTATGCCGATTCGTATCGGTAAGTATGGTGCGGGAGCGTCAAAAGGCGAAAAGGAAACGCTCAAACGTGCATTGGCTGAAATTGGACACAACGCTGCCGGAATTATGCCGGAATCAATGAGTATTGAATTACATAATGCGGCAAATACCGGTGCAGGCTCGGGCAATAACCCGTTTTTGCAAATGGTGGATTGGTGCGAAAAGTCGATTGCTCGCTTGATTTTAGGACAAACATTGACCAGTGGCGCAGATGGTAAAAGCTCGACTAATGCCCTTGGCAATGTGCATAACGAAGTCCGCCGTGATTTGTTGGTGTCGGACGTTAAGCAGTTAGGGCAAACCTTTACCCAACAAATTATTCTGCCGTTTTTGCAAATTAACTTTGCCGGTATTGATCCAAACCGTATCCCAACCTTTGAATTTGATACAAAACAGCCTGCGGATTTAGCTGTGTTTGCTGATAGTTTACCGAAGTTGGTGGATATTGGTATGCCTATCCCTGTTCAGTGGGCGATGGATAAACTGGGGATTCCGGAAGCACAAGAAAATGAAGCAATACTAGGTCGTGTAGCAAATCCGCAAGCGGTCGGATTATCGGCAAAATTTGCAAAAACATCACATATTGAAGGTTGGAATGGTTGCCCTTGCGGTTGTGGTGGCAAAGCTCATGCGTTATCAGCACAAAATCCGACAGGAATTAAGGAGCAAGATGCGTTAGATGATTTAACGAATGAGGCATTTTCTATGCCTGATTTTAATACTCAGCTTGACCCTATTACAAAAAAAGCGGTTGCAGTATTAATGGCGTGTAGCTCTTATGACGAAGCAGCAGAAAAGCTTGCCGCCGCATATCCAGATTTAATCAGCGAGGAACATGAACGCTATTTAGCTAATGCGTTATTTTTATCCGATCTATTAGGAGCAACAAATGCCGACAGCTAATTTCGTGATTGGTCTTGAGCCAAAACAAGCGATTGATTACTTACGGCAAAAAAAATTACTTGCCGACAAAGTTTTTAGGCAAGAATTATTTGACTCAGCCCTTGGACGAGCTACCACTATTAGTAAAATGACGAGTCTTGAAATGACTCGTGATATTTACGAATCAATGGAAATCGCACGGCGAGAGGGCAAATCTTTTGCAGAATGGAAAAAAATGCTCGTCAATGAATTTGAGCGCAAAGGCTGGGTATATGGGCACGATAAAGCGATAAACCGTGGCATTGACGGTAAACTGCTGGCTGACCCAGCAACCGGAGAACATTTTGGCACGCCTCGCCGTTTAAATACAATTTATCGCACAAATATGCAGCAGGCTTATTCAGCGGCTCGTTATCAACGCTACATGGACAACGTTGATAATAGACCATATTGGCAATATTCAGCCGTCGGTGACCAACGCACTCGACCGGCTCATCAAGCTTTGCACGGCAAAATTTATCGTTATGACGACCCGTTTTGGACAACGTTTTATCCGCCAAACGGCTTTAATTGTCGTTGTACAATAATTGCTTTAGGCGAGCGTGATTTAAAACGCAAAGGTATTGATGAGGTTGGCAGTAGTGAGCCATTTTTAATTAAATCGAAACGTCCGAAAGACAAATTTGGTAATCAAGAGGAGACGATTGGTTTTAAACTTGCCGATGGCTCGGTTAGATTGGCTGATAAGGGGTTTGATTATAATGTGGGGCGTTTAACATACAAGCCGAATTTGGATTTATACCCTGAAAAGCTGGCTCATCAATTTGCGAAAGCGGAGATGAGTGGTGGGGAGTTTAAACTGGCTTTTAACAAGTTGGAAGATGCAGTTGCTCAAGCCAAAGGCGGTAATAAAAAGCTATCCACAGATGAGATGGTTAAGGTACGAAATACCCTCACTCAGAACTTTAAATTTGCAGCCGGTCGGTTAAGTGAAGAAACTCAAAAGCAGATTGACAGTAAAGTCGGCACAGTGTGGATTTCGGACGATACGCTGATCAAGCAGTTTAATAGCCGTGGCGGACAGGATTTTGGCGTGTTGGACTATGCAAATTTACCTGACATTTTAAATAATCCGTTAAAAATTGAATTGGATGAGCGTGAGGGGTGGCGTTTTTACGCAGAATTAAATGGTAAGCGTTATTTTGTAGTTATTAAAGTGTTGGTTCAATATAACGAGATATTTGTGCAGTCGTTTAGATTAGTAAGCGATAAACAATGGGATAAAGCTTTTAATTAGCCGCTAGGTAGGGCTCGAACCACCTACACACAGTCCAGAGTCTGTTTCGCCTCATCGCTTGCGATCCTCGAGATTATCATCGCTTTTCTAGCGGCTGTTCAAAATATACCCTTGTTTATTTTAAAAATCAACTCGGTTAGGTTAAAAATGATTGAAATCCAAATTAACGGCATTGAGCAAATCACGGATATGCTAAACCGTATTGCAGCTAAAACAGAAAATAAATCCGATTTAATGCGGAATATTGCCGGCACAATGGAATCAGCGGTGCTTACTAACTTTGATGTCGGCGGTCGTCCACCTTGGCTTGGTATTAAGCATCGGCAAGGTTCGCCACTTGTTGATACGGAAAACTTAATGAGTAGTATCACAAGTGATTACGATAATGATTCGGCACTAGTAGGGACGAATGAACCCTATGCGGCTATTCATCAATTCGGCGGAATGGCTGGGCGTGGGCGAAAAGTTAAGATCCCTGCTCGCCCATTTTTACAGCTCACATCACAAGACGAGGAAGATATTTTAGATGATGTGCAAACATACTGGCAAAGACTGCTTGGGTAGGCAATAAAATAACTTCGATAAAACGCCTCAAAATGACGATTAGAGGCGTTTAATTTGATAAAGGTATGATTTATCATTCCGTTATTTTTAAAATGAATTAAAATGTTTTAAAATGGTTTTGAAATGATTTTATCTCGCAATTCTTTTCAAGTGGTCTTTTTTTCTGAGTTTTTTACAAATTTTCGTCATTTGTAGAAGTCCCTCCTCTCTTATCTTATCCAACTATCCACTATTCTCTAACCTCATTATTTTATTTTGAGGTGTTTTTGTGTTTACGCAGAAATTTAAACTAAATCCTATTGCGTGTGCTTTTCAGCTAGGAAAAGAAGTGAATGGTCGTGTACAGCTTTTCCCCTATGGCTGGTTTTATCCGCAAGACGGACGTGAGGGAGGTTGGTATGTAGACGACACTAACGGTTATCAGCTCGCTGATGACATCAATAATTTGCAAATCCAACTGATGATCGATTACGAACATCAGACCCTTTATGTAGCTGAAAACGGCAAAGGTAATCCGGCAGCTGGTTGGATGGTAAAAGCTGAATATATTTCAGGTCAAGGTCTGTTTGTCGATGTGAATTGGACGAGCAAAGCCGCAGATGAAATTAAGAACGGTATTTATAAATATCTATCACCGTTATTCTTGGCTGACAAGTCAGGACGTGTAATCAAGGTATTAAATGCAGCTTTAACCAATCGCCCTGCTTTGCACAATCTAGCCGAAGTAGTAGCAACATCTAGCCAATTTTCCCATTACTTAGAACTTAGTGAGGACAACTCAAAAATGAAAGAACTCTTAATTAAGCTGTTTGCATTATCCGCAACAGCAACAGACGCAGAAATTGAAGCGGAATTGACCGCTTTATCTGCCGCAAAAGGTGACTCTAAAGTTGCTTTAAAAGATGTTTATGGTGCATTAAAAAATGCTGAAACAGAAAAAGTAGCGTTATCCGCAAAAGTGAATAACCCCGATCCTACTCAATTTGTAGCATTAAGCGTATTTCAGGCAACGCAAAGCGAACTGAATAACTTAAAACAACAAGCAAATGACAAAGAGCGTGATGCGTTAATTCAAGCCGCATTATCCGATGGTCGCTTGTTGCCTGCACAAAAAGAATGGGCGGAAAACTTAGGTAAGCAGAATTTAGTGGCGTTATCCGACTTTTTAAAAACAGTCACCCCTAATCCGGCGTTAAATGGTACGCAATCGGGTGGTGAAGACCCGAATAAAGGTACTGATAAAGTGGCGTTATCTGATACAGAAATTGAAATGGCGCGTATGTCAGGTATGTCCCCTGAAGCTTATGCAAAAGCAAAAGCGGACTTAAATAAAGGAGCAAAATAATGGCTTTAATTAAAAGCGAAAAGATCAAAGCGTTAGACACGACTATTAAATTAAATTTCAACGAAGGTTTAAAAATGCCTGTAGATGAAACTTATAAACGTTTCACTATGGAAATTCCTTCGGATAGCAGTTCTAACACATACGAATGGTTAAGTGAGTTTCCTCTTGCACAAGAATGGAAAGGTGCTCGTAAATTAAGAGATGTATCTATGCGCACCTATGAAGTCGATAACAAAGACTGGGAAAGCTCAATTAAAGTACATGAAAATGATGTCATGGATAACAAGCTGGCATCTAAATTTATTGCTGCAAAAGGTTTGGGCTACAGCATCAATGAAATTGTACCACGTCAGGCATATTTGGCGCTCAAAAAAGGTCACGAAACTCTGTGTTATGACGGTCAAAACTTCTTCGATACTGATCACCCTATTTTCGAAAAAGAAGATGGTACCGGCTCATCAACAGCTTATTCAAACATGGATACCGGTTCTGAGCCAGCGTGGTATTTATTATGTACGACCCATCCTATTTTAAAACCGATCTTTTGGCAAAACCGCATGGAGCCACGTTTTATGACAAACGGTCAAGACGCTGGGCAGTCTGAAGCCTACTTTATGAATAAAGAAATTAAGTATGGTGCAGACAGACGTGGTGCGTCAGGCTATGGTTACTGGCAAATGGCATACCGCTCAACTGAAGAGTTGAATGAAGAAAACTTTAATAAAGCTTATGCAAAAATGTGTAGCCAGTTGGGTGATGGCGGCATTGTATTAGGTATTGTGCCTGATTTATTGGTCGTGCCACCTACATTACGTACTAAAGCAAACAAAATTGTAAAAGCCTTACAAATTGAAGGTACAACAAATGTCAATGCTGGTGTTGTTGATGTTATTTCGTCTCCATATTTAGCAGGCTAAATTAACTCGGGCGTAGCAATACGCCCTTGTAAGAGGTAAAAACAATGGCTAAGAAGAATCCAAAAGTAGATGAAACCAAAAATCCAGCGGGGGACGCGCTATCAACCGATAATGCTGATTCAGCTAAAACAAGCGAAGCAGACGGCACAACGAAAATGGATGAGCTACAAGATACTAAAAGCTCAAAAGATGAAACTGATTCGGATTTATTAAAAGGTGCTGAAATCATTGAGCCGATTGCTTTTCAGATTAAATTGAAAGCTATTCACCCACAGGCTACTTACGGTCGCTGCGGTTATCGTTTTAATAAAAATGAAGCGTTAGAAATCTCTCGTGATGCTTTAACCGGTGAGCAAATTATCACTCTATCTAAAGACCCTTATTTGGAGTTTGTGCCAGTGGTTGAGGGTAATGCCTAATGTATGCGTTGGTTGATGATTTCGTGCAACGAATTGGTGAAGATGAAGCGATGCAACTCACTGACCGTGAACGCAATGGGGTTGTTGATGAATCTTTATTGCAAGTAGCATTAGATGATTCATCTAGCCAAATCGACGGTTATTTAGCTGGGCGTTATAAATTACCTTTGATGACTGTACCTCAAAATTTGGTACGTATTTGCTGTGATTTAGCTCGTTATCACTTAACAAGTAAATCTTTCGTAACAATGACGGAAGAGGTAGAAAACCGCTATAAGCTTTGCCTTAAAGAATTAGAGAATATCTCTAAAGGTGTGATCTCTTTGAGCCTAGATGAAGCCTCTGAGGCGGAATCAGCAGACGGAGAAAACACGGTTCAGTTTTTTAATGGCGGCGAGCGTATTTTCGGACGAACAAGTCGATGATTAGCAAAATTGAGAAAGCTTTGATTGAGCGACTAACGCTCGGACTCGGCAAAATGGTTTATTCCGTGGGCAGTTATGCCGGCGAAATAAATGATGAACAGTTAGATGTTCGCCGTTTGCCGGCTTGTCTTGTGTCTTATGGCGGTTCGGCATTTGATGCAAAAGCCATGGGAGCTAGAGGCAAACGTTATCAAACTACAGACGTATTTGTCGTATTGGTAATGACCCGTTCTGTCCGAAATCAAACTGCCGGACGTTTGGGAGGCGTGACCGACCGAGAAGTCGGTGTTAATCAGTTATTAAGTGCAGTAAAAACTTTACTTATTAACCAAACACTGGGGGGATTGACCCTCCCAATACAGCCGAAAAGAATCCGTACTATTTGGAATAATGCGGAAGTTAAAAAAGAGAAGCTCTCGGCGTATGCCTTTGAGTTTGAAATCAGTTATAACGAATGCAATGTGCTTGATGATGGTAGATTCCCAGAAGGTGTCGTGGAAGATGAACAGAAGTTTAAGCAATATCAAGGTAAGTTAGATAAGCCGCAAGGCAATTTATCAGGCTTTAATAATCGGATTTTTGACCCGAATAACAATGCCGAAACGGCATTTAGAACAGAATTTAAGGATGGTGATTAGATGTTAAAAGTGAAAGCCGCTAAAGGTGTGCGTGTACCTATTGAAAATCGACCGCATAACTACATTGAACAAGAGGTGGTGGAGGTGGAAAACACCCTTTACTACCAACGCCGCATTGCCGATGGCGATTTGATTGTCGTCAAAGATGCCAAAACAGCTAAAGAAACAGGGGGTAAATAATGTCAAAAATTGAATTTGAGAAAATCCCAAACAGTATTCGTAAGCCGAGCGTGCTGACGGAATACAACAATAAAGATGCGGTAACAACTTTACCAACCAATGAGCAGGAAGTGTTAATTATCGCACCGATGACTGGTGGCGATACCGCATTTACTGCACCACAAAAAGTTTTTAGTGATGTTGAGGCAGAAACTCTATTTGGTAAAGGTTCAATCGCTCATTTGATGGTTCGTCAGGCAATCCAAAATAATCCGTTAATCCGTTTAACGGTGGTAGGTTTAAAAGACCATGATTCGGGCATTGCAGCAACGGGTCAAGTAACTTTTACCGGTACGGTAACTTATGCCGGCGTGGTGCGTATTACGATTTCCGGTACAGCATACGAAGTGGCGGCAGCAAAAGGCGAAGAAGCTCAAGCGATTGTGGCTCGCTTAGTGAATGTTATTAATGGCGCAAGTTATAGTCCTGTGGTGGCAAGTGTTGATAGCGATACTACGCTTAAACTTACGGCTAAAGCTAAAGGTGAAATTGGTAATGACATCACGCTTTCAACTCGTAATACGGCAACAGGCTTAACACTTGAAACAACTGCATTTGCAAATGGTCAGCGTAATGCGCAGATTGCACCGGCACTGGCAAGTGTAGCCGGTACACATTACAACGTGATTATTTCGCCGTTCTCTGATGATGAAAATGCACTTGCATTACGTAATCACTTAGAAGCGGTATCTGCTCCGATTGAGGATAAACCAGCTATCGGCGTAATGGGCTGGCGTGGTAGTTATGCGACAGGTACAACATTAACGTCTCAGCTCAACAGCGAACGTATTATTGTGGGTTGGTATAAAGGCTCAGTAGAATCTAATGCAATGATTGCCGCTGGTCTAGGTGCAGTTATCGCAGGCGAAGAAGACCCTGCACGTCCACTTAACACCCTTGAGATTAAAGGCTTAACTGTGGTGGATGACTCGCAAAAGCCGTTATTTACGGAAGTGAACCAAGCATTGTATCACGGTTTAAGCCCGATTGAAGTGGTGGCAAGCCGTGTACAGATTACCCGTGCAATCACAACTTATACTAAAAATGCAACTAATACGGATGACCCAAGCTACTTGGATTTAACTACGATTCGTACGTTGGATTATGTACGTAAGGCAATCCAAACCCGTCAGCGTTTGCGTTTTCCTCGTGCGAAGAACTCGCCTCGTATTGTGGCAAAAGTGCGCTCGGAAATTTTAGATGTGCTTTACCTGCTCGAAGGCGAAGAGGTAATTGAGAACGTGGAAGCATGGAAAAATCGCTTATTGGTGGTGCGTAATGCTCAAGACCCAACATACTTGGATTTAGAAATCCCTGCCGATGTGGTCAATGGCTTACACGTTATCCGTAATAAGATCACGTTAATTTTATAGGTGGACTAAATGACAGTAATTTATGAAGGTTCTTGTGTACTTGAAGTTGATGGGCAAGAAGTTGAAATCACGAAACTAGATGTTAAAACGCTTACAGGTCGAAAGCTAGTTAAAGCGATGAACTCTCAGGGACGAGCAAAAGGTTACACAAAAGGTATTAAGGAATATTCCATCACGATTACAGCCGTTGAGCCGACAGACGGAACAGAAATCGACTGGGATAACATTGAAAATTCGAAGCTAACTAAATATCCATTAGATAATAGCGAAAAAAGAACGTCTTATTTAGGCTGCTTTTCTACAGAAGTTGGCGAGTCTTATCAAGTAGATGGTGAATCATTGCGAGATATTCAGCTCCATGCTTTACGTAAGGTAAAAGAATAATGAAAGTAACTCTAAATATTGGTATTGACTATAACGGCAAAATTATCCGTGATTGTACAGTACAATTTTTGACAATGGGCGGGCAATGTACAGCTCAAGAGATGATTGCTGATCTTTGCATCAGTGAAGACGAAGAGGCTCTATCTCAAAGAGAGAAAACTTTAATAGAAATGGCTTATCTCTCTCAGCAAGTAGAATTTGATGGCATTCCTCACTGTGATGTAGATGCAGAATTTTTACTTGATAACCTTACGACGGATGATTATTGGCAGTTGGTTGAGGCAACTTTGGAACTACGAAAAAAGCGGTTAGAAAATGGGGTGAGCCAAAGCGAGATAAAAAGCCTATTAAATCCAGATTTGGCGTAACGGAAGCCTTTAAGCAGTACCGCCAAGCAGTTATTTTGCTCTCAAAATTTGCAATGACTGCTGAGCAAGTTTGGCAAATGCCCGTCTTGGAAGTGTTTGCTTGGATTGAGAGCTACTTAGAGATGGAAGGCATTAAAACTCCGCACGGCTCAATGGGAGCGAACAACGTGGAAGTAAAGCATGAAAGTTATGTCTTTACTCGACGAGGCAAAATTAATAAATAGGGGCGAAAGCCCCTTTTTTATAGGTTTAAGACAAGTTTAAAGAGTATTTAAAAATGGCAAAAAATATGAAAGTACAGCTGGAATTAACAGCAAAAGATAGTGCTTCACCTGTTTTAAATCAGGCAGCTAAAACAGCAGAAAAAGCCTTTAAAGATACTGAACGTGCAGCACAGCGAAGCGGTAATGCACAATCACAAGCAGCACAACAGGCAGCGAACGCTACTCAAACGTCAAACAAGAAGATTGAGCAAAGTTACCGTAATGCACGCAAGGTTGCGGCAGATGTCGCCACTGCACGTGAAACTTTAGGGGTACGTTCAGAAAATGCAATTCAGCGTGAAATTGAGCAAACTCGTGCGGCTTACGACCGATTAAAACGATCCGGTGTTGCATCTCAAAATGAGTTACGTAGAGCATCTGAAGCCACTAAACAGCGTGTAAAAGAATTAAATGCTGAGTTAGGAAAAACTAGCTTTGGGGATAAAGCTGCAGGTTTAGGGCGAGGCTTAATGAACGTCGGCGTAGGACTTGCGGCAGGCGCAGCTGTAACTAAGCCTAAAATGATGGCGGCTGCTGAATATGATATGGCATTAGCTCGTGTTGCTGATACGGGATATTCGGGCGGCACAATCGAAGAAAAAACACAAGGTAAAGAAAAAATTCACCAAGCTATTAAAGGTTCTATTACGCAATCGGGTGGTACAAAAGAAGATGCATTATCTGCTATTAACGAGTTAATGGCGCAGGGTCAAGTTAGTGTAGATGATGCTCTCTCGTTACTACCAACTATCCAACAAAATGCAACAGCGACCGGAGCATCAACATCAGAGCTAACTAGTATGATTAACTCTATGTTGCGTTTTGGTGTCAAGCAAGAAGAGATTCAAACAGCACTAGACTACATGAACGCTTCAGGTAAAGCTGGTGGCTTTGAGCTTAAAGATATGGCGCAATATTTCCCGCAAATCCTTGCTAACGCTGGCGCAAACGGTTTAAGCGGGCTGGAAGACTTGAAAAAGGTCGGAATTAATTTACAACAAGTTTATGGTGTTTCCGGCGGTGCGGCAGAAACCGCTACTAATTTAAAT
The DNA here is from genome assembly GCF_900636745.1 of Actinobacillus equuli. Taxonomy (NCBI): domain Bacteria; kingdom Pseudomonadati; phylum Pseudomonadota; class Gammaproteobacteria; order Pasteurellales; family Pasteurellaceae; genus Actinobacillus; species Actinobacillus equuli. Next base: position 2,261,833 of record NZ_LR134310.1, on the reverse strand, counting down.
AACTATTATTCAAAGGTAAAAGCGACAAGTACGGCGGATAACGTTGAAAGTATTGAGTTTACAAACGCTAATGGCAAAAAGCAGTCGATTGATATGAAAAAATCGATGCAGAAATACATGAAAGAAGGGCAAAATGCCTCAGAAGCTCTGCTTTCAATTATCGGTGATATTTTAAAAAATGATAAGGAATACCAAAGTCTTTTAGCGCAATATCAAACAGCAAAAGATGGTGATAAAAAAGCCATTATGCAAAAAGTATCGAAATATATTGAAGGGACAAAAGTCGCCGAGATTATGCCGGATTTACAAGCAGGATTAGCGACTTATGCAATGCTTAATGATAAAACGACTGCTGAAAATGTAAATGTTCAATATAAAATTGCAGATAAAGGTAACTACAACAAAGAGAGCTTTGAGTGGATTAGCCAACAAAGCGCTTTCAGTTTCCAGAAAGCCAAAAATAACCAAGAAATGGCACAGCTTGAGAATTTCCAAAAATTAAATGACATGACAGCAGAAGTTGCAAAAACTTATTCGTCATTAGCACAAGAGTTTCCTAATTTAAATTCTGCTCTTGTTGGAGCAACGGACGCTGTTATTGCATTTGGTTCAGCTCTGGCGGCATCAAGTGTGCTTGATTTATTAACCGGTGGCAAAGCTAAAAGTGGCGTATTAAGTAAAGTGGCTGATGTGGCAAAAGGCGGTATCAGTGGGGGTGCTGTTAAAGGTGCTGGTGGTGCGGGTCTTTTGTCAAAACTTGGCATTGTTGGTTTGGCTTTTACACCGACTGAAGCGAATAAAGGCGAGCAAGCATCTCTCGATAAAATGTTTACAGATATGAAAGCGAAAGGCAATTACCCAGCACCTAAAATGAATGCTCAGCCTAGCGCTCAAAGTTCTATTCTGTGGAATTTACCGAATGTTATCGGTACTTTAAAACCTAAAGTGGAAGCAACATCTCAAGTATTATCAAACTATCAAGCAGATTTTCAAGGCTTTGGTCAAACGATTTCGGCAGGACTACAAGCTGGACTCGCATCGCAATCTCATACGATTGCTAATCAGATTACTGTAGAACTAGACGGCTCGGTGGTGGCAGAAAAAGTGTCTGAGTATCAATTTAATTTTAACAAAAGGATGGCGTCGTAATGAGTGGTTGGACAATGCCGATTCAGCAAGCAAGTTTTAAAGGCGTGAATTTTGATGTGCTAGCCGTAGATGATAATTTCGAACGAGCTGTTGTGCCTCATTCTTATCCATTTGTAAATGGAGCAGATCTTGAGGATATGGGATTAAATCAGCAAACTATTCGCTTGCAGGCAATACTCTATGGAGATGGCTATTATGCGGATTATAAAGCCTTTTTAGCGGTAGTACAAAAACGTGGGGCTGGTGTGTTAGTCCACCCTGTGCGTGGACGTATGCCAAATATGATGTTGCTATCGGCAAACCTCAGGCACGATGCCGAAAATGTGAATTATGTTTCGATTGATCTTAATTTTGCCGAAGCAACAGAAATGCAGCCGATTTTTGTATTTGAACATAGTTTGCTCTCTCGCATTGATAAGTTTTTGCTGCAAATTGAAAGTTTTGTGGAAAAAGTGACCGCTTGGTGGGCTAAAAATATGGAAATGGTCGTTGCAACTCATAATGTTAAAAAGCGGTTGCTCTCTCAATGGGCGGCTATTTTTTATATGGGGGAGCAGCTATTTAGCTTATTGAATTTTGACAATAGTCTCTATGATTTGCCGTTAGGGGTGACGAAAGCCTCGTTTTTGCCACAAAGCAATGAGGCAATCCGTTTATTTTTTCAAGCTTTTATGAGAGCGGCAGACAAATACCGCTTTGGCTCGGCATTAAGTGTTAAATCTGCATTTAATGATTTAATACGAGAGTTTGACGAGGTTGCAAAAATCCCACGTTTACTCGAAACCAAGCAAACACAGCGGATTAGCTCAGCAGCTCAATTTTTTAAGCAGCGTGAGAGACAAAGCCAAGGTTATTTATCCACACAATTTAAGCACGCTGATTTGCAAGTTTTGGGCTGTGCATTGCAGTTAATGAGTTCTGCGGTACTGGCAAAAAGTGCGGTGCAGATTATTGAGGCGCAATCTGAGGAGCTGACTCCGGCAGAGATTGAGTATATTACTACGCAAGCCAGATTAGCTATGCTCAAAAGCCTTAATTTAGTACGCGCAATGCAACAAGCCTCTCAAAATAATGTTGCCTTCAATGAGCCGAATAACGGGCTTTATACCGCTATACACGAATTAAGCGAAGCGTTGCGAGACAGTAGCTACGAGGTAATGCAGATCGCTGTATCGGCAATTAATCAAAAACCACCTTTAATTGTTAAGGAGGTTAGCGTTAATGGCACATTACAGCAGATTGCACATCATTTTTATGGCGACTACAGCCGGTCTGATGAGCTGTTGCGCCTTAATCCACAAATTCGACAACCGAATTTTATTGAGCGTGGCACATTGTTAAATTGTTATTCGGAGTAGGCAATGTTTGAGAATGAGATTGTGGTGGAGATTGATGGCTCTCAGCATAAAAACTGGAAAAGCTATGATATTGACAGTGATTTTTTAATTCCTGCTGATAGCTTTAATTTTGAGTTGGGTAAATCCAGCAATTTAGAGGTGTTACCCAATTATTCAGGCAAAACGGCAGTAGTTAAAATCAATGGTGAAACGGTACTTACCGGCATTGTAGATACTACACACCACACTATTAACAAAAGCGGGCGTGGTTTTAGCCTGAATGGGCGTGATAAAGCCTCTATTTTGGTGGATTGCTCTGCCCCGATTACCAATGTGCAAGGCTTGTCTTTGCTTGATGCTGTCAAGAAAATCGTTAATCCGCTTGGGATTAAAGAGGTACAACTGAAAGCCGAGAAAAACCCGACTTTAAGTAAGGTGGATATTGATGTGGGCGAATCAGCGTGGGAAGCCATTATGCGATGTGCTAACTCCGCCGGCTTGCATTGTTGGTTTGACCCTAAAGGTGTGTTGATTGTGGGCGGAGCAGATTATGCTCAACCACCGGTAGCAACGCTCTATTGTGTTAAAGAATCGGGCGATACCCGCAAAAATAACTTTGTGGATGCTACGCTTTCTTATGATGTATCGCAAAGTTATTCGGAAGTAACTTTTCTTGCTCAAAAACACGGCAAAGATTCTGATAATGCCAAGCACGATTTTAAGTGGGTTTATAAAAACGATGAAATGGAGCTTTATAAGCCTAAAACTATTGTACTAGGCGATGTGGAGAACCTTGAAGCCTTGATGAAACAGGCGAAAAAGCAGGTGTCAGATTGGCAGTTAGAGTCGTTTAGCCTCACCATTATTGTGCCTGACCATAAAACCAAAGACGGCACGCTGTGGCAAGCGGGGCAACGGATTCACGTGGTGTGTGAGGAGTACGATTTAGACGGCATTTTCTTTCTGATGGGGCGGCGTTTCCGGCTCTCTCGCAGCGGAGGCACAACCACCGAACTACGCTTAAAACTGGACGGTGTGTGGACTCCGGACGCTTATCAAGCCAAAGCGGAAGAAGCTCGTAAGCGTAAGGGCAAGAAAGGCGATAAAGCCTCGAAAGCCAAAACCAAAAAAGGACGTAAGAAAAAAGAGCCAGTTGAATATGTTGGGTCTTGGGAGTTGGGAAAATGATGCGTAAATTAGCAAAACAGACTAGAGATGTCGCTAAAAATGTTCAGAGCGGTATGCGCTCGGCATTTCGTGGTGTATTGAATTTGGTTAAAAGTAGTAGTGATATTCAGCAAGTACAAGTTTCCGGTTTGGCTGACGAAACTATTCAAGATGTAGAGTTTATGCAACATTTTGGCTTTACCTCCGTACCACCGGCAGGTACACAGGTGGTAGTTATTCCACTTGGTGGCAAAACTACGCACGGCATTGTTGTTGCAACCGAAAATGGCTCTTTTAGAGTTAAGAATTTAAAAGGTGGCGAAACAGCTATTTACGATTCAAGCGGCTCAACCATCATTTTAAAAAATGGACGGGTCATAGATGTTGAGTGCGATAAATTTAATGTTAATTGCAAACAATATAATGTAACCGCAACAGATAGTGCCAATTTTACTACACCAAAATTAGAGACTGACCAGCAATTTGTCGCACAAGGTAAAATGAGTGGTAATGGTGGCTTAGCCGTACAAGGTGGAGATGGTGCTAGCTTTACTGGTTCTGTTGTCCAAACAGGAGGTGATTTTACTACTGACGGCGATGTCAATGCTAACGGCACATCACTCCGCTCTCACGCACATAATGAACAAGGCGACGGTAAACCAACATCTCAGCCAATTTAATCTTATAAGCGGTTGATTTTATAAAACTAATTGACCGCTTACCTCTTGTTGAACTCCCTCCCCCTCAATCCTTATTTAAATCTCTGTAACATAGCAATATGGACAGAGAAATCAGCCCGCTCACTCGGGACTATACAAGTGAAAAAATAGATACACTCCAAAATGCTGTGTATATCAGATTAACAACCCCTAAAGGCTCGTGGTGGGCAGATGGGCGTGTAGGTTCTCTGCTCCATCTTATTCAACGTGAGAAAGATTTAAGCCGTGTGGCGCTGTTAGCCCAGCAGTACGCCGAGGAAGCATTGCAGCCGATTACTGATGACGGACGGGCGAAAAGTATTGTGGTTACACATGAGCATCCGAAAGATGGCTCGTTAAATCTTAATATCCAAGTCACGGATAATCGTGGCAAAACCTATCAATTTAAACATAGCGTAAAAGTGATTTAAAAATGTTTATTACTCCCACTTTAGATGAGATTCGAGACAATATTTTGCGAGATATTACCTCGCTTGAGCCGACAGCAGATATTGCTGTTGATTCAGATAATTATGCTCGTGCCAGCAGTTTAGCTGCGGTAGCAGAAGGTGTGTACGCTCATCAAAAATGGGCAATTAAGCAATTTTTCCCAGATACAGCAGATAGTGAATTTTTAGAAAAACACGCTAGTTTGCGTGGCATTAAACGGCGTAACGCCACCTATGCCAGCGGTTTAGGATTGGAGGTGTTTGGTAACACAGGCTCTCATATTGAGGCTGGTAAGCAGGTGGTGACCGCAGACGGGCGATTTTACGAGGTGATTGAGGCTGGGACGATTGGTGATTCGTCCGTTGTTTTAAGAGTCCGGTCGCTTAGTATGGGGGCAAATCAAAATATTATTGCCTCTACACCGGCTAATTTTACCGCAGCACCGGTAGGCGTAAAAACTGCCTGTATATTGCGTGAAATTGTCGGCGGTACTGATGCGGAGAGTGATAGCTCTCTACTTGAGCGTTTGCTTAATCGTATTCGCAGACCACCTGCCGGAGGCAATCGCTACGACTACAAAGAGTGGGCTTTAGACGTTGACGGTGTTGAGGCTGCTTTTGTTTACCCACTCCGCCGTGGTTTAGGCACAGTTGATATTGTGATTACCAGTAATAATGATTTACCGAGTGATGAGACAGTCAATAAGGTGCAAGCCTATATTGATGAAGTCCGCCCTGTTACCGCCAAAGAGGCAAAAGTCATTAAGCCAACCGCCAGACGGATTAATTTTAACATCCAAGTTAAGCTAAGTGGCGTGAGTTTAAGTGCGATAACGGCAGAAATTAAAACCGCTCTAGGGGATTATTTTAACCAATTAGCCCCTGCTGATAGCGTGATTGTCTCTCAATGCGAGGCGATTGTGAGTGATTTAATCGGTGTGGTTGATCGCAAAATTACCTCACCTCTTACTAATTTACAAGCAGATTTATCGCAAAATGTGGAATGGTTTAGGCTTGGCACGGTAAGTGTTGAGGAGATGAGATAATGCCGGAGTTATATCACGCCGAGATTTTAAAAAAGCTCTATCCTCCGGTCTCCTATGATATTAACGGCGAGCAATTTATCGTGCAATGCGAGGTAGATGGTCGTTGTTTTGACCGTTTGCAGGCTAGTGCCGAGCAAATGTTAGCAGCAATTGAGCCTAACACTTCTCGCACAATGTTAGCCGATTGGGAGCGTGTATGTGGGATTGCAACCGATTTAAGCAAATCCTATAGCGACAGAGTTAAGCGGGTAATTATCCAGCTTAATGCCGTGGGTGGCTTGTCTATCCCTTATTTTATCCAACTTGCCGAGTCTATTGGTTACAAAATTGAGATTAAGGAGTTCTCTCATTTAGCTAATGATTTACCTAACGCTGGCGATATACCCATTCAGAATTCCCCTCCGGAGGTTTTGAGCTATATGTGGCGAGTCGATGTTAAAAATGCTGATGACAATATCACCCGATTTCGTGCCGGGCAATCTATGGCTGGTGATCGCTTAACTGATTTTGGCGACCGAATTTTAGAGGAGTTTTTTAAGGACTTAAAGCCGGCTCATACCTATTGTTATTTTGCCTATAAATAATACCGAGACCAAAAAAATGAAAAATAAATTAGCTAATATTAACTCAAATAACGGCCGTTTTATTGATGGCAACCCTAACACCGGCACGCTTGGTACAATTGTAACCGCAGAGTGGCTCAATGGTGTACAAGACCGTATGCAAGATGTATATGAGGAGCTACGCAATGTATTACTGCTTGGCAATTTGCAACCAGATGGGCAACGACAAAACCAAGTTGCAGAAGCAATTAAGGCATATTGCAATAATATTAATCTTAAGGTGCAGTCTAATACTCGTAATTTTGACAACTACATCCCTAACAGCAAGAAATCAAATGCAATCAACAGCAATAGTGCTGACACTGTTGCGACAAGTAATGCTGTTAAAGCAGCTTATGATAAAGGAGTTGAAGCAAAAAATATTGCTGAGAAAGCTTACAAAGTCGATAGTACAAATCAAAACAAGAACTTAAATGGTTTACTTGGGCAAAACACAGTTTTCGGGATTGCGGGCAGAAATGCAAATGTCACGGGGCTGGGCAATATATACAATTATGGTTCGGGAATAGCATTTAGCGCGTCAAGCGGAAACGCAATGTTGTATATCCCTCATTCTCACAAAACTGTTAACCACGGAGTGTGGGTACAGTCAACTTTTGCCGGAAACAATGCAGAGCCAGTATGGCGCCGAATCGACGGAGCTGATTTTGCGGATATCAGAGACAATCCACTCACAGAAACTGGCAACACTTTGAAATATCGTAAAAGATATATCGGGGTACAAGTCGATAGCGGAGCTTACGGTGGATTAGATATTACTCGCAGTGATTCTAACGGAAGCTGGTCTTCGAGATTCGAAGCTTTACCAGACAGAAAATGGAAATTCTGGACAAATTCTGACGGTAAGGGGTTTGAACAATATTTGCCCGCTAAAAATGGCACTATTATTTTAGATGTTGACGCAGATAGAGATGCAACACCCAACCAATTGGTAAGGAGAGATGGTTCAGGGGATGTAAATGGTCGCTTATTTCGATCCACTTACCAAAACCAAAACACAATGAGTGGGGCAATTGCTTTTAGAATTAATAATACAGGAGATAATTATACTCGTTATTGTGATAATCCGGCAGCCGTGAGGACGTGGTTGGGAGTGGATGTGATTTACCAAAAGATCGGCAATTTCGAAGTGCGTAAATACCCCGACGGGACGATGATACAGACTCACGTATATGAAATAAATGATTTAACGAATTGGGCGGAGAGAACATTCAGTTGGGCTGTAGCGTTTGTTGCGTCACCGTTGCTTTTTGAAAAAATAACGACATCTGCAACAACAGATACAATAGCATCAGCAAACATACTGAGTAAGAGTAATGCAACTAGCGTGAGTTACATATTCTACGAACGACACGCTATAAATCAGGGCAAGTGTCGCGTGCAATTTTTAGCGATAGGACGGTGGAAATAATGACAATTTACTTTAAAGATGGTGGTTTTTATCAAAGTGACAACGGTGGTTTTGTGCCGGATGGAGCTGTTATCGTTAAAAACGATGATTATATTTTACTAATTGAAGGTCAAGCTAGTGGTAAGCAGATCATAACAAATAATAATGGTTATCCGGTGTTAATTGATCCAAGACCAAGTCCGTATCACACACTTAACGGCATACAATGGGAGATTAATAAAGAACAAAAAGCAGCTAAAAAAGCAGAAGAAATTTCAAAAGTAAGAGATAAAATCAATGCGTTGCGAGACAAGAAAAATAGCACTGGCGTTTACGTCGAGTCGCTCGGCAAGTGGTTTGATAATAACGAGCCCGCATATCAAAACTTGCTTGGATTTAAAGCAAGCATTGATTTAATTGGTGACACAAAAACAGCTTGGATTTGCGCCGACAATTCAGTCATGCCGAATTTTGGCAAGTCAGAACTTACTGCAGTAATTGCTAAAATCATGCAAGACAAAACTGCTAATGTGCAAAATGCGTTAGTACATAAAATGGCACTTGAACACACAGATAATCCCGAAGAGTACGATTACTCAACAGGCTGGACAAAAACTTATGAAGACTACATAAAGGAGCAACAAGATGAAAAGTAAATTTAAAAACTGGTGTTATCATGTACTAATTGCTATCGACCAGTTGGCAAATGCACTGACTTGCGGCGCTGCGGACGAAACATTTAGCAGTCGTTGCTATCGTGGAGCAGTATTGGAAAAAGAACCCAAAAAACGCTGGCGCTTTTGGTATAAGTTCGTAAATAGTTTATTTCTCGACGAAAAACATTGCGAAACCGCATACAAAAGCGAACTAAATCGTAAGCAATATCCGCCAGAGTTTAGCAAACTCTAAAAATATAGCGAGGTAAGCTATGCTGCAACATCACTTACCTCGGCTCAACGCAAACCAAACTTGCATTGAACGGCTGCTATACCCTTGTTCGAGGGCTATTGCAGAATAACATAAATCAGTAAAACTGCGAAATGTAACAATGCAAAATAAAACAGAAATCAGATGTCAATGCTGCAATAAATTGCTAGCCATCGGCATAGCAATCACACTTGAAATCAAGTGTGTGCGCTGTAAAACAATTAATAAATACTAAATTTTGATTTGAGTGTCGGAGCGCCAAGAGTGCCGGAACGCCATAGATATAAGGACTTAAACTATGGCAAATCAGACTCACTTTAAACAAGCTCCTCTTCCTTTTATTGGTCAAAAGCGGATGTTTTTAAAACAAGTTGAAAGCGTTTTGAATCAACATATTGACGGGGATGGTAAAGACTGGATTATCGTTGATGTGTTCGGAGGCAGTGGCTTATTAAGTCATACAGCTAAACGTGTCAAACCAAATGCGACGGTTATTTATAATGACTTTGACGGTTACTCAGACCGCTTGAAACATATTGATGACATCAATGCTTTAAGACGTATTATCTATAATATATGCGTAGATATTATACCAAAAAATAGTCGCCTTAGCAAGGAATTGAAAGCTAAAATAATCAATGAAATCAATCAGTTCAAAGGTTATAAAGATTTAAATTGTCTTGCAACTTGGTTGTTATTTTCAGGTCAGCAGATAGGTAGCTTTGATGAGTTATATGCTAAGGAGTTCTATAATTGTGTACGCATGACTGATTATCCGCAAGCCACCGGCTATTTAGATGGCTTAGAGATTATGAGCGAGTCGTTTCACACTCTAATCCCCAAGTTTGCAAATAAGACAAATGTATTACTATTGCTTGATCCGCCATACTTATGTACTCGTCAGGAGAGCTATAAGCAAAAAAATTACTTTGATTTGGTTGATTTCTTAAGGCTAGTCAATTTGACTCGACCACCTTATATTTTCTTTAGCTCAACAAAGTCGGAGTTTATACGCTTTATTGATACAGCGATTGAGGATAAATGGAATAACTGGCAAGCGTTTGATGAGTATAAACGTATAGTTGTGCATGTATCAGCAAGCTATACGGGCAAGTACGAAGATAATATGATTTATAAATTCTAGATTTAAACCCCCTTTAAAGTGATTTTAAAGGGGGTTTTACTTGCGATATATTTTGCATAACTCTTTTTTCTATATGCAAAAAATTCTGCGATTCTATGCAAAAAATTCCACGCCCTTACATGGGCAACGAAAAACATAAGCATCACCCTGTTTATAAAAAATCGTAGAATTATGTTTTCTCACCTCTGTCCTCCAAATCTACATAAATACCACTTCGCCTCGCTATGCATTTTTAAATTTAGCTCAATAAGAAGCCCTCAATTTGAGGGCTTAAGTTTTTACTAAGAACATACAGCAGAAACAAGTTTAACCAACTCACCTTTTTATACTAATTATCGGCAGATTTTCTTAGAACCAGAAATAGACCCATCGTTACAAACGAATTTACCGCCGGAGCAATGAGAAATACCACCTTTTTTACCTGAACAAGGTTTTCGACCACGCTCAGCCATTGCTGAATCAGCAACCATCATTAAAGACGTGGCAAGCAAAATAGCAGAAATAAACTTTTTCATATAAGACCTCATTTTAATAACTAAAAAAATTAACCTAATTTCTTAATTTTCATTTGAGAAAACTCCACTTTCCCGTGAATAGATAGTTTTCCCTCATTTTCTTTGGTGATTTCCCATGGGTGATAAAATTGATTGTCAGAAATTACAAGTAATCTATCACCGGCAAGCTGTAAACGCTTCACATAAAGCATTTCGCCATAACTGAATACATAAATTCCATCACCTTGATACACTGGTTTGTTCGTATCAACAAATAGCAAATCACCACTATTAATAGTTGGTTCCATTGAATCACCTGTTACATTGATAATAGCAAGCCCTTGACTATTCGTACGTTGGAAAATTTGCATGAAATAAGTTGGGTCAAATTCGATTGCATGCGTAAGCTCTGCCAAATCACCTACAAATGTTCCATTCCCAGCTGAAGCAAACACATCTAGCACATCAAGTCGAATTCTACTTTCTTCAGGTTCACTATAAGCGGTCGGATTTCCTGCAAGATTTGCAAAATCGGGCGCTTCCCCTTTCCCTGTTTTTAGCCATTCTGCTGACACACCTAAGGCATTGGCAATCTCAATGATATTTTTAGGCGAACGAGTTTCTCCACTCACTATTTTAGCTATAGCGCGCTGACTAACTCCTATCATTTTTGCAAAAGCATTCATAGATAATTTTTTTTGAGCCAATAAATTACTCAAACGGCTTGATAAATTAGACATAACGCCTCCTTAATTCAAAATATTAATACTTTAGTTTTAAAAAAACATTAAGATAATTGTTGCAATATTAGGACGCAAGTATTAATATGTTTGAAACTTAAGTTCGAGGCACTTATGAATGAGACAATAAACAAAGCAATAAATATTTTAGGCAGTCAAACCGCCTTAGCTGAAGCTTGTGGCGTTACTCAAGGGGCTGTCCGTAAATGGCTAAGAGGCGGTGGTATCGACAGCAAATATTTACTAAAAATCGAAAAAGCCACTGGTGGTCAAGTAACTGTAAGAGAAATTTGTGAGGAGTTTGAAGCAGAACAAGCAACAAAATAATTAAAAATCTAAACCGCTTACCCGTGGCAAGGTAGGCATAAGCAAACGTAAAAAATAACCGAGCAAATGTTGGGGAACGTAAGTAAGGTTAATTGGGGTTAAATATGAAGGTTAATGTGCAATGCAAATATTGCAAAAGTAGCAATTTAAGCGTCCGGACATCGGAAGCGTTAAGCGTCAACACGGTTAAATCAATCGTGTTTTGTAATAACTGCCATCGTGTTGAAATGACGGTTATTTCCGAAATCACAAACGTGAAGTTAGCAAATTATCACGAATCAAAAGAAGCTTTGGTGGCAACAAAACCGCTAAAAGACATCGACCCGAATCAGCAGAATTTGCCGATTTAATTCATTCACACTGATTACAAATAACGACTTTTCACTTCATTTTTTTATGAGGTGGGATTTTTGCAACCAAAATTTAGGAAATTGAACAATGAGTAAGCAATTACATTATCAACATAAGAGCCGCTGGAAGCGGTTTAAAAATATGAACAAACGCCGAGTGAATCAGTTTTTGCTCGAAAAACGAGTGCAAAATCTTGAAAGCAAATTAGCCGATAAAGTTGAGTTAGCAAAGCTGAATAGTGAACAGATTGAAGACTTGCTCAAGCAGTTGGAACGAAAAGTAGGGTTGGTGGTTAGGCAGAACCAGCAGTTAAAAGAACAGTTAATTCTTTTAAAACAAAAGAAACAGAAACCGAAGAAGAAAACACAGAAAGAATCATTATTCGGGCTTTTTAAAGAATTGTTATGCGGTAAGTAAGTATGGATATTCAGGCAGAACTAGCAAGACGACAAGCGGAATCATTAAAAGAGATTCAGTCATTAAGAGAACAAGGCGAAACGGATGAAACGCTGTTTGCTGCGCTTTCTCGTCGTAAAGTCGTTCAGCCGAAAAGTACGAAGCAAGACGTGATTTTTAACTTAGCTTTCGAACGTTGGTGGCAAGCTGAAAATGCGCTTATTAAAAAGATGATTTGCGCATTGGCTTTTAAAGATTTCGATGCCGAACCGAAAGCGGCAAAGGAATATAGCACTAAAGAGCGCCGTGCGATTATTGCAATTAGTGACAGTATCGGCGGAGCAAATCAACGCCGGCAACACGAAGTAAGCAAAGAAAGACGTTTTGAAAGAATATGTAATGTAGGGTATGCGGCTGAAAGCACAGTTGGACGTGCTGAAGTCGCTATTCCAAACCGAATTTTAAGGGGGATGAAATGAGCAGTAATCAATTTAAAGCAAATCTGTATCACGCCATGTGGTGTAAATATGGCAATTACTATGCGTTTTTAGCTTATCAGCGGTTTGCGCAGATGTTTGTGGAGGAAGTCAATAATGGCACTGCTCTCCAATCATAAATTTGTGATCCGTCAAAGCGGTTCCGTTTTTACTTTACACCGAAAAGTAAAAAGTAGCTGCGGGGATGTATTAGACGAGGTTTTAGTCGGGACCTTTTTAAAACTTGACCATGCAATTTCTAAATTTTTTCAGCAATCCAATATTTGTAAAAGATGAACGCTCAATTATTTAATACTCACGATGATTTGCTTGCCGGGCCCGCTTGGGACTGGTCGGCATATTATGCACGTGAAGCACAGTTGAACGATCAGTTTTTGCAAAATCAGCAAGCAATCCGACCGCTTGAGGTAAACCCCGAAGCGGTTAAAGCATTTCAGAAAGACCAGTTTTTAGAAGCTCATAAAGGCGTAGTTACCGATTTACAGCTTGAGTTATTCGACTTACTGCCGAAAAACACCTTTGATTACGTTGAATCTTTAATTCAGCGTTTGCCACGCCAACGTCAGCGTGAATACTTCCGCAAACTCTACTTGCGTGAATATCGTTCGGTTAAAGATGACGGTTCGATCGGTTTTGAGGTTGGTAACAAACAACGAGTGCACGCCACTACTTTTTTACGTGACTTGGTTGAATCTCGCTTAAACAAAGTGTTTGCGCAATATCATTTTAATTTAGATTGGATTCAACTCTCTCCTAAGGCCCGTATGCAATGGGCTGACAATCAAGCTAAACAGTTAAAGGCTGCGGCAACCATCCGTCAGTCTGCTTTGCCGTTTTATCTTATCTCTCAGTCAAAACTGGAGGTATTTGCGAATAAGCTCGCAGATATTTTTAGCATGACGATTCGCGATCTTTTCACAGAGTGCGCCAACAGTGGCAAAAGCTATTCCGATGCGGAAGCGGAAGGCGTGCTTATTGCTATTTACGGCGAATGTGGCGCACTCTGTGAAACGATTGGTTTTGATATGCCGTATTGGGCGGCTTTTCAAAAGTGCGGCGAAAAACGAAAACCGAACATTAAAAGTATTGAAATCGCTTTAAATAAGATTTCATTTTCCGGCTTTTGGAAAAAGCTATTTCAAAAAGCTCAAAAGCAGATGATTGAGCATTTAGCGATTGCTTGCGGCGATGTGCGCAAAGATGTTGCGCCTTATATTTCAAATCATGCGTTCGGCGAATGGCGCACGCAAATGCGTAAAAACTATGATTTTTTACGTAGTCAGATTTTAGTAAACGTGGACAACCCGGATGAACAAATTGAGTTGTTCGATATGTTCTTGCGCTCATCAACAAACCCAAGTTTGCGCCGACTAGAAATGATGACCCGCTTGCGTGGTGTTGAAGAGTGGGCGGAAGAGAACTGCTACGAAGCGTTATTTTTAACGCTTACTGCGCCCTCTTCTTTTCACGCGCAACATTCTAAAGGTGGTCAAAATAAAAAATGGTCAGGCGCTAGCCCGAAACAAACTCAAGCTTATTTAAATAAGGTTTGGGCGCAATATCGCGCGCTTTTAGCAAAACGTGACATTGATTTTAAAGGTATGCGAGTTGCGGAGCCTCATCACGACGGCACGCCGCACTGGCATTTGCTTTTCTACGTTCAAACTAAGCATATAGACGAGGCGATGGCACTTTTCCGTGAAAAAGCCTTAGAGGTGGACGGGGATGAAAAAGGTGCGGAAGAACACCGCTGCAAAGTTGAACGTTGCGATAAATCGAAAGGTTCGGCTACTGCTTATATCGCTAAGTATATTTCTAAAAATATTGATGGTTTTGACGAGTCAGACTCATTCTCAGATGAGGTAGAGAGTTTATCACTCAAAGATAACGCTAAACGTGTGCGTGCGTGGGCGAGTCTTTGGGGCTTCCGTCAATTCCAGTTTTACGGCACAGGCTCAATTAGCGTGTGGCGTGAATTACGTCGTTGTCTTGCAGGGCAAATCAACGATGAGAAACTCGAAGAAATGCGTTTAGGTGCAGACCTGGGCGACTATGCTTTTTATATGGAAAAGCAAAATGGTGGCGCACGCAGTGATGCGGTTGCGGTAATCCATTACGAGCAAATGGAGGAAGGAAAATTCGGAGAACCAAGAAAAAGAATTGACGGCTTACGCAATGCGGCTAAGTCGATTAATGATTTCGTTAAAACTCGTTTGAAGCGTTGGGCTAAAGTTCGCAAAGTTGCGGATTTAGACAACAATCAAGCGAGCGAGAGCGAAGCTACAAGTACGGAGCGCAGCTCCGCTTGGACTTGTGTCAATAACTGTAACCTAAATACGGCTGAATTTTTGCAAAAAAATAGCGAAGCCGTGAATCGTTTAAATTTTGCACTTAAATTGCGTGGAATCGGTGGGCGTTGGATAACTGACGAACGAAAAAAACGCTTAATTTTAGGCGAAACAGTAAGTTTTATGGGTAACGACAGCATCAGATTTGATGGTGTTGAGGTTGAGATTTGTTAAAAAGTGAGGTTACGTAATGAAAATTTTGTATTGGATTTGTTTACATTCACCCAAGGGCGAAAAAATTTATTTTAATGTTTCACACATCACGAAAGTTGGCGAAACGACATTAAATAAAGCTAATTCGTATGTTAGTTCTGTTGATGGTACTAAATTTGTAAAAGAAACAACTAGCGAAATAATGAAGCTTTTGGGGGATTTATGGCAGGAGTAAATAAAGTAATCATTATCGGGCATTTGGGGCAAGACCCTGAATTACGCACAATGCAAAACGGCGAAGGGGTTTGTTCGATGTCGGTCGCTACGAGTGAGAGCTGGACCGACCAAGCCGGAAATAAAGTGACTCGTACGGAATGGCATAAAATTGTAATGTATCGAAAACTCGCCGAGATTGCCGGCAAATATTTGCGTAAAGGCTCGCAGGTTTATATTGAAGGGAAATTACAAACACGTAAATGGACCGACCAAAACGGCGTGGAACGTTATATTACAGAAATTATTGCCGGCAGTATGAATATGCTGGGTAGCTCGAATCAGAATCAAGCACAAAACAATGCTGGCAAACAGAATAAATCACAAGTGATGACGGAAGAAGAAGCTCGTGAAGCACAGCAAGTGCAGAATAATTTTGATGATATTCCGTTCTGAGAGGGAAATAATGAAAATTGCTAAAACAAAACCACCGGAAGAATGGAGTGGTGAATATTTATTAGAGTGTTTACACAGTCTAAATAGTAAATCTCAAATTGAATATTTGATGTATTGTAATTTTATTAAAAATATGCCCGATGGCAGAGTAAAAATTAAAGTGTTCGGTTCACGATTTTCGATGGTCGGAAGCAGAATCCGATATGTTGATAAAACAAGAATACATGAATCAAGCATACTAGATAAATTCAATTTAGAGTGGCGAAAACAATAAGGATTTTAATATGAACGAAAATACTATTAATCAAATTGCAAACTGGTTTAAAACGGCAGTGCCAAATCCAACAGCTGGCAATAAGTGTGTACAGATTGGCTGTCATTTTGAAGAAGCTTGTGAAATGATGAATGTTTTTTGTACTTTTGCTGCTGCAGAGGAACTCTATGAATTAAGTGAGTGGTTTAAAAGAAATGATTCACTTGAAGATTTAGTGGAGCTAGATAATGAAGACAAAGTTGAATTACTGGACGCACTTTGCGACCAAATTGTAACAGCTATCGGTGTTGCGCATATGTTCGGTATGGATATTCAAGGTGCGCTGCAAGAAGTAGCAAACAGTAATGACAGCAAATTTGAGGATGGATCGCCAGTATTTAACGAACACGGCAATTGCAAAGGGTAAGCATTATTTCAAGCCAAATCTTGAGCGTTTTGTTTAGAGGGATATAAGATGAAAATTATTTCAGCGAGAGTAGCTAGAAACTTAAATTTAGTTTGTGATTGTTTTGTCGGTGACTCATCAAAATGTATCGTATTTTTTACAAATATAAAGACCAATAAATCACAACGAATTTTTGAAACAGAATCAGCATTTGAAGCAGAAGAATACTATCAAAAAGTAAAAGATGTGATGCGTTGGAGATAAGTAGTATGGAAAACAGATTGATTTCTATTAATAACCAATTAAATTTTTTTAACAAAGCAGAAAAGAATTTAAATGAGCAATTAGAATTTATCCGTGATTCTATTTATGCTTTAAAAATTGAAAAAAAAGCACTAGAAAACAACGTAATTCTAGGAAAAACAATCGTTGAATATTATGTTGGAAGCAGAAAGTGTTCGGCAGTCATTGCGTCAATGGATGAACATTTAAAAGTGAGAAAATTCAATGTTGGGAATTTCTTCGTAATTCGAAAGATTAATAAAGACTCAACGTTAAGTGGCAATACAGGATATTTGCTTAATAATTTTAAAATTGTTGGAAATTATGAGCATGGCAGCAAACCGGTTGTTTTTCTTGATGAGTTTTCTAAATTTGAAGCGGAGGATAAATCATGATTAATAATGGAAGCCAAGACATCGAATTTTTACGAAAAAATGAAGTGATGAAACTTTTTAACGTAAGTCGAGCTGTTTTTGACCGTTGGCAAAATCCAAAATCTGAATACTTCCGTGAGGATTTTCCTAAAAAAATTAAATTTAATGGATTAGTTTTTTACGTAAAAGAAGAAGTTCAGCGATATATGCAGAAGTTGATTGATGAGAGATAAATAAAAAGCGAGATATTAATATCTCGCTTTTTTGTTAGGGCCATTTTAAACCGCAATCGGCAATAAATTGACCCCAGTTATTCATCACTTTTCTTCGCTCATCAAGATAGTTGTAGCGGTTATAAGTCTCTTCGAGTTTATTTCCGATACTGTGCGCAAGAATAGATTCACTCACGGCTGTCGGCACGCCCTGCTGTGCACACCACGTCTTTAATAATGCTCGCATACCATGTGACGTAAATCGCCCTTTATAGCCATTGCGGGCCATTGTGTTGTTTGCCGCTTCGCTGCTCTGTGGTTGGTACGGCTTATTAAAGTTTGGAAATACGAAACGATAACGGCCTGTAAATGAGTACATTCTTTTTAAAATTTCGACCGCTTGCGGAGATAGCGGCACAGTATGGGGGCGTTTTTTGTCTTTATGCCCTTTCATTTTTTCTTTTGGGATGCACCACAACATCTTTTCAAAATCAATTTCACTCCACTCTACCGATACGGCTTCCGCTGGACGAACGCCGGTAAGCAGAGTCCAAAAGACTAAGTGAATATTGATGTGCGATGATGTCGAGCCGGCTATTCTTCGTATAAAATTCGGTAATTCCTCTATTGCAATCGTCGGGTTTTTGGAAGCTGGTTTGTAATGAAATGCTTTTTTCGCTTTGTGACAATTATGAAATTCAATTAAACCGATGTTTTCGGCATAATCCATGATTCCTTCTATACTTCTTAGCGATTTTTCGATTACCGATGTATGCCCCTTCCGGTAAACCGGTTGCAATACTTCCACAAGCAAACGAGAATTAATATCTTTAATCGGTCGAGCACCAAGTTTAGGGAATATGTGTTTATCAAGTCGTCGCCACTCATCAAACATCGTTTCTTCTTCAACTTTTTGCGATTTAAATGCCTTCCACTTTACCGCGATTTTATAAAAGCTATTTTCAATACGATCAGCTTTTTCAGCTTCTTTTTCTCGTAGATATTTTTTCGGGTCTATCCCGTCAGCAAGCAACCCACGATAAAACTGTCGTAGCTGACGAGCTTCTTTGAGTGATATATCCGGATAATCTCCAAGAGTGATAGACGTTCTGGATTTTGTTATCGGTCGCTTGTAATCAAGTCGCCATTTTTTCGAAGTATTTGTGATAAAAAGAATTAATCCCTCTCCATCTCTTAATGGACTTTGTTCGGGTGTTGCATTGTTGATTTGTTGCGCAGTTAGAGGTTTTATTATTACTGCCATTTTTCGCTCATCTCCTTGAGTACGATGGAATTTTTATACTCCATTTGTACTACCATTTTTTTGAGTAACATTGAGCTAAGCTGATCTTCGTAGATCGTTGTAAAAGACAAAAGCCTTTGATTTTCTTAGCATTTCTTATGTTTTGAGCGTTGGGGAACGTAATTTTTGGAGGCGTGTACCGGAGTCGAACCGATCTACATGGATTTGCAATCCAGTGCATAACCGCTTTGCTAACACGCCGTATTGAATAGATTTAATGGAGCGGGAAACGAGGCTCGAACTCGCGACCCCGACCTTGGCAAGGTCGTGCTCTACCAACTGAGCTATTCCCGCTTTAAGGCTTTGTTCGTAAGGAACGAGGTGCATTTTACGGATTTTCAGACCTATGTCAAATGCTAATTTGATTATTTTATTTCAAATGCTGAAAAAAAGATCACAATGCTGAAAAATTAATAAATATAGCGCTAATTAGTTGATTTTATAAGCATAAATCAAGTTATTAATCCGATCTTTTAGCATATAAAAAAGCGGTTGAAATCTGCTATTTTTTTGCAAATTTCAACCGCTTGTATAAATAAGTTAAATTAACCTATTAGCGTTTTTTCGCTTTTGCGTTTGGTAAGTCAGTGATAGAACCTTCAAACACTTCCGCTGCTAAACCTACAGATTCGTGTAATGTAGGGTGAGCGTGGATAGTTAAAGCGATATCTTCCGCATCACAACCCATTTCGATTGCAAGACCGATTTCGCCTAATAATTCGCCGCCGTTGCTACCTACGATTGCACCACCGAGTAAACGATGTGTATCTTTATCGAAGATAAGTTTAGTCATACCTTCTGAACACTCAGAAGCAATCGCACGACCCGATGCAGCCCATGGGAATTTCGCCACTTCAAAGTTTAAGCCTTCTTGGCGACATTCTTTTTCTGTTTTACCTACCCAAGCAACTTCCGGCTCAGTATAAGCGATTGATGGAATCACTTTCGGATCGAAGTAGTGTTTTTGACCTGCAATAACTTCTGCAGCAACGTGACCTTCGTGAACACCTTTGTGAGCTAACATTGGCTGACCAACGATATCACCGATAGCGAAGATGTGTGGTACGTTAGTACGCATTTGTTTGTCAACTGCGATAAAACCGCGGTCGTCAACATTTACGCCAGCTTTACCCGCATCGATTAATTTACCGTTTGGTACACGACCGATAGCAACTAATACCGCATCATAACGTTTAGTATCGTTACACGCTTTACCTTCCATTGAAACATAGATACCGTCATCTTTCGCTTCAACTGCGGTTACTTTAGTTTCAAGCATTAACTTGAATTTTTTCTCGATTTGTTTGGTGTAGATTGCAACAATGTCTTTATCAGCTGCAGGAATGACTTGGTCAAACATTTCAACCACTTCAACTTCTGAACCTAAAGCGTTATATACTGTACCCATTTCTAAACCGATAATACCGCCACCCATTACGAGTAATTTTTTCGGTACTTCTTTTAATTTAAGCGCATCTGTTGAATCCCAAATACGAGGATCTTCGTGTGGGATAAACGGAAGCTGAATCGGACGAGAGCCCGCAGCAATAATCGCGTTATCGAATTTAATTGTTGTTGGATTACCGTCACGGTCACGAGCAACTAAAGTATTCGGATCAGTAAATGCTGCTAAACCTTCTACTACAGTTACTTTACGTGCTTTAGCCATACCTGCTAAACCACCGGTTAATTTAGAAACAACCGCTTCTTTACCCGCACGTACTTTATCTAAATCAATTGTTGGTTCACCAAAAGTTACACCGTTTTTCTCTGCATGTTTTGCTTCTTCAATAACTTTTGCAACGTGTAATAACGCTTTAGATGGGATACAACCTACGTTTAAGCACACACCACCTAAAGTTGAGTAACGCTCAACAATTACAGTTTCTAAGCCTAAGTCAGCACAACGGAATGCTGCTGAGTAACCGGCAGGACCTGCACCAAGCACAACGACTTGCGTTTTAATTTCTTTGCTCATATTTATTCCTTTATTGTAGGGACGCAATGTTTACGTCCTTGGACACACACAGTGTGTCCCTACGATACAAGCGGTCAATTTTGCAAAATTTTTTACAAATTTAACCGCTTACCTATTACATAACTAAGCGACGAATGTCTGCTAATACACCATTGATGTAGCTTAAGAATCTTGCACCATCAGCACCATCGATTACACGGTGGTCGAATGATAATGAAAGCGGAAGCATTAAGCGTGGCTCAAACTCTTTACCATTCCATACCGGTGCCATTTCAGACTTAGATACGCCTAAAATTGCAACTTCCGGTGCATTCACGATTGGTGTGAAGTGGGTTGTACCGATACCGCCAAGGCTTGAAATGGTGAAACAGCCGCCTTGCATATCAGAACCAGAAAGTTTACCGTCACGCGCTTTCTTAGAAACTTCCATTAACTCACGTGAAAGTTCGATAATACCTTTCTTATTCACATTTTTGAACACAGGAACAACTAAACCGTTTGGTGTATCCACCGCAACACCGATGTTGATGTATTTCTTAATTGTTAATTTTTGACCGTCTTCAGAAATTGAGCTGTTGAAACGTGGATATGCTTCTAATGCTTTCGCTACCGCTTTCATAATGAACACAACCGGTGTGATCTTCACATCAAGTTTTTGTTTTTCAACAATCTTGTTCTGTTCTTTACGGAACGCTTCTAATTCTGTGATATCTGTACGATCGAAGTGTGTAACGTGAGGAATCATTACCCAGTTACGGTGTAAGTTCGCACCAGAAATTTTATTGATACGGCTTAATTCTACTTCTTCAACTTCACCGAATTTGCTGAAGTCTACTTTCGGCCATGGTAATAAGCCTAAACCTGCACCGTTTGCAACACCGTTACCCGCTGCCGCTGCAACAGTACCTGTTTCAAACGCTTTAACTGCAGTTTTAACGTATGCTTGAATATCTTCTTTAACAATACGACCTTTACGACCTGAACCTTTCACTTTATCTAAGTTCACACCGAATTCACGTGCTAAACGACGAATTACCGGTGTCGCGTGTGCATAAGCACCTGCCGCTACTACCGCATCTTGGCTTAAACCAGAAACGTTACCGCCTTGAGCCGGTTGTGCAGATTGTGCCGCTGGCGCTGCTGCTTGAGCAACTGGAGCAGGAGCTGCCGCCGGTGCCGCACCTTGAACTTCAAATTTCATGATTAATGAACCGGTTGACACTTTATCACCAGATTTCACTAAAATTTCTTTTACAACACCTGCAAATGGTGCCGGAACTTCCATTGAAGCTTTGTCGCCTTCAACAGTAATTAAAGATTGCTCTTCAGATACTGTATCACCAACATTTACCATGATTTCAGTTACGTTTACTTCATCACCGCCGATATCCGGTACATTTACTTCTTTGATTGCTGAAGTTGTTGCCGCTGGGGCAGTCGCTTGAGCCGGAGCTTCCGCTGCAGCTGGCGCTGCTGACGCAGTTTCAAATTTCATAATTAATTTACCGGTTGAAACTTTATCGCCTACGTTGATTAAGATCTCTTTTACTACGCCTGCGATTGGTGCCGGAACTTCCATAGAAGCTTTATCACCTTCTACATTGATGATTGATTGATCAACTTCAACTGAATCACCAACTTTAACCATAATTTCGGTTACGTTTACTTCGTCTGAACCGATATCAGGCACATTCACTTCAACAACTGCTGATGCCGTTGCTACAGGTGCCGCTGCTTGAGCCGGCGCTTCTGCTGCCGGAGCAGATACTGCTTCTGCCGCTTCTAACACTAACATTGGTGAGCCAGTTGTTACTTTATCGCCCACTTTTACTAAAACTTCTTTAACAATACCTGCTTCCGGTGCCGGCACTTCCATTGAAGCTTTGTCGCCTTCTACATTAATAATTGATTGATCTACAGTAATAGTATCGCCTACTTTAACCATTACTTCGGTTACTGATACTTCATCCGAACCGATGTCTGGTACATTAATTTGTTTTGACATTTTGGTAATCCTTCATTGTACAAGCGGTCAGTTTTGCAAAAAATTTTGCAAATTTAACCGCTCTTCTAAAACCCAATCATAATGGACGCACGCAGTACGCCCCTACAATCGTTTTTCTAATTTTTAATTATGCGTATAACGGGTTAATACGATCTACGTTTAAGCCGAATTTAGCGATTGCATCAGCAACAACTTTAGTTTCCACTGTGCCTTCTTTCGCTAATTGTGATAACGCTGCAACAACAACATAACGTGCATCTACTTCGAAATGTTCACGTAAGTTAGCACGGCTGTCTGAACGACCGAAACCGTCTGTACCTAATACGTGGAAGTGTTTGCTTGGTACGAACGCACGGATTTGATCCGCATATTGTTTCACATAGTCAGTTGAAGCAACTGTCGGTAAGTCCGCTAACACTTGCGCTACATAAGGAACACGTTGTTCCGCTGTTGGGTGTAATAAGTTCCAACGTACTGCATCGTTACCTTCACGTGCTAATTCATTGAATGATGGCGCAGAGAATACGTCTGAAGTTACGCCGTAGTCATTCGCAAGGATCTGTGCCGCTTCACGAACGTGACGCATAATTGCACCAGAACCTAATAACTGAACGTGACCTTTGCCTTTACCTTTAACGGTTTCGAATTTATATAAACCTTTACGGATACCTTCTTCAGCACCTTCCGGCATTGCAGGTTGATCCATTACTTCGTTTAATGTTGTCATGTAATAGAAAACATCTTCTTGTTTTTCACCATACATACGGTTGATACCGTCTTGCATGATTACCGCAACTTCAAACGCAAATGATGGGTCGTAAGTAATACAGTTAGGGATAATACCCGCTTGAATATGGCTATGACCGTCTTCGTGTTGTAAACCTTCACCGTTTAATGTTGTACGACCAGACGTACCACCCACCATGAAACCACGAGCTAATTGGTCACCCGCTAACCACATCATATCACCCACACGTTGGAAACCGAACATTGAGTAATAGATGAAGAATGGAATCATCGGTTGGTTGCTTACAGAGTAAGACGTTGCCGCTGCAACCCAAGACGCTGCACCACCTAATTCGTTAATACCTTCTTGCAATACTTGACCGTCTTTCGCTTCACGGTAGTAAGCAACTAAATCGCGGTCTGAAGGCGTATAGTTTTGACCGTGCGGGTTGTAAATACCCACTTGACGGAATAAACCTTCCATACCGAATGTACGCGCTTCGTCTACGATCATCGGAACGATTGTTTTACCGATATTTTTATCTTTTAATAAGATATTTAATGCACGCGTAAACGCCATTGTGGTTGAAATACCACGTGGTTGTTCTTCAAGTAACGCTTTGAATTCTTCTAATGCAGGTACTTTGTACTCTACGTCAAATTTAGGACGACGAGCCGGAACATAACCGTTTAATGCTTTACGTTGACCGTGAATATAGTTGTATTCTTCAGAACCTTCAGCAAATTTGATGTACTCAAGATTTTCTACTTGCTCATCGGTTAACGGTAATTCGAAGTAGTCACGGAAGCCTTTTAAGCTTTCTAATGACATTTTTTTCGATTGGTGAGCAGTATTTTTACTTTCTGCTTCAGGGATTTTATAACCTTTAACTTGGTGAGCTAAAATCACAACTGGTTTATCTGATTTTTGTGCTTTCGCATATGCAGCGTAAAGTTTTTCGCTGTCGTGCGCACCACGGCGAAGATCCCAAATCTCTTCGTCTGTCATATCCGCTACTAATGCAGCTGTTTCTGGGTAACGACCGAAGAAGTGTTCACGAATATAAGCGCCATCTTTTGATTTGAAGGTTAAGTAGTCACCATCAACCACTTCCATCATTAATTGTGCTAATTTACCTGAAGTATCTTTCGCGAATAATTTATCCCAGTTGCTGCCCCATAATACTTTGATTACTTCCCAACCTGCACCGGTGAATAAACCTTCTAATTCTTGAACGATTTTACCGTTACCGTTTACCGGACCGTCTAAACGTTGTAAGTTACAGCTTACAGTGAAAATTAAGTTATTTAATTTTTCACGAGCAGCAAATGTTAACGCACCTTTAGACTCGATTTCATCCATCTCACCATCGCCTAAGAATGCGTAAACTTTTTGGTCTGACGTATCTTTTAAGCCACGGTTTTCAAGATATTTTAGGAAACGTGCTTGATAAATCGCATTAACAGGACCTAAACCCATTGATACGGTTGAGAATTGCCAGAATTCAGGCATTAATTTCGGGTGCGGGTATGAAGATAAACCATCCGCAAATGCTTCTTGACGGAAATTGTCTAATTGTTCTTCCGTTAAACGACCTTCAACATAAGCACGCGCATACATACCTGGTGCTGCGTGACCTTGGAAGAATACTAAGTCGCCACCATTTTTCTCAGTTGCCGCTTTGAAGAAGTGGTTGTAGCACACTTCATACATTGTTGCCGCTGATTGGAATGTTGAAATATGACCACCTAAGTCAAGATCTTTCTTCTGGCTACGTAAAACCATTGCGATAGCGTTCCAACGTACTGCAGAACGAATACGACGTTCAATTTTGTGGTCACCCGGGTAAGCTGGTTGTGCAGACACAGGGATAGTATTTACATACGCTGTTGTCACACCAGATTGAACCGGCACGCCATCTTTACGCGCTTGGCTTAATAATTCATCGATAATGAATTGTGCACGTTCAACACCTTCTACACGGATTAATGAATCAAGTGATTCTAACCACTCTTTGGTTTCAAATGGATCTACATCTCTTTCTAACTCTGACATAGGTTGTCCTTATTTTAAGTAAATAATGAGTGATAAGTTCTCTATACTTAAACTTATCGTTTGATGAAATTATAGACATTCATTCGATTAGACTAAACATAAAACACACAGAAAGTTTAACAAAATGTAAAAACTTGTTTTCTATTCGAGTGAATATCTTGCGATATCTACTTGATTTTAAACACTTTTTATCACACTATAAAAAATGTTGAAAATTTGTAGAAAAATTTTGGCTAACAAGATAACAAAATTGACCTATTTTGTCTATTTTTTTGACCTGTGCCAACCGTTGTCTTTCCTATAAACAAGCGGTTAAAACCTGCAATTTTTTTACAAATTTTAACCGCTTGTTTAAGGGCTATTTATTAAGTTTAACCTGTTTGGCCAGCTCTTGAATCAGCGCCGGCCCCTGATAAATCATTGCCGAATAAACTTGCAATAAACTTGCACCCGCATCAATTTTTTCCTGACCGGAAGAGACAGAATGAATACCTCCGCTACCAATAATTGGTAACTGCCCGTTTAATTCCTTCGCTAACCTACGGATTAAATGAGTACTGAGCGAATGTAACGGCTTACCGCTTAAGCCGCCTTGTTGCTCCGCATGTTTTAAACCTGCTACCGGTTCTCGAGATAACGTCGTATTACCGGCAATAACGCCGTCAATCCTATGTCGTACCAAACTATCCGCTACCGAAGCCACTTCTTCATCCGTTAAATCCGGCGCAATTTTCAGAACAAGCGGTTTATATTTTGCAAACTTTTGCGAAAGTGTTGATTGTTCTTGCTTTAACGCACTCAGCAATTCATCTAATGCATCACCGTATTGCAATGAACGTAGATTCTTTGTGTTCGGTGAAGAAATATTCACCGTAATATAATCGGCATACTCATACACCTTACGTAAACAAATTTGGTAATCATCCAAAGCGTTCTCGATCGGCGTAAAGGCATTCTTACCGATATTAATTCCGAGTACCCCGTCATATTTGGAACATTTCACATTTTCTACCAATACATCCACACCGTAATTATTAAAGCCATTACGATTGATGATACCCTCCGCTTCCAAAAGACGGAATTGACGTGGCTTAGGATTACCGTCTTGTGCAACCGGTGTCACCGTTCCGACTTCAATAAAACCGAATCCTAGCTTGCCAAAACCGTCAATCGCTTCGCCGTTTTTATCCGCACCGGCGGCAAGCCCTATGGGATTTTTAAATTGCAGCCCCATTACTTCAACCGGATTATGAGGAATAGGTAAAGGATCAAAAGGTAATTTTCCGACAAGTTTAAGCGCTTGAACGGAAAAATTATGCGCATTTTCAGCGTCCATAGCAAAAAGACATTTACGAATGAGGGAATACATGATGAGCTCTTCGGTTAATAGAAAGAAATAGATAAACTAAGGGCGAGTACTCAACTCGCCCTTATCAGAAATTATGCGTCAAACATTGCAGAAATGGACTCTTCGTTGCTAATACGACGAATAGCTTCCGCTAACATGCTTGATAATGTTAATGCACGTACTTTGTTTAATGCTTTGATTTCATCAGAAAGTGGAATTGTATCGGTTACAACCACTTCATCTAATGCCGGATTCGCTAAGTTCTTCGCTGCAGTGCCTGAGAATACCGCATGCGTTGCGTAAGCAACCACTTTGGTCGCGCCACGTTCTTTCAATGCTTCCGCTGCTTTAACTAAAGTACCGCCAGTGTCGATCATATCATCAACTAAGATACAGTCACGACCCGCCACATCACCGATAATATGCATTACTTGTGATACGTTTGCTTTCGGACGGCGTTTATCAATGATTGCCATATCCGCATCATTTAACAATTTAGCGATCGCACGCGCACGTACTACACCACCGATATCCGGTGATACCACCATTGGATTGTTTAAATCCGTTTTCTTAACAATGTCTTCAATAAGTACCGGTGAACCGAATACGTTATCTACCGGCACATCAAAGAAGCCTTGAATTTGTTCTGCGTGTAAGTCACAAGTTAACACGCGGTCAACACCTACGCTTGAAAGGAAGTCCGCCACAACTTTTGCCGTAATCGGCACACGCGCTGAACGAACGCGGCGGTCTTGGCGAGCATAACCGAAATAAGGAATAACAGCCGTGATACGACCTGCAGACGCACGACGTAAAGCATCAACCATCACAATCAATTCCATTAAGTTGTCATTAGTTGGTGCGCAAGTCGACTGGATAATAAACACATCCGAACCACGTACGTTTTCATTAATTTGAACTTGAATTTCACCGTCGCTAAAACGACCGACTGTTGCATTGCCTAAAGAGATGTAAAGGCGCTCTGCAATACGTTTTGCAAGTTCTGGCGTTGCGTTACCCGCAAACAGTTTGATATCTGGCATTGGAATTGATCCTTGAATTTACAAAGGGAAGTTAGGGAATTAAGTTTAATTTTTTGTGCAAAGGCGAAATGTTCTGCCCTTTAGCAACAAAACCACACACGTTTTGAGGTTTGCAGTCGAAGACTTTCTGCGCGTCTTCTTTTGAATTAAATTCGGCAAAAATACAAGCACCAGTGCCCGTTAACCGAAACGGTGCATATTCTACCAATTCTTGAACAAGATCTTCAACCTCTGAATAATGATCTCGTACAACTTTTTCGCAATCGTTTGCCCATTTATTCTCTAACAGTTCTGTCAAACTACGTTTTGGCGTATTTCGAGGCAAATTAGGGTCATTAAAAACGACTGCGGTCGAAATAGAAACACTCGGTTTTAACACCACAAACCATTTTTCTTCCGGCTCACAAGGTGTTAACACTTCGCCGACACCTTCTGCAAAAGCCGCAACACCACGCACAAAAATCGGCACATCCGCACCTAAGCTCAGCCCTAATGCTGCAAGCTCTTCAAGACTTAAGCCTGTTTGCCAAAAATGGTTTAATCCGACCAATACGGTTGCTGCATTCGATGAGCCGCCGCCAACGCCACCGCCCATTGGTAAACGCTTGGTCACGCCGATTTTGGCACCTTTCGTACAAGCGGTATGCTTTTGTAATAATTTTGCAGCTCGATAAATTAAGTTCTGCTCTTTTTCGACCCCTTCAATTTCGTTTAACAATTCAATTTCACCGCTCTGATTTACTTCCAGTGAAATCTCATCGCCAAAATCCAAAAATTGAAATAAGGTTTGTAACTCGTGATAACCGTCTGTGCGTCTGTTAGTAATGTATAAGAAAAGATTTAACTTAGCCGGGCTAGGTAAAGTGACTTTATTCATTAATACGTCCATTGATCAATACGAATTTTTAAGGTTTGTTGACCATTCTCTAATACGATTAACTTCGGTAAGTTCGGTTGACGATCTTCGTGATATTCAACATAGCTCGCTTGCCACACTTGACCGTTAATCGGATAACTAAATTGTGAAAGTTGACGTTTATCATTCACAATATAGTTGCCGTTTTTCTCCGGCTGACCTTTTACCCAATACGCAAATTGATCAATCGGAAACGAAACGCCGATAATTTCTTCCATCAGTGCATTTACATCCGCTTCCGTACGTGAACGCCCTTCGCTGTCCGAAACGGTTAATCCTCGCTGAGTACGATGTAATTTCATCGACTTTGTCGATAAATTTGATGAAAGCTCTAAGCCGAAATTATTTGCCGATTGGTATTGCCAATCAAAGTGTGAAGAAAAACGCTCTTCTGGTGAAATGTACCCGAATTGCCCTTTCGCTTGATAACGCTTAATCTGAGCTAATTGATTGAGATGTTGCTGCCATTTGGCATCGGTATGCGAGATTTGTACGGCCGGCGTTTGAACGGTTGTAGGTGCATCTAACACCGAATTACAGCCCGTTAACACTAACATCGCACCGAGCGAAACTAAAAAAGAAAATTTTTTCATAGCGAACCTTTTATAACATGAGTGGCTATTCTACCTTATAAGCGGTCTAATTCTGTTAAAAATTTGTAATTTTTTAGCCATTTTTGACCGCTTGTAGAAAACGAAAAGTCTCCCGAAAGGGAGACTTCGTTCGATTAACTAAACTGAAGGCTGTGCAATTGTTTATACGCCCCGTTTTGTGCAAGTAATTGAGAGTGAGAACCACGTTCGATAATTTGCCCGTGATCGACAACTAAAATTTCATCTGCTTTTTCAATCGTAGATAAGCGATGAGCGATCACAAGCACAGTTTTATCTTTTTGTAACTCAGCAAGTGCCGCTTGAATTGCACGTTCGGATTCTGTATCCAATGCAGAAGTTGCTTCATCTAACACCAAGACCGGAGAATTGCGTAATAAAGCACGGGCAATGGCTAAACGTTGACGCTGACCGCCCGAAAGACTTGCGCCGTTTTCACCGATCACCGTATCTAAACCGTCATCAAGCTTCTCAATAAACTCCATTGCATGTGCCGCTGTCGCTGCCGCAATAATTTGCTCACGACTATATTTATCGGTAGCCGCATAAGCGATATTATTAGCAATCGTGTCATTGAATAAGTGTACTTGTTGTGAAACTACCGAACATTGTTCACGTAAATTCGCCAATTTATAGTCTTGGATATTCACGCCATCTAGCGTAATTTCCCCTTCATCAATATCATAAAAACGCGTTAATAGGTTCGCAATCGTTGACTTGCCTGAGCCGGAACGACCGACCAATGCCACTGTCTTGCCTTGCGGAATAGCAAAAGAAATACGATCCAATGCACGTTCGTCTTTACCTTCATAACTAAACGAAACATTATTGAATGTCACATCGCCTTTTACTCGTGTAACTTCGTGAGTACCAAGATCTTTCTCTGTTTTCAAATCAAGGAATTCAAACAACGTTTGACAAGCCGCCATACCACGTTGGAACTGTGAGTTAACATTCGTCAACGATTTTAGCGGACGTAACATTGCCATCATAGATGAAAACACCACAGTAAACGAACCTGCCGTAAGATTTTCACTCATCACTTCAGGGAATGTCGCCACATACAGAACAACCGATAACGCAAAAGAGGCAATTAATTGCACAACGCCGTCTGAAATCCCATCTGCCGAAACGATTTTCATCCCTTTACGGCGCATATCATTACTCACACGATCAAAACGCTCTTTTTCAACTTGCTGACCGCCGAATGACAACACAACTTTATGCCCTTTTAGCATTTGCTCGGTAGTTACGGTTAATTCACCCATTGAACTTTGGATATGGCGGCTCAATTTACGGAAGCGTTTTGACACAATACCGATTAATACACCGATGATCGGCGCCATAACAAATAACACCAACGATAATTGCCAACTGGTGTAAATCATCACCACAAATAATGAAATTAAATATGCTCCTTCACGCACGATAGTGACTAAAGCGTGTGAAGAAGAGGTGGCAACCATTTCCGTATCATAAGTTACACGAGAAAGAGAGCGTCCAACCGGATTTTGGTCAAAATAACTGACCGGCATATACATCAAGTGCTGGAAAATATTACGGCGCAATGTCATTACCACATTACCCGAAACCCAAGCTAAACAATAACCGGCAATATAGTTCGTAATACCTCTCACTAAAATAAATACCACGACTAACACAGCCATAAGTTTTAAAAAGCTGTGATCCGCCTGACCAAATCCTTGATCCAACAACGGTTTTAAGAGATAGATAAGCCCCGAATCTACCAGTGCATTCAGCACTAGCGCGATTGCCCCGACAACAAGTCCCCACTTATAAGGCGCAATCGTTGGAAATAAACGTTTAAACGTTTTAAAGGTCGAAAGATCTTTTTCTTGCATAATGTCCATTCTTAATTTTCAAAAATCGGGGCATTGTACCCTGAATTGAATGAGATACCAAATTAATAGAATAAAGCTAATACAAGTCTGAACACGAAAGGCGCTAAAACGGACGAAAGTACACCACTTAATACTAATGCGATGGAACTATAGCTGCCGGTTTTAACACTGTATTCCATACAACGTCCTGTACCTAACGCATGAGAAACTGCCCCCATCGTTAAACCGATAGCACGGACATTACGTACGCCAATATAGTGTAAGAAGCTAAATCCGAATACCGAGCCCAACAGTCCGGCAACCAGCACGCCAACCGCTGTTACTGCGGAACTTGCGCCAATTTGGCTTGAAATCGCAATTGCTATCGGCGTAGAAACCGATTTAGGTACAATTGCCGCAAGAATAGACGGACTCGCTCCTAGTAGCACGGCAAATAGCACACCGGTTAACATGGTACATACGCTGCCAAATACAACAACCGCTAAAATCGGGCGCCATTTTTTACGAATTTGCGGTAACTGCTCATAGAATGGTAAGGCGAGTGCTACAACAGATACACCAAGTAAATTGTTGATCGGAAAATTGCCCTGATAATATTCCGAATAAGGCACTTTCCCCATCACAATCACTAAAATAACGATTGTTAAAGCAATCACAAAAGGATTAAGTACGGACGAACGTAACTTTTGGCTGATACGCTGCCCGGCAAGGAAGGCGAAAATGGTTAAGAGAGAATAAAAATATATCATATTACCTTCTTCTATTATTTACGGTGAAAAATCCATTGCGCAAACAGCCCAATTAAGACTAAAGAAACTGCGGTACTAAGTATATTGGCGAACACAAATGAGGTGAAATGTACCTGTAAAGTATCAAGATGTTCGATAATTTCAGCACAGATAGGAATAAAGAAGATCGTCATATAACGTGTTAACGGTCTTGCGCTTGGTGTTACCCATTCAACTTTTACAACACCGATAACTAAACAGCTAAACAGTAATAGCATTCCCCAAATACTATCGGAAATACCTATCGGAATCAGAATGCTAAGTAATTTCCCTGCATATAACATCGCAAAGAGTAACGCTAAGGAAATCAGCATTCTGAGCATACGAACAATCATGTGAGTATCCTCCAAAATAAGCGGTCGAATTTGCAAAAAATTTTGCAAATTTAACCGCTTGTTCACTAATTTTTTAAGAATTGAATCACTTTGTTTAAATCACGCGTACGCGTTGACGGCGGTAAACTCTTCAGGAATGTTTGACCATAATTCCGCATCACTAAACGTGAATCACAAATGATCACCACGCCTCTATCGGTTACATCACGAATTAATCGCCCTACCCCCTGCTTCAAGGTGATAACCGCTTCCGGAATTTGAATATCGTTAAACGGCTCTCCGCCTTGTAAACGACAATCTTCCATACGCGCTCTCAGCAACGGCTCATCCGGCGAGGTAAACGGCAACTTATCAATAATCACCAACGATAACGCATCACCTCGCACATCGATCCCTTCCCAGAAACTTTGAGTAGCGACTAATACGCTATTTTCTTCCGCAATAAATTTTTCTAATAAGCGAGCTTTGCTGGTTTCCCCTTGCAATAGCACACTTAATTTACTGTGCTCACGCAGAAAATCCGCTAAACCTCGCATCATAAAATAGGAAGTACAGAGCAAAAAGCAACGACCGTTATTAGCTTCAATAACGGGCATCAACATTTTACCGAGTTCAGTTAAGGTGTGCGATTTATTCGTGTCCGGCAAATAACGAGGGACACAAAGTAACGATTGATTAGCGTAATCAAAAGGACTTTGCAATACCAATTGTTCCGCATTCTCAATGCCTAGACGCTGGCAGAAGTGATCAAATTTGCCGCCGACCTCAAGCGTTGCCGAAGTAAATACCCAACCAATTTGCTGATTTTTGAGTTGTTCACCGAATTTATCTGCCACAGTTAACGGCGTGATATGTAAACCGAAAGAACGCCCGTTGGCTTCATACCAATAGCAATAGCCAACGACAGTAGTATCGCTCAATTTTTTTAATTGAACTTTGACTTCCGCCAATCTTTCGAAAATTTTATCGAGTGTTTCCGAGCGTCCGAGCGATTTTTTAATCACATCGCTTAAAAAATCAATGTTTTCCGCCACTTTAGTTAAACCATCTACTACTTTTTGGTCGTTAAACAACTCTCGCAAATTACCTCGAATCGTACCTTCCGTTCCCATTAACAAACGAAAATCTTGCACCACTTTTTGTAAGTGATCCGCTGCTTTGCCTAACTGAGCGAGATCCTTCAGTTCGGTACGGTAAACAATATTGGTATCTTTACAAATATCAAACAGTTGACGGGAACTTAACGATTGACCGAAATATTGGCTGGCAATATCCGGTAATTGATGGGCTTCATCAAAAATTACTAATTCCGCTTCCGGAATTAACTCACCGAAGCCGGTTTCTTTGACCGCCATATCAGCACAAAACAGATGATGATTGACCACCACCACATCCGCTTCCATTGCTCTGCGGCGAGCTTGCACCACGTAGCAATCTTTAAAATGCGGACAGTCCGAACCTAAGCAACTTTCTGCAGTACTCACTAGCTGCGGTAAAATCGGGCTATCTTCCGCAATCGTGATACATTCACTTAAATCACCGGTTTTAGTTGAAGTATGCCATTTGCTGACTTTCGATAAATCCGCTAACACCGATTTATCGCCTAGCACGCCCATTGCCACCACTTGATCCAAGCGTTCCAAACAGAGGTAATTGGCTCTCCCTTTTAATAAAGCGACTTTACCTTTATATTTTAAAGCTTTTTGAATAGTAGGCAGATCTCGGTTAAATAATTGGTCTTGCAGATTTTTAGAACCTGTTGACACAATGGTTTTTTTGCCGGAAAGCAACGCCGGCACTAAATAAGCGAAGGTTTTACCGGTGCCGGTGCCGGCTTCCACCACCGCCGGAGTGGCAAATTTTACCGCTCTTCCGACCGCTTGAGCCATTTCAAGTTGCGCTGCGCGAGGGCGAAATCCTCGAATATTGTTACTGAGTAAGCCATCTTCACTGAAGGCATGGATAATTTTATTGTCTAATTTGTTCATATATATAAAAAAGCGTGAAGGCTGCTTGCCCCAAATGCGCAAACAGCCTTCTTATTATAATACTGTATAAATATTTAGCCAATTTTTTTGTAAATTATCCGGCTAAACAACGTTTAAAAACTGTGGAAGCTATATCAATGCTTCTTTTTTGTGTAGAATAACCGCCTTATAATTTCTAAGCTTATTAGGATAACAAATGAGCATTGTTGAATTTCTTAGTTATGGTTCGGTCCTTATTCTTATTCTCTCATTTTTTATTAGAAGTATGACGACTCTACGTCTCTCTAATATCGTTTGGGGACTAGGATTTACGCTTTATGGTTTTACCACTAAAGCTTATATTGTGGCAATTTTAAACATTATTATCGTAGGTTTAAACAGCTACTTATTTGCAAAAGAGCGTCAATAATCGACCGCTTATCATTTCAAACTTTATTTAACGACAACACTTCCAAAAATAAAAATTTGCACCTTAGTAAAACCCAACCACTACTAAGGTACAAATTTTTCTCTAGCTAACCTAATAGCTTATTTCTATCATTTATGCGCGATAAGTCGCATTTTTCATTGTAGTAACAAAATCTGCCAATTCTGCCAATAAACACGTTTGATTATCTAAATGACTTTCAATAATTTTCACAATCGCCGAGCCGGAAATCGCACCATCACAGCCAAGCGCTAATGCTTCTTTGACTTGCTCAGGTTTTGCAATTCCAAAGCCTTGCAAAATCGGCGCAGAATTTGACCGCTTGAGGCATTCGATAAGATTATCTAAATTTTTAGCATGCGCTTGGTTCTCGGCACTGGTCACGCCAGCACGAGAAACCAAATAGGTATAGCCTTCGGTTAAACGTGCAATACGTTCGATCGTTACCTGATCTGCATTTGGCGGACAAATGAAGACTGATTGAATACCGTATTTTTTAGCGGTTTGCGTAAATTCTTCGGCGGCAAGTACCGGCACATCAGCAATTAACACCGCATCAACGCCGGTTTCGGCACAACGTTTGAAAAACACTTCTTCGGTTGGTACGAAGACTAAATTAGCACAAAGCAGCAAGCCAATCGGAATTTCAGGGTATTTTGAGCGAATTTTGGCAATCATTTCAAAACACGCATCGGTGCTGTAGCCACCGTCTAATGCACGTTTATTCGCTGCTTGAATCACTGGGCCATCCAACAAAGGATCTGAAAACGGGAAACCTAGCTCCAACGCATCTGCACCGTTAGCGATCAGTGTTTCGATGATTTCAAACGAACGATCAAAATCCGGATCACACAGGGTAACAAACGGCACAAAAGCCCCTTCGTTTTTCACTTTTAAATCAGCAAACAAAGTATCAAAACGGCTCATATTAGTTTCCCCCATTTAAAATTTTATCTACGGTAAAAATATCTTTATCGCCACGACCGGAGAGATTCACCACCAATAGTTGTTCTTTTTCCGGATTTTGTGCAATTAGTTTTAGTGCGTAAGCCAACGCGTGTGAGCTTTCCAAGGCCGGAATAATCCCTTCGTGCTGTGCTAACGCTTGGAAAGCATCTAACGCTTCTTTATCAGTAATAGATACGTAATCTGCTCTGCCTGTGGCATTTAGATAGGCGTGTTGAGGCCCAACGGATGGGAAATCCAACCCTGCTGAAATCGAATAAGATTCTTCGATTTGCCCGTCCTTAGTTTGCATAATCGGCGATTTCATTCCGAAATAAATGCCGGTTGTACCGTGTTTAAGCGGTGCGCCGTGTTCGCCGGTTTCAATGCCTTTGCCAGCCGGTTCTACACCGATCAATTGCACGCCTTTTTCCTCAATAAAATCCGCAAACATACCGATTGCATTCGATCCGCCGCCAACCGCAGCAATTACGGCATCCGGTAAGCGGTTTTCTTTTCCTAAAATTTGACGTTTAGTTTCTTCGCCAATCATTTTCTGAAATTCACGTACCATGGTTGGGAACGGGTGCGGGCCTGCCGCCGTACCAATTAAGTAATGGGTTGTTTCATAGTTTGCCGCCCAGTCACGCATCGCTTCACAGCAGGCATCTTTTAATGAGCAAGAACCTTTTTGTACCGGAATCACTTCCGCGCCCATCAAACGCATACGAAATACGTTCGGTGATTGGCGTTCCACATCTTTAGCCCCCATATAAATGACACAAGGTAAATCTAACATTGCACAGGCTAATGCTGTTGCCACCCCATGCTGGCCGGCACCGGTCTCCGCAATAATACGAGTTTTGCCCATGCGTTTTGCCAACAAGGCTTGTCCTAATACTTGGTTAGTCTTATGTGCGCCGCCGTGTAACAGATCTTCACGTTTAAGATAAAGTTTGGTTTTGCTTCCTTTGGTGAGATTACGGCAAAGCGTTAATGCGGTCGGACGACCGGCGTAGTTTTTCAATAAGTCGGTAAATTCCGCTTGGAATAATGGATCATTTTGTGCATCGACAAAAGCAGATTCAAGTTGCTTTAAAACCGGTACTAGAATTTCAGGAACATACATTCCGCCAAATTCGCCGAAGTAAGGATTAAGAAGTGTGTCTGACATATCGTGTTCTCTCTATAAGAAATATTATGTACTATCAAAATAGTACATAATTCCACGGTATGCAAGTAAAAATTTCGTTTATTTAGCATTTAAAAGCGGTCTGTTTTAGACCGCTTTTGGTAAGTGAGTTAGCCTCTTGCCACCGCAAGCGGTGAGAAAGTTTGTGCCACCGGCATCACTTCAATGCGGTTAATATTGACATGTTCCGGTTGTTGGTTTAGCCATAGCACAATATTGGCAATATCTTCCGGTGCGACATAATTCACGTTTTCATACACTTTTGCCGCTTTATCGTCATCACCTTTAAAGCGTACATTGGAAAATTCCGTACCGCCGCATAAGCCGGGCTCTACATTGGTCACACGTACTTTCGTACCGGCTAAATCCGCACGTAAATTGAGGCTGAATTGTTTAACAAAGGCTTTTGTGCCGCCATAAACGTTACCGCCCGGGTAAGGATAATTACCGGCGATTGAACCTAAATTGATAATATGCCCGCTATTACGTTCTACCATTTCCGGTAAAATCAAACGAGTAACCGTCACTAGCCCTTTAATATTAGTATCGATCATCTGATACCAATCTTTTAAATCGGTTTTATAAGCCGGTTCCAACCCTAATGCCAATCCGGCGTTATTGACTAATAAATCCACCGCTTGCCAGCCTGCCGGACGATTATTTAAGGCTTGAGAGGTAGCCTCTTCATCACTGACATCAAATGCAAGCGGTAAGAAATTATTACCTAATTGCGAATGTAGCTCGGCAAGGCGTTCTTTACGTCTGCCGGTACCAATCACTTTATAACCTGATTTAATCAGTAATTTGCAAATGGCTAAGCCGAATCCTGCCGTTGCCCCAGTAACTAATGCTGTTTTCATTGTGTTTGCCCTCTTATCATTATTAAAATTATCCAAATAACAAGCGGTCATATTTTGCAAGTTTTTTACAAAAAATGACCGCTTGTTAGCTTAAACCTCATCAATTACAAATTCAAACCAATCTATCACATCTTTTTCATGAATTCCGTTTGGAATGAGAATATTCGCTTTTTTTACCGATTGCGGATCGTTAGAGATCAACGGATGCCAATCAAATAACGACTTACCTTCATAAAGTAAGCGGTAGGCACAGGTTTTCGGCAACCAACCGAAATCAGGCAAATTTTTCTTGGTTAATTTTGTGCAATCCTGCTCAATTTTGAAACGGTTCGGATAATTGGTACAACGTCCGTTATTCACGTCCAGTAAATTACAAGCGACCGAAGTGTAATATAGGCGCTCTCGTTTTCCTCTGCCTTGAATATATTTGCGGTAACAACATTTTCCGCAACCGTCACACAATGCTTCCCATTCTGCATCATTCATTTCAATCAGGCTTTTTGTTTGCCAAAAGTTTGGAGTTAATTGATTCGTCATCTTTTTTGTTAAATATCTGTTACAGTTCTTTATTTTAAACGGATTTTAGCATATTCTAGCAGGGTTTAAAAAAGCAAACGTTTGCCACTGTGGAGGATGAATGAAAAGCGATGTAGAAATTGCTCAAGCTGCCATTATGCAGCCTATTAATAAAATTGCGGAAAAATTAGGTTTAAATGCCGATCAAATCGAACAATACGGCAAATATAAAGCGAAAATTAATCCGGCGGATGCTTTCAAATTACCGGCTAAAAACGGTAAATTAATTTTAGTGACCGCCATTAACCCAACTCCGGCAGGCGAAGGAAAAACCACCGTAACTATCGGTTTAACCGATGCGTTAAACCAGCTTGGTAAAAATGCAGTGGTTGCGGCACGTGAGCCGTCATTAGGTCCGGTATTCGGCGTGAAAGGCGGTGCGGCTGGCGGCGGTTACGCACAAGTGTTGCCGATGGAAGATATCAACTTACATTTTACCGGCGATTTCCACGCTATCACCAGTGCCAATAACCTATTGGCGGCATTATTGGATAACCATATCTACCAAGGCAATGCGTTAAATATTGATACCAAACGTGTGTTATGGCGTCGTGTAATTGATATGAACGATCGTCAATTACGTAACGTATTAGGCGGTTTGGGTAATCCGACAGACGGTGTGATTCGTCCGGACGGTTTTGATATTACTGTTGCTTCGGAAGTAATGGCAATTTTCTGTTTAGCTAAAGATCTTGCCGATTTAAAAACACGTTTAGGTAATATCTTAGTTGCTTACACCACTGACAAACAACCGGTTTATGCAAAAGATTTAAATGCGCACGGTGCAATGGCGGCATTGTTGAAAGATGCGATTAAACCGAATTTAGTACAAACGATTGAAGGCAGCCCAGCCTTTATTCACGGTGGTCCATTTGCCAATATCGCTCACGGTTGTAACTCGGTTACTGCAACGCGTTTAGCATTACATTTAGGCGATTATGCAGTAACAGAAGCCGGTTTCGGTGCGGATTTAGGCGCAGAAAAATTCTGTGATATTAAATGCCGTTTAGCTGATCTTAAACCGGATGTGGCTGTGGTCGTTGCCACGGTAAAAGCGCTGAAATATAACGGCGGTGTTGAAAAAGCGAATTTAGCTGAAGAAAATTTAACCGCTTTACAACAAGGTTTACCAAATCTACTTAAACATATCAGTAACCTGAAAAATGTATTCGGCTTACCGGTTGTGGTCGCATTGAACCGCTTTGTATCCGATACCGATGCGGAATTAGCCCTAATTCAGACCGCTTGCGCGGAACAAGGCGTGGAAGTATCGCTCACTGAAGTGTGGGGTAAAGGCGGTGCCGGAGGTGTGGACTTGGCACAAAAAGTATTAAAAGCGATTGATGAACAAGAGAACCGTTTTAATTTTGTCTATGACGTAAATGAAAGCGTGCAAAACAAGATCAAAGCGATCGCACAAAAAATCTATGGTGCAGATGATGTGAATTTTAGTGCCGAAGCCTTAGCGGAAATTAAAAATCTGGAAAAATTAGGTTTAGATAAATTACCGATTTGTATGGCGAAAACACAATATTCATTAAGCGATAATGCCAAATTACTCGGTTGCCCAAGCGGTTTTACTGTTACCGTACGCAGTATTAGTGTTTCTGCCGGTGCCGGCTTTATCGTTGCGATTTGCGGTAGCATTATGCGTATGCCGGGCTTACCAAAAGTGCCGGCGGCAAATCGTATTGATGTCGATGAAAACGGTTTGATTACCGGTTTATTCTAAACGTAATGAATATAAAAATCCCCGCCAAATGCGGGGATTTTTTATAGGATAATTTGCAAAAAAGCAGTGAAAAATGACCGCTTGGATTCGTACAATCTATTAGATTTAACGAATCACCACTGCCGTGCCGGTTGCAACCACGATAAACATGCCTTTATCGCCACCCATTGATTGATATTCCATTGAGACACCAACCACCGCATTTGCGCCAACACGTTTCGCTTCTTTTTCCAATTCGGCTAACGCTTCTTGTCTGGCACTATTTAACTTGCTTTCGTAAGCACCTGAACGCCCGCCGATCACATCAGTAATACTCGCAAAAAAATCACGAATAAAATTGGCACCGGAAACCACTTCGCCAAACACTAAACCTTTATATTCAGTGATTTGGTGACCTTCAATGGTTGGTGTGGTGGTAATAATCATATTTTCTCCTCGTAAACGTCACTTCGTTTACTTTAGTAACTGTTGTTTTAGCACTTCCAATGCCATTGCACGGTGTGAAATTTTCTTTTTCTCACTGGTTTCTAACTCAGCGAAACTGCAATTTTTTGGCGGATAGAAGAATAGAGAATCGTAACCAAAACCATTTTGACCACGTTCTTCACGTAAAATTTCACCAAAACATTCGCCTAAGGCAATTTTCGGTGTCGGATCAGTTTCGTGTTGTAGAAAAACGATACAACTGACAAATTTCGCACCACGTTTTTCATCTGCAACATTTTGCATTTCAGCTAATAATTTTTGACGATTTGCTTGATCGTTGCCTTCTTCGCCCGCATAACGCGCGGAATAAAGCCCCGGTGCGCCACCCAGTGCATCCACCGCAAGTCCCGAATCATCCGCAATTGCCGGTAATCCGGTCATTTTTGAAGCATAGCGTGCTTTTAACAGCGCATTTTCGACGAAAGTTAAACCGGTTTCTTCCGGTGATTCGATACCGAATTCACTTTGTGCCACTACATCAAAGCCAAATTGCGCCAAAACATCCGACATTTCTTTGACTTTGCCTTTATTTCCCGTAGCTAACACAACTTTAGTTCGTTCCATTTCTGTTCCTTTTACAAAAATTTGATAAAAAATGACCGCTTATTCAATGCCTTTTTGGTAAGACATCATTAATAACGTGCGCCATTTATCCTGCCCTTGTTCATCTTTCCCCATATTTGCAATATTGGGGAATCTACCCCACTGTGCAAAGCCATGCTTACGCATCAGATTTTGGCTGACTTGGTTCAATTCGAACACATATGCCATCAGCGTATGAATATTATGCTTCAACATTTCCGATTGCATAAATTCAATGATCTTCGAGCCATAGCCTTTGCCCTTAGCACTGCTATCTAAATAAATACTAATTTCAGAGGTATGTACAAAAGCCGGTCGCTCATAAAACGGCGAAAAACTAAACCAACCGGCAATGCCGTTTTCATCTTCTACCGTCCAAATCGGGTATTGCTCACTGGTTAAATGAAAGTCAAACCAAGCACGACGATTAATCGGTGTAGCTAACTCTAAATCCGCCGTAATTTGATGAGTCGGAATTGCTTGGTTATAAATATTTAAAATTGTTTCGAAATCCGCTTCCGTCGATTTTCGAATCTGCATTTATTGCCTTCCTTAAAAAATAAAAAATTATGCGGTAATCATATTCGGTAATATTACCATCACTTCAACACCGCCTTCCGAACGGTTCTTAATGCTAAACTCACCTTTTAATTCAGCAGTTCGCTCTTTCATGATAGTCAGCCCATAATGCCCTTCCGGCTCAATATCACTTGCAATGCCCTTACCGTTGTCACGAATAATTAAGCAATGCTCACCATCAGTATTCGTTTCTGCAATCACATCGATTTCACTCGCATTGGCATGCTTAATCGCATTAATGACCGCTTCACGCACAATCTGTAGCGCATGAACTTGTTGCTGCGCACTAAAAATTTGCGAAGGCAGTTTGCAATTCAGACGAATTTGAGCCGATGTTCGAATACGTAACGAATCCAACACTCGTTCTAACGCATGAGTAAGATTAGCTTCCTCAATAGTTAAACGAAACGTAGAAAGTAATTCCCGTAATTGACTATATGCTTCATTCAACGCTTTTTCAAAATCATCGAGAATCGCTTTTTGTTTTTCCCAATCTTGTTTGGTTTCACCATTACGTTTTAATAGGCTCACCTGAATTTTGAAAAACGTCAGTGATTGTGCGAGCGAGTCATGCAACTCACGTGCAATAATCGAGCGTTCTTCCATCAATACTAACTGTTGTTGCTGTTTCTGCACTTGCACAACATAGAGACTACGCCCAATCATTTCCGATACATTTTGAATTAAACGCTCATCAGGACATAAAAGTGATGGTTTCCAGCGTAATAACGCAATTTTCTCGTTTTCAATCGCAATTTCGTTATAACGCCAATCTTGTGCCGGTGCATTATCAATGGTCACATTCCAATAATCCGCCCCATAAACTTGAATCTCAATTCCACGTAATTGTTCATTATCAAGCACGGTTTGTAACACTTGAAATAAGACGTTTTGATTAACCGGTTTTGCCGTTAACAGTTGAGAACATTGGAATAATACCAACAAAGAACGATTTACCGACATCAAACGGCGGGTCTTATCCTCAACTTTCTCTTCAAGAGAAGCATATAGTTTAGCTAAATCGCTTGCCATTTGGGTAAATGCAGAAGAAAGAAAACCTAATTCGTTCGGTTCATTTACCGCTAGCTGGATATGATCAAAATCTTCATTTTTAACTTGTTGGCTTGCGGTAACCAGCTGATCAAGCGGTGTAATAATCCGTTTTCGAGTGTACCATACGCCAAAATAAGCTAAGGCGATAATTAATAACATAGATACGGCAATTACGCCGATCGCCACCTTTAATTTCAGTTCGACAAACTCTTGTAAAAGCCAAACGAAATTATTTACTTGTTTAGCATAACCTTCGATATTAGCTTCATAGGAACTTCTATCTCGCTTGACGATAAAAGATTCCATTTCCTGCCAGCTTTCTTGCAGTTTTACATAAGCTTCGGTAACTTCTTTCGGTAATAAACACTTATGTGCTAAAGAATCCTGAATTTCAGGTGAATTCAAGCTTTGGCGATATTCATTTAAGCGAGTCGGAATAGATTGCGGATGATGTTCCATTTCATAAAGGAAACGATAACTCTGCATCCGCAATGAGCCGGAAACATTAATCAGTCCCGCATCAGATTTATTACTCCACATGATACCTAATGAAATGCCGCTAATTAAGGAGGCAAACGCAATCATAACGAGGAAATAAGATCCAATGCGGCGAGCAATAGAATACTTAGGATGATTAACCAGTTTATTCATTATAAATTAAGTAATTCCGTTAATTCTTTGGCAATACTGTCTTCACTATTCGAACCAATCGTTTTATCCGCTCGTTGTTGAACTTCAGCCTCAGAACCACCCATTGCGATACCTAAACCAACCAATTCTAACATTGAGATATCATTGAAATTATCCCCGAATGCAATCACATTTTGCGGATCAATTCCTTCAATTTTAAGTAATTCCGCCAACATTGCACCTTTACTATTACCGACACTGGTAATATCCACTCTATCTACCCAAGACCATTCCGGGCTAAATTGATCAAGCGGTAATTTTTCAACAAAACTTTGCATTTTAGCTAAGTCCGGATCACTAATTAACACTTTCCAAACCGTAGTACCTTTATCAATCTCTTGCTGGAATTTCTCAACTTGATGAACATTTGGACGCACGGTTTCCGGACAAGACTGTACCCATTTTTGAAACTTGGTGAAATGCGGATTAAGCTGCTCATAAGTCATTGCATCACGGAAATATACCGC
The DNA here is from genome assembly GCF_900636745.1 of Actinobacillus equuli. Classification (NCBI taxonomy): domain Bacteria; kingdom Pseudomonadati; phylum Pseudomonadota; class Gammaproteobacteria; order Pasteurellales; family Pasteurellaceae; genus Actinobacillus; species Actinobacillus equuli. The sequence goes on along the minus strand of NZ_LR134310.1, from coordinate 2,217,853 downwards.
CGTATGAATACCTAATGCTTGCGCTTGATTAATTAAACCGGAAGCTTGCTCTGCTGTTAATGGATTGCCTGACAACACTTTATCATGTTGAAAATCATATAAATAAGTACCATTACAGCAAACAACCGGCGTATCCAAACCAATTTCCGCATAGTAAGGACGAACTGCCGTATGATGACGACCTGTTACAAAGAAAATTTTTATGCCTTTCTCTCGCGCTTTTTGAATAGCTTGCTTGCTCGATTCCAAAATAACCGCATTCGGTGAAAGTAAAGTCCCATCTAAGTCAAAAGCAACCGCTTGATAACGCATAAAAATTCTCCTATTACAGGGTGGTAAGAAAAAAATAAGGGCAATCAATTTGATTGCCCTTATATTTTACTCTATGTTCTCACGAAACAGTAAATTATTTATTACTGTTATATTGTGGAGTTTGATAAAGTGGTGCTGGACCGTTAGGACCTGCAACATTGCCACCTTCGTTTTGTTTTAATACGCCACCGTTTGCAGAAATTTCTACACGACGGTTAGGACGTAAACAATCACGTAATGCTTGACCTGATTCGCCGTCACACGCTTTAACTTGGCTTGCTTTACCATAACCAACAGCATTGATTTGTGCTGTTACGCCTTGTTGAACTAAACGTGCTTTCACCATGTTCGCACGGCGTTGTGATAAATCTAAGTTATATTTTTCTGAACCTAAACGGTCTGTATAACCAGCAACTTTAACTTGTTGTGCACCAGATGATTTTAATTGTGTAGCAACATTATCAACAACTTCTTTACCTTTTGCAGTTAATGTATCTTTATCGAAGTCGAATAAGAAGTCACCGCTTAAGTTAAATGATGAGTTACCATTACAGCCATTCGGATACCAGAAGAAACTCTGTGCGTTCATATTTTTGTCAAATAAAATTTTGTATTGACAAATTTTGTGTTCACCATTTTCACGATAATTAAATGCGTAATCCCACTCACGAACGCCATATAAGCCTTCTTCAAAGTGTGGGCGACCGATTAGATTATATAATTGATCTTTATTCATACCACGTTCGATCTGACGAACGTTTTCCCAGTTTGGCCATGAACCGAACTGAGAACCATCATGGTTAAATTCCGATTCAGAGATTTTTGGGAATACTGGATTTTCTGTCGTACCTTCATCAGTTACTTTGCTTAAGTTACCACAAGCAGCTACAGCTAATGCGATACCAGATAATAACAATCCGCGAAAAACAGTCGTATTTTTCATCGTTGGTTGTTCCTTGTTATAGATTAAAAACTTCATTCATATGTTCTAAATACCATCCATCGGTATATAGGCGAGCAGATTTTACAACACTATATTATTTTATTCTAGGGTTAGAAATAGAATAAACTAAATAATTAATGTCTCAACTCTTAATTGTAAACTTTTATTCCCTCTAAATTCATTTATATCAAGTTTGTAAATTAATTTAACTTGCTTAATCGATAAATCGGGAAAATAACGCAAATCAGCATTAAACCAAATTGCATCAAATAATCCACCGTTAGATTGCTCAACCATTAACTTTAAGTGTTTACCACCTAATACACGTTGTTGTAATAAACGAAACTCTCCTTCAAACGTAGGCTCTGGAAAATTTTGTCCCCAAGGCCCAGCTTGTTGTAATAATTCCGCTATTTCGATATTTAATTCCGATGGAGCTAATTCCCCATCCGTATAAATGACACCTTGTAATTGTTCTGGTTCAATTATTTCATTAATAATTTCATCAAATATTTTCTGAAAACGTAAAAAACTGTCTTGATGAATAGTTAAACCCGCTGCCATAGCATGTCCACCGAATTTAATAATTAAATCCGGGTACAATGAATCTATACGTTCCAATAAGTCACGCATATGTAATCCGGCAATTGAACGTGCCGAACCTTTCAAATATTCGCTATCTTCGCTCTCTTGAGCAAAAGCAATAACCGGTCGATGAAATTGATCTTTAATACGTGAAGCCAAAATCCCAATCACACCTTGGTGCCAATCCGGTTGATATAACACAATACCGTGCGCCTGTTCTTTTTGCATTAAAGAAGGTAAATTTGCGCAAATTGCCAAGGCTTCTGTTTTCATTTCTTGCTCAAACTCTTTACGCGTTTGGTTTAGACTATCTAATTCAAACGCCAGTTGGCGAGCAATCTCCATATTGTCAGCAATTAAGAGTTCTACTCCCAGTGACATATTTTCCAAACGTCCGGCCGCATTTAAACGAGGTGCAATGGCAAAACCTAAATCACTCGCCTGCAAAGCAGGCAAATCACGCTTAGAGACTTCTGCTAAAGCTCTAATACCCGCTCGGCAATGCCCCGAACGAATACGATTTAGTCCTTGATGAACTAAAATTCGGTTATTATGGTCAAGCGGAACCACATCCGCTACTGTCCCCAATGCAACAAGATCCAATAATTCCGCTAAATTAGGTTCTTTCTCTTTAAAGCATCCTAATTCACGCATTCTGCCTCGAAGTGCCAACATCACATAGAACGCTACCCCCACTCCGGCTAAAGATTTTGAAGGGAAAGTACAATCCGCCAGATTCGGATTCACCATTGCATCGGCATTCGGCAGGTTTTCTGCCGGTAAATGATGATCGGTAACTAAAACTTTGATACCGTGCTCTTTTAGTAGATCGATACCTTCAAAAGAAGAAATACCATTATCGACCGTCATCACGATATCCGTACCTTTAGCCAATACCATTTCAGCAACGGCTAAACTTAGGCCATAACCTTGCGAAAAACGATCCGGAATCAAATAATCCACATTCTCAAAGCCTAATTGACGCAATGCGAGGATGGCTAATGCCGTACTCGTTGCGCCATCAGCATCAAAATCTCCGACAATAATAATGCGTGATTGCTGTTTATAGGCTTCAACAAGTAATTCAACTGCAGCATCAATATTCACCAATTGATTGGGCCTATGTAAAAATTGCAGTGTTCGCTCTAACTCTTGAGGTGAAGAAATACCACGGCTTTGATAGAGTCGATTTAGTAAGGGATGTTCTGATAATTTTATGGATGTGAGTTTAGATCGTTGTTTGATTAGCTTTTGCACTGGATTTTCTTCTTTTCTTTATAAATAAAACAAGCGGTATAATTTTGCAAAAATTTTACAAAATCAGACCGCTTGTATTCAAGAACTTAATGCTATTCACTTAGCATTTTAAGCAATTCTTTCGGCTCAACATAACCGGCAATTAATTGCCCACTACTATCAACCATATTCGGTGTACCCGTTACGCCAAATTTAATCCCAAGTTCATAATGTTTCTTCACGATATTTGGTGTTTTAACTTCTTTTGGCAAAGTACCGTTTTCCGCATCATTTAATGCTTTAATTTTATCCGTTGACGTCCAAATTGCTTCCATTTGCTTCGCTGTCTGTGTATTCATACCACCACGAGGGAAAGCTAGAAAACGAATCGTAATACCTAAATCGTTATACTCTTTAATGCGTTGGAACATTAAATGGCAATAGTGACATGTAATATCCATAAACACGGTAACTACGTGTTTTTCATTCTTCGACGGATAAATAATCATCTCTTTTTCTAGAGAATTTAAATCTGCAAGTAATGATTTATTAGTAATATTAACCGCTTTGCCATTTTTTAACTCAAAAATCTGACCTTGAATGACAAAACGTCCGTTTTCACTAATTTGCACAACCCCCTCATTTGAGACTGCGGTTCTAAAGCCGGGTAATGCCGAATCACTGATTTTAACATTCGTTGCGCCCATACCCTCTAACGTACGCTTAAGGCTTGCATCATCAGCCATTACTGATGTACTTAATACGGATAGACCTAATAATGCAATCGCATTTTTTTTCATTGTAAATTCCTTAAAAAATTAAAGTTTAAGCTTCGCTTCTACAGCTTTTGCTCGTTTTAAGAAAGATTGTCGTTCTTTACTTGCCATACCTGAACTTGAACCAGGCAATTTTACCGTCATAGGGTTAACCGGACGTCCGTTGATATGGAATTCATAATGTAAATGTGGACCTGTTGATCCTCCGGTATTCCCAGACAGCGCAATACGCTCGCCTTTCTTCACATTCTGTCCTACACGTACAAGTGTTTTACTTAAATGCATATAAACCGTAGTAATATGTCCATGACGGAGCTTAATATAACGTCCTGCCCCTCTTGCCTGATAAGCGATATGCTCCACTACGCCATCACCCGGCGCAATAATCGGAGTTCCTGTCGGCACACCGAAATCCACACCGTTATGTGGTCTTACACGACGTGTAATCGGGTGAACACGTCTAGGGTTATAAGATGATGAAACCCTCGCACTGAACAACAATGGAATACGGGCAAAACCTTTGCTTAAAGTCTCACCATGACTACTATAATAACGACCGTTATCAGCTTGAATCGCATAATAACGCTTCTTACCGCTTAAGATTAAAATCCCTTCAACATTACCGACATCCGTTACCGTACCGTTAATGTATTCACGTTTTACCAAGATCGCAAAACGGTCGCCTTTTTTAAGTTTATTGGTTGCAATTTGCGATTGTAATCCGACCGCTAATTGATTGACTTGGCGTTCAGATAATCCTACATTTTTAAGACTTGTTGCAAAGCTCCCATCAATCGTACCTCGCACAACATCTTGTCGCCATTCACCTTTTTTCTCTATTTTCTGAAAAACCCATTTGCCGTTATCTTTACGCTCATAAATACGTTCTTCTTTTTCTGATACCAACCAGTTCATATATTCCAATTCACCGTGGTTATCTAAAATCCAATAGAATTGTTGTCCGCCATCTAAATTAGCTAACTCGGGGAAACGTTTGATCATTGATCTTGCAACGTTTACACCTAAACCGGACTGTTCTAAAACATCTTTTAATTTATCGCCTCGACCAACCGTATAACTAAACTGGTCTTGAATACGTAATGCTTCATCTGCAACTTCTAAGATCTCATCTAATAACTTCTCAGCTTCCGGCGATAATTTTTCTTCTGGCTTTTCAGGTTCTTTGCTAACGGTTGTCCCTTCTTGTCCTTCAACCTCATCATCTTTTTCATTCAGCAAATCTTCATAAGAAGTTGCATTAGCATCCTCTTCTGCGCCCTCTGCCACACTAGAATCAACCTCTGTTGATTCATTTTCTATAGTTTGCTCTGTAGAAGCTTGCTTTATCTCATTTTCAGCCGGTGTAACTTCTGCTTGTTCCGGCTCGTCTTTATGTTCCTCTGTTTGCTCATCCAGTACAATATATTGTTCTTGATTTGTTGTACTGCTAATAGAGGGTTGATTTTTTAAAGCAAGTACAATACCGATAAAAATCGATAACAACGCCATAAGGAAAAACAATCCCTTTAAACGAGATTTCTTCCGGCGGCGATCTCTTGCTAGAATAACGTGTTGCAAAATATGTCCTATCTATCTTTTATTTATTACAGAAAATTCGACAAAGTTTCTTTTAGAAAATTCATTCTTGTCAGCGCCATAAAAATCAGCTAACTTGTTCACCTTTACATTATACCCTTAATTTTTTTAATTTTTAAAATAATGCAAATAAAACAACTTACTCCCGTACCACAACCGAGAAAAAAAGGATTACCTCTTGTAGAACTTCAACAAATTGAAGTAAGTTTCGGCGGTCAAAAAGCTTTGCAAAATATCAATTTAACGGTATATGCGAATTCTATTACGACGATTGTCGGTCCAAATGGCGGCGGAAAATCGACGTTACTTAAAGTATTACTCAAATTACTTGCTCCAACCAAGGGCAAGGTTATTCATCAAAAAGGGCTTAAAATCGGTTACGTACCACAAAAATTGCATCTGGATCATTCCATGCCGATCACGGTACAAAAATTTTTATCATTAAAACCGCATTGTACTGCGCAAACAATTCAAGAGGCTCTCGCACTCTTTTCTATTACACACTTAGCGGAAAATAGTATGCAGAAATTATCCGGCGGTGAATTGCAGCGCGTTTTACTTGCCCGTGCCATTTTAGATCGCCCGCAATTATTGGTTTTAGACGAACCGATGCAAGGGGTGGATATTACAGGGCAAACCGAACTCTATCAACTATTAAATAATACTCGTTCGTGGTTAAATTGTGCAATTTTAATGGTTTCGCACGATTTAAACATCGTAATGGCAAATACTGATGAAGTTTTATGCGTAAATAAGCATATTTGTTGTGCCGGCACGCCGGAAATGGTGACCAATGATCCGCATTTCATCCATTTCTTTGGTGACCAATTTGCCAAAAATGTTGCCTTTTACTCTCACCACCACAATCATCATCATAACTTACACGGTGATGTCTGCAGCGGACAATGCCATTGCAGCCATTAATGCCAAATATAAGCGGTCTTTTTTAGCTAAAAATTTGCAAAATAAATGCTAAAAAAGACCGCTTATTTGTTATCAATCTGTTAAAAATCTGACGTAGCTCACATTCTTCTCTTAAATTTTCAGGCATAATAGCATCATTGATTTATAAATCGCCTAATAGAATGGTGTTTTAATCCATTTTATTTACATTAGCGTATATAATATTCGTCATAACTCAATAAACACACAAATATACAAGGTTAGGTCTGTATGCAACATAAAAATTTTGAAGACTGGTTAGCCTCCTCGCCTTTCGGTGGTTCAAATCAGGCTTATGTTGAAGAAATCTACGAACAATATCTTGAAGACCCAACTAGCGTTGATGCTAGCTGGTGTGCCATTTTTGATACCCTTCCGAAAACACAAATCGTAGAACAACCCCATTCACAAGTACGTGATTATTTCCGTAAACTCGCCCGTGAAAATGTCCCTGAATCCGTTACTGTTATCGATCCTGAAGCAAGTGCTAAACAAGTTCGTTTATTGCAATGGATTAATGCTCACCGTTTCCGTGGCTACCTTGAAGCAAAGCTCGATCCTCTTGGTTATTATCGCTGGAAAACCTCTCAAGTACCTGAATTAGATTATCGTTATCACGGTTTTACCGATGCGGATCTGAATGAAACCGTTACGATCGGTAAATATGTTTATGGCAAAGAAACGATGAAATTCAGCGAACTTGCCGATGCATTAAAACAAACCTATTTAGGTACAATAGGTTTAGAGTTTATGCACGTGCAAGATATGGAACAACGTAACTGGCTACAAGCAAAAATTGAAAGCACCTTAAATAAACCGTTATTCTCGCACGAAGAAAAAGTCAATTTACTCACCGAATTAACCGCCGCAGACGGTCTTGAACGTTATCTCGGTGCAAAATTCCCCGGTGCAAAACGCTTCTCACTCGAAGGGAGTGATGCGTTTATTCCAATGATGAAAGAAATCATTCGTCATGCAGGCCGCCAAGGTATGAAAGACGTGGTGATGGGTATGGCGCACCGAGGTCGCTTAAATATGTTGGTAAACGTATTGGGTAAAAAACCGACGGAATTATTTGATGAATTTGCAGGCAAACACGCCGATGATAACCGTACCGGTGACGTGAAATATCACCAAGGTTTCTCATCTGATTTTGATGTGGACGGCGAACGTGTACATTTAACCCTTGCATTTAACCCATCGCATTTAGAAATCGTAAGTCCGGTGGTTATCGGTTCGGTACGTGCACGTCAAGAACGTATGCGTGATACTGAGCATAATAAAGTATTGGCCATTACCGTACACGGTGATTCTGCAGTAGCTGGACAAGGCGTGGTGCAAGAGACATTAAATATGTCAAATGCTCGAGGTTATAAAGTCGGCGGTACGATTCGGATCGTGATCAATAACCAAATCGGTTTTACCACCTCTAACCCGAACGATACTCGTTCAACCGAATTCTGTACCGATATAGCGAAAATGATTCAGGCGCCGATTATTCACGTTAACGGTGATGATCCTGAAGCGGTCGCATTTGCCGCTCGTATGGCAGTGGAATATCGTACCTTATTCAAACGCGATATTTTCATTGATCTGATTTCTTACCGTCGTCATGGTCATAATGAAGCGGATGAACCGTTAGCTACACAGCCGATGATGTATGGCATCATCAAAAAACACCCGACACCACGCAAGGTGTATGCAGATCGTTTGGTTGCTGAAGGCGTATTAAACCAAGATCAAGCCACTGAAATGATGAATAACTATCGTGATGCATTAGATAACGGCGATCGTGTTGTACCGGAATGGCGTGAAATGGATATGGCAGCGGTTGATTGGTTGCAATACCTCAATTATGACTGGACAGCACCGTATGAAAGTAAATTCCCGTTAGACCGTTTCCAAACTTTGGCAAAACGTGTATGTGAATACCCTGAAAGTTTACGTCCACACTCTCGTGTTGAAAAAATCTATAACGACCGTAAAGAGATGTACGAGGGCAAAAAATTATTAGATTGGGGTATGGCGGAAACGATGGCATACGCAACCCTACTAGATGAAGGTACGCACGTGCGTTTGTCAGGCGAAGATGCCGGTCGTGGTACATTCTTCCACCGCCATGCGGTTGTACATAACCAAAATGATGGTACAGGTTATGTGCCGCTTGCTCATTTACACGCAAATCAAGGGCGCTTTGAAGTGTGGGATTCGGTACTTTCCGAAGAAGCGGTATTAGCCTTTGAATACGGGTATGCGACAACTGATCCGAAAACTCTCACTATTTGGGAAGCGCAATTCGGTGACTTTGCAAATGGTGCCCAAATTGTGATCGACCAATTTATCAGTTCCGGTGAGCAAAAATGGGGCAGGATGTGTGGTTTAGTGATGTTGCTTCCTCACGGTTATGAAGGTCAAGGGCCGGAACACTCATCAGCGCGTGTAGAACGTTATTTACAGCTCTGTGCTCAACAAAATATGCAGGTTTGCGTACCAAGTACACCGGCACAGGTTTACCATATGTTACGCCGCCAAGCGATTCGCAAAATGCGTCGTCCATTAGTTGCGATTTCGCCTAAATCGTTATTACGCCATCCATTAGCGGTTTCTTCCTTAGCAGAATTGGTTGACGGTGAATTCCAAACCGTGATCGGTGAAATTGACAGTAATATCAAGGCGAAAAAAGTAAAACGTGTGGTGATGTGTTCTGGTAAGGTTTACTACGATTTGCTCGAACAACGTCGTCAAAATGAACAAACTGACGTGGCGATTATTCGTATCGAACAACTTTATCCATTCCCATATGAGGATATGAAAAAAGTATTGGAACCTTATGCGCACGTAAAAGATTTCGTTTGGTGTCAAGAAGAGCCGCTTAATCAAGGCGCATGGTATTGCAGTAAGCACAATTTTGAAGCATCAATCCCTGAAAAGGCAAAATTAACTTATGCAGGTCGTCCTGCTTCCGCATCACCGGCAGTAGGCTATACCTCGTTGCATACTCAGCAACAAAAACAATTAGTGGTAGAGGCTTTAACGCTTTAACAAATAAGCGGTCAAATTTCAGCAAAATTTTGCAAAAAAATCATCAAATCTGACCGCTTGCTAAATTATCGGCACAGCTAAAACGCTGTGCGAGCGAATATAAAGGAACATAAATCATGACTATTGAAATTTTAACGCCGGACTTACCCGAATCTGTAGCAGATGCAACCGTTGCTACTTGGCACAAAAATGTAGGTGATGCGATTAAACGTGATGAAGTAATCGTTGAAATTGAAACGGATAAAGTCGTATTAGAAGTACCAGCGCCACATGACGGTATTTTAGCCGAAATCACTCAAGCGCAAGGTGCAACGGTAATTTCTAAACAATTACTCGGTAAAATCTCAACTGTTCAAGCAGGCGATTTTACCCAAGAAACGATTAAACCGGCTAATGAAGCAACACCGGCGGATCGTAAATCTGCCGCTATCGAACATGACCATTCCGATGCGGATTCTCAAGGCCCGGCGATTCGCCGTTTACTGGCTGAACATAATATCGAAGCTCATCTCGTCAAAGGTACTGGTGTAGGCGGTCGTATTACCCGTGAAGATATTGAACATTATCTTGCCCAGCAGGAACCTCAAGCGAGAAAACAAACTACGGTTAGCGAGCAAAATACGGTAAGTACCGTCGCTTACTCAGCTCGTAGCGAAAAACGTGTTCCAATGACACGTTTACGTAAACGTATTGCAGAACGCCTGTTAGAAGCGAAAAACACAACGGCAATGTTAACCACATTCAATGAAGTGGATATGCAGCCGATTATGACACTACGTAAAACTTACGGTGAAAAATTTGAAAAACAACACGGCGTACGTTTAGGCTTTATGTCGTTCTATATTAAGGCGGTTGTTGAAGCGTTAAAACGTTATCCGGAAATCAATGCTTCGATTGACGGTGATGATGTGGTATATCATAACTACTTTGATATTAGTATTGCGGTCTCAACCCCTCGCGGCTTAGTCACACCGGTTATCCGTAACTGCGATAAATTATCGATGGCGGATATTGAGAAAACGATTAAAGAGCTTGCTGAAAAAGGTCGTGACGGTAAATTAACCGTAGAAGATTTAACCGGTGGTAATTTCACGATCACAAACGGCGGTGTATTCGGTTCATTAATGTCCACTCCAATCATCAATCCGCCGCAAAGTGCGATTTTAGGGATGCATGCAATCAAAGATCGCCCTGTAGCAGTAAACGGCCAAGTGGTTATTCGACCGATGATGTATCTTGCCCTCTCTTATGACCACCGATTAATTGATGGACGTGAATCTGTTGGTTTCTTAGTTGCAGTAAAAGATTTATTAGAAGATCCGACACGTTTATTACTTGAAATCTAAAAACAACAACCTTAATAACCAAACCGCTTATAACTCGTTTTATAAGCGGTTTTCTAATAAAGCCCATACAATTTTTGTAAATTAATTGTTCCTGATATATCATAATGTCATTATTGAGCAAACCCTAAAAAAATATGACTGATTATAATTACCCGAGTGCATACCAAATATATCCGGATACTCCTCAAAAATCTTATCGTCTTAAGCGCTTACGCTTCTGGCTACGTTCTCGTTTACATCAAAAACAAATTAATCTATTTACGCAATTTGTAAATAAGAATCCATCTCTTATTCCGTTACTGAATCAAAGAGCTAACTATAGCTATCCTCTTGTTCATCGTTTCTTGGATAAGCGATTTAATGCTACACAACGTTTCCAAGCAATTTGTGATAACTTAACTTTTCTCCCTCATGCATTATCTCAATACCAATTACCCCCGTTATGGGAAAAATCAATAAGCTTTGGCGAAATCACACCCGATTTTGAACTTCGCTTAAATATTAATGAGCACCAACCGATGGAAGGTTTTTGGGCATTAGAGCTATATCAAAAAAGTTCACAACAGCTTGTGTATCTATTAACCTTCGGCCTGGTTGCAAATGCACTACTTATCGGTGTAATTCAAGGTTCTAACCAAGAGAATGCAAAAGAGTTAATGAAACAATTGACCAAACAATGTTATGGCTTACGTCCCGCTCATTTGATGGTTGAAAGCATGAAGCTACTTGCTTCGGTACTTGGTTATAACCAGTTACTTGGTATTCCGCATAAATATCAAAATAAATCACGTTTTATTCAAAGCAAACGCTATGTAGTCGATTATGATGCAATCTTCAGTGAGAGTGGCGGTATTCTGAAAGATTACTGGCAAATGTCTGTTATTATGGATAAATCACTTGAAAGAATCCCTAGCAAAAAACGTTCTATGTATCGCAAACGCTTTGCATTACTTGAGCAAATAGAAATCAATATCCGAACAGCGTTTGGAATAAACACATAAATTCTTATCTAAACATCCTTTCATTCTGAACCGCTTATAGCATTTATTATAAGCGGTTAAATTTGCTATTTTTTTGCATTTTTCCTCTATCTTCAATTTGCTTTTTTAGCTTAGATCCATTAAATTTTTGGGACAATTTCTAACAAAAATTATTCCATACAGGAAGCTATATGAACCTACATGAATATCAAGCAAAGCAAATTTTTACACAATATCGACTCCCTGTGAGTAAAGGTATTGCATGTGCTAACACGAATGAAGCGATTGCCGCCATTCAACAATTGAACGGGGATGTTTGGGCGGCTAAATGCCAAGTCCATGCAGGAGGAAGAGGTAAAGCCGGAGGAGTTAAACTAGTCCGCAATGAATCGGACGTTCGTGAATTCTGCAATAAATGGTTTGGGCAACGTTTGATCACCTTCCAAACCGATGCTCATGGACAACCGGTAAATACGATTTATATCGAAGAAACTTGCCAAATTGAGCGTGAATTATACTTGGGCGCAGTAATTGACCGTTCATCACAAAAAGTCGTTTTTATGGCATCCAGTGCGGGCGGTATGAATATTGAAGATGTCGCCCAGCAAACACCCGAACTTATCCACAAAGTAGCTATCGATCCACTTACCGGCGCTCAAGCGTTTCAAGGCAGAGAACTCGCCTTCCAACTAGGGCTATCCGGCGATCAAATCAAACAATTCGCGCATATTTTTATACAGCTTGCCAATCTCTTTATCGAAAAAGATCTTGCTCTAGTTGAAGTAAATCCTCTCGTACTAACCAAACAAGGTCAATTACTCTGCTTAGATGCTAAAATGGTTGTGGACACCAATGCGCTTTATCGTCACCCTGAACTCAAATCCCTACAAGATCCAAGCCAAGAAGACTCTCGAGAAGCTGAAGCGGCAAAATGGGATCTCAATTACGTAGCACTAGACGGTAATATCGGCTGTATGGTTAACGGCGCCGGTTTAGCAATGGGAACGATGGATATCGTTAAATTATATGGCGGTCGTCCAGCAAACTTTTTAGATGTCGGCGGCGGCGCAACCAAAGAACGTGTTGCGGAAGCTTTTAAGTTAATCCTTTCAGATCACAATGTTAAAGCAGTATTAGTCAATATCTTCGGCGGTATTGTCAGATGTGATTTAATTGCAGAAGGCATTATTGCAGCAGTTAATGAAGTCGGAGTCAATCTTCCTGTGATTGTGCGTTTAGAAGGGACAAATGCTGAATTAGGTCGTGACATTTTAGCCAAAAGCGGCTTAAGTCTCATTGCGGCAACGACATTAACTCAAGCAGCACAACTTGCAGTCAAAGCAGCGGAAGGAAAATAGTATGGCGATTTTAATTGATAAGAACACTAAAGTGATTTGCCAAGGCTTTACCGGCGGACAAGGCACATTTCATAGTGAGCAGGCGTTAGCATACGGTACAAAACTTGTTGGTGGCGTTTCACCCAATAAAGGCGGAACAACCCATTTAGGCTTACCGGTATTTAATACCGTGCGTGAAGCTGTGCAACAAACGGGAGCAACCGCAAGTGTAATCTATGTACCAGCCCCCGGCTGTAAAGATGCTATTTTAGAAGCAATTGATGCAGGCATCCAACTTATTGTTTGTATTACCGAAGGTATTCCAACCTTGGATATGCTGCTTGTTAAACAAAAATTAAAAGAAAGCGGTGTACGAATGATTGGCCCCAATTGCCCGGGAGTGATTACGCCTGAAGAATGTAAAATTGGTATCATGCCAGCCCACATTCATAAAAAAGGTAAAATCGGGATCGTTTCTCGTTCTGGCACTCTCACTTATGAAGCAGTCAAACAAACGACAGATGAAGGCTTTGGACAATCAACCTGTGTCGGTATCGGAGGAGATCCGATTCCCGGCTCAAGTTTTATTGATATTTTAAAATTATTCCAAGCCGATCCGGAGACCGAAGCAATTGTGATGATTGGCGAAATCGGCGGTACGGCAGAAGAAGAAGCGGCTGAATTTATCAAAATGCACGTCACAAAACCCGTTGTCAGCTATATTGCCGGAGTGACTGCACCAAAAGGAAAACGTATGGGCCACGCTGGTGCTATCATTAGCGGGAGCAAAGGCACGGCAGATGAAAAATTTAAAGCGTTAGAACAAGCCGGTGTAAAAACGGTGCGAAGTTTAGCAGAAATAGGTTCAGCCCTACGCGAATTACTTAATAAATAATAACAAGCGGTTATTTTTTATTGCCTTTTTGCAAAAAAAGAATGAAATTTAACCGCTTTCATATTAGTTCAATACAAACCATATAAAAAGCGCTAAGTTTTCACTTAGCGCTTTTCTTCTTTCTAACAAACAGGAATCATTTCATTTTAAAGTTTTGGGCCAGCCGCAACTAAAGCCTTACCTTCATCATTTGTGGTATATTTCTCAAAGTTTTTCACAAAACGACCGGCTAAGTCTTCAGCTTTAGTCTGCCATTGTGCTTTATCCGCATAAGTATCACGTGGATCTAAAATCGCAGTATCTACGCCCGGTAATGCATCCGGCACAGCTAAATCAAAAATCGGTAATTGATGCGTTGTCGCCTCTTCAATTGAACCGTCTAAGATTGCATCAATAATACCACGTGTATCTTTGATAGAAATACGTTTACCTGAACCATTCCACCCCGTATTTACTAAGTATGCTTGAGAACCTGCTGCTTCCATACGTTTCACTAATACTTCCGCATATTTGGTCGGATGAAGAGATAAGAATGCCGCACCGAAACAAGCTGAGAAAGTTGGTGTCGGTTCGGTAATACCACGCTCTGTACCCGCTAATTTCGCTGTAAAGCCGGATAAGAAATAATATTTGGTTTGTTCCGGTGTTAATTTAGATACCGGTGGTAATACACCAAACGCATCCGCTGTTAAGAAAATAACTTTTTTCGCATGACCCGCTTTTGATACCGGTTCCACAATATTATCAATATGGTAAATCGGATAAGACACACGTGTATTTTCTGTTTTTGATTTATCCGCAAAATCAATTGAACCATCTTCACGAACAACCACATTTTCTAATAAAGCGTCACGGCGAATCGCACGATAAATATCCGGCTCATTTTCTTCCGAAAGATTAATGGTTTTCGCATAGCAACCACCTTCGTAGTTGAACACGCCTTCATCATCCCAACCGTGCTCATCATCACCGATTAATTTACGTTTCGGATCGGTTGAAAGTGTTGTTTTACCTGTACCGGATAAACCGAAGAAAATTGCTACATCACCTTCTTCACCTACGTTCGCCGAGCAGTGCATTGATGCAATATCTTTGAAAGGTAATAGATAGTTCATCATAGAGAACATACCTTTTTTCATTTCACCGCCGTACCACGTACCGCCGATTAATTGCACAGCTTCAGTTAAGTTAAATGCCACAAAGTTCTCTGAATTTAAGCCCTGCTCTTTCCAATTCGGATTGGTTACTTTAGAGCCATTCATCACCACGAAGTCCGGTACGAAATTCGCCAATTCTTCTTCAGAAGGTCGAATAAACATATTTTTCACAAAGTGCGCTTGCCATGCCACTTCGGTAATAATTCGTACCGCTAAACGGTGGCGAGGACTTGCACCGCAAAATGCATCAATCACAAATAAACGTTTATTTGATAATTGGTGAGTCACTAACTCTTTTAAACTTTGCCAAGTTGTTTGACTCATTGGTTTATTGTCATTTTTAACCGCGTCTGATGTCCACCAAACGTGATCTTTTGATGTTTCATCATAAACAATATATTTATCTTTCGGCGAACGACCTGTAAAAATCCCCGTATCTACGGCAACTGCACCGGAATTCGTCAGTACGCCTTTTTCAAAGCCCTCTAATTCCGGCTTCATCTCCTCTTCAAATAATTGCTCATAACTAGGGTTACGTACAATCTCTTTTACGTTAGTAATACCTAGTTGTGCTAGTTCTTGTTCAATACGGCTTAACATAGAATCACCTCTTTATGATTGTAAAAGTTGAAAATTAATAACTGTGGCGATTCTAACTAATTCGAGGAATAAAAAATGTTAACTACTTCAAATTTTGAAGATTTACTCTAAAATTACTTGAAAAATTTGCGTGAAATCAAAGAAAAACCGCACTCTTCCTTAATTTTTCGTACTTTTTATGAAGTATCCACGCAGCAAGCGGTAAGATTTTTTTATTTTTTTGCAAAATAAGGTAGAATTCGACTTTACTCTATTAACCCATCAAGAGACATAGAATGCGATTACTAATTATCTTTTTTACCGTGCTACTGGCATTTTTTCAGTATAGTTTCTGGTTCGGTAAAAACGGTTGGAGCGATTACCAAGACGCACAAACGTCAGTGGAAGTTCTTACGGAAGAAAATGCAAAATTAAGCGCACGTAATAGCTTAATAGCGGCAGAAATCCATGACCTGAAAAACGGCGTAAATGCATTGGAAGAACGAGCACGTTTAGAACGTGAAATGGTAAAAGATAGTGAAACATTCTATCGTATCGTCCCTCGCTCACAGTAAGGAAACTCATTGATGCGAAAAATTGTTGCTGTAATCCCAGCCTCCGGTGTCGGAAGCCGTATGAATGCCCCCCTGCCGAAACAATATCTAAAATTACAGGGAAAAACTATTTTAGAACATACGCTCAATATTTTTCTTGAACATCCCGATATTCAGAAAATTGTAGTAGCAGTCTCTGAAGCTGACCAATACTACCCGGAACTTTCCGTATTAAACACCCCTAAAATTCAAATTGTTTTTGGTGGTGAAACTCGGGCCGATTCTGTTTTTAACGCACTGAAAGTTATTGATGAAGATGCTTGGGTACTCGTACATGATGCGGCAAGACCTTGCCTCAAGCGGTCGGATTTAGACAAACTTTTACAAGTCAAAGAGCCAAATGGCGCAATTCTTGCTACACCGGCTATTGATACAATGAAACGAGCAAATGGCAATAAAATCATTGCAACGGAAGATCGTTCTACACTATGGCATGCTCTTACTCCTCAATTTTTCCCTGTTAACACGCTAAAACAAGCAATTGAAAGTGCATTGACACGAGGATATACGATTACTGATGAGGCTTCGGCCATGGAAATGAGTGGCTATACACCATTATTAATAGCGGGACGCAGCGATAATCTGAAAATCACTCGCCCGGAAGACTTAGCTTTAGCTGAATTTTATTTGACCCATTATATGGAGAACTAGAAATGTTACGAATTGGACATGGTTTCGACGTACACGCATTCGGGCAAGATCGCCCGTTAATGATCTGTGGCGTTGAAGTACCTTATCATACGGGTTTTATCGCTCATAGTGATGGCGATGTCGCTTTGCATGCGCTAACTGATGCTTTATTAGGTGCTGTAGCGCTAGGCGATATCGGCAAACTATTTCCGGATACCGATATGCAATATAAAAATGCAGATAGTCGTAAGCTACTCATTGAAGCATATCGCCAAGTTCGCGCACAAGGCTACAAAGTCGGAAATGTTGATGTTACCATTATTGCCCAAGCACCTAAAATGCGTCCGTATATTGATCAAATGCGTCAAACCATTGCAGATGATTTACAGTGTGATGTGATGCAAGTGAATGTGAAAGCGACTACAACAGAGAAATTAGGTTTTACCGGACGAGGCGAAGGTATTGCTTGTGAAGCTGTCGCATTATTGATTAAAGCATAATCAAGACTTTAGCATAAATAAAAAAGGCTAGACATCATGTCTGGCCTTTTTGATAAGCATAATGAATAAAATTTTTTGTCTCTACGACTGCCTAAAACACTTCTTATTAGCCTGAAGAATTTTAGGTCTTACATTGTAAACTTATTATAGAAAAAAGCAATCATTTATACTGAACATTTGTTCATAAAATAGCAAATTAATTACTTTTATAAAATTTGTTGATAAACCTTAAAATAATTTAGTAGCAAATAGATTACTTTTAGGCACTACTTGTACGATTTTTATAATGTAAAGATTGCAAACAGCCACCGTACTATCAACAAAAAAATAAAGTTTACACCAGTCTAATCAACATCACACATGTGATTGATTATCCGGTAATGTACCTTCAATTTCATTAAATAGATCACCGTCTTTAAACATCACATAGCCACCATTTTTCATTTTGGTCCACTTCTCATTTTTAGTTAGTGGCTGGGTTGCAATAATAGTCACTTTATCATTTGGCGTCGTATATTTACTAAAATCAATTTCTACATCGTCATCACGTAATGCTTTACTAAATGGTGCTTTACGAGTTACATAGAATAGATTTGTTGAGCAACGTGCGATCATCCAATGCCCATTAGATAAGATAAAATTAAATACGCCGTGAGTTGCAATATCTGAGGTAATTTCAACTACCGCATCAAAAATCTGTTGTTCTGAGGGTTTTGCCGGATATTTTTCTTTTAGGCGGGATACGATACAACAAAATGCAGCTTCAGAGTCTGTTGTTCCGATTGGTTGATAATGACAGTCAGGGCAAGGACGCACATCTTCTACCGTACCATTATGCGCAAACACCCAGTTTTCCCCCCATAATTCACGAATAAACGGATGGGTATTTTCTAAATTAATATCACCTCGGGTCGCCTTACGAATATGCGAAATAACATTATAAGACTTGATACGGTATTCACTGACTAAATCTGCCATTGGAGAAGATGCGCCCGGATGATTATCTCGAAAAATTCTCACGCCCTTGCCTTCAAAAAAGGCGATGCCAAAGCCATCAGTATGATGGTCTGTCAAGCCGGCACGGCGGCGAAATCCTTCAAAGGAAAAAGTAATATCTGTTGGGGTGTTGCAATTCATTCCGAGTAGTTGACACATATATTTATTCTTCGTTAGGAGTAAAAGTAGGAGAAAAAAGAAAGACCGACTGACAAGTCGGTCAAACATTGACTATTTTCACAAATCTTAAAAATAATTCAATAGAAGTAGATCAAAATTCTTATAGCTTATCGTGCTATTTTATATTCATTTAACCATAAAAAAACCGAACTACGTCCGGTTTAGTTATACATTTATTCTGATTCCTTTTTAACTAGAGAGAGTAAAAATAACGCCCCTGCACAAATGACCACTGAAGGTCCTGCCGGTGTATCTTTCCAGCCGGAAAATAACAATCCTCCTGTGACTGAAAATATACTAAAAAGAATCGCATATCCCACCATTGCTTCAGGTGTTCTGGCAAAACGTCGTGCAATCGCCGATGGAATAATTAACAAAGAGGTAATAATCAATGCTCCGACAAACTTCATACTTAATGCAATGGTTAATGCGGTAAGCACCATCAAAAGTAAACGTAAACGAGCAACATTTAAACCTTCAATTTGCGCTAATTCCGGGCTTATCGTAATCGAGAGTAATTTTTTCCAAAAATATGCCAATACTGAAGCAATTAATACTGAGCCGATACCGATAAAAATAACATCATTAAAATCAATTGCCAGTAAGTCGCCGAATAAGTACGACATCAAATCAACTCGTACATTATCCAATAGGCTAATTGTAATCACACCGAGTGACAGGCTACAGTGAGCAATAATACCCAACACCGTATCTAGAGAATAAGCGGTACGATGTTCTAGCCAAACGAGTAATAACGCTAAAATCAGCGTCATGATGATGACCGCAATATAAGGATCGACCTGTAGAAAAATCCCTAAAGCCACACCTAATAGTGCCGAATGAGAAAGCGTATCGCCAAAATATGCCATTTTACGCCATACGACAAAAGCGCCTAATGGTGCGGTAATAACCGCTAGCAATAGACCGGCTAACCAAGCTGGAAACAAAATATCAAACATATTTTCTCTTTCTTAAACTATAAATTCGTATTATTTAACCAAAACAAGCGGTCAAATTTCGCTAAAATTTTGCAAAAAAACTCAAAAATCTTACCGCTTATAACGTTGTTGTGTACTCGCCACATCCTGTGCTTTCAGCCATAACATCTTCTCTTTTATCTGTTTTTCCATACCTCTTTCCGTCGGATGGTAAAACTGCGTGTCTTTCAGTTCCGGCGGAAAATAATTCTCACCAGCGGCATAAGCGTTAGGTTCATGATGCGCATAACGATATTCGGCACCATAGCCTAAAGACTTCATTAATTGCGTCGGTGCATTACGTAAATGCTCCGGCACATCATAATCTTTTGCCTCTTTGGCTAATTGCTTCGCTTGATTAAAGGCGTTATATACCGCATTACTTTTAGGTGCGACAGCTAAGTAGATAATCGCTTGGGCAATTGCTCTTTCGCCCTCATAAGCGCCGACTCTGGTATAACAATCCCAAGCGTTAATTGCAATTTGCATTGCTCTTGGATCTGCATTACCGATATCTTCGGAAGCTATCGCCAGTAATCTACGTGCAACATATAAAGGATCGCCTCCCGCCGTTAAAATTCTGGCATACCAATACAATGCACCATCCGGTGAAGAGCCTCTTACCGACTTATGTAATGCAGAAATTAGGTCATAAAAACGATCACCGCCTTTATCAAAACGAGCCTGGCGTTCACCCAGTACTTCCGTGAGCAGCGTTTTATTTAGAATTTTGCCTTGAACGCATTGTTCTGCCATATCTGACATAAGCTCTAAACAATTCAAGGCATAGCGCCCATCACCATTTACATAATCAGCCAATAACGTTAAAACATCATCTTCCAGTACAAAAGATTCATTGCCTAAACCACGTTCTTTATCTAATAACGCATTTTGCAAAATTTGGTGAATTTCGACCGCTTGTAATGGTTTTAAAATATAAATTCTGGCTCGAGAAAGCAGCGCATTATTTAATTCAAAGGAAGGGTTTTCTGTTGTGGCTCCGATAAAAATAATCGTCCCATCTTCAATGTGTGGTAAGAACGCATCTTGCTGACTTTTATTAAAACGATGTACTTCATCTACAAATAATAAAGTACGTCTGCCGGTTTGACGGTTCAATTTTGCGCGTTCAATTGCTTCTCGAATTTCTTTAACACCGCTAGTTACCGCAGAAAGACGCCCGACTTCCGCATCAAAATGATGAGCAATAATTTCAGCTAACGTGGTTTTACCTGTACCGGGTGGCCCCCAGAAGATCATGGAATGAGAATGCCCTGCTTCAATGGCACGACGGAGAGGTTTTCCCTCTCCGATTAGATGGGATTGCCCTATGTATTCCGCCAGAGTACGTGGACGCATTCTGGCGGGTAAAGGACGAAAATCTTCAGAAAAATCAAAAGATAAGCTGCTCATTTGTTATCTCCTTAACGGAGTCTCAACTGGCGGCGAATATGGCGCATTAATAAGAAAATCCATGGCCATAAAATACCGCTAATAATTGCACCTAAAATTTCTTGTGAATTAAATTCCGCACTATGTAATACAAGCTCTACGAAATAAATTAAGAAACGAATTGCAATCACATATAACATCACCAAAATAGCCTGTAACCATAATGAGAGATTACGTAGTATTAAGTGATATTTTGCTACAAAATAAATTGCAATCGACAATACTAACGCATGGATACCTAAAATAGACCCTAGCACTAAATCCCAAACAATGCCGGCTACAAATGCAGTACCGACACTCACCTTATTTGGTAATGCCAATGCCCAATAAATAAGTACTAAAATCACCCAATTCGGTCTTAACCCCTGAAAACCAATAGGCCAAGGCATGATCTCTAGTACGAAAGCAATCATAAAAATTGAGATTAACACCAAAATTTGAAAAATTGGATTCGCTCGCACTATTCTGCTCCTTGTTCTGTATGGTGGTTCTCATCGTTATCAACTTCCGGCTGTGAAGCTGGATTTACCGGTTCATCACTATTTTCCAGAACTTCATCTTTTGGCTGTTCATCTCGAATTTGCTCCTTTTTGTTCTTCTTCAGCAAATCTAACGGATTCAAGCTATTACGGCGTTCCTCAACAACTTCTCTTACTTGCTGCGGAGAAAGACTCTGCGCTTTACGTAATTCTTCACTTGTCGGCCATAATAATAATAAATAGCGTAAGCGGTCAAAAGAAGCTAACGGGCGCGCAACAATACGAGCAAACTGGCTCTGAGTATCGTTTTTAACCGCTTCAACAATAGCGACCGGATAGCCCTCAGGAAAGCGCCCGCCTAAACCGGAAGTAACCAATACATCACCTTTAACAACATCCACCGAACGAGGTAAATTATCAATAAATAACTCATCATTATGCCCCGTTCCATTCGCAATACCACGCACATCATTACGCAATACTTGCACCGGCACGGCATGAGTCACATCCGTAATTAATAAAACTCGACTGCTGTTTTCCCCAACAGAGATAACCTGACCAACGACACCTCGCTCATCAATAACAGGCTGTCCGACAAAAGCACCATCACTTTTACCTCGATTAATAATTACTTGTTGGCGATAAGCATCCATTTCGGCTGTAAGTACTTCGGTGATCTTCTTGTATTCATCTTGACGTAGCGGAGAACTTAGCAATAAACGTAAACGTTGATTCTCAACTTTTAGCTGATCCAGTAATAAAAGATCCGCATTTTTCTCACGTAATTGCTCTTTTAAAGCGCGGTTCTCTAATTGTAGCTTGCTGTTATCAATAAAATTATTACTTACGCCGTCAAGTACCGAACGAGGTGTATTTGAAAAATAGTATAAACCGCCAATAGCAGTCTCAAGCATATTTCGGAATTGGATCAGCGCACTACTGCGTCCATCAAAGGCAATTAACGCTATAGAGATTATGATTGCAAGAAATAGGCGAGTACCTAGTGAAGGGGCTTTAGCAAAAATTGGTTTCATTGTTAAATTTTTAAATGAAATTAAGGTGAGTGATAATGAACAATGGATAATGAGCATTTGCTGTCATTATCCATTATGATCGTTCATATCAATTAAAAGCGGAATTACTCGTCGCTGCTAAATACATCACCACCGTGCATATCGATCATATCTAGCGCTTTACCGCCACCACGAGCAACACAAGTTAATGGATCTTCAGCAACAATTACGGTTACACCCGTTGCATCAGAAAGCAATACATCTAAGTTTTGTAATAATGCACCGCCACCGGTTAATACCATTCCACGTTCAAAAATATCAGCCGCTAACTCAGGCGGACACTGCTCTAATACGGATTTAACCGCTTCAACAATACCGTTTAATGGTTGCTCAATCGCTTCTAAAACATGTTTAGAATTTAATTCTAAAGTACGTGGCGCACCTTCTGCAAGGTTATGACCATGAACTTCCATCGTACGAACTTCATCTTCGTCACGAATAATTGCCATTGCAATTTCTTTCTTAATGCGTTCAGCGGTTGCTTCACCGATTGCAGAACCAAAATGACGACGTACATAAGCAACAATAGCTTCATCTAACTTATCGCCACCAATACGTACTGAAGTTGAGAATACGATACCGTTTAATGAAAGTACGGCAACTTCTGTTGTGCCGCCACCAATATCAATAATCATTGAACCGGTTGCTTCATGTACAGGTAATCCCGCACCAATCGCTGCCGCCATTGGTTCTTCAATTAAATAAACTTCACGCGCACCAGCACCAATTGCTGATTCTTTAATTGCTCTACGTTCAACTTGCGTTGCACCTGCCGGTACGCAAACTAATACACGAGGGCTTGGACGCATAAAGTTATGGCTATGCACTTGTTTAATAAAGTGCTGTAACATCTTTTCTGTTACGAAGAAATCTGCGATAACCCCATCTTTCATTGGACGGATCGCTGTAATGCTTTTTGGCGTACGTCCTAGCATTAATTTCGCATCTGTACCTACCGCTGCAATACTTTTTAAAGAGCCAATACGATCTTGACGTACCGCTACAACAGAAGGCTGATCAAGTACAATACCTTGACCCTTAACATACACTAACGTATTTGCTGTCCCGAGGTCGATAGAAAGATCATTAGAAAACAATCCTAGAAATTTTTTAAACATATAAAGTGATCCGTTAAATGAATTTGGTAATTTTTCAAATATAAAAAATAATGCTCATAAAGGAGCGAAAATATTTATAAATATAACAAAAAAGCCTACCAAACTTCAATGACTAATTTTCTTGAATAGCAAAACTGCTTAGTTTTTAACTTAATTTATAACCGAATAACGAAATCTTGCTCACCATAAACAAAAACGCCACTCTTAAACTAAGAGTGGCGCTAACAATATTAAACTAACTAAGATTAACCTTTGTAGTTATAAACGTGAGCTACTAAGTCTAATACTTTGTTTGAATAACCAGTTTCGTTATCATACCAAGATACTAATTTAACAAAAGTATCTGTTAATGCGATACCAGCAGCTGCATCAAATACTGAAGTTTCTGTTGCACCATTGAAGTCTGTAGATACTACAGCGTCTTCTGTGTAACCTAAAACGCCTTTCATTTCATTTTCTGAAGCACGTTTGATTTCTGCACAGATTTCTTCGTATGTCGCAGGTTTTTCTAAGTTAACAGTTAAGTCAACAACAGAAACGTTTGCTGTTGGAACACGGAAAGCCATACCTGTTAATTTACCGTTTAATGCTGGTAATACTTTACCTACTGCTTTCGCTGCACCTGTTGATGAAGGAATGATGTTTTGTGAAGCACCACGACCACCGCGCCAGTCTTTAGCTGATGGACCGTCTACAGTTTTTTGTGTCGCAGTTGTTGCGTGAACTGTAGTCATTAAGCCTTCTTTGATACCGAATTTATTGTGGATTACTTTAGCTAATGGTGCTAAGCAGTTAGTTGTACAAGAAGCGTTAGAAACGATATCTTGGCCTGCATACGCATCGAAGTTTACACCGTTAACGAACATAGGAGTTGCATCTTTAGATGGACCAGTTAATACAACTTTTTTCGCACCAGCAGTGATGTGTTTACGTGCTGTAGCGTCATCTAAGAATAAACCTGTTGCTTCAACTGCGATATCAACACCGATTTCATCCCATTTTAAGTTAGCTGGATCACGTTCAGCAGTTACACGGATTGTTTTACCGTTAACAACTAATTGACCATCTTTAACTTCAACAGTACCGTTGAAACGGCCGTGTGTTGAGTCGTATTTTAACATATATGCCATATAATCAACGTCGATTAAGTCGTTGATACCTACAACTTCGATATCATCACGAAGTTGAGCTGCACGGAACACGATACGACCGATACGACCGAAGCCGTTAATACCAATTTTAATTGCCATAGATTTTTCTACCTATATTAAAGTTAAACAAAATTGTTCTTCTAATGCTTTAAGAAGTGCATGGATTATAGCACATACTCCAGTATGACTTACAACTAAAAGAACCGAAACAAATATAACAGATAAATTTTTTGTGATCTATGTCAAAATTTCAAAATTTGTAACGCTAAAGTGGTAAAAAAACGGTAGAATTGGAGAGAAATTTCTATCTTAGGAGTGAAGATGATTAAAGATATTGATGAATTAACGGAAGAACAAGTTGAGATTCTGATTAATCATGGTACCGAAATGCCGTTTACTGGTAAATTTCTGCATGAAGAACGCATCGGGACTTATCGTTGCGCACGTTGCCACAATGCATTATTTCGTTCTGATACTAAATTTGATGCTGGTTGTGGCTGGCCTAGCTTCTATGAAGCGGTTTCGGATGATGCATTACGGTATTTAGATGATTATAGTTTAGGCCGTCACCGTACCGAAATTCGTTGTGGGAACTGCGATTCGCATATGGGCCACGTATTTAATGACGGACCTCCGCCGACAGGTTTACGCTTCTGCCTAAATTCTATCGCACTCAATTTTAAATGGGATGAAACCGGCGAAGAAATTGATGGTTAATTAATTTTATAAATTAAATATCATTTAATACATTAAACATAATAAAAGCGGTCGAAATTTGAAAAAGATTTGCAAAAATTCTTCAAATTTCGACCGCTTGTTTATGCAAAACAATCTGCTATTTAAGCTAAAATATTTCTCACAATAATATCACCCATTTCACTGGTAGAAACCGGCGTATTTTCATCAGCTAAATCACCTGTACGGTAACCATCCGCTAACGCTTTTTGAATCGCAGATTCAATAGCATCCGCCGCATCATTTAAGTTGAAACTATAACGTAACATCATTGCCGCCGATAAAATTTGTGCGATTGGGTTAGCAATATTTTTACCCGCGATATCCGGCGCCGAGCCGCCCGCCGGTTCATATAAACCAAAACCGTCTTCATTTAAACTTGCAGATGGAAGCATCCCCATTGAACCGGTAATCATTGCTGCTTCATCCGAAATAATATCGCCGAAGATATTCGAACATAATAAGATATCAAAGGTTTCCGGCGCTTTAATTAATTGCATTGTCGCATTATCAATGTACATATGTTCAAGTGTTACTTCCGGATATTCTTTCGCAATTTCGTTTACCGTTTCACGCCATAAAATTGAGCTTTGTAATACGTTTGCTTTATCAATGGACGTCACTTTTTTATTACGTTTCATCGCGGATTCAAAAGCAACACGCGCAATACGCTCAATCTCATATTTATAATATACTTCGGTATCAAATGCTTTGGTTTGTGCCCCTTCACCTTCACGCCCTTTCGGCTGACCGAAATAAATCCCACCGGTTAACTCTCGTACCACGACCATATCGAAACCTTTTGCCGCAATATCCGCACGTAATGGACAGAATTTTTCTAAACCTTTATATAAAGTGGCAGGACGTAAGTTACAGAATAATTTGAAATGTTTACGTAATGGAAGTAATGAACCACGCTCTGGCTGCTCATCCGGTGGTAAGTTTACCCATTTAGGTCCACCTACCGAACCAAACAGAATCGCATCGGCTTCTTCACAGCCTTTTAAAGTATTTTCCGGTAATGCTTTACCTTGTGCATCAATTGCCGCACCGCCGATATTAAAATGATTAAAATTTAATTTAAAACCGAATTTTTGCTGTGTTGCTTCAAGCACTTTGATCGCTTGTGCCATAATTTCAGGGCCGATACCGTCCCCTGCCAAAACTGCAATGTTGTAAGTTTGCATATAAAACCCTCTTATTGTTATGAATTAGGATTCGACATTCTAACTTAAAATTTAGTCTATTGGGTGGGAATTTATCAAATTTAAGCTAGAATAATCAGCAATTAGAGGAACAATATGAAGAGATTATTTTTAAAACTGATTGCAGTGGTAATTTTTAGTCCAAATTTGACCGCTTGCGGCACCATAATCAGCCTTACCGAAGGCGATTACTCCGTTTATGCCGGTGTCAGCAAAGATTTTAAAGCGATCCAAAATGGAGGAATCTTAAGTATTCCGGCCGTGGTTGATTTACCGCTAAGTTTTGTGCTTGATACTTTAATGCTACCTGTTACATTAAGTCAGTAACCCCTTATAGAATAATCCGTTGAATGAAATATTACTTATCCGTATAACCAATTAAAAAGCCTCTTTAATTAAGAGGCCTCAACATTATTAATTATTTCTTACCTGCAAATGCTTCATAAGGATCCGCATTATCATCTGCAATGTAACCTAAAACTTCTTCAGCATTTGGCCCCATAAATTTACCACCATAAGCCGAATGAACATCATAGCCATCAACTTTCGATTTCGCTATTCCAACAAAATGAACTTCTTCCTCTCCGCTACTGATTTGTCTAATACTTGTTTCTAATAAATCAATATCAAATAATGCTTTACCTGTAGACAGTAAACGGCGATTAGTAATTTCACCACTCACTTTTTTATTCGCAAAGTCAGCATCTAAAGATAATTTACCTTCACTATTCGCGCCAAATGAAACACCTGAATAATGATAAACGCCTATTGTCGGCAAGTTCTCAAATTTAGTAATTAAACCAAAGTCACCTATATCATCTGCTGAAGCACGTTCATCAATAACACGCCCATATCGATCTGTTTTAACATTTTTTGGCAAAACATAACCAATAGCAGAATATGTTTGGTTATAAGCTTTACCTTTCATGCCATTTCCAAGATCCTTTTCAACAAACCCTATGTTTTCAAAAGCTAAATCAATAGTTACCCCTTCAACATTTATCTGTTTTAATGCTTTCACTTGCTCTTTTAAATCACGTCTAACTCCAACTAAAGAATTCTGCAAATCTGGAGAAGCGCTTTCAGACCTCGTGGAGCTTGGCTTTGAATTGCTTTTATTTGTCGAAGAAGAGGAACCACCGCCACTACAAGCAGTTAAAGCTAAACCTAAAGTAGTTACTAATAATAATTTTTTCATTTGTATATTCTCCTATAGATAAGACACTATAATTCTGTCATATCTATAAAAGAACAGCCACTACGAATTATGTGATTAACATCACAAAATATAACAAAAAAGTATTGTTAATTTCTCCTCTATCTACTTGCGAAAATGCAAAGCCTTTATATTCAAATAATGTAGCTTAATTTTTAGTCTTGTAGCCCCTATCTTCCTTAACATTTCCGTTTGAATCTCTCCGTGCTTTACGTTATCAAAACATCTGTCTATAGATTAACAATTTTCAATAGGTTTTTTCTCGCTTGTTGTGGAGATATCCAGTAAGTGATTTAGTTAATCTCGCTATTTCAGACCCTTTTAGCTATACATATAACTAAAATTCACAGATTAAACACATGAATACGAAAGAACACGTAAGAAAAAATAATGAAAAAGTGCGATAAAGCTAGTAAAATCAAGGCTTGAGAATAAGAAAACGTAAGAAGACGAAAGAGTAGAAAAGTTAAGTTGGTCCCCCTACCGAGTTTGAACCAATCCACACAAAGCATTGCAACACAACACCC
The DNA here is from genome assembly GCF_900636745.1 of Actinobacillus equuli. Lineage (NCBI taxonomy): Bacteria > Pseudomonadati > Pseudomonadota > Gammaproteobacteria > Pasteurellales > Pasteurellaceae > Actinobacillus > Actinobacillus equuli. The sequence goes on along the minus strand of NZ_LR134310.1, from coordinate 2,189,274 downwards.
CAAGCAAAATCAAAGTTATTCCGTATAACTAAACGTATAACTAAATCAAAAAGTCACCCACCAATTAGCCTACTTTACAACCAATTCTTTAGCGTAAGAAAGTTAGTTCTTTGTTTGTATCCTAACATCCTCTAACTTAGGAGAGGTGTCAGCCAACGGCTTATACCTAATTCGACATCAATCGCCATCTTTTAAGCCTTTGTGCTGAATGGAAGGTTTCTTATAAAATGAGGTAAAAGCCTTATGCCGGCTTGTTCCTAGAGTGTAGTAGCTTATTGCTCAATGAAAATATTTTTAAATGATGATGATGCCTAAAAATCGTAAAATCTGCCGAAAACCGCGCGGCCCCAACCCCGTGGAAAGGGTATCCCCTCAGGAGTACCTTTTATACTAAAAGCTTTGTAGTGGCAGTCATAAAACCACTGTATAAGATTTTCACACCTTCCACCCTCTCTATTATATAAGGAAAAATTCGTAGTCCAATAGTCCAATTAGTCCCAAAACTAACTTTTCTTTTTACATTCAATAAGTTATGGAAAATTTTTGGGACTATTTTTTCCCGTTTGGGACTATTTTAGGTGTTTTTTGGACTAAATACTTTTGAGTGTTTTCATTTTTTTAGCTTAAGCATTTAGTCCCAAAAGGGGGTATTTTAGTCCCAAAATGGCGATTTTAGTCCAATGATAGTCCAATAATTTTACGTCTAACTTATTGATATATAATGACTTCATGCCTTAAAAAGGGTGTTTGGGACTATTGGACTATTAAAAATATGCTTCCTAATAGAGAGGAGAGAATAAATTTATATAGGCTGTATAAAAAGTACATTTTATAAGCGCGAAGCATAGCAAAAGATAACAAAAAACCGCCAATAGTGGCGGTCTGAATGTAGTTTTATAGCATGGCTATACTTCGCTGTCTTCGTTGAGAATCTCGACAAGATACGCCCGTGTTCTCTTTGGATTGATCTTGCGCGGCATTCGTTGAAGATATGCGTAGCCGTTGCCTTCTCCCTTGTGAAGAATTCCCGCTTTTAAAAGCACGGGTAAAGCAACCTCTTTAGTTTGCCCTTGTAAGGCTTCATCTTCAAATACGCTTTTGAAGACAAAATAACGGTCATCTTCTACCAGTCGATAACCGGCTTTATTGCTGATAGGCTTCTGTGTGCCGTCCGGTGGAAACTCTTCAAAACGAGTATCAGCATTTACTAGTAGCCAACCGTTCACTTGTTCAATGATTTGGGTATGCTTTTTCGAGTGCCAGCCATAAGCATTTACCCATTCATTGAAGTTAGCCGTGATAGCGTTTGATATATCCTGTTCCGTCCATTGTAAGATATCCTTAGCCAATAATAGGGCGGTTTCAATGAGGGCGAATCTATCCGCCATTACTCGCTTAATTTGAGGTTCTGAATTATCCGGCAAGCTCTTTAATCGAGATTGTTTTACTTTGTCGTATAACGCTCTTAATGCGCTTTTTTCCGCTTGGACTAGATAAGTGAGCCAATCTACGCCCACCGCACCAAAATAGCGCATGACGTTCGCATTGAGCGCGTCAGCGTGCGTTTTACCGTCCGCTAGGCCGTGAAACTCTGTCGCTCGTTTCATCGGGATATTGAGCAAGCGGACTAATTGACCGGCATTGACCTTTATCCCTTGTTGCTTGAGGTAGCTCTCTAAACCTTCCTCACCGGTGGAGAGATTCGCTACTAGCCATTTAATCGACTTGCGATTCCCACCTTCTTTCGCACCTTGTAACTTCCCTTGTCCGTTAAACAAGCTATAAGCGGTCTGTGCGACGGCTTTCGGACTGGCTTCGCTGATTTCATCTAACGGCATAAATAGCCCGTTACGGCTAAAGGCTTCGTTCTGTAAGGCTAACGGTGTAGCGTTCCATGCTGTACGGGTTTCTCTTGGGTGTCCGTAAATTGAAGCGGCAATATTTAAAGCGGTTGTTTTGCCGAATGTTGAATCTTCGTAGAGGTGTACGCCGTAGCCGTCCGCCTCTAAAGGTTTCAATAATGGCGCACTTAACGCCACGCCAACTGATAACATCATCGACGGATTACCTACGCAATAACGCCCGATATTCTCCACCCAGTCCGCTGTTGTTCCGCTTACTCTATATCCTTCGATATTCTGCGTTAAATTGCGGAAAATAGTCGGGGTTTGCGGTTGCCCTAGGGTTTCCCCGTTTGGCAAGGTAAAAGCGGTTAAATCGTCATTCCAGCCGGTTTTGTCGGTAATGTAATACTGCTTGGCGGTTCGGCTTTTAAATTGCAAATAATCGGCTAATTCTGCCCGCAATGCTTGCTTAGTAGTTACCGTCACATCATTACGTTTCAAATACTGCCAGCCGTCACGCTCACCAATATCTTTTAGCGGCATAACAAGCGGTCGTTCTTGCTTCTCTTTTTGCAAAATAATGAAATGTTCACTTTCTCCTTTGCCTAGTCCGATTACCTCGACAAAATCGGATAACCATTTTTCGCTTTCGACTTTCTCACCATCCACAATACGAGTAGTAACATAGTACAAGCCTTTTAATCCGCCACGCTTACGCATTTCTACCCGTGGGGCAGTATCATCTTCGGGGTTAAGTGTGCGTTGCTCTAAAAGCTCTGCGGTAGCGTGCTGTCCGTTCTTAATGCGCTGATATTCGCTGGTTAGGTTTTCCGTATTAAAGCCTTCATCCAGCCATTCTACGGCGGTAAGATTCGGGCAATGTTCTGCGAGATTCATCAATACTCGGGTGCGAAAATCGTCTTTATCTTTCGCCAAAGTGGGGAGTTCCCCCACTTGGAATATTTTAATGAATCGTTGTGCTGCCGGCGCAAGTAACAAGCGGTCTAATTGGCTCAATTCTTTGCTATCCAACAAGCACGGAATTACATCATTGCCTAGCTTGAAGCTATCACGAATTAACGCCCATCTTTCTCCCTTGCCAGCTTCTGAGCGGCTCATCGTACTATTCCATCGGTAATAGGCTTTGTGTGCGTCTTGACCGGCGAGAATAATCCAATCGTTGAAAGCGTTCGCTTTTGCTAACTGGTCATCATAAAAGCGGATTTTGTTCATACTCCACCTCTTCGATCACTTCCTGTAAGTAAGTGTGCGCTTCATCTAAGTATTGGAAGGCTTCCGCCAGTATTTCATCTCGGCTCATCAGCGTGCCGTTTTCACGCCTTACCGCACCGTTGCCGGTTAAAGCAATCTCAAAGAACATCTTCGCCATATCTAATGGTTGTTTAATTGTTCGGAGGGTTTCTAAATTATTCATCTTTTGCTACCTCCACCGCTTTTCGTTCACACTCCGCCAATTTGTAAGCGCTCAATACTTCGGTCTGTGCTTCGTGAGCTTTGATTAATTCATAAATCTGTTTATTACGTTGGCGGTGTGCCTGTTTAATCTGCTCGATAAGGTAATCATTAAGCGCAAGTAAGCCGTCGGCAATATCGTCGCTATAAGTAAATCCGCCTTCGCCATCTGCGTTTAGGCACTCAGAATGATCGACACTAATCGCACTTGATAAACTGCTCGCATAGGTAAGGAGCATATCGAGGTTGTCGGTTTGCTCACGAATATCTGTTATCAATTTATTTGTGTTACGCATAAACCACCTCCTAAAGATTAATCTCTTCAAAATCAGCGAGAGTGTCGCACATTAACTTAGCCACGCCTTCAAGTGCTACAGCATAATCCATAGGCTCATGGTGTTCTGATTGGCTCATTATCTTAATGACAGCGAAAGCACTCCATAATTGCTTACGTGCCTTTTTAATCGCTTGAATATCTTCAGCAGTTAGGGTAGTGGCTTGAACTGGCTGTTTGATTGTTTGGTTACGCATAAACCACCTCCTTAACGGCAAAGAAAGGGCAAACAATCGCTTTGGCTTGCTCTAAGCTTTCGGCTTTAATACGCACGGTATAGCAAGGGAATGATGAAATCGGTTTTGAAGTATTGCGTAAGTCTAAACGGCTTACGGCTTTGAATAGATAGATCATGGCTGATAGCTCCAAAGTTAAATAATTGAAGGCTACCGCTAAACTTTCCACGGTTTGGGCGGTAACGTGTAACGGGGTGGAAAACTGCGAACTTTGGAACACAGCAAAGGGCGAACCTTTCCCATTACACGCTACCATTGAGAGAAATGTAACGAATCCATTTTTGGACTGGTTATTTTCTTTAGGTGTGCGTGTGCTACGAACAAAAAAAGCACGGATTAAAGGCGTGCTAGTGTTCGCCAAAGTTTTATTATTCGAGTTTCCACGCTCGGCTTCCGATTTTGCGAAAGCGAGAATAGCATAAACCTTATTCGCTAAACTTGTAAAGCAATTCTTTTTACAAGCGGTCGAATTTTCTCTATTTTTTGCAAATTCCGCCAATAGTACGGAATGAACCATATCTAAATAACCTTGTTGATTATTGTCGATTGTGTCGCTATTTGTTGTGATGTACTGTAAAATATTCATCGGTTAAATACCTTTTTTAAATTTTTGTTCTTGCCCTCTTGGTGTCGCTTTGAGGGCGTTTTTATTTGCTAATAAAGTCAAGTTTTACTAGTGGAACTTTTGAAAAAATGTTCCGCATCTATTCCATATCGTTACCGTTTTGTTACCGTTTCTGTCCTCGTTTTGTTGCTCGTGATAACTGTTTCAATATTGTTTTAAAACCTCTGATTTCTTGTAGAACGACTGTCGGTTGTGATGGTGTCCGCTTGCTGTATTCACTCATTCCACTTACTAAATCCGTGCGATAAGTTCGCTTTCTAAATCTTGGCAACCGTTCCCCTCGTTCCGCCATTGCTTGCTTTTCTTGCTCGATTAGCTCCACGGTGCGATAGTTATTTAACAGTTCGCTTGCTCTTGCTCGTAGCGTTACCGCTTTCATTCGCTCGGCTCGTTCTGTACCTAATACGGCTTTTAAGGCGTGTGTTGCATTGCCCTTGTGGGCGTACTCAATAGCGAACCTTTGCCGGATTTGATGACCGTATCCCATTGCGCTAACCTCCGAACTTAACCGCTAACATTTTGATTCTTCCCTACTGCCAGTTTGCGCCAGTAATGTAATGCACTTGCTTGTAAATGATTTTTACGTACTGTGTACTCCAAGCCTAACTTAATCATTGTGGCGTTTTCCGTAACCAGTAAATGGATTAAATCAAGTTGTTCCGGTGTGAGAAATTGGCGGATTTCAGCATCTGCTGGATAACCATTCTGTAATAACCATTTCTTTTTACTCATGCCCAACGCTACACAATAAACGAGGGTATTTTCGCGGCTGTACGCGTGCGGATCTTCTTTTTCAGAAGTCTGCTGCTTGAAATCAATCGCTTCATTAAGTAAGTGTTGCGTATCTCTTAGGCGGTCTTTGCTATCAAGTTGCTTTTTCATTCGGTTAAATTCGGCGATATACATCTCTTTAAATTGCATTGCTTTTTTACCAGTAAATCCCATAACTAAAAGCGTAAAGCCGTCTTGGGTCATTAAGAACATCTTCCGACTTTCTCCCTTTTGGTCGGTGTACTTAACGGGCTTAAAATTCAGCCGGTTAAATTCTTCTGAACACTCTAAATTTTCAAGACGTTGTAAAATATTTTTATGCTGTTTTCCGAAATATTCCGCTACTTTGAGGGTGTTTGTCATTGCAACGGTTTCTTTACGAAACACTTTAGGAAATACCGCTTCAATCGGTAATTGCTCATTTAATCCTTTCATCTCATTTTCCCCTTTCTAATCGTTTCCAATTGCTTAATTCTTTTCGCATATAGCCATATTGAAGTTTGCCGGCTCTCGGTGTGTTGTATTCGTTGCTCCGCTTCTAAAATCTGAATATGCGTAGCAAGGCAAGTGATAAGCTCCTCAAGCGGGTAGGGTTCTTCATCGTTGTACAGGCTCTTAAACGTGAATACGTTCTTATTGCCGGCAGCGTAGTAATCAAATGCGTGCTGAATTAATACCGTATTCATCTTGGCTATTTCACACTTCATACTGAATCACTCCTGTTACACTCCTTTCACCGGTTTACGTACTTTGTGCTGTAATTGTGCTTCTGTTGGTGCTGCTAACTGATTAAGTACAGATTCCGCCACCGTTGGCGGATAGGGAATCGCTGCGTTACGACTTACTGCTTTTCCATTTAGGAAAGTGATTAATCTCTCCGCTTGTGTCTTATCTGCTAAGAAATAGCGAAAATGCGTACCTCCGTTTTGGTTATGTTCTTGAATACGAATAAATTCAGTCTGTGTAATCGCTTCTAGTTCGCTGATCTCGTTTCGACCGCTGGTGATGCCTAATTCCCTCATTCCGTCCAGTTCAGAAAAACCGTTACGGCTTGCTAATAAATAGCTTCCTAACTTTTCTTTACGTGTAATATTGGCGCTCATAATCTACCCCTACGAATTAATATAGGCTTGAATATCCGCTAAGCGCCAACGTACCGCTCGACCGCCACAACGCTTAGGCTGTGGGAATGAACCGTCTTTAACGTGTTTGTAAATGGTAGTAGTAGAAAAGCCTGTCATTGCTTTTACTTCATCAATATTAAGTAGTAGCTTTGGCGGAGTTGCCGTAGTTTGAAGTTGGTTAGTTTCAATTGATGGGATATGTTCCATTCTTACGCTCCTTTACGATTTCTTGGTTAATCATTCGGGGCGTATTGTGGAAGTGTTTTTGAGGTAAAAATAGACTGAAAGGGTTTGTAAGGTGTGTGGAGTATAGAATGAAATAAGGGCTATACCCCTTATGGAGATATAGCCCTAAAACCTTGTTAAATAAAGCCTTGGAAGGTGTTCACCCCTTTAGGAGTATTCCCTCTTATCTTTACTTTTTCAGGTATAATTATTTGATATAAAGATTCAGCTAACTTTTGATTATCAGTAAGATACTTTCTTACATAATTTATGAAATCCTCTTTTTTAGGGTAAGAATACACATTTTCAGGATCGCATTTAGCGGCAATTTTTTTAGTCATTTCAAAAAGTAGTTTCAAATTCTCACTAGAGTGTCCATAAATCGAAAAATCATCGTGATTTACGGGAATATTTGCAACATTTCCGCCATTTTCTACCGCTTGCGTGTCAGGTTTTGACAGGTTTTCTGTTTTAAGCTGTGCTATTTCTTCATTTTTTTGCTTGATAATAGAATTTAACCGTTCTAATTCAGCAGTTTGATTTATATTGATAGCTTGGATATTATGCTCAATAAATAATTTAGCATTTCTATTTTCTTTTTCTATTATAGTTATAAGCTCCAAAATATCCTTTCTTAAAACAATAATTTTCCCCATAGGAATTATTATCGGATAAGGAAATGCAATATTAAAAGAGTGATTTAAGCTAAAAGGATAATCAACTCCATCACCAGTAGTAACATCCATTTGTTCTTCTTGATAGATTTTTATAGCAGATATGGAAAAAGCCCCATTCTCTAACGTTGTATACTGTCGGGGTAAACAAAAATACCCATGGGCATATAAATAATCATCAAGCAACCCTACTACACTATCATCACCACTAGTTATAGTTATATCACCTTTTATTTCCATATCATCAATAGAATCATACAAAAAACTCTCTGTGGTTATTTGTAGATCAAATAAATTTATATTTCCTTTGTCATTATCTAGCTCTTGAATATGTACTGCTAACCTTAGCTGATCACCTCGATAAAAATTTAAAACATCTTGAATATTGAATAATTTTTTATACTCCAAAGGCTCTATATTTAACTTATTTTGAGAAGCAAAATAATCATTAAGAACACAAACTGTTTCTTCTAATGTATACCATCGTTTAAAAAAATTCCCCATAAACGCCCCTATACGTTGCCCTATTAAGAGAGTGAGCAACAGGAAACTAATAGGGATAGTTTCTTTTCGGCTCGGGTAATTAGTCCGCTCCTAGTTGCTCAAATTGGAAAGCCATTTAAGGCTATGTAATATTGCGTATTATATCGTTTTCTTTCGTGCTAATAAAGGAAAACCTGTTTTTATAAACAGTTATCTAAGCACGTTTTAGACGTTCTAGTAAATCATTGTATAATGGATAAGTGGAATTGCGAGTAGATAAAATAAAACCGCCTCGAGGGCGGTTTAGGAATGTTATCTGAGTTTATGTATAATGATTTTGGTTGCTTTTAAGTCACCTGTTGAAGAGTCTTTTTTCATCTCAATAGACACATCAGCTCGAATTGTTTTATTAATTTTTAGCTTAGTGGTATTTACGCCATTTGCTATTTCTATTTTTACTCGATAGTCAATCACATTGGGAATAATACCTGCCCAGCCTTTCTTTGGGTTATCTAAATCTAGAGCTCGAATTTGAATATCAATATCATCATAATCAACAACATCTTCTATCGAAGAAAATTCAATTTTCCCATGTGGTGTTGCTTGAGCAATCTCCTTTGGAATAGTTGGTAATTCAGCTTTGTGGTCTAATCCAATAAAGAGTTCGGCATTATTGTCATCTTTTACAGGAGACATTACATCTAGTGAACTCTGAGCAACCGCTTTACGATTTCTTACGTTTTGTTCAATCGTTTTCTTAAATTCTTTTGGAGCCATTTTTGCTAATTCAGCTCCTTCTTCCCAAATTCTAGAATCCACATAATAATTATTAATAGTGTTATAACTATCAATAGCTATGGTTCCATTATCCGATCCTGCTGTTGCTGCTTTATACACTCCATAAAGAGTAAAACAAGAAACAACAGCCAATATGATTGCGCCAGTTGTTTTCATTGCTTTGTCTCCAAATTTATCGTGAATCTGTTGTAAGAAGGCATCATATTCAGCTTGTGAATTGAAAAATAATTTTATAAAAGTTTCCTCTAATAAGCTACCTTCTTCGATAGATTTTACATAAAGCTCAATATTATGAATATCTACATTAAATAGTGCATTTAATGTTGGTTTAGTGCTTTTTACTAGAACGTTTAAACCACGTAGCGATTTTATAACATCGTCAACATGTAGTGGCTTTGTTGTTGAATAATATAGATTTTGTGGAAAAGCAATCGATAGTTCTTGTTCATTTAATTCCATTTTGGTCTCCATTATCTCTTTCTACGATAAATACGGCATTTAATTTTTGCAAAAAACTTTTACTCTCAACTGCCACATTAATTTATTTAAAAGCTCGCTGAATCAAGAAGTCTAACTTTTGCTCAATGCGATCAAGCAGCGTTTTAATTGTTGCGTTGTTTTACGCATTATTCCGTATTCATTTGAGTTTGTAAAATATAATTCGCCTTAAAAGTATCCTATTTGCCGTACTAAATTTTCAATAAATAGTCCCAAAAGGGGGTATTTTAGTCCCAAAATGGCGATTTTAGTCCAATGATAGTCCAATAATTTTACGTCTAACTTATTGATATATAATGACTTCATGCCTTAAAAAGGGTGTTTGGGACTATTGGACTATTAAAAATATGCTTCCTAATAGAAAGAGAGAATAAATTTATACAGTATAGGTAAAAATCATTAATTCCCCCATGTTCTGAAAATGCTCTACTAAATCCCAATAGAACATTTCTCTACATAATCTGCCCATTGTTGCATTACTTCCACTCGTTGATCGAGATAATCAGAACGGTTATAAGCCTTTCGAGTTTGGTCTTTGATAACGTGTGCTAAACAAGCCTCTACCACGTCATAATTGACTAATTGTTCATTCAAGTAGGTAGAAGCTATCGACCTTAAACCGTGAGCGGTTAGACGCCCTTCATAGCCTAGTAATTTGATTGCTCTATTTGCTGTTTGGGAGTTCATCGGCTGCTTTGGCTTTATCTCGCTTTGGAATATAAAAGGGCTATTGCCGGTAATCTTTCTCATTTTCTCAAGAATACGTAGAGATTGGTTACTTAGCGGAATTACGTGAGAACGCTTCATTTTCATTTTTTCAGCGGGTAACGTCCACGTTTTAGCCTCCCAGTCTATTTCGCTCCATAGTGCTTCGCTCGCTTCTTTAGGGCGGGTAATTGTGAGTAACTGCCATTTAATTAATAACTTGGTTTGTAGTGATAGGTTGCCATCTCTTAAGGCTTCTAGAAAAGCTGGTAATTCTTTTGGCGGAATGGTTGGGTTGTTCACGGCTTTAGGTGTACTAAAATGCTCACTTACTTTTAGGCATTTGTTGAACTCGATTAAATCCGCATTCACCGCAAAATTCAGCACCTCATTCAATAATCGAATCGCACGCTTGAGTGTATCGCCTAAACCACGCTCTTTTGCCGGTTCTAGCGCATCAATTACAATTCTTGGACTAATCTCAGTTATCGCTAAATGTCCTAGTGCTGGCAAAATATGCCTATCTAATATCAACTTATTCTTCCGTAACGTTTCCGCTTGAATATCCCTGTGCTTTACGTCATCAAGACGTTTGTTGTGCCATAGTTCAACCATTTTCAACAAGGTATTTTCTCTCTTAGCTTGTTCTTCTCTCTCTACCTGTTGGCGGTGTTCCAATGGATCAGCATTTACCGCTAATAGAGATAAGCACTCATCACGCTGTTTTCTCGCTTGTTGTAGAGATATATCCGGATAGCGACCAAAACTTATTAAGGCTCTTTTCTTTATGATTGGCTTATAGTAATTGAATCGCCATAGCTTAGCCCCATTAGGTTTAATAAGTAGATAAAGTCCGCCGCCATCAGAAAGGGTATATTCCTTCTCTTTAGCTTTGGCCCGCTCTATTTCGGTATTAGTAAGTGGTTTAGTTAATCTCGCCATTTCAGCCCTTTTAGTTATACGATTTTTTTAGTTATACGATACATATAACTAAATGTATAACTAAAATTCACGGCTGTAAACGTATGAATACGAAAGAACACGTAAGAAAAAACAATAAAAAAGTGCGATAAAGCTAGTAAAATCAAGGCTTGAGAATAAGAAAACGTAAGAAGACGAAAGAGTAGAAAAGTTAAGTTGGTCCCCCCTACCGGACTTGAACCAGTGACCAAGCGATTATGAGTCGCCTGCTCTAACCGACTGAGCTAAGGGGGGATTAAGAAATGAGGTTGGATTATAGGGAAATTTTGGGTGTTCGTCTAGCATTAGGCGAACACCCGCATAAAAAACATACTTACTATAAATTGTGCTTTATTCAGATCGCCAAATGAGACTTGCCATACGTCCGGTCTGCTTATCTCTTCGGTAAGAGAAAAAGCGTTCTTGCTCCGTAAAAGTACAATGCTCTCCACCGGAAATTTCGGTAATACCAAGTTTACGCAATCGCTGTTGGGCGATTTGATAAAGATTTCCTAAAAATTTACCGCTTGTTGTCAGATCCGCAACAAATGCCTGTTCCGCTTGCGGATCAAACGCACAAAACTGCTCAATCACTTCTTTGCCAACTTGAAAAGCATTCGGACCAATCGCCGGCCCTAGCCATGCACAAATATCTGCCGGTGAACAAGCAAATTCAGCAACCGTATTTTCTAATACACCATCGCATAAACCACGCCATCCGGCATGAGCGGCCGCCAATTCTTTTCCGTCTTTACTATAGAAAAGTACCGGTAAACAATCTGCCGTCATCACTAAACAAACTTGATTCGGTTGATTGGTATAGACCGCATCCGCTTCCAAATTATCTCCGTCATGTGGTAAACGAATCACTCGAGTACTATGCGTTTGCGTTAAAAATAGCGGAAAATTCGGTAACCCGAACCGCTCTACGAGTAGCTGACGGTTACGCTGCACATCCGTAGGATTATCACCGACATGATCACCTAAATTAAAGCTATCAAAAGGCACTTGGCTAACGCCGCCTGTTCTGACGGTAGTAAAGGCATGAATATGCTCCGGTACATTCCAATCTGGCGTAATGTTTTTCATTGCAAAATTTTCTCTAAAAATAACCGCTTATTTGCGTACCGCAATCGCTTCAATCTCTAAACCAACATCTTTTGGTAAACGAGCGACTTCAACGCAAGAACGAGCCGGAAATGCCGGATGATTATTTTCACGGAAAAACGCTTCATATTCAGCATTTACGGTTGCGAAATCATTCAAGTCTTTCACAAAAACGGTTGTTTTAACAATATCCGCCACACTTAAACCAGCTTGTTCAACAATTGCTTTTACATTTTCTAATGATTGACGTGCCTGCTGAGTAATATCTGTTGGAATCTCGCCTGTTTGCGGATTAACCGGAATTTGCCCTGAGGTTAAAACAAGATTACCTAAATCAACCGCTTGTACGTATGGGCCAATTGCTGCTGGTGCTTTTTCTGTATGAATAACTTTAGTCATGGTGAATTCCTTCTTTTAGTAATGAAAAATAGTGCGTTTAATGATAATATCTCCCACCTTTTATTTCTACCCTAATCTCAAGAGAAATAGTATGAGCATTAATGTTACTGAAATCGTCCTTCATCAGATTCATCAAACCGAAAGCGAAACACCGGAACTGAATACGGTACTTCGCGATAATTTACTTGCCATTAGCCCTGAAGTTGAACAAATGATGTTACAGCTTCACCAAGCTTATCAAAGTAAAGCAAAGGCTTATGGTATATTTAAAAATGAATCTATTTTTGCTCAGCAACTTAATCGCTTATTAGAACAAGAAACTGATTTTTTACCGTTCAGTCACAGTTGTGCGAAAATGCTCTCTAGCGAATTAGCGAAATATCCTTTTGCATCAGGCGGAACCTTTATTCTTTGTCGCTATAACTTTTTAGCCACTGATTATTTATTTATCGCATTGATTGATAGTCGTACTTCAATGTTAGTGGACGATCAATTAGACATAAAACGCACCGAATATTTGGATATTACTCAGTATGATATCGCTTGCCGCATCAATCTGACAGAATTAAAAATCAATGCACAATCAAACCGCTATCTCACCTTTATTAAAGGACGAGTCGGACGAAAAATTGCAGACTTCTTTATGGATTTCCTGAGTGCGGAAGAAGGTTTTAACCCTCAATTACAAAATCAAACGCTTTTACAGGCGGTGAGCGACTACTGTGATCAAGGTGAATTATCTGCCCCGCAAACTCGAGAAGTTAAAAAGCAAGTATTTGAATACTGTAAAGGGCAAATTAATAGCGGGGAAGAAATTGCATTAAGCGAATTATCAGAAGCACTACCAACACTTAACGAAGTTAATTTTGCACAATTTACTCAAGATCAAGAATACGGGCTTGAAGAAAATATTCCACCGGTTCGTAATGCGTTGAAAACCTTAACGAAATATTCAGGCTCAGGTAAAGGGGTAACAATCAGCTTTAATGCAGAATTACTCGGCGAACGTTTAATTTGGGATGAACTAAACGATACATTGACAATCAAAGGGTTACCAGCGAATTTGCGTGATCAGTTAGAACGCAATAAGTAATGGAAAAATTTTATTAGTTTGGGTATTATCTATCCAATCATTTTGAACAATTCAAAGGTCAATAAATATTATGAAAATGAAATCTCTTTTAGCTATCGCACTGCTTGCTGTCGGTGTAACTTCCTGTTCTACCGTAAAAAAAGTAGTGTATCGTATTGACGTTCCACAAGGTAACTATTTAGAACAAGACAAAATTGATCAAGTAAAAATTGGCATGAATAAAACGCAAGTGCAATATTTGCTCGGTACACCTATGCTACAAGATACTTTTGCGCAAAACCGTTGGGGTTATGTTTTCATTAAACGTGAGGGTTATAACGATCCTATTCAACATACTCTCTTTGTTTACTTTGATAATCAGGGTTTAGTCAGCGATATCAAATTAGATAAACCAATTGAAGCAACTAAAGCCGAATAATTTATTAGCCCACATCAGTGGGCTTTTTTATACCCCAAACCAGCCATTAATATTTCTAATCCATACCACAATCATTAGTTTTTATACAAAAGATTTAAATTTACGATCAAATCGTCAGTTTTAACCTTCTTTTTGAGCGTTTTCTTCTATTGACAATCATAAAAAATCAAATAAAGAACAATATCTAATCAAATAACTAAATTTTTGTAATTTATTTGATAAATTTTTCTAATTAAACCTTTTCAAATTAAAAATTGCTTGCTAGACTCCAAGACATAGCAAAACACAACCCATTTCTTACCAAAATTCAAACATAACAGGAGTACTTTATGAGCGACTTAAACGCATTGTTCCAAAAAATCAAACAACGTGATCCTAACCAAGCACCATTCCACCAAGCAGTGGAAGAAGTTTTCGGTTCATTAGCACCATTCCTTGCGAAAAACCCACAATATACTCAACAAGGCATCTTAGAACGTATCGTTGAGCCTGAACGTGTTATTACTTTCCGTGTAACTTGGGTTGATGATAAAGGTCAAGTGCAAGTAAACCGTGGTTACCGTGTTCAAATGAACTCTGCGATTGGTCCTTATAAAGGCGGTATTCGTTTCCACCCAACTGTTGACTTAGGTGTTTTAAAGTTCCTCGCATTTGAACAAGTCTTCAAAAATGCATTAACTACATTACCGATGGGTGGTGGTAAAGGTGGTTCGGATTTCGATCCAAAAGGCAAATCAGACGCTGAAGTCATGCGTTTCTGCCAAGCATTTATGACAGAATTATCTCGTCACATTGGTGCAGATACAGACGTACCAGCAGGCGACATCGGCGTTGGCGGTCGTGAAATCGGTTATATGTACGGTCAATACAAAAAATTACGCAATGAATTTACTTCAGTATTAACCGGTAAAAGCTTAACTTGGGGCGGTAGCTTAATTCGTCCGGAAGCAACAGGTTACGGTGCAGTTTACTTTGCAGATGCAATGTTAGCAACTAAAGGTCAAGGCTTTGAAGGCAAACGTGTTGTTATTTCAGGCTCGGGTAACGTAGCGCAATATGCTGCAGAAAAAGCAATCCAAAAAGGTGCGAAAGTCTTAACCGTATCTGACTCAAACGGTTATGTATTATTCCCGGATTCAGGGATGACTGAAAAACAATTAGCGGATTTATTAGTACTGAAAAACGAACGTCGCGAACGCTTATCAGTATATGCTAAAGAACAAAGCATCCAATACTTTGAAGGTCAAAAACCATGGGGTGTGAAATGTGATATCGCGCTTCCGTGTGCAACACAAAATGAATTAGACGGCGAAGCAGCAAAAGAATTAGTGAAAAACGGCTGTTTCTGTGTCGCTGAAGGTGCAAATATGCCGACAACACTTGAAGGGGTTGAAGTATTTATCGCAGCGAAAATCCTTTACGCTCCGGGCAAAGCGGCAAATGCTGGTGGTGTAGCGACTTCAGGTTTAGAAATGAGCCAAAACGCAATCCGTTTATCTTGGACTCGTGAAGAAGTTGATCAACGTCTATTCAATATCATGACAGCTATTCACGAAAACTGTGTAGAAAACGGCACAGAAGCAGACGGTTTCGTGAACTACGTAAACGGTGCAAATATTGCAGGCTTCAAAAAAGTGGCAACGGCAATGTTAGAACAAGGTATCGTATAACGATTTCCGCTAAAATAAGCCCTCTTCGGAGGGTTTATTTTTTGCGCGAAATAAAAGATTTATGCTATGCTGTCCCAAACAGATATAGGAATAAATACAATGCGAAAAACTTTATTTACCTTGATTTGTGCAGCTTTATGCCATACAAGTTTTGCAAATTCTGCTGAAAATCCGACCGCTTATACAGAACACGCAAAATACAAAATCTCCGCAACCGATATAAAAATTTTGGTTCGCCAATTAAATAATATTGAACAATGCCTTTTCCCTGATCTTGCAAAACCGAATTACCAACAAATCTATGACAATTGGTCTGTTGCCGAAAGCATGACGATGCTTTATTTTCAACAAAATTTATTAAAAGAGTTAATTGGCGAACAAAATGCTCAATTTATCGAAAAAGACGAACCCTCACGTCTTTACTTTGAACAGATGCATGAAAAATACAATCACCAAAAAGCTAATGTTGATAAATCTCGCTGCGAAGACTTCAAGCCAGTCTACGCTCAAATCAAACAACAAATTGAATACTCAATACCGCAGGTGTATAAATAAGCTTTCTTAGTTATTTCATATAGCTACAATTCGACTCTGGTACACGCCTTCGTTAGGAGTCGTTGCTCCCTATATAGCCATTAATACAAAAAGCCCTTGAATCTTCTCAGACTCAAGGACTTGTTTTTATGCTTTAATTTAGTTTTCGTTATGAATTTCTAAATTGGTTGCTTGTTTTGCAGCTTTGGCTTTGGCTTTGTCATTACGAGCGTGTGCAATTGCGTCAAGGTAAGCTTTATCTACATCGCCGGTAATGTATTCGCCGGTAAATACCGATGCGTCAAAATGCTGAATTGTTGGGTTTTCTGCCTGAACCGCTTTGTATAATGCTTCGAGATCTTGGAAAATCAGCTTATCTACACCAATCATTTCCGCCACTTCTTCCACTGAGCGATCATAAGCCACTAACTCTTCACAAGTCGGCATATCAATACCATATACGTTCGGATAACGAATTTCCGGCGCAGCTGATGCAAAGTAGACTTTTTTCGCACCGGCAGCACGAGCCATTTCAACGATCTGTTCCGATGTTGTACCGCGTACAATAGAGTCATCAACTAATAACACATTTTTGCCTTTAAACTCGCTTGAAATCGCATTTAATTTACGGCGTACCGAACTCTTACGTTGCGCTTGCCCTGGCATAATGAAGGTACGAGCAACATAACGGTTTTTTACAAAGCCTTGGCGATAAGGTTTATATAAGACGTTTGCGATACGTACTGCAATATCATTTGAAGTTTCAGGGATTGGGATAACCACATCAATCTCATCAACCATTCTGCCCCATTCACGTTTAATTTTCTCACCTAATAATTCGCCCATATGAACACGTGCGCTATACACAGATACGCCATCAATCACCGAATCCGGACGAGCAAAATAAACATACTCAAAAATACATGGGTTTAATTTCGGATTATCCGCACAAATTGCAGAATGCAATTCACCTTCAAAAGTAATATAAACCGCTTCACCCGGGTTTACATCACGCACGAATTCAAAACCAACAATATCTAAAGCAACGCTTTCGGAAGCAAACATGTATTCTGTTTTGCCTTCCACAACACGTTTACCTAATACTAACGGACGAATACCGAACGGATCACGGAATGCCACCATACCATGGCCGATAATCATAGCGATACACGCATAAGCACCACGAATTACTTCGTTTGTTTTACGTACCGTTTCAAAGATATTTTCAGGAGTTAAATGCGCTGTCGGGTATTGATCTAAATAGTGCGCAAAAATATTCAGTAATGATTCTGAATCCGAATTGGTATTAACGTGACGGCGAGCTTCTTTGAATAAGCGTTCTTTTAATTCAGCATTATTGGTTAGGTTACCATTGTGAACTAAAGTTAAACCGAAAGGTGAGTTTACATAGAAAGGTTGTGCTTCTGAAACACTTGATGAACCGGCAGTCGGGTAACGAACATGGCCGATACCCGCATTACCTTGTAATCTGAGCATATGCTCTTGACGAAATACGTCACTTACTAAGCCGTTAGCTTTGCGTAAGCGGAAGCGGTTTTCATCATCAATTGTAACGATACCTGCGGCATCTTGCCCGCGATGTTGAAGTAATGTTAAACCATCATAAATCGCCTGGTTAACCGGCGATCCCCCAATAATGCCGACAATGCCGCACATATAAAAAACCTCTCTATTTAGTCGAATTTAAAAAGCTGGAATTAGCTTGTAGTTGTTCAAAGAACCATTTCACAATAAAGTCAAAGTGCGGAATGAGTTGAGACTCTTTCCATAATTCCGTTTGGCTTGCTGATGAGAAGGTATCTAAGAAGAATAAGATTGCCGCAACAATCAAAATACCGCGTAATGCACCAAACGCACCGCCTAATACACGATCTGTCGCTGATAGACCTGTTGTATCCACCAATTTGCTTAATAGTGCACTAATAATGCCACATACAATTAATGTGATAATGAAAAGAACAGCAGCGGCGATGCCATTACGTAAATATTCTGAATTTTGAAGATATACCGAATTTACTTGCGTGAGGTAGCTGCTAAGGTAAGGATAAAAATTGCTTGCCACAAAAAACGCTACGACCCAACCGGCAAGTGAAAGCACTTCACTTACAAAACCTCGCCAAAGGCTTACTAAGATAGAAAATGCAATTAATCCGATAATAATAATGTCAACCATAAAAACCTCTAAAGGTTAAGAACCTATATTCTACAAAAAAAGAAAACGTTTGCGTAGAGCAAACTTCGTAAAAAACGCATAATATATGCCGAAAAATTTTACAAGCGGTTCAAATTTGCAAAAATTTTGCAAAATTTGACCGCTTGCCTCTTTTGGCTAATCCGCATTGTACCCCACATCTTCTAATGTGGGGTTATTTGCACCTGCTTTAGCCAACTCATCGCAAATTTCATTTTCACGATGACCTGAGTGTCCTTTTACCCAAGCCCACTCAATTTTGTGGCGCTGACTCTCTTGATCTAGCGCTATCCACAAATCTTTATTTTTAACCGGCTTACCGTTTGCGGTTTTCCAGTTATTTTTCTTCCAGTTGAAAATCCATTTAGTGATGCCATCCTTCATATATTGACTATCTGAATTTAACTGTACTTGGCAAGGCTCTTTCAACATTGCCAACGCGTCAATCACCGCACGCAATTCCATCCGGTTATTGGTGGTTTGCAAGTAGCCTTTGCTGACCTGTTTCTCATGTCCATTGTAACGCAACACGATACCAATGCCACCTTTACCGGGGTTACCCAAGCACGAACCGTCTGTAAATATTTCAACTAATTTCATTTGCAAAAAATTCTTCAATTTTAACCGCTTATTAAAAAATTAAAGCCCCAAAGCGTAAACTATTGGGGCTTTTGTCTGATTCTAAGTTTTCTAAAGCATTAGATCAAGATTACTTTTTACCAAGTTGCGGTAATACGTTGTTTTGAACGGATAATAAACCTGTCTCAGTATAGATACCTAATTTACCGCGTGTATCCACGATATCTAAGTTACGCATGGTTAATTGACCGATACGATCCGCCGGTGTGAACGGTGCATCTTCTACTTTTTCCATACTTAAACGTTCTGCTTCGTAAGTTAAGTTTGGTGATTCAGTATTTAAAATGGTGAAGTCATTACCACGACGTAATTCTAAAGTTACTGTACCGGTAATCGCTTTCGCCACCCAACGTTGAGCCGTTTCGCGTAACATTAACGCTTGTGGATCGAACCAACGACCTTGGTAAAGTAAACGACCTAAACGTAAACCGTTAATACGATATTGTTCGATTGTATCTTCGTTATGGATACCGGTTACTAAACGCTCATAAGCGATGTGTAATAACGCCATCCCCGGTGCTTCATAGATACCGCGAGATTTTGCTTCAATGATACGGTTTTCAATTTGATCCGACATACCTAAACCGTGACGACCACCGATACGGTTTGCTTCTAAAATTAATTCAACCGCATCTTCGATACGTTTACCGTTTAATGCCACCGGCACACCTTCTTCGAAAGTCACTGAAACGGTTTCAGGTTTAATTTCTACACTTTCGTCCCAGAATGCTACACCCATAATCGGTTTCACAATTTTCATACCGGTGCTTAATTCTTCTAAGTCTTTCGCTTCGTGAGTCGCACCTAACATATTCGAGTCTGTTGAGTATGCTTTTTCTACCGACATTTTGTAGTCGAAACCGTTAGCGATTAAGAATTGCGACATTTCGAAACGACCACCAAGCTCATCAATGAAAAGTTGGTCTAACCAAGGTTTGTAAATTTTTAATTTTGGATTGGTTAATAAGCCGTAACGATAGAAACGTTCAATATCGTTACCTTTAAAAGTTGAACCGTCGCCCCAAATGTTTACGTCATCTTCTTTCATTGCCGCAACAAGCATTGTACCGGTTACCGCACGACCAAGTGGCGTAGTATTGAAATATGGAATACCACCGGTTGAAATATGGAAAGCACCACATTGAATTGCTGCGATACCTTCGTGTGCTAATTGTGCACGGCAATCGATTAAACGTGCATTCTCCGCACCGTATTCCATCGCTTTTTTCGGAATTGCGTTGTAATCGTCTTCATCCGGCTGACCTAAGTTTGCAGTGTAAGCATAAGGTACTGCACCTTTTTTACGCATCCAAAGTAATGCGGCTGAGGTATCTAAACCACCTGAAAATGCGATACCTACTTTTTGACCTAATGGGAGAGATTCTAAAATTGTTGCTGACATACGAATTCCTATAAATTTTCACAATAAAAGACAACTGACGCAAACGGTTGCATTTGTGTCATTCCGTCTATTCTAGTTCAATTTTGTAAAAATTACATCTAAAATTTAGAGGGAAATCTCGTAATGATTTTTAATCTAACGTTTAACACTAAACAAGCGGTCAAATTTTCATAATTTTTTACCAAAAATTCCACTTAAAAAATGCTAAAATAGTACGTAATTCGTTTTAAAAGGTTAAAAATATAATGAAAAAAATTCTCGTCATTCGTAATGACAAAATCGGTGACTTTATGGTGTGTTTTCCAGCATTTGCGATGTTGAAACAGTCTATGCCAAATGTAGAAATTACGGCGCTAGTGCCAAGCTATACCGCCCCGCTTGCCAAACTATGCCCTTCGATTGATAACGTTATTATCGATACGCCGAATAAAAAAGACAAAACTGAGTTCAACCGTGTTTTACAAGCGGTCAAAAATGCGCAATTTGATGCGGTAATCTGCTTTGTTTCCGACTGGTACAATGCCAAACTGACTTGGAAAAGCGGCATTAAACATCGCCTTGCACCGGCAACCAAAGTCTTTCAATTTCTATATAACCAACGTTTAACGCAACGCCGTTCGCAATCGGCAAAAGCGGAAAGCGAATATAATCTAGATTTAGCTCGTGCCTTTCTGCAAAAGCACCATATTGCAGTGGTTGAGCCTAAGCCGCCTTACTTACAATTCAGCGAAGAGCAGATTGCACAACAAAAAGCAAAATTAGCAAAAAATCTGCAAATTTCGACCGCTTGTAAATGGCTGTTTGTACATGCGTCCACCGGTGGTTCGGCAACCAGTTTATCCATTGAACAATATGCGCAAATGCTTAACTGCATTGCAAATGAAACAAATTGTGAAATCGTGCTGACAGCAGGTAAAGGCGAAAGCGAAAAAGCCCACCAATTAGCCGCACAAATTACTGCAGCCAAAGCAGTGGTGTACGATAAGAATGACGGGTTACAAGATTTTGCCTGTTCGATTGCTTGTGCCGATCTGTTTATTGCCGGTTCAACCGGACCTCTGCATATCGCTGGCGCACTGAATGTCGCAACTATCGGTTTTTATCCGAGCCGTTTATCTGCGTTACCTCGCCGTTGGCGTCCGATCAATGAAGAAGGTAAACACTTAGCCTTTATGCCGCCCGAAGCAAAAGAAAAAGCGCAACAAATGAATTTAGGCTTAATTTCGATCTCAGAAGCGCTTAAAACCATCGTGCCTTTTGTAAAGAACATTTGGCATTCCTAAGAATTGTTTAATCCATAGCGAGCATACTAAAAGCCTGTTAGAATAACAGGCTAATTTTTAACTCGATGAATCATAATATGTTTAAGAAATTTCTCTCCGTTTTTTTCCTTTTCCCGACCCTTAGTATTGCCCAATCTTACGTGGTGTATGATTTTACCCACGATAAAATTCTAGAAAGCCGCTCAGCAAATAATGTTCAGCCGATCGCTTCTGTTACCAAGTTAATGACAGCGAATGTTTTCTTAGAAAATAATAAAAATAAAAACTGTAGCGCTTCAATTTCGGACGAAGATTTCGATTACATCAAAGGCACCGGCACTAAACTGCCGAAATATACGCCGATTGCGTGCAGCGAATTATTAAAAGCGATGTTAGTCCATTCAGATAATTATGCCGCTCACGCACTCTCTCGTTCTGCCGGTATGAGCCGGGCGCAGTTTATCCAAAAGATGAATCAAAAAGCGCAGCAATTAGGTATGCGTTCTACTCGTTTTAGCGATAGTTCAGGTTTATCTAGCACCAATATTTCAAGTGCGATGGATTTAGTTAAACTGGCAAAATATTCGCTGAATAATGCCAAAATCCAAGAGCTATCTAATACGAAAGCAACATATATTCGTGCCGGCAAACGTAACGTATTTATGCAAAACACCAGTGCATTAGTACGAGAAGAGATTTTCGATGCGGCGATTAATAAAACCGGTTATATCCGAGAGTCCGGCTACAATCTCGTTTTTATCAATAAGCACCAATGTAATAACGCAACCATTGGCGTGATTAGCTTGAATAACAATAGCTCGGCATTCCGTTCTAACTTTACCAAAAATAAATTAGAGCAATATGGCTGCGCTTCATTAGCCAATGATGACTTTGAATATGACGGCTATGATGAGGAAGAAGATATTTAATTAAAAAGACCGCTTGTTGCTACACACAACAAGCGGTCTTTTTTTCACGATTTTTTGCAATTAGTTGCGCGTTCTGTTCCAAAGATCCGCATATTTCACAAAGGTTGAATGCGCTGAAAGTATGGCTAACAAAAAGCCTTGTTTGCCGTCTAAGAATCCGGCTTTCAACAAGTACATTTTCACAAAACAACCTAAAGCGTGCGTTACACCGTCTAATAAACTCGCCTTTTTGCCCGCATTCGCACGTTGAATTGCCCATGCTTTTGCATAGCTTGCCGATTTCACTAAATAGTGATGAATATCTTTATAAGTAAAATGCAGTAAATCACCGGTTAATTTTTTCACCGTGGCATTTTTCGGATAATGGACTTTTTCATGTACCAATTCTTCACCGTATTGAGCAAAATCAGTACGATACAAACGCACCACATAATCAGGATACCACCCCGAATGGCGAATTTGTTTGCCGAATACTTCGCTTAAACGGCTTACTTGATAGACGGTATTTTTTTCATCTTTTTCGACCGCTTGTAAAATGCTCTGTTTTAACTCAGGCGTTACACGCTCATCCGCATCCAGCCATAAAACATAATCGCTTGTGATATATTGCTGGGCTAACTGGCGCTGTTTGCCAAAGCCTTGCCAGTCGGAATTCACATACACTTTCGCACCGAAACTTTCAGCGATTTGTACGGTTTCATCGCTACTGCCACTATCCAGCACAATAATTTCATTCACCCAACCTTGCACGGTTTCAAGGCATTTCGCTAAATCCTGAGCCTCGTTTTTTACAATCATCGCAACACTTAACGTTGGCATAATCTGTCCTTTTCTGGTTTATTTTGTTTGTTGTTCATTGCATTTTACTTTAAAATTCGCCCCTTTTGTGCTATTTTCTACGCCAAATTTTATTCTCAACAAACCACAGGTTTAAAAACAATGTCTATTACATTAACAACGAAACAAAAACAATTTTTAAAAGGTTTAGCACACCACTTAAGCCCGGTTGTCATGCTTGGCGGCAACGGCTTAACGGAAGGCGTGTTAGCTGAAATCGAAAACGCATTAGATCACCACGAATTAATCAAAGTAAAAATTTCAGGTGCGGAACGTGAAACCAAACAATTAATCATCGATGCGATCGTGCGTGAAACAAAAGCAACTAACGTGCAAACTATCGGTCACGTTCTTGTTCTTTATCGCCAAAGCGAAGAGAAGAAAATCAGCTTACCAAAAGCAACGAAAGCAATTTCGTAATTTATTAGCCAAATCTGACCGCTTGTAAGCGGTCTTTTTTATAAGGAAATTTCCGTGATTAAAAAACTCTCGATTTTCACTTTTTTGATGTTACTTGTGCCGTTATTTACTTGGGTGACAGGTTGGAAATGGACATTTGGAGGAATGGATTACCGTCTTTACGATCTTGATTTCTGGTTATTTTTCTTAACCGAAACGGGTTCGACTCCTTACGCATTAATTACCTGCGTACTCTTTATGCTTTGGTTAATGTGGCTCACTCGTAAACGTCATGCGTGGTTTTTAGTCGGTTTTATTTGCGCAAGCTCCGTTGTCGGCACACAAATCATTAAAGAAGGGGCGAAAGCGGTGTTTAAAGAGCCTCGTCCATTTGTGACGGAAATGTTCCAAACACAAACAGAACAATTTTACGCATTACCGGAAGAAGAACAAGCTCAAGCGGTGTTAACGCTTGCAGAAAAAACGCATCCGGCTGATGCTGATTTCGTTGCGGAACATCAAGCGGGTGAATTAGGTTATTCATTCCCTTCAGGTCATACCATTTTTGCCGTTTCTTGGTTATTGGTATTCGGCGGGTTGCTATTCGGTTTAAGCGGAAAAGCGGTCATTTTTGCCCAAATTTTTGCAATTGTATGGGCGGGTCTCATGCTCATCAGCCGTTTACGTTTAGGTATGCACTACCCTATCGATTTATTTGTTAGCACGTTAATTTCTTGGGTATTCCACATTATCGTGTTTGTTTGGGTGATTCCTTTCTTAGAAACTTTCAAAATCTTTCAAAAGCGAGGCTAATTATGGCTATTTATTACGGTTTAGATATCGGTGGGACAAAAATTGAGTTGGCGGCATTTAATGAGCAGCTTGAAAAGCTGTATAGCGAACGTGTGCCGACACCGCAAACCAATTATGAGGAATGGCTTGATACGGTGGAAACCTTAGTACGTAACGCCGATCACAAATTCGGCGAAAAAGGTTCTGTCGGTTTAGGCTTACCCGGCTTTGTAAATCGTGAAACCGGTATTGCGGAAATTACGAATATTCGAGTGGCTGACGGCAAAGCGATTTTAAAAGATTTAAGCGAACGTTTAGGCCGTGAAGTACGCGCAGAAAACGACGCAAATTGCTTTGCCCTTTCGGAAGCTTGGGATCCGAATAACCAACAATTCTCAACCGTACTCGGTTTGATTATCGGTACCGGTTTTGGCGGCGGTTTTGTGTTTGACGGTAAAATTCATTCCGGCAGAATCGGCATGGCGGGTGAAGTCGGTCATATGCAGCTCAATTATCATGCTTTAAAACTATTAGGCTGGGATAATGCACCGATTTATGAATGTGGTTGTGGAAACCGCGCTTGCTTAGATACTTATATTTCCGGTCGTGGCTTTGAGATGCTATTTAGAGATCTGGTCAGCGAAAGCCTATCAGCAAAAGAAATTATCGAACGTTTCTATCAAAAAGAGCCGAAAATTGTCAAATTTGTGGATAAATACATCGAATTAATGGCAATCAGTATCAGTAACCTCATTACGATTCTTGATCCGGATATGATCGTTTTCGGTGGCGGTTTATCTAATTTTGATCATATTTATGACGCTTTACCAAAAGCGCTTCCGCCTCATTTAATGCGTAGTGCTAAAGTACCAGTCTTCAAAAAAGCAATTCACGGTGACTCAGGCGGTACACGTGGTGCGGCGGCACTCTTCCTAAAATAATTCGTTTTTGATGAATACATGGGATTTCCCCATGTATTCTTTTATAGAGGAAAGTATTATGCTAAACATTACCCCCATTCCGGCACTCTCCGATAACTATATTTGGGCAATCCAAAAAAATGATAATGTGATTATTGTCGACCCGTCAGATGCTGCGCCCGTATTAGCGTTTCTTGCAAAAAATCAGCTAAATTTGACCGCTATTTTATTAACACACAATCATCATGATCATACCGATGGTATGCCTGAACTGCTCTCTCGCTACCCTCAAATACCGGTTTATGGGCCACAAGAAGTTGCTCAGTTCGCTAACCGTATTGTTCAACCTGAAGATCATTTCACTTTATTTGATTATGATGTCCGAGTGATTGAAAGTGCCGGTCATACCGCTCAACACATCAGCTATTTATTCGGTAATGAATACCTGTTCTGTGGTGATGCGTTATTCTCCGCCGGTTGCGGACGGGTCTTTACCGGTGATTATCAAGCGCAATTTGACGCGCTACAACGCTTTAAAGCATTGCCTGAATTTGTCGAAATATTCCCAGCGCATGAATACACGTTAAGCAATCTAAAATTTGCGGAAGCGGTCTTGCCGCCAAGTTGCGGGCTATTTGAAATTCAAGAACGTGCGGAGATTCTTCGTTCTCGCAAGCAACCGACTCTGCCGACAACTTTAGATAGAGAGCTGCAAATTAATCCGTTCTTACAAGCAGTCGATTTAGCTCAATTTATTGCATTACGTCAGCAAAAAGATAACTTCTAACCTATTTTATGCAGGAAGTACTTACTTCCTGTCTGTCTATTTTACTTATCCGCAAACTTTTTAATTTTTATACTGTCAATTCTCCTAGCGTCTATCTTAGAACGTCATCCTATGATATAGTTGTCTTCATTTATGTAACCTATCAATTAACTTTCTAAAAGCGAGAACTTCTGTGAATTTTGATCCTCAAAAAATGCCTCAACACGTTGCAATTATTATGGACGGCAACGGGCGTTGGGCAAAGCAACAAGGAAAATTACGCGTTTTTGGTCATCAAAATGGTGTAAAAGCGGTACGTTCTGCGGTAAGTTTTGCAGCTAAACACGGAATTAAAGTCTTAACACTTTATGCCTTCAGCAGCGAGAACTGGAGCCGACCTGAAGCAGAAGTTTCAGCGTTAATGTCACTCTTCATGCGAGCATTAGATTCCGAAGTAAAAAAACTGCATAAGAATAATATTCGTTTAAAAATCATTGGTGATAAAAAAGGCTTTAGCGAAAGTCTACAAAAACGAATTGCGGAATCTGAAGCATTAACCGCAGAGAATACCGGATTAACCTTAAATATTGCGGCAAATTACGGTGGTTATTGGGACATCACACAAGCAGCGCAACAACTTGCAGTTAAAGTCAAATTAGGTGAAATCAGTATTTCCGATATTACGGCGGAACGTTTTCAGAATGCGTTAGTGACCGGAGATCAGCCGCAAGTTGATCTATTGATCCGAACCAGTGGGGAGCAGCGTATTAGTAACTTCTTGTTATGGCAAATTGCCTATGCAGAACTCTTTTTCAGCCCGGTTTTATGGCCTGATTTTAATGATGAATCTTTCAGCGAAGCCATTATCGCTTATCAACAACGTGATCGCCGTTTCGGTGGTTGCTAATAATTATAAGGATTTTATAAATGCTTAAGGAACGTGTACTTTCTGCCATTGTCATGATTATTGCGGTATTGGCAGCAATTTTTCTTCTTTCTCCCCTTCCACTCACGCTTGCGCTTGCAGCCGTCATTACGGCAGCAATGTGGGAATGGGCTCAATTTGCCGGCTTAAAACGCGCATTGCCTCGAGCAATCGTTGCCTTTGTGACTGTTTGTTTGTTCATTTTGCTTATTTTTGCCAATACCGATTACATTCGTGCGGCACGCTTCTTAACGGATGAAACTACGCCGTTATTGTTTATTTCTTGTATTTGGTGGTTTATCGCTTTCCTTTTAGTCGTAAGCTATCCTAAATCTGCAAACGTCTGGGCAAAATCGATTATTGCCAAATTTAGCTTTGGCTTTTGTACTTTAGTTCCGTTCTTTATTGCAGCTCTTGCGCTACGTTTTAATAACTATGCGGTAAATGAGTTCCAAGGAACATATTTATTACTTTATGTTTGCTTATTAGTTTGGGGTGCAGACTCGGGGGCTTACTTCTTTGGTCGTGCATTTGGAAAACGTAAATTGGCACCTAAAGTTTCACCGGGGAAATCTTGGGAAGGTGCAATCGGCGGTTTAATTACCTCATGTGTCATTGCTTTCCTATTCTTAGAACTTGCACCGCATAACGTATTTGGTCGTGAATTAGCAACATTACCGTTTATTTTAGTTTCTGTGACTACCGTTGCTATTTCCGTATTAGGAGATCTCGCGGAAAGTATGTTTAAACGCCAAGCGAATATTAAAGACAGCAGTAATTTGATTCCGGGGCACGGCGGTATTTTAGATCGTATTGATAGCTTAACTGCTGCAATTCCGTTCTTTGCAACTTTCTTTTTCTTTGTACTATAGGATGTTATGACCTCTGTTATTGCATTTTTTATCTTAATTTGCGTACTGGTTTTTGTACATGAATACGGTCACTTTTGGGCGGCACGTAAATGTGGCGTAAAAGTGATTCGTTTTTCTATCGGTTTTGGCAAAGTACTATTCAAGAGAACCGATAAGCAAGGAACAGAATTTGCTTTCTCACTGATTCCACTCGGTGGCTATGTGCAGATGTATAACGGTGAAAGCGAATACCAAGCGCCTAAAGAACAGATGTTGGAAAATAAATCTGTTTTGCAACGAGCTTTCATTATCGTTGCCGGTCCGATGGCGAATTTTTTATTTGCGATAATGGCTTATTGGCTAGTATTTAGCTATGGTATGCCGACACTAAAACCGGTTATCGGAGAGGTGTTGCCGGATACCATTGCCGCACAAGCTAAACTGCCGACAGAATTTGAATTAAAACGAGTTGCCGAACAAAATGTCCAAGATTGGGAAGAAGTGACACTTGCTCTCATTGGTTCTATCGGTAAAGAATCGGTTGAAATTGAAGGCTCGTTAATTGATGAAGATAGATTGCAACGCTTCCAATTAGATCTTTCAAATTGGCATGTGGACGGTACGAAAGAAAATCCGTTAACTACTCTGGGTATTCGCACTAAAAGTGGCATTGTAAAACCGGAAATCAAACAAGTTGCAAAAAATTCTCCCGCGCAAAAAGCCGGGCTAAACACCGGAGATAAAATTTTAACGGTTAACCAGCAACCATTTAACTGGCTTGATTTAGTTAAACAGGTTCAAACTGGAAACCCGATTGTTCTGACAGTTGAACAGAATGGCAACGTAAAACAACTTACGTTGCAACCGGAGAAAAAAGATGAGCGCTATTTAATCGGTATTATTCCAAGCTATGAGCCACTTGCGGATAAGTATCGAACAGAATTAAAGTATGATATTCTTAGTGCTTTCTGGAAAAGTTTGGAGAAAGTAGCGGGTTTAGTGAAAACTATCTTGCAATTTATCGGTAATTTACTCACCGGCGAGCTTTCTTTAAAAAATATGGGTGGTCCTATTTCTATGGCAAAAGGTGCCGGGGCTACCGCTGAAATTGGTTGGATCTATTATGTAAGTTTTATGGCATTGATTAGTGTCAATTTGGGCGTAATGAATCTTTTCCCAATTCTGCCGCTTGATGGTGGACAACTCATTTTACTTGCGGGTGAAGCGGTAAGAGGTAAGCCGATACCATCTGTGATTCAAATGCGATTCCAACAATTAGGTGTCGTATTTGTTCTCGGTTTAATGGCTTTTGCCTTTATAAATGATCTCATTCATTTTTAATTCATAGGTTATAAGCGGTCATTTCCGCTCATAATTTTGCAAACATTTATAGGATAATTTCAATGAAAAAATTATTACTTTCTTCACTTTTACTTGCAAACGGTGTTGCAGCGGCACCTTTCGTTGTAAAAGATATTCGTGTAGATGGCGTTCAGCCTGAAACTGGGCAAGCGATTATTTCTAGTCTTCCCGTTAAAGTAGGTCAAACCGCAACCGATAACGATGTAGCAAATGTGGTAAGACAGCTTTTTGTGCAAAATCGCTTTGAAGACGTACGTGCAACTCGCGAAGGTAATACCTTAGTGATTAAAGTTGCGGAACGTCCTTTAATTAACAGCGTAGATATTGAAGGTAATAGTGCAATTCCTAAAGATCCGCTACAAGATAACTTAAAAGCTAACCTTATCAGTAAAGGCGAAGTTTTTGATGCTGCAAAATTAGAAGGCTTCAAACAAGGTTTATTAGAACATTACCATTCTATTGGCCGTTATGAAGCGAAAATCGACACGACAACGACTCGTGCTGAAAACGGTGGTGTAAACGTAAAATTAAACATTACTGAAGGTGATGTTGCCTATGTAAAAAATATCAAATTTGAAGGCAACCAGGCATTTAGCTCAAAAGAGTTAACAAAACGCTTAGATATTCAACCTGACGTTTCATGGTGGAATATTTTTGAAAGCAGTAAATTCGAACAACAAGCGTACAATAAAGATTTAGAAACATTACGTGATTTCTATATGGATCGCGGTTATGCGCAATTTGCATTGCAAGATACGGCGGTAAACTTTAACGATAAAAAAACTGAAGTTGATTTAGTTTATACGCTTCGTGAAGGTGCTCAATACAATATCAGCGAAATTCGTATCATCGGCGACACAGCCAAACTAGATAATGAGCTTAATGCATTATTAAAAGATTTCACACCGGGCCAATTATTCCGTAAGAGTGAATTAGCGGCAATCGAAGAAGGTATTAAACAAGTTTTAGGTGATCACGGTTACGGTTCAGCTAAAGTAGATTTATATCCGAAATTTAACGAACAAGATCGTACCGTACAAATTAACTTTGTGGTTGATGCCGGTCGCCGTATCTATGTGCGTAAGATTCGCTTCGAAGGTAATGATGTAACAGCAGACTCAACTTTACGCCGTGAAATGCGTCAGCAAGAAGGGGCTTGGTTATCAACAAGTGCGGTTGCATTAGGTAAATCTCGTTTAGAGCGTACCGGCTTCTATGAAACAGTCGATATGACAATGCCAAACGTTCAAAATACCGATGACCAAGTGGATGTTGTTTATAAAATTAAAGAACGTAACACTGGTTCGATTAACTTTGGTATCGGTTATGGTACGGAAAGTGGTATTAGCTACCAAGCAGGTATCAAACAAGATAACTTCTTAGGTATGGGTTCAACCGTAAGTCTAAGCGGTACACGTAATGACTACGGTACTAGTGTAAACTTAGGTTATACCGAGCCGTACTTCACAAAAGACGGCGTGAGTTTGGGCGGCAACGTATTCTATGAAGATTACGATAACTCAGATAATGATACTTCTGCATCATATAAACGTAAAACTTACGGTATTAATGGTACATTAGGCTTCCCTGTAGATGAAAATAATTCATACTACCTAGGTTTAGGTTATACTCACGACAAATTAAGTAACGTAGAACGTGAATTTACGCGTGAAAAATACGTGAAATCGATGAATTTCCCAATCGTAGACGGAGGAAATCTATATCCTCGTATTAAAGCGGATGACTTTGATTTCTCATTTGGTTGGAACTATAACAGCCTCAACCGTGGCTATTTCCCAACACAAGGTACGGTAGCAAGCTTAGGCGGTAAAGTAACCATTCCGGGTTCGGATAATAAATACTATCGTTTAAATGCAGACTTTAGAAATTACTATCCGCTTAATCGCGAACATAAATGGGTAATCTCAACCAAAGTAGGCGCTGCATTTACTAATGGCTTTGGCGGTAAAGAAGTGCCGTTCTACCAATTATATTCAGCCGGCGGTATCGGTTCGTTACGTGGATTTGCATACGGTGCGGTAGGCCCTAAAGCGATTTACTACGCTGCACAAAATAAAGGGTTTACTTCTGCAAGCGACGATGTCGTAGGTGGTAATGCAATGGCTACGGCAAGTTTAGAGTTAATTACGCCAACTCCGTTTGTAAGCGAGAAATACCAACACAATGTACGTACTTCATTATTTGTTGATGCGGCAAGTGTATGGAATACGAAGTGGAAAAAATCGGCATACCCTACGTTACCTGACTATAAAGATTATAAACGCGTGCGTGCCTCTGCTGGTATTGCATTCCAATGGCAATCACCGATTGGTCCTTTATCATTCTCTTATGCTAAACCAATCAAGAAATATGCAGGTGATGAAATTGAGCAATTCCAATTTAGCATCGGTAGCTCATTCTAATATATAAAATAAGCGGTCGGATTTTGTAACTTTTTTGCAAATGTTACGAAAAATCCTACCGCTTATACCACTTAATCAGTCATGATTAATTAAAAACATTAAAGGATATTTAAATGAAAAAATTATTCAAAATTGCTGCAGTCACTGCAGCATTAACGACAGCAGGTCTCGCTCAAGCAAGTGATACTATTGGTTTTGTTGATCCGAACTACTTATTACAAAATCATCCGGTTGCTATTGATGCGGCACAAAAATTTGACAAATTCATGAAAGAAGGCAGAGACAAATTTGCCGATGAAGATAAAAAATTAGCGGATGAAAACAAAGCATTAACTGCCGAAAGAGACAAGTTAGAAAATGATGCTAAAAAATTACAAGCTGAACAAGCTAAAGTAGAAGCTTCTCTTAAGAAAAAATCTGCCGCATTAGAAAAAGATGCGCCGCGTTTACGTTCAAGAGAAATTCAAGCACGTCAAAATGCAATTGAAGCAGAATATAAAGCATTCCAAAACAAAGTTGCTGCAATCCAAAAACGTGAAGCGGAATTCGGTAAAAAAGCGGAAGCATTCCAGAAAAAAGCAGACGCTTTCCAAGAAAAATTAAATAAAGCACAGCAAGAAGCTGGTGGTATGGATCCACAAACAGTGCAAAAACAAGTAGTAGAAGAAATCAATACTACAATTAAAGAGGTCGCAAAATCTAAAGGTTATACTTTAGTATTCCCACCTTCAGTTGCACTTTATGCGGAAGATGAAAGCAAAGACATTACTGAAAAAGTATTGGATGCATTAAAAGCAAAACATCCGAACATTAAAATTGAACAACCGGCAGCAAAAGCAAACGAAGCTAAACCTGCTAGCGAAACTAAACCAGAAGAAGCGAAAAAATAATGGCTAATTTCCGTTTAATTGAATTGGCGGAGCAAATCGGCGGTACTCTAAAGGGTAACGCCGATTTGGCTATTTCTAGCATCGCCGCATTAGATAAAGCGAATTCATCACAAATTACATTTATTTCCAATGCCAAATATCGCCCTCAATTAGCTCAATCTCAAGCAGGTGCGATTATTGTCAGCGAAGCGGATGTGGAATTTTGTGCGGAATCTCAAAATTTAATTATTGTTAAAAATCCTTATCTTGCTTATGCATTACTTGCACAATATATGGATTCAACCCCTAAAGCTGCAAATCAAATTTCATCCCATGCAGTTATTTCGCCTGACGCTAAATTAGGCAATAATGTTTCGGTCGGCGCAAACGCCGTTATCGAAAGCGGCGTAGAATTGGGCGATGATGTGATTATCGGCGCAGGTTGTTTTGTTGGTAAAAATACCAAAATCGGTGCACGTACCCAATTATGGGCAAACGTATCGGTATATCATAATGTTCAAATCGGTACAGATTGCTTAATCCAGTCTTCTGCCGTAATTGGTTCTGATGGTTTCGGTTATGCGAACGATAAAGGTCAATGGATTAAAATTCCACAAACCGGCGGTGTGATTATCGGTAACCGTGTTGAAATCGGCGCTTGTACTTGTATTGACCGAGGCGCATTAGATCCTACAGTTATTGAAGATAATGTGATTATCGACAACCTATGCCAAATTGCGCATAATGTACATATCGGTTTTGGCACAGCAGTAGCCGGTGGTGTGATTATGGCAGGCAGTTTAAAAGTTGGTCGATTCTGTCAAATTGGCGGCGCAAGCGTAATCAACGGTCATATGGAAATCTGTGACGGTGCGATTATTACCGGCATGAGCATGGTAATGAAACCTATTACCGAAAAAGGTATTTATTCGTCAGGTATTCCGGCACAAACCAATAAAGAATGGCGTAAAACTGCCGCTCTTACGATGAACATCGATGAAATGAACAAACGTTTGAAAGCGCTTGAAAAGCATTTCTCACCATAGTGAATAATTGACTTTCAAGAGTTATGGGCGTTTTTTAGCGTCCATCACTCTTTTGAAGTCTTAGTTAAATTTTTAATTTCCTTATTATGAGGTCAAGTAAATGACAATTGAAGTACAAGAAAATAGAGAACCTAAAGTAATTGAAGTTACCGAAATCATGAATATGTTGCCGCATCGTTACCCATTCCTCTTAGTTGACCGTGTAACGGACTATGAAGAAGGTAAATGGTTAAAAGCAGTTAAAAACGTTACAGTAAATGAACCTTGTTTTACCGGTCACTTCCCTGCTAACCCAATTTTCCCAGGTGTACTTATTCTTGAAGCGATGGCACAAGCAACCGGCGTATTAGCCGTTGCAACGCACGGCAAGATGAGTCCGGATGAACTTTATTACTTTGCGGCGATCGATAATGCACGTTTTAAACGTCCGGTCGTGCCTGGTGATCAACTTGTACTTGAAGTTGAATTTTTAAAAGAAATGCGCGGTATTACCAAATTCACCGGTAAAGCTTATGTTGACGGCAAGCTTGCTTGTGAAGCTGACTTAATGTGTGCTCGTAAATAATTTCCTCCCAGTAGCAAAGGAGACGCTATGCGATTAATCGATTCTACTGCAAAAATCAGCCCGTTAGCAGTTATTGAAGAAGGGGCTCAAATTGGTGCTCACGTTGAAATTGGCCCATTTTGTGTTATCGGTAAAAATGTAAAAATTGGTGCGAAGACCATTATTCATTCACACGTTGTGATTAATGGTCACACTGAAATCGGTGAACAAAACCAAATTTTCCAATTTGCAAGTATTGGTGAAATCAACCAAGATTTAAAATATCAAGGTGAACCGACTAAAGTGATTATCGGTAACCGTAACCGTATTCGCGAAAGTGTGACCATTCACCGAGGCACAGTACAAGGCGGTGGAATCACTCGTATCGGTGATGAAAACCTATTTATGATTAATACTCATATCGCCCATGACTGTACAATTGGTAATCGTTGTATTATCG
Source organism: Actinobacillus equuli (assembly GCF_900636745.1). Classification (NCBI taxonomy): domain Bacteria; kingdom Pseudomonadati; phylum Pseudomonadota; class Gammaproteobacteria; order Pasteurellales; family Pasteurellaceae; genus Actinobacillus; species Actinobacillus equuli. The sequence continues at coordinate 2,154,665 of NZ_LR134310.1, read as the reverse complement.
CAAACAATGGTACTCTTGCCGGTCACGTAACGTTAGATGATTTCGTTATCGTAGGTGGTATGTCTGCTATTCACCAATTTGTTGTTGTCGGCTCACACGTTATGTTAGGCGGTGGTTCAATGGTAAGCCAAGACGTTCCACCATACGTAATGGCGCAAGGTAACCACGCTCAACCGTTCGGTGTAAATCTAGAAGGCTTAAAACGTCGTGGTTTTGACAAACCGGCAATGCACGCAATCCGTAACGTTTATAAATTAATTTACCGTAGCGGTAAAACGATTGAAGAAGCCATTCCGGAAATCGAGCAATTTGCTGAAAATGAACCTGCTGTGAAATTATTCCTCGATTTCTTCAAACGTTCAACACGTGGAATTATTCGCTAATTATTAGCTAATCAATAAATTTTGATAACAAAAACGACCTTTATTAAGGTCGTTTTTTTATAGGATTGATTATCTTTCCGCCAATAAACAAGCGGCCTAATTTACAAAATTTTTTGCAAATCAGACCGCTTAACTCATACTCTTTTACGCTTCTTCTTCCCATTCAAGCGCACGCTTCACCGCTTTTTTCCATCCTGCATAACGGCGAGTACGTTTAGCCTCATCAGTATCCGGAATAAAGGTACGTTCAATCGAAGCCTTGCCTCGTAATTCTTGTAAATCTTTCCAGAATCCGACCGCAAGCCCTGCAAGATATGCCGCACCAAGTGCTGTCACCTCACGAACAACCGGACGCTCAACATTCGCATTCAGAATATCTGCTTGGAATTGCATCAAGAAGTTATTAGCAACTGCACCGCCATCTACTCTTAATGTCGCCAAATGTTTACCGCTATCGGACTGCATCGCATCGAGTACATCTCGAGTTTGATACGCAATCGACTCTAATGTAGCACGCACGATATGGTTACGGTTTGCACCACGTGAAAGCCCTAAAATCGCACCTCGAGCATACGGGTCCCAATATGGCGCACCTAATCCGGTAAATGCCGGTACAACATAAACCCCATTCGTACTTTCCACTTTAGTAGCGAAATATTCCGAGTCTTTACTGTCATGAATAATTTTCAGTTCATCACGTAACCATTGAATTGATGCACCACCCATAAAGATAGAACCTTCCAGTGCATAGCACGGTTCACCTTTCGCATTACACGCAATAGTAGTGACTAAACCGTTTTTAGACTCAACCGCTTCATCGCCGGTATTCATCAACATAAAACAGCCTGTACCATAAGTATTTTTCGCCTGTCCCGCTTCAACACATAAATGACCATAAAGCGCCGCCTGTTGGTCACCCGCCATACCGGCTACAGGAATACGCACACCACCTTTACCACCGATATTGGTTTCACCGTAAATTTCCGATGAATTTTTCACTTCAGGTAACATAGAACGAGGAATATCAAGTAATTCCAACATTTTATCGTCCCACTGTTTGGTGTGAATATTAAATAACATGGTACGAGAAGCATTGGTATAATCGGTAACATGCGTACGACCTTGGGTTAATTTCCAAACTAACCAAGTATCTACCGTACCGAATAATAATTCACCTCGTTCAGCTTTCTCTCTTGCACCTTCAACATTATCTAAAATCCATTTTACTTTTGTACCTGAAAAATATGGGTCAACCACTAAACCGGTTGTTTTACGAATATAAGCCTCATGTCCGTCCGCTTTTAATTTTGCGCAAGTATCCGCAGTACGGCGACATTGCCAAACAATCGCATTATAGACCGGCTTGCCGGTTTCTTTTTCCCATACAATTGTGGTTTCACGTTGGTTTGTGATACCGATTGCCGCAATTTTATCGGACGTAATCCCTGCTTTTGCTACCACTTCATTTAGTGTTGAACTTTGCGTTGCCCAAATCTCCATCGGGTTATGCTCTACCCAACCCGGCTGAGGATAAATCTGAGTAAATTCACGTTGTGCCACTTCAACAATGTTCGCATTTTTATCTAATAACACGGCACGAGAACTGGTTGTGCCTTGATCCAATGCAATAATGTATTCTTTAGTCATAGTAATCACCTTAATAGCTTTTTAATGAAGATGTGAATTTATTTTTCGCAGTTACACGGTAAGTTTTTACCAATAAAACGGCGATAACCCCACGCGCCGACTAATGCGCCAACAAATGGTGCAATCAGAGGAACAAGGAAATAAGGAATATCACGTGCACCGGTAAATGCGACATCGCCCCAACCGGCGAAGAATGCAAATACTTTCGGACCAAAATCACGAGCCGGATTCATCGCAAAACCGGTAAGCGGACCAAACGCACCGCCAATAGCAGCAATTAATAAACCGATTAATAACGGTGCCATCGGGCCTTTCGGTACGCCGTTACCATCATCAGTTAACGCGAGAATTAAAGCCATTAATGCCATTGTAATCACTGCTTCAACACAAAACGCTTGTACTACGCTGATATGTTCATGAGGATAGGTCGAAAAAACACCGGCAAAACCTACGCTTTCACCGCGCACGATATTCTTTGCTGCTTCCGCAGCAGAAAAGAGATCTTTATATAAGAAATAGACTAAGGCAGCCGCAGTAAATGCGCCTAAAAATTGAGAAACGATATAAGGAAGCACTTTTTTACCGTCAAAACACGCAAACTTCCAAAGTGCAACAGTCACTGCCGGATTAAGATGAGCTCCGGACACACCGGCTGTCGTATAAACGGCAAGTGCAACACCAACACCCCACATAATCGCAATTTCCCATAAACCAAATGTTGCACCGGCTAATTGCGCTGCAGCAACACACCCCACACCGAAAAAGATAATCAGCCCCGTTCCAATAAATTCAGCAATACAGGCGCCTTTTAACGATCTTTCCATATAGTCCCCCTTATGGACACATTAAACGGAATAACGAGATAAGCATATAAAATGTTTGAAAACGCAAACGTTTTCGTAGCGCACTATATAAAAACGAACTTTTTTCGCAAATGGGAAAGTGTAAATTTGTGACATTAAGCACATTTTTGTTATAAGAATGTGATGCACTTCAAATTTTTACCCAAAAAGAAAGCCTCAGCATTTCTGCTGAGGCTTTGTGTTTGCTCATTAATACTATTGTTGTTTTTTAGCCCATGCTAAGAAACGTTTTTGCGTTTCTTTATCCGCTTTTTTGAACAAAATTTGTAACTGTTCTTCTTTCACATTGGCGGTTTCAATCACCATTTGCCCTTTCGATTCTAAAGCCGCATTGGCAAAATCCGATACTGAAGCAACAGCTTTACTTGCGTTATATTTAGCAAGATTATCCTCAACACGAGAATTTGGTGCAAAACCTTCACCCTTTAACAAATCACGTTTATAACTAATTTCTTTACCTGATACGGTTTCGATTTTGAAATCTAACTCTTTTCTGAATTTATCTACAGCGAAACTTGAGGTAAATTTGGGAGTAACGATTTTCGCATCTTCATCCGTACCGTTAAATGTAAGAATGACCGGATCAATTGAGAAATAACTACCGTCAACAATATCGCTTACACTCACAACCACCTGATGCACTTTACTATCAATTGATAATCCTGCTGTGCCTTTCGCTACTTTCTGACCATCAAACGCTAATAACTCTACGCTATCCGATGTAGTCAAAGTACCGGCGATAGAAAATGAACTGACCGCCAGTGTTGCAACCGCAACTGCAATCTTCGCTAATTTCATTAAGAAGCTCCTTAAAATTGAATCAATATGAGAATTTCTCGTCTTATGCTATGCTAATTTAAACAAAATAGAAATAATTTTATTATCAAACACCTCAATTTATGATAATTTTTAGCCTTGATCTCACCTTTAATCAAAGGTAGAGAACTTTCGTTTTTTAAGAGAATATACAATGAGTGATGAACAGCAAAGCGTGAATTCGCAAGATAAGAAATCGTTTTTACATTCTATTTTTAGTGGTTTGTTTCAATCCGAGCCTAAAAATCGTGAAGATTTAGTCGAAGTAATTCGTGATTCGGTTGAAAATGAACTGATTGATAGCGATACCAAAGAAATGATTGAAGGGGTAATGGAAATATCCGAACTTCGTGTACGTGATATTATGATTCCCCGCCCGCAAATTGTTTATATTGATGCCAATTTACCGCTTGAAGCCTGCGTGGATTTGATTATTGAATCCGCTCACTCACGTTTTCCCGTAATACTAGATGATGGAAAAGATACTGTACAAGGTATTTTACTGGCAAAAGATTTGCTGAAATACCTACGTTCTGATTCCGAACCGTTTAATATGCAAGCTATCTTGCGCTCGGCGGTTATTGTGCCGGAAAGTAAACGCGTTGATCGAATGTTAAAAGAATTCCGTTCGGAACGCTTCCATATGGCGATTGTTGTGGACGAGTTTGGGGCTGTATCGGGCTTAGTTACGATTGAAGATATTCTCGAACAAATTGTCGGCGATATTGAAGACGAATTTGATGAAGAAGAAATCGAGCCGATTCGTCAGCTTTCTCGTCATACTTATGCAGTATCGGCACTGACTGATATTGAAAAATTCAATGAAACCTTTGCGACCGAATTTACCGATGAAGAAGTGGATACGGTGGGCGGTTTAGTAATGCAAGCATTTGGGCATCTTCCTCAGCGAGGCGAACAAATTCAATTAGAAGGCATTGATTTTAAAGTTACTTCTGCCGATAGCCGCCGTCTGATTCAATTACGCGTTACCGTACCGGATGAACAGCTGGAAAAAATGGAACAGCTGATCACCAACGAAGAATAATAAACAAAGCATAATATATAGGTGAGGTTTTATCCTCACCTTTTATTTGCGTTATTTCGAAGAATCTTTCTCTATTACTTAATTAACTATCTCAAATGAAATTTGTAAAAAATCCATCAATTTTAACCGCTTGTTTGCTTGCTGCTGTCCTCGGCAGCATAGGCACACTCGCCTATTCCCCTTTTGATATTTGGGGGCTCATCTACCTTTCCGCTGCTGGCTTAATTTGGTCGGCAACACTTCCGCAGCGTAAAACCGCACTTTGGGCAACTTTTGCTTGGTCGCTCGGCTGCTTTTGTGTCGGGGTAAATTGGGTACACGTCAGTATGACTCAATTCGGTGGCGTACCGCTTGTGGTGAGCTATATCGCAGTGTTTTTATTGGCTTGCTATCTTGCCATTTATAATTTGCTGTTCAGCTACATTGCCCAACGTTTCCAAATCCGCAACCCTTTTGCACTTGCGGCGATTTTTACCTTTACCGAATATCTGCGAGGCGTAGTCTTTACCGGTTTCCCTTGGCTGCAATTCGGTTATACGCAAATTGACAGCCCGTTTGCCGGTATTGCGCCACTGTTAGGTGTTGAAGGACTCACATTCTTTGTGATGGTTGTAAGCGGTTACTTTGTGTTATTAGTAAAAAAATCTGCAAAAACGACCACTTCTCTTGCTACCTTAGCGGTACTATGCGGATTAGCATTTGCCTCCAAATTTATTCCGTTTGTGCAAATTGATGAGCAAAAACAACCGCTTAACGTAAGTCTTGTACAAGGTAACATTGAGCAAAAGATGAAATGGGATCCGGCACATTTCGATTATACGTTACAAACCTATCAGCGTTTAATCAGCCCATTATTAGGTAAGAGTGATGTGATTGTATTGCCTGAATCAGCCATTCCGGCATTAGAAACGCAAATTTATCCGCTACTTAGCCAACTTCAGCAAGTTGCCGCAGAAAAAGGCAGTGAAGTGATCATCGGTACACTTTACCAAAATGAAAACGAGCAATTATTTAATAGTGCGGTGGTGTTAGGTAATCAATCGCAACCTTATGATTTGCATAATAGCGCACGTTACAATAAACACCATTTAGTGCCGTTCGGCGAATATGTGCCTTTCGGCTCGGTATTGGATTGGATGCGTGATGTGTTTATTCTGCCGATTAATTTATCGCAAGGCGAATTTGTGCAACAGCCTCTTTTCGCTAAAAAGCGTAAATTTAATATGGCGATTTGCTATGAGGTAATTTTCGGTCACCAAATGCAACAAAACCAACAAGCACAGCAATCGGATTATTTATTGACAATTACCAATGATGCCTGGTTTGGTGCCTCTATCGGCCCTTGGCAGCATTTCCAAATGGCAAGAATGCGCGCACTCGAATTAGGCAAGCCGCTACTCCGTGCGGCAAACACCGGGATTACAGCGGTTATCGGTGCTAAAGGCGAGATTATCGAACAGATTCCTCAATTTGAAGCGAATGTACTGACCACACAAATTCAGCCGCTCAAAGGCGAAACCCTATTCGCTAAAACAGGTAGCTGGCTAATTTATGCACTCAACCTATTTTGCCTGATCTTGGTTTTTGCAAGATTTAGAAAGAAATAGACCGCTTGTTTGTCGAAGAAAGCACCAAAAATCAGTCATTTTTGGTGCTTTTGTTTTTTTCGAAATCGAAAATTGAGATCTATTTCACAGTATTTTTTTGAGCAAATCCGTACAATATAGCCCAAATCTCCTGATTCACTTGAGGCTATAATATGCAATCTTCATTACAAGATATTTTAGATACGGTTAAATCAAATTCTCTTACCTATCACCAAAAATTAATGATCCTCGGAAACATTGCCGAACGTCTGTTTAATCCTACCGAATTGTTGGGTTACACCGAAGAAGAATGGCAATATATCGAGAACCAAATGATCTGCGATCTTAATGAAGGTTATGCCATTTATCGTCCTCGTTACATTTTGCCGGATTATAATGTTTATATCCAAAAAGGCTGTAAATTTTTAGATTTGCCGCCGCCAACCAATCTTGATGAGGCATTAGACGGTTTACTGATTATCTATTCTCATGTGCCGTCTATTACCACCTACCCGGTTTATATCGGTCGCTTAGATGTATTACTCGATCCGTTCATTACCGATGAAGAACAAGACTATATCAAGATCAAACGTTTCTTAAATCATATTGATAAAACCGTACCGGATTCTTTCTGTCATGCGAATGTTGGTCCTTATGATACCAAAGCCGGTCGCTTGATCCTTAAAGCGGTGATTGAGCTTGAGAATCCGACCCCAAATATGAGTATTCGTTATGACAAAAGCAAAACCTCTCGTGAATTTGCCGAGTTAGCAGCAAAAGCTTGCTTATTAGTTTCTAAACCGTCTTTTGCTAACGATGCTTATTATATTTCCGATTTAGGCGAAGACTACGGTATCGCAAGTTGTTACAACGCGTTACCTGAGTGCGGCGGTGCTTATACCCTAACTCGCTTACGTTTAGGGACTATCGGTCGTGCCTGTAACAGTGTAGATGAAATGGTTAATGAGTTGTTGCCGAAAGTAGCAAGACTCGCCCTTTCAACGATGGATAAACGTCATAAATTCCTTGTGGAAGAAAGTAATTTCTTTGAAACCGACTTCCTTGTGAAAGAAGGCTTTATTAAACGCACGAATTTCACCAGTATGATTGCAATTGTCGGTTTAGCCGATGCGACAAATCACCTCTTACAAAAAGAAGGTTTAAACGAAACCTTCGGCCAAAGTAAACGAGGCGATGAGATTGCAACCTTAATTATGGATAAGTTGAAAGAAATCAACGATGCACATCAAGGCTTATATGTAGAACGCACCAATAACCAATACTTATTACACGCACAAGTTGGGGCAAGTAATCACGCCGAAGATAAAATGAATACACCGGCACACCGTATTCGTGTCGGTGAAGAGCCAACCTTATTGACACATTTAAAACAATCGGCGCCATTCCACAAATATTTCCCGTCAGGAACTGGCGACTTATTTGCGTTTGACCAAACCTATACCGACCATTTAGATGCGGTAGTCGATATTATTGACGGTTCGTTTGCCAACGGTTATCGCTATATCACGACTTATCTCAAAAATACCGATTTAATTCGTGTTACCGGTTATTTAGTGAAGAAAAGTGAAGTAGAACGTTATCGCAAAGGTGAGGCGGTTCTACGTGATACCACTTGGTACGGTGCAGGCACAGATGATTGTGCTAAAGTCTTTGACCGTCAATTGCGAGATGAAGAAAACGTTAACGCAAATGAATAAGATGCCGGCGTTATCCGATATTCTGGTGCCGTTACACCGCATTATTCCGTTCTCGAATGTAGAAGGACAGGGTAATCGCACCAGTATTTTCCTACAAGGTTGCAAACTAAATTGCCTGTATTGCCATAATCCGGAAACCATTCCACGTCATACACCGGAAGCAAAACAAGTCAGCTTGCAATACTTGTACGAGCAAGTGATGGATGCGGTTCCGTTTATTCGAGGGGTAACGGTTTCCGGCGGCGAGCCAACCATCCATCACAAAAAGTTAGTACCGTTATTCGAAACGCTTAAACAGCAAGGGCTGACTTGTTATTTAGATAGTAGCGGCTTTTTTGATTATGAAACGATTGAGCCGTTAATTCAGGTTACCGATAAATTTTTATTTGATCTAAAAGGTGACGGCGAAGGCTTACAGACACTCTGCTTTGATCGCAAAAATCAGCAAGGGAAAGTGCCGGAACAAATCATTCCGACAATTAATCATATCAAACCGGAAAACCTGCAACGTAATTTGCAAAATTTAGCCAAATTATTACCGCTTGGTAAAGTGGAAGAAGTCAGATTGGTTTATGTAAATGACTTTTTTGATGCCAAAGCATTAATTAAAACAGTTGCAACGCTACTCACTGATTATCCTGATGTGCTGCTAAAAATTATTCGAGTACATACCAAAGGCGCACGGGATGAAGAAGGACTTAAACCGTTTGTTCCGACGATTGAACAAACAGATGAATTAGCCGCTTTTGCAAAAGCATGCGGCATAACCAAAATTGTCACGATTTATTAATTTAACTTTTTATTTTTAATTTTTTATGAGGTGTTTAGTATGAGTACATTAATGAGTGTCATCGGTATTTTCGTGTTACTGGCAATAGGCTTACTCTTTTCCAATAACCGGCGTGCCATCAACTTCCGTACCGTATTTGGCGCATTAGCCATTCAAATCTGTTTTGCCGCACTTATCTTATATGTGCCGGCAGGTCGCAATGCGTTATTAGCAGCGGCAAACTGTATCAGTAACGTCATCAATTACGGTAATGACGGTATTGCTTTCGTCTTCGGTAACTTAGCTGATCCGAGTAATTTAGGCTTTATTTTTGCGGTAAAAGTATTACCGGTAATCATTTTCTTCTCTGCGTTAATTTCTGTGTTGTATTACATCGGTGTAATGCAATGGGTAATCAAAATTTTAGGTGGCGGCTTACAAAAAGCGCTTGGTACATCTAAAGCGGAATCCATGTCTGCTGCGGCAAATATTTTTGTTGGTCAAACAGAAGCGCCGTTAGTGGTTAAACCGTTTATCAATAAAATGACTGACTCTGAATTATTTGCGATTATGTGTGGTGGTACAGCGTCTATCGCAGGTTCAGTGATGGCGGGTTATGCAGGTATGGGGGTTCCGCTGACTTACCTCATCGCCGCGTCATTTATGGCGGCACCTGCCGGTTTATTATTTGCGAAATTAATGTATCCACAAACAGAACAATTTAAAGATACGATTGATGAGGGTGTTGATCTTGAACAACCACACAACGTAGTAGAAGCACTCGCAAACGGTGCAAGCTCAGGTATGATGTTAGCACTTAACGTTGGTGCAATGTTAATTGCCTTTATTGCGGTTATTGCATTGTTAAACGGCTTAATCGGCGGTGTAGGCAATACGTTCGGTATTGAAGGTTTAACCTTACAGGTATTACTTGGTTACTTATTCAAACCGGTTGCTTACTTAATCGGTGTACCATGGGAAGAAGCCGGTATTGCAGGTCAAATGATCGGTATGAAATTAGCGGTGAACGAATTTGTCGGCTATTTAGAATTTGCCAAATACCTACAACCGGATGCGGCTGTGGTGTTAACCGATAAAACTAAAGCGATTATTACCTTTGCCTTATGCGGTTTCTCAAACTTCAGTGCGATCGCAATTCTTATCGGTGGTATCGGTAGTATGGCGCCAAACCGCCGCTCTGACATCGCTCGTCTTGGTTTAAAATCAGTAATCGCCGGTACATTAGCAAACTTAATGAGCGCAACCATCGCCGGCTTCTTTATTGAATTAAGCGGTGTAGCATTAAGCTAAACAAGCGGTCGAATTTCTTTCCTTTTTTACAAAAATAAGGGCTACCAACCGGTAGCCCTTTTATTTGCTTAATTAGCCGAATATTTCATCCATGCCTTCAATTAATTGCTTGCAAGGTTTTTCAAAAAATACACCGCTATTCGGTGTGCCGTTCATTCCTCGTAAGAATAAATATGCCACGCCGCCAAAATCACGCTCATACTCATACTGTTCACCCAAACGTACTCGTAAATAGCGATGCAGCGCCAACGTATAAAGCAGATATTGCAAATCATAGCGATATTGCCCGATCGTTTTTTCCAAATTTTGTCGGCTGTAATCTTGCGCTAAATAGCCTAAGAAATTGGACTTATAATCGATCAGATAAAATTTACCGTGCATTTGTACGATACAATCAACAAAACCACGGATATAGCCTTCCAATTGTGGCAAATTCAATTCAGGTAATTTTGCCGAAACCGCACTGTATTGCTTTAACAATTGATTTAGCTGGCGTAATCCGTCCGAATTTTTTAAACGTAAATAAAACTGCCATTCGTTCAAACGTTTTGTCATCGGAACGTCTTTTAGCGCAAATTCCGCCTCACTAAACGGCGTCGCAAGCACCCTTTCAAACCATTGTTGCAATGGTTCGTGCCAATTTTCATCTAAACCCAACTGCTCGCAAATGGTAAGAATTTGCTCAAAATCGACCGCTTGTTGGAAATCATTGTGTTCAAAGAAGCTATGTAAAATATTCCCAACCTTTGTGCTGTGAGGAAATTGATAAGACGAATAGGCAATTGTTCCTTCATTTTCCAAGGCAAAAATATTGTCTGTTTCGGGAGCAAGCACCTGTTGCTGGTCATAATCTTGTCCGGCATTCTCAAATACTTTCGGCATACTATATTCCGTATGATGTTGCATTGCCCATTCATGTTGTTGGTGCAATGCACTGAAGCTGGTTACTAGCCCCGTCTGCTGAATCTGTCCGGTAAAATGACAAGCGGATAAACTCTCCATAGCAAGTGGAGTCGGTCGCCATTCATCATTTGCAATTTTTTCGTCTAATTCAACCGCTTGGCAGTCAATCCCTTTTTGTTGCAAATATTCCGATGTACTTATTTCCGCTTTATAGCTTTTATCTAAATCGATTTCACCATTGCTCAGCAAATAATGCACTGCATTCCAACCGTCTTCAAAACGTTGTGGCAGAATCAAGTTAAGCTGTGATTCCGCTCGAGTAACCGCTACATAAAGCAAACGCAGATCTTCAGCCAATTCTTCCTGATCCATCAGTGCTTGTACTTCCTCTGACGGTTTACCGAAATACCAATGTGCTTGCCCTTGTTCATCACGGTAGATAGCCAAATTGCTTGCTTTAGAACCCTGATTTTTTTTACCGATAAACGGCAACCAAACGATCGGATATTGCAAACCTTTTGAACCGTGAATAGTCACGATTTTAATCAGTTCTTCTTCACTTTCTAAGCGTAAAATATGCTCTTCGGTGCTATCCGTTTTTGCCAGTTGACGTTCATACCAACGCACTAACGCCGATTCATTTTCTAAGCTCGGCATAGCATTTTGTAGTAATTCCGTTAAATGCAATAAATCCGTTAGGCGGCGATCACTGTCGCGCGGATTAGCTCGTAAGCGCTCAATAATTCCCTCTTGCATAAATAACTTATGCAACATCGGTAAAATACCTTGTTGTTGCCAAATTTGCTGATATGCAATAAAGCGTCCGACCTGTTCATCCCACAGTAATTCGCTATTTTTGAGTTGATGAATCTCCGTTGCCGAAAGCCCCCAAAGAGTGGTGCCTAACGCACTGAGTAAATTGGTTTGATGATACGGATTTAAACAGGCATACAACACCCACAATAATTCTTTGGCGGTTTCCGATTGATAGACGCTTTCTTTTTCCGACAAAAATACCGAACGAATGCCCAGTTCGGCTAATGCACTTTTTATCAATGTAGCTTGCGAGTGGCTACGCACCAAAATTGCAATATCTTTTGCCTGAAACGCATTAATCTCTTCCGTAGTATTGGTAAATTTTAAGCCAAATTCACCCGCTTCCATTTGCTTAAGCTGCTGCTGAATTTGGTAAGCACACTGCTTTGCCGCTAATTTTTCATCAAATTTTGCTTGTAGATAACAATTTACATAGTCGGCGCCAATTAATTCAGCTTCGCTCTCTTTCGCCTCAACCGAATGAAACTGAATACCTTGATACAAGAAAGGACTATTTTCAGCAGCTGCCGGAAATTCAAATAAACGATTGGTTGCGCTCACAATTGGCGGCAACGAACGCCAGTTTTTGGCTAATGTACGTTTTTGTTGCGCCTGTTGAGAAGCGGTCAAATAAGTGAAAATATCCGCACCTCGGAATCTATAGATCGACTGTTTCGGGTCGCCGATCATAATAAATCCGTGATTCGTATGTGCTTCCTGCATAAAAACCTTGTGGAAGATTTCATATTGCTCTTTATCGGTATCTTGGAACTCATCGATCATCGCGAACGGGAATTGCGCTTGAATTTGTGCAGCTAATGCTGTTCCTCTCTCACCTTTTAAGGCTTGATTAAGAAAGCTGAGCATATCGTTAAAACTTTTTTCACTATGCGTCGCTTTATAATCCGCTAGCTTTTTTCTCAGTGCGAGTAAGAATTGATAGAGCAATAACGGCTTCTGTTTATTCGCAAACTGCTGTTGATAAGCGGTCAAAATTTGCTGATTTTTTGCAAAATGCGGATGAACTAACGGTTCTGCGCCCTCTTCCGCTTTTTCGTTTAGAAAATCCTGACAGAAGCGCTCAAACTGTTCTTCCGGCAAATAGGAAAGCGAGCTTGCCGCCCATTCGTCCACGGAAGCACGCCATTTTTCTAAGTAACGAGTTTGGTAAGAACGGCGATTAAGTGCTTTTTTCTCGCCGGTTTTATATTTTTTCGCTAATTCGGTTTCAATTAAGCGACTGATTTCTTCTCCGTGTGCCAACCAATGCTGTTTAGCATCCACTAAAAAATGCTGCAAGGCAGCCAAATGAGTAGCGAGATCGCCATTCAACCAGTGTTGTTCATCCGACAATAATGGTAATTCGGCAGACACAAAGACACGAATTGCCGCAAAAGCATTGTCCGGTGTGCCGAGATATTCCGCTACTGCCGCCGTTTCGGTCAGCCCCATCGGATAGAACATTTCACGCCAAACTTCTTCACTTAAACGGCGTAACAAATCACTCTCATCCGGCTGCAAATCGCTGTCAAAACGCATACCCGAATCAAACGCAAATTGAAACAACATCTTTTGGCAGAAACTGTGAATGGTAAAAATGCTGGCTAAATCGATCTCGCGTTCGGCAATACGTAAACGTAGAATCGCCTCTTCCACACTTTCAAGCTGCTGACCTAATTGGAAGAAGAAATCCTTGGCATCATAGGATTTTTCCGCATCGTATTCTTGTAAAAAAGTACGACAAGCTTTGATGTTTTTACGAATACGATCACGTAATTCTTCGGTTGCCGCTTTAGTAAAGGTTACCACCAAGATCTGCTCAACCGTTAAAGGCGTACAACCAATTCCTAGTAGCAAACGCAAATATAAATTCGCCATGGTAAAGGTTTTGCCGGTACCGGCGGACGCTTCAATTAATGCGGTACAATTTAACGGCAGTTCAATCGGAGAAAGGGTTTTCATTATTTTACTCAACATTCAATCATTATTTAATGCGTTCTAATTTTGCTAGTAATTGATCCGCAGGAACCTGTTGGATTTTGTACATTTGGTAAATTAACAAACCGGCGGCAATACTTAAACTGACACAGAAAATAAACCAAAATCCTGATGCAGCCATCGGTTCAACAATCCAATCCGTTCGCGCTAAAATATAGCCGAACGGCATACCGATCACCCAATAACAGAACATTGTGACATATAAAATCGGTTTGGTATGTTTATAACCACGCAGAATACCGTTTGCCACCGCTTGTAACGAATCCGGAATTTGATATACCGCTGCAAACAACAATAAATGCGCCGCAATTGCAATCGAAACCGGATCACTGGTAAATGCCAGTGGAATAATTTCATCTAAAATCACAATCACGACCGCTGCCGCTAACGCAAACAGCGCACCGGTAATCAGCGCGTGATAGCTAATAATTTTTGCCTCTTCAACTTGTTTCTGCCCTAAGGTTTTTCCTACCACAATCGTGGTCGCAATACTGAAAGACATTGGAATCATAAATAATAACGAACTGGTTTGTAGTGCTGCCTGATGACTTGCCACCACTTGTGAACCGAGTGGCGAAAGCAGTAAAGCGGACGCCGAAAACAACATCACTTCGGTAAAAGTCGCAAAGCCGATCGGCAAACCCAATTTGCAAATTTTTAGCAAAGTTTGACCGCTTGGCATTTCAAACCAACGGTTAAATAAGCCGATATCTTTCTGAGATTTATTAGTGTAGCTGTAATGGAATAACAACAAGAACATGATCCAGTTCACGATCGCTGTCGCTACGCCACAACCGACCGCCCCCATTTCCGGTAATCCAAACTTACCGAAAATAAAAATATAATTGAGCGGAATATTCAGCAATAGCCCTAAGAAAGTGATACGCATTGCCGGCTTCGGATTCGATAAACCATCATTCATACAACGCAAATTGACCGCCAATAGTGCCGGCACCACACCGATTGCCATAATCGCTAAATATTGTTGCGATTTAATCGAAAAAGCTTGCGGCGTATTCATATAGTCTAAAATCCAATGACTATTTAGGAACACGAAAATCAAAGGAACCGCACACGCCCAAACCAACCAAAAGCCTTGGCGAATTTGGTGGGCAATCAAATGACGCTGATTCGAACCGTTTAAATAAGAAACAGTTGGTGTGATCGCATTAAGTAAACCTAATACAAATAAAAAGAGAGGGAAATAGATGGAATTACTCACCGCAATCGCAGACACATCATCATCACTCACCAGCCCCGCCATCACGATATCAGCTAGCCCCATTCCCGCCACCGAGAGCTGAGAAATAAAAATCGGCAGCGTGAGTTTAAATAGTTTTCGTGTGTTTTCCGGATATTTTTGCCATTGCAGATTCATAATTACCTCTTTCAAAATACGGAGGTTATTATACGGCAACAAGCGGTCGTTTTTCGCAAAAATTTTGTAAAATACGACCGCTTGTAAAAATGAAAGAGCCCTCGAAAATCGCTTCTCGAGGGCCTTATCTATTAAGCTAACGAATTATTTCGCCGCTTTTAATTCTTGGTAATATTTTTCGTAAAGTTCGATTGCATCACCTACATCGTCTTGCCATTGTGCCGCTTTTAACACTTCAGCTGTCGGATAGATTGCCGGATCTTCGGTAATCTCTTTCGGTAATGTTTTTAACGCTTCTACGTTTGAAGTCGGGTAACCGATTTCTAAAGTTAATTTTTCCGCAACCGGTGCACTTAATAAGTAGTTGATTAACTTATGTGCATTTTCTTTGTTTTTCGCATTCGCAGGAATTGCTAACGTATCAACCCAAAGCACAGGACCTTCTTTCGGGAATACCATGTTTACCGGCGCTTGTTCTTTTTTCGCAATACGTACAGAACCGTTCCATAATTGACCTACAGATACCTCACCTGCGATAAATGAGTTCGCCGGGTTATCAGAAGTGAAAGAAAGTACGTTCGGACGTAATTTTTTCAATTCTTCGTAAGCCGCTTTGATCTCTTCAGGATTAGTTGTATTAGGGTTTTTACCTAATTTTAATAACGCAATGTTAAATACTTCACGTGCGTCATCTAATAATTGTACTTTATTCGCAAACTCAGGTTTCCATAAGTCACCCCAAGAAGTGAACGCATCACCTTGGTAATCAGCCGTGTTAAATGCAATACCCGGCGCACCTAATAATTGTGGTAAAGAGTATTTGTTACCTTGGTCATAAGGTTTGTTTAACCAATCTTGGTTTAACTCTTTGATTACAGGAAGTTGTGCGTGATCTAATTCCGCTAACATACCTTCTTTCGCCATTTTTGAAACGAAGTAGTTAGAAGGTGCGATAACATCGTAACCGCCATCTTTACCTTGTAATTTTAATTTTGCATACATGGTTTCGTTAGATTCAAGGCTTGAAACCTCTACTTTGATACCAGTTTGCTTTGTGAATTCATCTAACAAGCCTTCAGGCACATATTCAGTCCAAGTATAAAGGTGAACTGTTCCCGCTGCTGCCGGTTGAGCCGCTGCTTCAGCTGCTTTTGGCTTTTCTTCATTACACGCTGTTAATGCAACTGTTGCTAAACCTGCTGCAAATAAACCCGCTAATTTTTTCATTTAATTTTTCTCCGTTAAAGAAAAGATGAGTAAAAAATATAGCCTTGCCTAAGGGCTCAAAAGACGAGGGCGATTTTAAGCCACCCCCTAGATTTTGCAAGGATTTTCTAATCAAAATGACAATTTTTTGCAAATTATTTTTAATAATTTATCCGCATTACCGCTTTTACCTTGAAATCAGCAAATTTAACGCTATATTAGTAAAGATTTTTCATTTATATATTTGAAACGAAGAGGATTTAAAATGACAGCTCAAAACGAAAATGCACAAGTTCAAACCGAAGAAGTAGAAACTGCAATCGACACACAAGAAGCACAATTAGAACAAAATGTTGAAGACAACCAAGAGCTTCCGGTTGAAGCTGAATTAGCAGCGGCTTATGCACGTATTAATGAGTTAGAAACTTATATTGCGGAAGCGGACAACCGTGAAAAAGATATTCAATTACGTGCGCAAGCGGAAATCCAAAATATTCGCCGCCGTGCTGAACAAGATGTGGAAAAAGCACATAAATTCGCACTCGAAAAATTCTCAAAAGAATTATTAACCGTAGTAGATAACCTTGAGCGTGGCTTAAATGCGCTTGATACGGCAGTCACCGATGAAAAAACACAGGCATTGGTTGACGGTGTGGAAATGACCCATAAAGAATTTATCTCTACTCTGGCTAAATTCGGTGTGGAAGCGGTCGGTGTTGTCGGCGAAGTCTTCAATCCGGAACTTCACCAAGCAATTTCTATGCAACCGGCGGAAGGTATCGAAGCAAACCATATCAGCGTGGTTTTACAAAAAGGTTATACCCTACAAGGTCGCGTACTTCGCCCTGCAATGGTAATGGTTGCTGGTTAATTCCTAAAAGAACCGCTTGTTATGCTGTGGCGAACAAGCGGTTAAATTTTTCTGACTTTTGGCAAATGTTATGTCCCTACAATTCAATCCTATCTCACTTTTCCTAGTCGCACTGATTTTTCTTGGTGTGGTCGGAAACAACAATTCAATTACCATTGCTGCGGCGGTGCTGTTACTGGTGCAACAAACTTTCCTCAGTAAATATCTGCCCTTTTTAGATAAGCACGGTTTAAGCATTGGGATTATCATTCTGACTATCGGCGTATTAAGTCCAATTGTTTCCGGCAAAATTTCCCTTCCCTCCTTCTCTGAATTTTTAAATTGGAAGATGTTGCTTGCCGTGGTTGCAGGAATTGCGGTGGCTTGGTTAGGTGGCAGAGGGGTAAGTTTAATGGGCGGTCAGCCGCTGTTAGTCACCGGATTACTAGTCGGTACTATTATCGGCGTGGCATTACTTGGCGGCGTGCCGGTTGGCCCGTTAATTGCTGCGGGTATCCTTTCTCTATTAATCGGTAAAGGCTAATTGGTAAAATTTATTCAAAATTAGACCGCTTGTTCCTCTTCTCTTATTAAGTGAGCGCTGCAAGCGGTTTCTTCTACCTACTGTTTCCCCTCAATTTAGGCTATAATTTGCCTCAAAATATCTCGCATAATGCCGAATATCGTTAAGGCAATACATAGTTAAGACAAGACAATGAAACCTTCGCAAAAAAATTTCAAAAATAGACCGCTTGATGAGAGTCAGAAAGCATTAATCGCAAATTTAAAAGAACTCACTAATACCGATTACCGCCGTTTACGTTCTCGTATTCACGGTATTTCTGCCATCAAAAAACAAGAAACTAAAAACAATGTGATTGCGGAAATTAAACGTGAAATTCTCTCGGCACAAGCAGCTTTCCAAGCCAGAAAAGTACAACATTCCAGCCTTGAAATCACTTATCCCGATTTACCGGTTTCCGCTCGTCGTGAAGAAATCTTAAAACTGATTGCAGAAAATCAGGTGGTGGTGATTGCCGGTGAAACCGGTTCAGGTAAAACCACTCAGCTACCGAAAATGTGCTTGGAACTCGGACGTGGCGTAAAAGGCTTGATTGGACATACTCAGCCCCGCCGTTTAGCCGCTCGTTCGGTGGCGAATCGTATTGCCGAAGAATTAAAAAGCGAAATGAGTGCAACTGTCGGTTATAAAGTACGCTTTAATGATCAAGTGGGCGAAAATACCCTTGTGAAATTGATGACGGACGGTATTTTGCTTGCCGAAATCCAAAACGACCGCTATCTCAATCAATACGATACGTTAATTATTGACGAAGCGCACGAACGCTCGCTCAATAACGATTTTATTCTTGGCTACCTGAAACAAATTCTGCATAAACGCCCGGATCTGAAAGTGATCATTACCTCGGCGACCATTGATGTCGAGCGTTTTTCTCGCCATTTCAACAATGCACCGATTATTGAGGTTTCCGGACGAACCTTCCCGGTAGAAGTGCGTTATCGTCCAATTGTGGAAGAAGATGACCAAGACCAACTACAAGGTATTCTCAACGCTGTTGATGAACTTCAAGCCGAAGGTCGCGGCGATATTTTGATTTTTATGAGCGGTGAGCGTGAAATTCGTGACACTGCCGAAGCCCTACAAAAACAAGAGCTAAGATTCACTGAAATTCTACCGCTTTACGCTCGCCTCTCGGCTGCCGAACAGCAACGCATTTTCCAGCCAAGCGGTCTGAATCGTGTGATTTTAGCCACCAACGTGGCGGAAACCTCACTCACCATTCCGAATATCAAATATGTGATTGATACCGGTACGGCACGTATTTCTCGCTATAGCTACCGCACCAAAGTGCAACGTTTGCCGATTGAGCCGATTTCACAAGCCTCTGCCAACCAGCGCAAAGGCCGTTGCGGACGAACCAGTGAAGGGATTTGTATCCGCCTCTATTCGGAGGAGGATTTTAACGCGCGTCCGGAATTTACCGATCCGGAAATTCTGCGTACTAACCTTGCTTCGGTTATTTTACAAATGACCTCGCTTGGGCTATCGGATATTGAGGCATTTCCATTCGTTGATCGTCCGGATACCAGACAGGTTCAGGACGGTATTCGTTTACTAGAAGAATTAGGGGCGATTAATGGTAATAAATTAACCGCGATCGGTCGCCAACTTGCTCAACTCCCAATCGATCCTCGCTTAGGCCGTATGGTCATTGCCGCGGCACAAAATGGTTCGTTACACGAAGTGATGATGATTGTCTCCGCACTTTCGATTCAAGATCCGCGTGAGCGCCCGCAAGAACGCCAACAGGCTGCGGATGAAAAACATCGCCGTTTTGCCGATAAAGATTCCGATTTCTTGGCGTTTGTGAATTTGTGGCATTACATTCAAACCCAACAAAAAGAACTGACCAAAAACCAGTTCCGCAAGCAATGTCAAAAAGATTTTCTCAACTATTTACGTGTGCGTGAATGGCAGGATATTTATCATCAATTGCGCCTTGCCGTGCGTGAAATGGGCTTGCCGATTAATAGTGAAGAAGCAAACTATCAGCAAATTCACACTGCCTTACTAACCGGTTTGCTGTCGCATATCGGGATGAAAGACAGCGAAAAAATGCACTACCTCGGGGCAAGAAATGCGCATTTTTATGTATTCCCGACCTCGGCGCTTTTCAAAAAGCAGCCGAAGTGGCTTGCTGCGTCCGAACTGGTAGAAACCACCAAGTTGTGGGCAAGAACTGTGGCAAAAATCGAACCGGAATGGATTGAGCCACTCGCCGGACATTTAATAAAACGTAGTTATAGTGAACCGCATTGGTCAAAATCTAAAGGTGCGGTGATGGCGTATGAAAAAGTCTCGCTCTACGGTATTCCGGTGGTAGCGAATCGTCTTGTCAATTACGGTTCAATTGATCCGACTGTTAGCCGCGAAATATTTATCCGCTCGGCAATGGTTGAGGGCGATTGGCATAATAATTACAAATTTTTCAAAGAAAATAACCGCTTGATCAAAGAAGTGGAAGACCTCGAACACAAATCTCGCCGCCGAGATATTTTAGTGGACGAACAAACCCTGTTCGACTTCTACGATCAACGAATCGGAACAGAAGTGGTATCCAGCCGCCATTTTGATACATGGTGGAAAAAAGCGGGTCAAAAAGATCCTGAATTGCTCAACTTTGAAAAATCATTCTTAATGAATGAAAACGCCAACACGGTCAGCGATTTGGATTTCCCGAATTTTTGGTATCAAGGGCAGCTTAAACTGAAATTAAGTTACCAATTTGAAATCGGTAAAGATCACGATGGTGTCACCGTGCATATTCCGTTACCTTTACTTAATCAAGTAGAGCCGGAAGGCTTCGACTGGCAAATTCCAGGGCTTCGCCATGAGCTAGTGGTGGCGTTAATTAAATCATTACCGAAAGCAACTCGCCGTAATTTTGTACCGGCACCGAACTATGCAGATGCGTTCTTAGGCAGAGCCGAGCCGTATCAAAAACCATTGCTAGAAAGTCTGGCTTACGAGCTTCGCCGTATGACCGGTGTAACTATTGATCCGGAGCTGTGGGATCTGTCGCAACTTGCGCCGCATTTGCGTATGACATTCCGTGTGGTGGATGAAAAAGGTAAAAAACTACAAGAAAGCGAAAACTTGGACGAACTGAAGTTTGCGCTCAAAGATCAGGTACAAGAAAGCCTTTCGACGATTGCTGATGACGGTATCGAGCAAAGCGGCGTACATTTGTGGAATTTCGCTAACTTACCGCAATTCTACGAACAGAAAAAAGCTAATTTCAGCGTAAAAGCCTATCCGGCAATTGTCGATGAGCAAACTGCCGTAGGCGTGAAATTATTTGAAACCGAATTTGAGCAAGCCCGTGCAATGCGAGCCGGTTTACGCCGTTTGCTATTGCTCAACGTGCCTTCGCCAATCAAATACCTACACGAAAAATTACCGAACAAAGCAAAACTTGGGCTGTACTTTGCCCCATTCGGTAAAGTGTTGGAATTGATTGATGACTGTATCGCTTGTGCGGTGGATAAATTGGTGGATGAATTCGGCGGCTTTGTTTGGACCGAAGAAAAATTCAATGAATTGCATGAATTTGTGCGAGGCAGCTTAAACGACACTACCGCAGAAATTGCGTTACAAGTGGAGAAAATCTTAACACTTGCCTTCGAGCTAAATAAGCGAATGAAAGGCAAAATGGACTTTACAATGGCTTTTGCCCTGTCGGATATTAAAGCACAATTAAGCGGTTTGGTTTATCCGGATTTTGTAACCAAAACCGGCTATCAACGCCTTGCCGATTTACACCGTTATTTAACCGCTATCGACAAGCGTTTGGACAAACTCGGCACGGACACCAATACCGACCGAGCGAAGATGTTACGGGTGGAACAGGTGGAAAACGCTTATAAGCAATTACTCACCAAACTCCCGAAATCTAAAGCAATCCCTGACGAAGTGTTAGAAATTCGTTATATGATTGAAGAGTTACGTGTCAGTTTGTTCGCCCAACAACTCGGCACCAAATACCCGATATCGGATAAACGTATTTTGAATGCGATTGGAGAGATAAAATAATGTGTATGGTGGGTAGTCTTATCCACCGAATCCCCCCTCTCCCTGATTTTTCTTCTAAACGAAGAAAAATCTTTCCCTCTCCCGCAAGGGGTGAGGGTAACAAGCGGTTAAATTTGCAAAATTTTTTGCAATTCTGACCGCTTGTAATTTATTAAAACCATTTATAACAATGATAAATCTACACAGGAGATCTTATATGCAAACACTTTTCCCGAAAGGCGAACCTCGTTCACCTGAATTTTTTACTGGCAACACATTTTTAACTGAGGTATTGGAAGCGGATCATAATAATGAATTTTCTATCGGCAGCGTGACCTTTGAAAAAGGGGCAAGAACCAATTGGCATACGCATCCGAAAGGACAAGTATTGATTGTGACGAGTGGTAAAGGCTGGTATCAAGAACGAGGAAAACCGGCACAAGTGATTCAAACCGGTGATGTGATTAATATCCCTGAGAATATTGAACATTGGCACGGCGCAAATGCCGATAGTGATTTAGTTCATTTAGCTATTACAAACTATAAAGACGGTAAAAAAGTCACTTGGCTATCACCAGTCACTGACGAAGAATACGCACAAGTGCATTCGGCTTGATAAACCGCTTTTTCGTTTTAACGTCATACGAGCCGTATGGCGTTAATTAATCCGAGCCACGCTGTGGCTGGCTCTATAGCCCTAACAGGGCTAGGCTTAATCAGCCTTGCACGGCTCGTGCAAGGTAAAATATGACGCTGTATAACTATTACATAATTGCAAAAAAATCCTAACTGCTTGTGATTTGTTATACATTCATCGGCAATTGCCAGTTAATTTCTTGAATGCCTTTTTCTCTTAAGTAAGCATTCGCTTTGGAGAAATGGCGGCAACCTAAAAATCCTCGATGGGCGGATAACGGTGACGGATGCGGTGCGGTCAGTACGCAATGGCGAGAGCGGTCAATAAACTGCCCTTTTTTCTGCGCATGACTGCCCCACAATAAAAAGACTAAATTTTCACGGTGTTGGTTGAGTTGAGAGATCACTTTATCAGTAAAAATTTCCCAACCGAAATTGGCGTGTGAGTGAGCTTGCCCTTGGCGCACCGTGAGTACGGTGTTCAGCAACAATACGCCTTGCTTTGCCCAGTCAACTAAATATCCATGATTTGGAATTTGAAACCCCTCAATATCCTGCGCCAGTTCTTTATACATATTAACTAAAGAAGGTGGCGGTGCGACCGGTGGTTTTACCGAAAATGCTAAGCCGTGTGCTTGGTTTGGTCCATGATAAGGATCTTGCCCCAAAATCACCACTTTCACATCCTTAAATTCGGTTAAGGCAAATGCACTAAATACTTCTTTTTGCGGTGGGAAAACCGTTACACCATTCATTCTTTCTTGATGTACTTGTTGTAAAATTTGTTGAAAATAAGCTTGTTGCTTTTCTTCGCCTAGCGCTTCCGTCCAATTATTCATAGCTTGTCCTGTTAAAAAGTGTTAAACAATTTTAAGTTCCCTCTACATTTTAGATGATTTTTTAATCAATTGATAATTTTTTGATTACATTTTTCAACTTTTAGTAGAATTCTTCAAAAAAAATGATAAAATTCACCACATAAACAAAATTTGAATTTATCAAAAAATTTTATAATTATCTAGCCAATACTTAGGAGTATCAAAATGATCAAGGGCGTACAAATTACAGAATCTTCAAACAGCAACTTAGTAAACTCTTTCTGGTTATTAGATGAAGAGAAAAACGAAGCTCGCTGTATCGCTGCAAAAGGTGATGCTTACAAAGAAGACCAAATCGTTGCAATCAGTGAATTAGGTCAAATTTCATACCGTGAAGTACCGGTAAACGTTGCTCCGACAATCAAAGTTGAAGGTGGTCAACACTTAAACGTTAACGTTTTACGCCGTGAAACATTAGAAGATGCGGTTAAAAACCCAGAGAAATATCCACAATTAACTATCCGTGTTTCTGGTTATGCAGTTCGTTTCAACTCATTAACCCCAGAACAACAACGTGATGTAATTACTCGTACTTTCACAGAAAGCTTATAATAACAGCTTTACTGCCAATTTTCTTAAAAAAGCACCTTCGGGTGCTTTTTTATTGCCCGCAATTTACAAATTCTGCGCCAAATTCCACCGCTTGTTCAATACTCTCTCCATATGATAAAGCAAACAAAATACTGGATATTTTTACAAAAAAAATTGCAAAACAAGATTGACACTGTTTTTTTAATCAGTAAAATAACCTGTATAAACACACAGTTTAGATAGAGGATAACAAAGATGGCTTCAATTCGACCGCTTACACGTGAATTATCATATCAACCGCTACCAATGTACCGTGATATGAATAGCGAACGTTCAATCAAATTAGATCTTAATTCACTTTGCATTAAACGCCCGACAGAAACCTTTTTTATACAGGTTAAAAATCCTAACCTAATCGCTTGGGGGATTGAATTGGATGATCTGCTGATCGTTGAGCAATCGGCTCAATATTTAGTAAACGATCTGCTTGTAATTGAGAAAAATGGCGAATATAAGTTTTACCAGTTCTTTAAAGAAATTGAGAATAATGAAGGTACAAACGAAATTATTCTTTTTTCACTAGATGTTAGCGAACCGAATTTACGTATGCAAAGCTGGCAAGAAGTGACAGTTGCCGGCGTAATTACAAATGTTGTACACCAAATGCGTCACCGCTTTGCACAAGTTAGCGAGAGAAAATATGCCGCATAAATAAAAAGGTCGCTAATTTATCATTTAGCGACCTTAGTATTACATTACTCGGCGAGATTGCGTATAGTTTCTGGCCCAATAACGTTCTGACAGTGAACTTGTTGTTACACCTTGGCTTGTACTGGCGTGAACAAATTTACCACCACCAATATAAACCCCTACGTGATTATTGCGGCGAAAGAATACTAAATCGCCGGGGCGTAATTCTGATTTTGAAATTGAACGACCTGAATAACGTTGCTCTGCGGTTGAACGTGGCAAATCAATATTAAATGCACCGAGCATTGTTTTTTGCACAAAAGCGGAACAGTCGATACCATTATGCCCTTCTCCGCCTAAACGATAATGAGTACCGGCCCACTTACGATAGATCTTATTTACTTTTTGAGTAGCTGAATTTGCGGATGTGTTATCTACTGTAGGAGATTTTGCTTTTGCGGAAGCTTTATAAGCAAGCTGTGCTTTAATTTGATCAGCGGTTGCTGCTTTAGCAACAATTTTGATTTGATTCGGTGTGGCGGGAGTACTACTTAAACTAGCAGAAGCCATTGATGAATAGCTTGCAATCGTTGCAAACAATACTGTGGTGAATAACGGCTTAAGCCTTGTAAAAGTAGAATTTTGTTTAATCATAATTTGTCTCGCCAGAACAACTACAGCGGTTGATTCCTATATCTAAAAATAAAGTCTAAAATAAAATTTCACACAAAAAAGGCTTACCGACCGATAAGCCTTAAGTTATAAGCTTATTTAGTATAGTCTATTAATTTGACAATGTCCGCAAAAATTTTATCTCATCTGCCCAAATTTCAGGCTGAATTGTTTCTAAAATAAGCGGAATATTATCAAAACGGTCATCTTGCATGATAAATTTGCAAAAATCCGTGCCGATTGTGCCTTCTCTTAATGTGTGGTGACGGTCCACGCGGCTGCCTAACGGTGTTTTTGAACCATTTAAGTGCATTCCTCGTAAATATTGGAAACCGACCGTCTGCCCAAACTCGGTAAATGTTTGCTCACAAGCTTGTAATGAACTGATATCGTAACCGGCCGAAAACAAATGACAGGTATCTAAACAAACACCTACTCGGCTTTTATCTTCCACTTGGTCAATAATTTCGGCTAAATGTTCAAAACGATAGCCAAGGTTAGAACCCTGACCAGCTGTATTTTCAATTACCGCAACAACATTCGGTACTTTTTCCACCGCAATATTAATCGACTCGGCAATGCGTGCTAAACACTCACTTTCCGAAATTTTATTTAAATGTGCACCAGGGTGGAAATTCAGTAGTTTTAGTCCTAACTGATTTGCCCGTTCCATTTCATCAATAAAAGCTTCTCGTGATTTTGCTAAATTTTCCGCTTCCGGATTGCCTAAATTAATTAAATAACTATCATGAGGTAAAATATGATCCGGTGAGAACTGATGCGCCTTACAAAAACGCTTAAATTTCTCAATCGTATCCGCTTTTAATGCAGGGGCTTTCCATTGGCGTTGGTTTTTGGTAAATAGAGCAAAAGCATTTGCGCCAATTTCAACCGCTCTTAACACAGCATTCTCGACACCACCCGAAGCACTCACGTGCGCACCAATATATTTCATCTTCTTATCCTATTCGTGTAAAATGGCTAACTTCTTAACCTTTATAAATCATTACTTATGAGCGAAACAACCATTAACGATTTTTCACTATTGTGCCGTTTATTCGGCAACTTATTCTACCGTTCCCCAACTGATCCGATTCTTGCTGGTACCTTTGCTTGGCTTGCACAAGGCGGTTTACGCCAGCAATGGGCACTTTCAACCGATGCTCAAAGTGAATTAGCTTTAACAACGTTAGAAAAAAATGCTAACCCTACGCAATTACAAGCAAGCTATCAAGCACTTTTTGGTGAGACAGGAGCTATTGCTACAACAATTTCTGCCTATAAAATTACGGTTGAAGACTTTATCAACTTCCGCCAAACTCGCGCAATGCCGGAATTAGAAAAACCTGATCACGTTGCACTTTTATTACTTACCGCCTCTTGGATTGAAGACAATTTAGATTCAAGTACAGCACAGCAGGCCTTTTTTGAGCAGTTTTTATTGCCATGTGCTGCTAAATTCTTAGGACAAATTGAAGCGCATGATAGCGGTTTCTATAAAGCGCTTGCTCAACTTTGTCGTGATGCACTCAGTGCAATGGCTGACGAATTAGAAGAATTATCCGAACAAGAAAGCGAATAATTTGTGTGAATAAAAGCTCTTTGAGTGATAAACTCGAAGAGCTTAATTTTTAGCATAATCATTTGGAGGCTAATATGAAAAAGTGTATTCGAATAACGCCTGTCCTTCTCTCATTATTGCTTTCTGCTTGTGCTTTAACGCCACAACAACAAGCTGCCAGACAGGCGCAACAACTCAAGGCACATCAAGCCTTATCGGTAGCATTAGCTAAACAGTGTGATGTAGAAACTGCCGAATTAATGGCGCAGTTATATGATCCGCCGGTGGCTCAAACCGAAAAAGAAAAAGCCGCCTTTACCAAGCGCTACCAGAAAAAAGCCAATGATCCACTGTTCCAATCTTGCTATAAACTCGCGTGGGATAACTATAAACACCAAGCGGAATTAGAGGAAATGCAACGTTACTATGATTTTGAGCGTACTCGTTTCCGCCCTTGGCATTATTGTTACGCTTGTTGGTAAAAAAACGGACACTGCAAAGTGTCCGTTTTTGTAAAATTTAAGCCAAATTAAACCGCTTGCTCAGTACTGTTACGGCATAACAAGTAATAAATAGCAGAAGCAGCTAAGGTACAAATAGCCATTGCATATAACATCGGGCGCTCACTCGTAACCGCAATATGCGATAACATTGCACCAACCACAGAAGCGATACCAAAACGTGCGGTTCCGGCTAAACCGTTTGCCGTACCCGCCATTTGCGGGTAACGATCTAAAATCGCTGCCGTTGCATTACTACCGATGGTCGAAAGCATTCCCACATAAAACGGAATCCCTAATGCCATCACCCAAAAGCCTAATTGGAAGACGGCGACACACGCAAGCCAAATACCAGCTAATAACTGAACGAGTAAGCCGATTTTCAACATTTTCTCTGAACCGACTTTAACGACAATGCGCCCATTTAGTGCAGTCATTGCGACCATCACAATCATATTTAAACCGAAGAAATAGCCGAAATATTCCTGCGATACACCGTGAATACCGATATAAACTAACGAACCTGAGGTTAAAAAGCAGAATAAACCGGCAAAAGTTAAGCCCCCCACTAACACATAGCCTAAGACGTTTTTATCCGATAACAATTTCCAGAAGTTTTTAAAAACAATGCCAAATTGAAGCGATTGACGTTTTTCTACCGCTAATGTTTCAGGGATTTTCCAGCTGATCAAGAACACACAACTGACGCCCATAAATACTAAGGTGTAGAAAATCGAATGCCAGTGAAAATATTTTGCAATATATCCACCCAAAATCGGCGCTAATAGCGGAGCAAGCATTGAAATGATCATAATGACCGACATCATTTGGGCGAAGCGGTTACGATCAAATAAATCTCGAACTAAAGCCCCCAAAACCACAGCTGGCGCTGCCGCACAAAGCCCTTGAATTAAACGCAATAAATAGAAATTTTCAATGGTCATTACCGCCGTTAGAAAATACGCAGCAATAGCTGATCCGGCAAGCCCAAATAAAATAATCGGTTTACGTCCAAAACTATCCGCCATCGGCCCCCAGAATAGCTGCCCGACAGCGAAGCCGAAAGTAAATACCGCCAATGTAGTTTGCACTTTTTCCTGCGAAACCTGTAAATCTCGTGCAATATCAAGGAATGAAGGCAAATACATATCGATCGCAAGCGGTGGCAGCATTGCCATCATTCCTAAAATAATAAAAAAGCACGGATGCGGTCTTTGGGTTGCCATCAGAAGCCCCCTATTTCTTGCTCGGTAAGCGGACGATATTCACCTTCTTCAAGGCTTTCATCTAACACCACATCACCGATACGCCAGCGATGTAATGCCTCTACTTTATTACCTAAAGCGGCAAACATACGTTTTACTTGATGATAACGCCCTTCGCTGATAGTTAAATTCACATTGTAATCATCAATAATTTCCATTTGTGCCGGTAAACAAGGCTCGCGTTCACCGCGTAATAAAATCCCTTCCGCAAGTTTTTCCGCATAAAAATCTTCTACCGGATCGGCAAGCGTTACCAAATAGGTCTTTTCACAATGGTGTTTCGGCGAAGTAATGCGATGCGACCATTTACCGTCATCCGTCAATAAAACTAAACCGGTTGTATCCACATCTAAACGTCCTGCGGTATGCAATTTAGTCATCAGTGGATAATCAAAAAATTGAAAGACGGTCGGATATTCACCGTCATCATGCGAACACACATACCCCTGCGGTTTATACAGCATAAAGTATTGACCTTCATCGACCCATTCTAAACGTTCGCCTTCGTAACAAATTTCATCTGTTTCACTAATTTTTGCTGATCCACTCTTTTCGATCTTTCCGTTAACCGTCACTAAACCGCTTTTTAAAGCTTTTCCTGCTTGGGAACGAGTTAAACCCGTATTTTCGGCAATAAATTTATCTAAACGCATAATTTTCTCTTGAATATATAAAGGAGAGATTTAACTTTCATTGAAATTGAATTAATGGAAAGCGGTCAAAAATGCTTAATTTTTTGCAAATTCTTGTCTGTTTTTGACCGCTTATAGAGTGAGCATTATAGCATAATTTCTTGCACAAACGGGCTATCTAACTCGGCAATGGGTAAGTTAGAGTCTTTCCAAGGACGTAGTAACTGATATTGCATCAGATCTAACGTATCTAAACCGGGGGTTGTCTGTGGGGTATATTGCTGTGCAAACCGAGCAAGCTGAGTTAAACCTAAACTCGATTCAATACTGGAACTGATAACAGCGATAAGCCCTTGTTGATGAGCTTGCTCAATTAAACGAATACATTTTTGTAACGAACCGACTAAGGTCGGTTTAATTACAATAGCGGTCACATTCGGTTCGTTTTTTACTACGAAATTCGGCTCTCGTACGGTTTCATCCCAAGCAATCGCGATGCCTGAGGCTTGAGCAAATAGACGGGAAAGTTCCGGTGTTTTGCACGGTTCTTCAATAAACTGGATACGGCTTTTGTTTTCATTTGCAATTTTTTCGGCAAATTTAACCGCTTTCTCAAGCGTCCAGCCTCGATTCGCATCTAAACGTAATTGTAAATCGGGTAAAGCTTCAAGCAACATATTGGCAATTAGGCCGTCACGATTAGCCTCATACAGCCCGACTTTCAT
Organism: Actinobacillus equuli; assembly: GCF_900636745.1. Classification (NCBI taxonomy): domain Bacteria; kingdom Pseudomonadati; phylum Pseudomonadota; class Gammaproteobacteria; order Pasteurellales; family Pasteurellaceae; genus Actinobacillus; species Actinobacillus equuli. The sequence continues at coordinate 2,124,692 of NZ_LR134310.1, read as the reverse complement.
TTTGCCGATTTTGTCACCTTCCAGTGCATTCAACTCTGTATATAACTCGTCCGGATCACCATAGCAAAGTACTGCTGCACGATAATTTCCTTGCTCAGCTAGTTCTCCGTTTAATTCCGCTAATGCGCAACTTAAACCAAACGCTACAGAAGGCACATAACTGTCCAGGTCATCTTGTTGCCCGGCTAGCCATTTCGCAAGCCATTGTTCCGTTTGTTGCTGAGCAAGCGAAAGATCTTCTTGGCTAAATTCAGGTAGCGGGGCGATTTCACCCCACCCGACTTGGTTATCTTCAGTTAATTTAACCACTAAACCTTCACGCTGTTTTAATCGGCGATGACGTAAAATAACGCCGGTTTCTACCGGAATCTGGTAACGATATAACTGTGCTTTACGCATAATAAGTCCTCAAAAATTGCAAAATTTTAGACTTATTTTACCGCTATTCTTGCCTGAAACGAGAAGATCTTTATTGATTGTTCGAAAAATTTATATCACCACAATGTTAAAAAATCAAAAAATGACCAAAAATTAATTTTTCAATCTTGTTTCTTTACTTTCTCCATAACACTTTCTGATATAAAGCGTAGCCTACTTCTTGTACGTTTTGATTTATCAGTATTTTGGTCTCACTTTTCCATTTTATTGCGCGTGTCCGCAAAAAACGCTTAGGCAGAAAATATTTTAATAACGGTATTTTGGTAACTACATTTCCGATTGGTTCATTTTTTAACATGGTTGACATTTGGAAACGTAGGAACATATTTTCAGAAGGTAACAAAATTCCTTCTTCTTGAATTTCAAAATCATTATATTGTTTTCCGTTCCAAATAAGCTGTTTAAACGATTGTTTTCCTTTCCACTCCTTCCAAATAACCGTATGATTTTCAGACAAAAATCGTCCCCAATATAATTCTGATACGGCTAGTTTCCAAGGTGGGAAATTCATTTCAAGCGTATCCGCATAACCTAATCCTTGATATTCCTTATCCTGAAAAGTGATATGAAAATTCCCTTTCGGCGTATGGCAATACCAATTTATATACTGAGTAGGGTTATAAACTAATGTGGATTTGAGTTCGGATGAATGCGGAATCCAATAAGCTGAAAAATTTAAACGAGAATGATTAATCGAACGATCTATTTGCTTTAATTTAAACAAGCTACTTTTTTCAAATTGCTGACCGTTCTTACTATTAAATAAAATGGAAGAATAAGGAATTTTAATTCCCCATAACATTAACTCGGCAAAATAAATAATAAACGCGTTTCCTTGTTTATCAATGCCGTCATAATAATGTTTTTTTAAATAAAACATTCGTTCTCCTTCTATAATTTTTATTCTATATTTATTCTACCAGTCTTTTACAAAATAACTACATTCTTTACAAAAGAATTTTGTTAATTTTATGCAAAATAAGCGAATAAGTAGGCTCATTTAGGATACGCTCTAGAAAAAAAGCCCTTTTTCCGCTACAATTTACGAAATTTTGTAACAAATTCAGAGAGATCACTCATGTCAAACCAAAAACGAAAAATGCTGGTTACCTGTGCCTTACCCTATGCGAACGGTGCAATCCATTTAGGCCATATGCTTGAACATATCCAAGCGGATATCTGGGTGCGCTTCCAGCGTATGCGTGGCAACGAGATTCACTTTGTGTGTGCGGATGATGCTCATGGCACACCGATTATGCTTAATGCCGCAAAACAAGGCATTACTCCGGAACAATTAATTGAAAAAGCAAAAACTGATCACGTAGCAGATTTCAAAGGCTTCAATATCAGTTTCGATAACTATCATTCGACTCATAGCGAAGAAAACCGTGAACTTACTACAGAAATGTATAAAAAATTACGTGCTAACGGTTTTATCAAAAGTCGTGTGATCTCTCAGTTATTCGACCCTGAAAAACAAATGTTTCTTCCGGATCGTTTTGTAAAAGGTACTTGCCCGAAATGTAAGGCGGAAGATCAATACGGTGATAACTGTGAAGTGTGTGCTTCAACGTATAGCCCGATGGATTTAATTAACCCGCGTTCTGCCGTGTCCGGTGCAACACCGATCGTGAAAGAATCCGAGCATTTTTTCTTTGATTTACCAAGCTTTGAGGGTATGTTGAAAGAGTGGACACGTTCAGGTTCATTACAATCGGAAATCGCGAATAAAATGCAAGAATGGTTCGAAAGCGGTTTACAGCAATGGGACATCAGCCGTGACGCACCTTACTTCGGTTTCCCGATTCCGGATGCGGAAAATAAATTCTTCTACGTATGGCTTGATGCGCCTATCGGCTATATGGCGTCATTCAAAAATTTATGTGATCGTACCGGTTTAAACTTTGATGAATTCTGGAAAAAAGACGCTGAAACTGAACTTTATCACTTTATCGGTAAAGATATCGTTTACTTCCACAGTCTTTTCTGGCCGGCGATGCTAGACGGTTGTGAATTACGTAAACCGACCAATGTATTTGCACATGGTTACGTCACGGTCGACGGTGTGAAAATGTCAAAATCACGCGGTACTTTTATTCAAGCAAGTACCTATTTAAAACATATCGATCCGGAATGTTTACGTTATTACTATGCGGCAAAACTGAACGAGCGTATTGAAGACTTAGATTTAAGCCTTGAAGATTTCGTACAACGTGTAAACAGCGATATCGTTAATAAATTAGTGAACCTTGCTTCACGTAATGCAAGTTTTATTGCAAAACGTTTTGAAGGCAAACTGGCTGATAAATTAGAAGACGAAGCACTTTTCGCAGAATTTATTGCACAATCGGAACAAATCGCAACACATTATGAAAATCGTGAATTTAACAAAGCGATTCGTTTAATTATGGATCTTTGTGATAAAGCGAATAAATATGTCGATGATAAAGCGCCTTGGGTGATCGCAAAACAAGAAGGGCGTGAAGCGGAATTACAAGCGGTTTGTTCAATGGGTATTGAATTATTCCGTGTATTAATGAGTTACTTAAAACCGGTGTTGCCACAGTTAGCGGAACGTGCTGAAGCCTTCTTACAAGCAGAATTAACGTGGGACAACATTCGCCAACCATTATTAGGTAAAAATGTCGCACCGTTTAAATCATTGTTCTCTCGTCTTGAGAAAAAACAAATTGATGCGGTGATTGAAGAAACTAAGGCGCTGTTTGCAGAGCAAAATAAAGCAGAAGATAAAAAAGGAAAACAAAAAGTGGAAAATACCGAAAATACGGCTGTTGAGCCTATCGCAGCGGAAATCACAATTGATGATTTCGCAAAATTAGATTTACGTGTGGCAAAAGTGATTAGCTGTGAAGCCGTACCGGAATCAAACAAATTATTAAAATTCCAATTAGATTTAGGTGATCACCAACGTCAAGTGTTATCAGGTATTAAAGCGGCTTATAACAATCCGGAAGAATTAGTCGGCCGTTTTGTGATTATGGTAGCAAACCTTGCTCCACGTAAAATGAAATTCGGTGTATCGGAAGGTATGATCTTATCAGCAGGCACCGGCGGTGCAGACTTATTCTTACTTTCAGCTGATGAAGGTATCCGCCCGGGTATGCAAGTAAAATAAAAGCAACAACAAGCGGTGAGATTCACCGCTTTTTTTGCGAATTAAGGAGAAACAATGATCCAACAAACGCTTTGTTTAATTAAACCCGATGCAACAAAACGTAATTTAATCGGTAAAATTCTTAGCCATTTAGAAGAAGCGGGCTTAACCATTAAAGCACTCAAAAAAGTACAACTAACCCAAAAACAAGCGGAAGGCTTCTATGCCGAACACCAAGGTAAGGAATTTTTTGCGCCGTTAGTCGAATTTATGATTTCGGCACCGATTGTTGCGGTGGTACTTGAAGGTGAAAACGCTATCGCTCACTACCGTGAATTAATGGGTGCAACTAACCCGGAACAACGTAAAGCCGGCACGATTCGAGCGCTCTACGCTATCAGCGGTCGTGAGAATTCGGTTCACGGTTCGGATTCCGAGCAATCGGCAAAACGTGAAATCGCATACTTCTTCACACCGAATGAAATTATTTAAGCGAGACTAAAAAGAAAGCCGTTTGTTCAAAACAAACGGCTTTTTTAGCACTTACAAGCGGTCAAATTTCAGCAAAGTTTTGCAAGAAACAGACCGCTTGTCCATATTATTAACGAATAATCAATAGCTTACTTGAGCTTTCAATAATACTTGCTAAATCAGTATTTTCTTTTAATTGCACCTCATCCATTGGCTCTATATGCCAGATATCTCGTGCGTAATCTAATACCGAGCGATCTGATGAGAAATAGCCCATATTGGCAATATTGATAATTGCCGAACGCGTCCAAGCTTTCTTATTGCGATAAGCGGCTGCAACTCGTTCTTGCGCTTCAACATAGCTACGGAAATCCGCACAGGCTTGGTAATAGTCACCTGAATTTAGAATCAGATCTTGATAGCGATACGGATCATCCGGTGAGAATTTACCGTTTAAGATTTGCGAAACCGCCTCATTTAATTCACCGTCCGTTTCATAATAATGATACGGCGAATAACCATTACGACGCAGCTCTTCCACCTGTTCTACGGTATTACCGAAAATAAAGATATTTTCTTTACCGACGTGTTCCAAAATTTCAACATTCGCACCGTCTAACGTCCCGATAGTTAGCGCACCGTTTAAGGCAAACTTCATATTAGACGTACCTGATGCCTCAGTACCCGCCAATGAAATTTGTTCGGACACATCCGCTGCCGGAATGATCATCTGCGCCAGTGATACGCCATAATTTGGAATAAATACCACCTTGATCAAATCACGTACTCGTTCATCATTATTGATGACATTTGCAACATCGTTAATCAAACGAATGACTTTCTTCGCCGCATAATAAGCACTTGCCGCTTTACCGGCAAAGATAAACACTCGTGGTGTCCAATCCGCATTCGGATTTTTTAAGATACGGTTATATAACGTAATAATATGTAATACGTTTAACTGTTGGCGTTTATATTTGTGAATACGTTTAACCTGTACGTCAAAAATCGCTTCCGGATTCAGTTTGATGCCTAAATTTTTCTCAACATAATCGGCTAACTTGCGTTTATTCTCATATTTCACCGCCGAAATTTCAGCCTGAACATCCGCATCATCCACAAAGACATTGAATTTCTCTAATTCACTGAGATCGGTTAACCAATCTTTACCGATACGTTTATCTAAAATATTGGCTAAACCCGGGTTGGCAATTTTGATCCAACGGCGAGGGGTTACCCCATTAGTAACATTGGTGAAGCGATCCGGATAAATACGAGCAAAGTCGGCAAAAATGGATTCCACCATTAAATCCGAGTGGATTTTTGCCACACCGTTTACTTTGCTTGAAGCCACAACCGCTACCCACGCCATACGCACTCGGCGATCACCGTGTTCGTCAATCAGTGACACACGTTGTACTAAATCTTCTTCACCCGGGAATTTTTCACGCACTTCATTTAAGAACCATTCATTGATCTCAAAAATAATGCCTAAGTGACGCGGTAAAATGCGTCCTAACATTTCCACCGGCCAAGTTTCCAATGCTTCGCTCATTAAGGTGTGGTTGGTATAGTAGAAAATTTTGCGAGTCATATTCCACGCTTGATCCCAGCTATAGCCTTTCTCATCAATTAAGATGCGCATTAATTCCGGCACTGCGAGCGTTGGATGGGTATCGTTTAAATGAATCGCTACTTTATCCGCTAAATTGGCACAAGATCCGCACTCCGCTTCATGACGACGGATAATGTCTTGTACCGAAGCGGAACAGAGGAAATATTCTTGGCGTAAACGTAATTCACGTCCGTTATAAGTAGAATCGTCCGGATACAACACCCGAGAAACGTTCTCAGATAAATTCTGATGGCTCATTGCTGCAAAATAATCGCCACGGTTGAAATCCGCTAACCCGAAGCCTTTCCCTGAAGCGTGCGCCGACCATAAGCGCAAACTATTGGTTGCGGTAGTTTCATAGCCGGGAATTAATTGATCGTGAGCTTGAGCAAGAATCTCTTCATCCGGCTGCCATACGGTTTTTTTGCCTTCTTGCCAAATACGTCCGCCAAAGCGAATCGGGAAACGTTTACTTGAACGCAAATACGGCCATACAAATTCATTTTCTAACCATTGATCCGGTTGCTCTACTTGTTCGCCGTTACGGATTTCTTGGCGGAACATACCGTACTCATATTGAATACCGTAACCAATCGCCGGAATTTTCATTGCGGCAAGACTATCCATATAGCAAGCGGCTAAACGCCCTAAACCGCCGTTACCTAAACCCGGATCACCTTCTTCGTTAATAATCTCTTCAATATTTTGTCCGAGTTCTTTTAATGCGGCATCGACTAACTCATACACACCTTCCGCAATCATTGCGTTTGAGAACGTACGTCCCATTAAAAATTCCATTGAAAGGTAATACACACGGCGGCTGGCGTTCGCCACTTGGCTGCGACGAGTTTGTAGCCACGACTCGGTAGAAAGATCTCGCACCACACGTAACGCTGCATTTAGCCAGTTACGTTTACTTGCTTCACGAGGCTCTACCCCAAGCGCATAAACCAATTTATATAAAATGGCATCTTTTACATGTTGAATATTTTCGGGACTTAAAATTTTATTGCCCATGAATAGCTCCTAACTAACAAATAAAGTAACAAATGGAAATCGAGTAAAAAAGCACAACAATTTTATAGTTAATGCCATAAAAATCGCTGGAGAATCACAAAGATTTTGCTTTATTGCTATTGTTTACAAAATAAGCGGTAGGATTTCGCAATTTTTTTGCAAATTCCGACCGCTTGTGAAAAGTGAGGTTATACAATCTCTTGATAAATCGCCTGATAAGCTGCTGCGGCTCTTGCCCAGCCGAAATCTTGCGCTAGCGCATTTTGACGCACACTAGACCATAACTTTTGTTTTTTCCAAAGATTTACCGCACGTTGGAATGCTTCAAAGAAATCATCACTGCTTGGGTATTTGAACACAAATCCGGTTGCATTACGTTGTTCGATACTGTCTTTGTGGCTATCCACCACCGTATCGGCTAAACCACCGGTTTGGCGAACTAGCGGTAAAGTACCGTATTTCAAACCGTATAACTGCGTTAGACCGCAAGGTTCGAAGCGGCTTGGCACAAGAATAACATCACCACCGGCAATAATTTGATGAGACAATGCTTCGTTATAACCGATATATAAACCGATTTGCTCCGGATAACGGCTACGAGCCTCGTTTAACAGATATTCTAAATGCGGAGAGCCGCTACCCAAGACGATTAATTGCACGTGTTGTTGCATTACATCATCAATTCTGTCCAGTAAGAAATCCGCCCCTTTTTGCTCCGTTAAGCGAGTTACCATGACCATAAGCATTGCATCTTTGTCTTCCGGTAAGTTAAACATACGTTGTAACTCAGCTTTGTTTTTCGCCTTACCGTGCATATAGCTCGGTTTGTATGTCGCTACAATATTTTCATCGGTTTCCGGATTCCATACTTTTTCGTCCACACCGTTTAACACGCCGTGTAAACGCCCTTGCGCTTTACGTGTTTGTAGCAAGCCATGCATTCCGCCACCGGCAATTTGTTCGGTAATTTCCACCGCATAAGTCGGGCTTACCGTAGTGATACGATCCGCATAATACAATCCGGCTTTCAGATATGAGATTTCACCGTAAAATTCCATGCCTTCCGCTTGGAAGAAATCCCATGAGAAACCCAATTCCGGTAAATGATGCGGTTGGAAGCGCCCCGGATAGGCAATATTGTGAATAGTGAAAACACTTTTCACCGGGCTGTGCCAACTTTTCAGGTAAGCACAAGCCAAGCCGCCTTGCCAATCATGTGCGTGCAAAATATCCGCTTTTCCCCACCAATGATCTAGCCCTTCCGATAACTGTGCGCCTAAATAGCCTAAAATAGCAAAACGCTTATAGTTATCCGGATAATCAGCATAACCGGAATCGTGATACGGATTACCTGAACGTTGGAATAAATGTGGCGCATCAATCAGATAAATGCCCAAACCATTGAAATAAGTAAAACGAATCGTCACTAAACCGGCAAAAGTACCTAAAGTGACTACTTCATTTGTTTCCCCAATTTTTTCCGCTACTTGAGGATAGAGCGGTAGCAAAACTCGGACATCATTGCCAGCTTGCTGCTGTGCATAAGGCAAAGCCCCCATCACATCCGCAAGTCCGCCGGTTTTAATTAACGGATACATCTCCGAGCAAATATGTAGAATTTTCATTTTGTTGCCGTTTAATTTGTATTTGTAAAATAGAGAGAAAATTAGACCGCTTGTAAAAGCGCCAAAGGTGGGCTAAACGCCCACCTGTATAAGATTAAATTGTATGATGGAATTTTATACTGGACTCATAACCGCTTAATGAATCAAGCATTTTCTGGGTCACCAAGACGATCCCACCTTTACTGACTCGGAAACGTTTTGCATCTTCTTCCAAATTCACACCGATCTCCAATCCATCAGGAATGGTACAGTGACGATCAATTACCGCACGTTTGATCACGCAGTTCTTACCAATCGTTACCTGCGGTAAAATCACCGTGTGTTCAATCACGGTTTCGGCGTCTACTTTTACTTTGGCAAATAAGACCGAATTACTGATTTCCGCATCGGTGACCACACAACCACCGGCAATTAATGAATTATCCAAAGTATGCTGACGTGCTTTTTTATAGAAGAAACGTGCCGGTGCGGTTTGTTGCGGTCGTCCGTGAATCGGCCAAGATTCATCATATAAATCAAGTTGCGGCTCTTCCGAAACTAAATCCATATGCGCCGCCCAATAGCTGTCAATCGTACCGACATCTCGCCAATAAATCGAACCGCTTGCATTACGACCTTTACATGAACGTTCAAACGGATGCGCATATAACACGCCTTCTTCTACCGCTTTTGGAATGATATCTTTACCAAAGTCGTGTGAAGTTCCTGGAATAGAGGCTTCACGTTCTAATACGTCATATAAATAATCCGCATCAAACACGTAAATCCCCATTGAAGCTAACGATGAATTCGGCTTATCAGGCATTGCCGGCGGATTTGACGGTTTTTCTACGAATTCTTTCACTTTTAATTTATCGTTAACCGCCATTACGCCAAATTCGACCGCTTGTTCACGCGGAACCTCAATACAGCCAACAGTACATTTCGCACCACTTTCTACGTGGTCACGCAGCATCTGAGTATAGTCCATTTTATAAATATGGTCGCCGGCTAGGATCACGACGTATTTCGGACGGTAATGCGATTTCATCATCGCCATATTTTGATATACCGCATCGGCGGTTCCACGATACCAAGTGTTTTCGTCCAACTGCTGACGAGCCGGTAGCATATCAATATATTGATTACGTTCATAAGGTAGGAATGACCAACCACGCTGTAAGTGACGTAGTAATGAGTGAGCGGCATACTGAGTAATTACCCCCACTTTAAGTAAATTAGAATTAATACAGTTTGAAAGCGCAAAGTCGATAATGCGGCGGCTACCACCAAAATACACGGCAGGTTTTGCGCGTCTGTCAGTTAACTCATAAAGACGTGAACCACGACCACCTGCTAAAATAAGTACTAACGTATCGTTAGTAATATCGTTTCTGGTTAAGTCGTTTTTTTCTTGTGTAAGCATACTTTGTTTCTCCGTTGTTGTGTGTCATTTATCACGCTAATGTGAGCCTAATTTCCTTTGAAGCACGCATACTCCCATCTGTTCCAGTTGAAGAGTAACCGCCTGCGCATCCGCTATCAAAGTTGCCGTTTCTTTTCCAAGGTAAAAATGCCATTTGCCTTGAGGTAAGAAAAATTGTTGCTTATCTTTTTTGGCATTAATTAAGATAAGCCATTGTTCTTGAAGAAGAATTTGTAATGCTTTGAGTGAGTCATTATGCCAATCATCCACCTGCATAATCTCACCGTATGCGGAAAACCATTGCACGTCATTTTCCGTCCACCAATGACTTTGGTGGGAAAGCAACGAAATTTGTTTACGTAAATCAATCCACTTGGCGACATAGCCGATACGTTTATCATTCGCTTGCTGCCAATTAATCCAAGTCGTTTCATTATCTTGGCAATAGCTGTTATTGTTGCCTTTTTGCGAATGTCCCAACTCATCGCCGGCACGTAACATAGGTACGCCATTTGAGAGAAACAGTATCGCAAGCAAACTACAAGCGGTCTGATCTCGCAAAATATTTACCAATTCGTTATCCGTATCCCCTTCCACACCATGATTATTACTATAATTATGTTCATCACCGTCTCGGTTTTGTTCGCCATTTGGCTGATTATGTTTTTTGTTATAACTCACGAGATCTTGTAAGGTAAAACCGTCATGAGAGGCGAAGTAGTTAATACTTTTAGAAGGCGCATATTGCCAATATAAGTCGTCACTTCCAGCTAAACGACGGGCAAATTCGGCTAAGTTGCCGCTTTCACCTAAGAAAAAGCTGCGCATTGTGGTACGGTATTTATCGTTCCATTCGGCAAATCCTGCCGGAAAATGCCCGACTTGATAGCCTTCCGGGCCAATATCCCAAGGCTCCGCAACTAACTTAATCTGTTGCAATGCCGGTGTCTGTTTGATTTTTTCAAACAGCGGCGCAATATTTGAGAAAGAAGGGGTTCGTCCTAATGTTGTCGCTAAATCAAAACGAAAACCATCAATATGGCATTCTTCCACCCAGTACACTAAGCTATCGATTGCCCATTGGCATACCATCGGATGAGCTAAATTTAATGCGTTGCCACACCCTGTCCAATTGCGGTATTCACCTTGTTCGTCCAGCCAATAATAGCTTTGGTTATCAATTCCTCTTTGGCAGATCGTCATACCGTCTTTGCCGGCTTCCACCGTATGGTTATAAACCACGTCTAAAATTACTTCAAAGCCATTTTGGTGTAAGGTTTTAACTAAATATTTAAACTCGGAAATCGGATCTTCTTGGTCCCAAGCTAAGCAAGGATCAATTGCCGAATGCGCTAAAACGCTGTATCCCCAATAATTGGTTAGCCCTAATCGCTGTAAATGCACTTCATCCGCATGGTAGCTCACTGGTTGTAGTTCAATCGTCGTCACGCCTAACCGTTTTAAATGTGCGATCGATGTCGGATGAGCCATACCTGCATAAGTCCCACGTAACGGCTCCGGAATATTATGATTTAAACGACTAAAGCCTTTTACATGCGCTTCGTAAATAATCGTTTCCGCCCACGAATAATGCGGTCGTTTTTCACCTGTCCAATCAAAATCATCGGTGACGACAACAGATTTAGGCGCAAGATGAGCATTATCTTGTGAGTCATTCCAAATAAAATAGCTTAACGCCTTCTCATCATGCGCATCGGGTAGCCCGACTACTCGTTTAGCATACGGATCAAGCAACAATTTATTCGGGTTAAATAATGCGCCTTTTTGCTCATCGACATCGCCTGAAACTCTAAAGCCATATAAGGTGCCACTCCCAACGCCGCAAACGAACAGATGCCAAATATCGCCGCTACGCTGCATCGGATAACGCTGCTCACCCTTATCATCAAAAATACACAGCTCAATAGCGGTCGCATTTGCTGAAAAAATTGCAAAATTCGTGCCTTTTTTACCCGCTTGTGCACCAAGAGGGAACGGCTTTCCCACTGATATTTTCATCTGCTACTTCTTACTTTTTCTTTTTTTCTTAGCGTTTTTCGTTTTTTTAAATGCGCTTTCTACCTTTTTAATCAGCGCTTGTTCCTGTTCCGGTTTTGCTGTGCGCACAATAAAAATCGTGGCTAACGGCGGTAATGAAACGCTGAGAGAATAAGGCTTGCCGTGTGACGGTTCTTCCTCGCATAGAATCTCACCGTAATTACCGACATTACTACCGGCATAATAAGCCGCATCCGAGTTGAGTATCTCTTTATAAACCCCGTCTTGTGCGACACCAATACGGTAGTTATGGCGCACGATCGGCGTGAAATTACTGACTACAATCACGCTTGAACCGTCTTTCGCTTTACGCTCAAAAGCAAATACCGATTGTTGCCAATCATCCACTACCAGCCACTCAAAACCGCTAGGCTCATGATCAAGTTGATAAAGCGCCGGATATTGTTGATAAACACGATTCAGATCTCGAACCCAATTCAACATACCTTTATGCCAATTGCCACCTTCTTCACCAAGCAAGAACCAGTCCAAACTTTCGTTAAAGTTCCATTCTCGTCCTTGAGCGAATTCATTACCCATAAACAATAATTTTTTGCCCGGATAGCCCCACATATAGCCGTAATAAGCACGTAAATTCGCAAATTTTTGCCAACAATCACCCGGCATTTTTCCAATTAAGGAACCTTTGCCATGCACCACCTCATCATGCGAAAGCGGCAAAATAAATTTTTCGCTATATTGATAGATCATGCCGAATGTCATCCAGTCATGATGATATTTACGATGAATCGGATCTAACGCCATATAACGGAGCGTGTCATTCATCCACCCCATATTCCATTTATAATCAAAACCTACGCCTTGCTGGCTTACCGCATGCGTAATGCCGTTAAATGAGGTTGATTCCTCTGCTATCGTCACCGCAGCATGACCTTCTTGCTCAAGCATTTGATTGGTGCGGCGTAAAAAATCCAACGCTTCCAAATTCTCACGTCCGCCATATTGGTTTGGAATCCATTCACCGTCTTTACGTGAGTAATCTCGGTAAATCATTGAAGAAACCGCGTCCACACGTAAACCGTCAATGCCGAAACGTTCCGTCCAATACAACGCATTGCCGGAGAGATAATTGAAAACTTCATTACGACCGTAATTAAAAATTAACGTATTCCAATCTTGGTGATAGCCTTCTCTCGGATCTTGGTGCTCATATAAATGTGAACCGTCAAATTGCACTAAACCGTGTGAATCGGTTGGGAAATGTCCGACCACCCAATCTAAAATCACTGCAATGCCCGCTGCGTGAGCTTTGCGGATAAACGAACGGAGATCATGTGGCGAGCCGAAGCGGCTAGTTGGCGAATAAAGTCCAATAGGCTGATAACCCCAAGAGCCATCAAACGGATATTCGGTAATAGGAAGTAATTCAATATGAGTGAATCCCATATCTTTTACATAAGGAATGAGTTCATTGGCAATTTCATCATAATTCAGCCAATAGTTATTTTCTAAATTGCGGCGCCAAGAACCTAGATGAACTTCATAAATTGAAATCGGTTGATCAATATTATTTGCTCGGCGAAGTTTTTCCTCAACCTCAACAATATCCGGTAATCCGGCAACGACCGAAGCCGTTTCAGGGCGAAGCTGTGAAGCAAAAGCATAAGGGTCCGATTTCAAACGCAGATGACCATGGCTATCTAATAATTCAAATTTATATAATGATCCTGCATCAATATTCGGAATAAATATATCCCAAATACCGCTTTCTACATGAAAGCGCATACTATGTACTCGACCGTCCCAATAATTAAAATCACCGACAACAGAGACACGTTTTGCATTTGGCGCCCAAACACTAAAACGCACACCGGCAATATTTTCTTGAATTTCAAAATGAGCGCCTAATTTTTCATAAGGTCGAAGATGAGTGCCTTCAGATAATAACCAATTATCTAATGCGAATAGAGAGGATTTAAAACGGTATGGGTCTTCAATATCAATTTCACCCAAAGGATAAGTAACGCGTAAACGGTAATAGAAATGAGGGTCGGAACAATCAAGTAAAGCGACAAAAACACCGCAATCATCAATCTTTATCGTTTCCGATAAACATCGTCCTTGATCATCAATAATTGTAACGGCATCTGCTTCAGGTAAATAAATCCTTACTACACAATGTCCATTTTCAAAATGACTCCCCAAATAGGAAAACGGGTCTTTGCAATACCCACCGGAAAGCTGCTCAATAAAAGACGAATCTTGTTCTGAATAATTATAAGCTGTCATTATTTGCTTCCTCATTTTTTTACACTCTAAATTATTTTTCTTTTCTGACGAAAACGTTTGCATTTTAACATTAAAATAAAAACCTCGCCGAAAAACTATGCGCTTTTGTGATTTACATCATATTTTTCTCGCAATATATGCGAACTAGCTCACACTTTTTGACATTTTTTTTAATCCGCTAGAACGATTTAGCAGATTATGGGGTACAATATGTAGCAATATTTTTATTTTTAAAATTAAATCCAATAAGGAGCTCAGATGCTAAATTTATCGGCACAAAATATCCGTTTAAATGGTACTGCCAGCAACAAAGAAGAAGCGATCAAGCTTGTTGCTGCAGGTCTTGTAGCAAATGGTAATGTTGCGGAAGGCTACGAAGCGGGAATGTTAGCCCGTGAAACGCAAACCTCGACTTTCCTTGGTAATGGTATTGCCATTCCTCACGGCACATTAGACACTCGCCACCTTGTACAAAATACCGGTGTACAAATTTATCAATTCCCACAAGGTGTGGAATGGGGCGAAGGCAATAAAGCCTATGTCGTGATTGGTATTGCGGCAAAATCTGACGAACATTTAGCTCTCCTTCGTCAATTAACCGGCGTATTAAGTGATGAAGAAGCGGCTGCGACCTTAGCTAAAACGCAAGATGTCGAAGAATTTGCTGCAGTGTTAAGCGGTAAAAAATCACTTCCTGTTATTTCAGAAGAAACGATTTCATTAAATATCGATTCTGCAAGTCTTATTACACTTTCTGCCATTAATGCGGCAAAACTTCAAGAAAAAGGCTATGTAACACAAGCATTTATTAGCGATGTGGTTGCAAGCACTCCTCTTAACTTAGGTAACAATCTTTTTGTAACTGACTCTGCAAACGGTAACCAAGCGAACGGTTTTGCAGTGGCACGTAACCAACAAGGACAGACTTTAGTCACTATCGCCGCAGCGGATAATACACTTTCTGCGCTTATCGCACGTTTATTAAATACCGATATTCGCAAACAATTAACCACAGCGTCTGCTGCACAAATCGTTGCACTCTTTGGCGTAAATGAAAATGCAGTTTCAGCAGTAAGCTCAACGGCAACAGAACAAACCAGCCAACAAGTTATCGGCACATTTACCGTACGTAACGACAACGGCTTACACGCTCGTCCAAGTGCAGTATTAGTGCAAACCTTAAAACCGTTTGCAGCAAAAGTAACGGTAGAAAACTTAGATCGCGGTACTGCACCGGCGAATGCAAAAAGCACAATGAAAGTAGTGGCATTAGGCGCAAGCCAAGCACACCGCTTACGTTTTGTGGCGGAAGGCGAAGACGCTCAACAAGCGATCGAAGCATTGGCAAAAGCATTCGTAGAAGGCTTAGGCGAAAGCGTTTCATTCGTACCGGCGGTTGAAGATACGATTGAAGGCACAGCACAACCGCAAGCGGTTGAATCTGCAAAAAATTCTGCAAATACGACCGTTTCCGAGCAACCGGCTGCGGGTCAGGTTATCGGTACTTTCACCGTACGTAACGACAATGGTTTACACGCTCGCCCAAGTGCGGTATTAGTGCAAACTTTAAAACCGTTTGCGGCAAAAGTGACCGTGGAAAACTTAGATCGTGGCACTGCGCCGGCGAATGCGAAAAGCACAATGAAAGTGGTGGCGTTAGGTGCAAGCCAAGCACATCGTTTACGTTTTGTGGCGGAGGGTGAAGACGCTCAACAAGCGATCGAAGCATTAGCAAAAGCATTCGTAGAAGGTTTAGGCGAAAGCGTGTCATTTGTCCCTGCGGTTGAAGATACGATTGAAGGCGCAGCACAACCGCAAGCGGTTGAATCTGCAAAAAATTCTGCAAATTCTACCGCTTCTGAACCTGCGGTAGAAGGCCAAGTAGAAGGTACATTCGTAATTCAAAACGAACATGGTTTACACGCTCGCCCAAGTGCGGTGTTAGTCAACGAAGTGAAAAAATATAATGCGACTATCGTTGTGCAAAACTTAGATCGAGACAGCCAATTAGTCAGTGCGAAAAGTTTAATGAAAATTGTGGCACTGGGCGTCGTAAAAGGTCACCGCTTACGTTTCGTGGCAACCGGTGATGACGCCCAAAAAGCGATTGACGGTATCGGTGCGGCGATTGCTGCGGGTTTAGGCGAGTAATTGAGGAACAAACAATGACACAACAATTACGTATTGCAACCGTAACCTTAAATCCGGCGTTTGACTTAGTCGGCCGCCTACAACGCATTGAAGTGGGCGAAGTAAATACCGTTGAAACCTTAGGCTTATACCCTGCCGGTAAAGGTATCAACGTAGCGAAAGTATTAGCGGATCTCGGCGTTAAATTAGCAGTTACCGGTTTTTTAGGCGCTGAAAATCAAGGCGATTTCGTTCAATCGTTTAAACAAAATGGTGTGGACGATCAATTCTATCGTATTGACGGTAAAACCCGTATTAACGTGAAAATTACCGAAACCGAAGCAGACGTGACCGACTTGAACTTCTTAGGTTTTGAAATTAGTGCCGAAGATTGGGCAAACTTTACCGCTCAATCACAGCAATGGGCAAAAGAGTTTGATTTGGTGGCGGTATGCGGTTCACTCCCTCGTGGTGTAACGGCGCAACAATTCTCACAATGGTTGGAATCACTCCACCAACAAGGCTTAAAAGTTGTATTAGACAGCAGCAATGCGGCATTAACCGAAGGTTTAAAAGCCCATCCGTGGTTAGTAAAACCGAATCGTCGTGAGTTAGAAGTTTGGGCGAATCGTCCGCTAAACAGCTTAGAAGAAGTGATTGCAGCGGCACAAGAATTACGTGCCGGTGGTATTGAGAACGTGATTATTTCAATGGGCGCAGACGGCTCTGTATGGCTTAACAGCGAAGGCGTGGTTCAAGCTCAACCGCCTCGTTGCCAAAATGTTGTGAGTACGGTCGGTGCCGGCGATTCGATGGTGGCAGGCTTAATTTATGGGCTTGCTCAAGGTTGGGATAAAGCGAAAACCCTCGCCTTCGCAAGCGGTACATCGGCATTAGCGGTATCACAAAGCAATGTCGGTATCAGCGACCGAAATGCCCTAGATGAGATTGTGGCACAGGTGAAATTAACCCAATTAGGTTAATAATTTGTAACAAAATCCCCTCTTCAGAAAAGAGGGGAGAAATAAAATTCTCTCAAACTTATAAGGATCTCAAAATGAATATTTCCTTTGTATTCCCTCAATCACTGGGTAAAGCCCGAGCTTTCCTCGTGAATGAAGTATTATCAGCGGCAGCCAAGCAACAAGGTCATCAAGTTGTAAACGCTGAACAAGCTGATTTTGTCGTGTTATTTAACGATGAAATTCCGACTATTGCTGCCGGCAAACAAGGTGCGGTAGTGAATTTAGACCAAGCCTTCGCTCAACCGGAAGTGACGCTTAAACAAGCGGTCGAAAATGCAAAAACTTTTGCAAATGCAACCGCTTCAAACGTATCAACTTCAGGTGTGAAAAACATCGTAGCAGTAACCGCTTGTCCAACTGGCGTGGCACATACCTTTATGTCTGCGGAAGCGATTGAAAACTATGCCAAAACACAAGGTTGGAATGTTAAAGTTGAAACTCGTGGTCAAGTTGGGGCAGGTAACCCGATTTCTGCGGAAGAAATTGCAGCGGCAGACTTAGTCTTTGTGGCGGCGGATATTGACGTGGATTTAGACAAATTCAAAGGTAAACCGATGTACCGTACCTCAACCGGTTTAGCCTTGAAGAAAACGGCACAAGAATTTGAAAAAGCGTTTGCACAAGCAACCGTTTATCAAGGTGGTGCAACGACTGCACAACAAGCTGAAGGTTCGGCAAGCGGTGAGAAAAAAGGTTTATATAAACACTTAATGACCGGCGTTTCGCATATGTTACCGTTAGTGGTTGCCGGTGGCTTATTAATTGCGATTTCATTTATGTTCGGTATTGAAGCGTTCAAAGATGAAACCATCGCAGGCGGCTTACCGAAAGCGTTAATGGATATCGGTGGTGGTGCGGCATTCCACTTAATGATCGCCGTATTTGCCGGTTATGTCGCATTTTCTATCGCAGACCGTCCGGGGTTAGCCGTCGGTTTAATCGGTGGTATGTTAGCCACGACAGCCGGTGCGGGGATTTTAGGCGGTATCGTTGCCGGTTTCCTTGCGGGTTATACCGTGAAATTCTTAAACGGCGTGATTCAATTACCGGCAAGTTTAACTTCGCTTAAACCGATTTTGATTCTACCGTTATTAGGTTCTGCTATCGTAGGCTTAGCGATGATTTACCTCATCAACCCACCGGTAAAAGGCATCATGGATGCTTTAGTTGAATGGTTAAATTCAATGGGTCAAGCAAATGCGATTATCTTAGGTGCAATCCTTGGTGCAATGATGTGTATCGATATGGGTGGCCCGGTAAATAAAGCGGCATATACGTTCGGTGTCGGTTTAATCGCCTCGCAACAATATACGCCAATGGCAGCAGTTATGGCGGCGGGTATGGTTCCACCTATCGGTATGGCGATTGCAACTTTAATCGCACGTAATAAATTTACGACTAACCAACGTGATGCAGGTAAAGCTTCATTCGTATTAGGGTTATGCTTTATTTCTGAAGGTGCGTTACCGTTTGTTGCGGCAGATCCGGTGCGTGTGATTATTAGCTCAGTGTTAGGCGGTGCAACCGCCGGTGCAATCTCAATGGCATTTGCGATTACACTCCAAGCGCCACACGGCGGTTTATTTGTGATTCCATTCGTTTCACAACCGTTAATGTACTTAGCGGCAATCGCTATCGGCTCAGTGGTAACCGGTGTAATTTACGCAGCAATCAAACAAAAAGCATCAGAATAATTCTTTTACAATAAACAAAAACGGAGCTAAAAAGCTCCGTTTTTTTATCTAACACATATCGTTTTTTCTGAAAACTTTTGTAAGTTTGCTAGGAAATTCGACCGCTTGCTTATAAAATCCGCCCGTTTTTTTAACCTTAAATAGGACTTTTTAATATGAAGAAAATTTTTTGGATCTTAGTGATTGCCGTACTCGCAGTCGGCGGTTTCTCTTTAACGAAATATAACGACTTAATGCGTGCGGAAGAAGATATCAACTCAGTTTGGGGTAATGTGGAATCGGCTTACCAACGTCGTGCGGATTTAATCCCTAACTTAGTCAATACGGTAAAAGGTCAAGCAAACTTTGAAAAAGAAACCTTAACCTCTGTGATTGAAGCTCGTGCCAAAGCGACAGCCGTGACCATTGATCCAAACAATGCCACTGAAGAACAAATGGCGAAATTCCAAGAAGCGCAACAAGGCGTAAATTCAGCGCTTTCTCGCTTATTAGTTTCAGTTGAAAAATACCCTGAATTAAAAGCGCATGAAGGTTTCTTAAATCTTCAAGCTCAGTTAGAAGGTACGGAAAACCGTATCAATGTTGAGCGTAATAACTTCAACGCTGCGGTGAAAGAATACAACAAACAAGTGCGTGAGTTCCCAACAAAAATCGCTGCGATGATTATGGGCTTCAAAGCTAAACCACAATTCAAAGCTGAAGCAGGCTCAGAAAGAGCACCAACAGTAAACTTTAATTAATTTCTTACACAAAACACGGAATACTTAAAAATATTCCGTGTTTTTTGTGAATTTAGTGATAACTCTATGAAATTATTTTCTTTTCTTTCGAATAAATTGCCTGTCGATACTCTGCGGATCGAACAGGCAATTTCACATTTAGAACAACAAACTTCTGCCGAATTACGTGTGGTAATCGAGCGTAAAGCCAAAGGAAAAACCGATGCAATGGCTCGTGCCAATCAACTTTTCGATGAATTAAAGATGCGAGAAACGGCAGATCGTAACGGCGTACTAATTTACCTCTCGTTCAAACCGCACAATTTAGCGATTGTTGGCGATAAAGCGATTCATGAAAAAGTCGGTCAAGTTTTTTGGCAATCGGTCTATGATGCGATGAAACAACAATGCCAGCAAGCGAATTACACTCAAGCGATCTACGAAGGTATTAAGCAAGTGGAAGTGCAATTAGCTACTTATTTCCCCCGTCGTGATAATGATATGAATGAGTTGTCAAATGAGGTGGTGATTAAATGATAAAAGCGTTATTTAAGCCGTTTTGGTTTATCCTATTAGCCTTTTTTACATTAAAAGCAAATGCGGCGGATAACTACCCTGCTGCACCGAATCCATTTTATTATGTGACCGATTACACCAAAACATTAACCCAACAAGAATGGCGAACCTTAGAAGATGCGCTAATTGCCAACCGTGCAAAAACCAGTTCGCAAATTATTGTGGTGATTGTGCCGTCAACCAATGGCGAAGATGTCGCAAGCTATTCGCATAATTTATTTAATAAATGGGGCATCGGTCGTACCAAAAATAATGAAAATAACGGCATATTATTACTGATAGCCAAAAACGATCGAAAACTATTTATTGCAACCGGCAGAGGCTTAGAAGGTGCATTGCCTGATGCGATTGCTTCAACCATTATTCGTCACAACATTACGCCGTACTTCAAACAAAACTTATATGCGGAAGGGATTGCCAGCGGTTTGTCTGCGATTATGGCGGCAATTAACGGCGAATATGCGGCTTATGATAGCTATGGCGAAGACGCAGGCGAAGAATCTTTAGAGCAAATTGATGGTTTGCTGTTCTTCTTGGTTGCCGGTATCGTGATTTTCTTAATCTTCCGACCGGGCAGAAATACGCAATATATTAGCCCGAGTGCTGCGGATCAATTAGGCAGAATTATCATCAATTCATCTCGTCGTAGAGGTGGTTTTGGGGGTGGCTTTGGAGGCGGTTCTTCCGGTGGATTTGGCGGAGGCTTCGGCGGCGGAAGTCGAGGTAGCGGCGATAGCTTCGGCGGAGGTTCTTCCGGCGGTGGCGGCGCAGGCGGTAGCTGGTAAACGCGCCTTTCAAACTCATTACAAGCGGTTAAATTTTGGGAAAAATTTGCAAAAAACTTCCTAAATTTAACCGCTTGTTGTTTTAAGCATTATGCTTAACTCAAAAAACTGATAATTCACGAGACCTGAAAAAACATTCGAAAAATAAGAATATATTGATGATAAATGATTAATTTCAAAAGGATTAAATGGCACGCCCTAAAGGATTCGAACCTTTGACCCACGCCTTAGAAGGGCGTTGCTCTATCCAGCTGAGCTAAGGGCGCAAGTGAGATAAATATAAGGAAGAAATATTTATGAAAGATAAAGTGGTCGGCGAGATAGGATTTGAACCTACGACCCACTGGTCCCAAACCAGTTGCGCTACCAAGCTGCGCTACTCGCCGACTGAAAAGTGATATTTATTATAGACTTATCTAAAATCTCGTCAATCCCTTTTTTGACAATCGCAGTTCGATTGATTGAACTTTGTTCGCAACTGTAAACAATAAATTAACTCATCTCTCGCTTGCAAATCACCTTTTTTCTGACAGAATAGAAATGTTTTGATTCATTCACATCTACACAGGAGAAACTATGACCGCACAAATCATTTCAGGTACCGCAGTAGCCAAGCAAGTTAAAGCGAATATTGCCGAACAAATTCAAGCCTATACCGCACAAGGTAAACGCAAACCGGGATTGGCAGTGATTTTGGTGGGAATGGATCCTGCTTCTCAAGTATATGTGAATAGTAAACGTAAAAGCTGCGCTGAAATCGGTATTGAATCGAAATCTTACGACCTTCCAGCAGAAACAAGCGAAACCGAATTATTGGCAATTATCGAGCAATTAAATCATGACGATTCGGTCGATGGCATTCTGGTACAATTACCGCTACCGAAGCAAATTGATGCGACTAAAGTTACCGAAGCGATTGTACCGCATAAAGATGTAGACGGTTTTCACCCTTACAATGTTGGGCGTTTATGCCAAAAAATTCCCACTTTACGTTCTTGCACCCCATACGGTGTAATGAAATTACTGGAAAACACCGGCGTGAATCTTGCCGGTTTACATGCTGTTGTGGTCGGTGCTTCAAATATTGTGGGCCGTCCGATGGCAATGGAATTATTACTTGCCGGCTGCACTGTTACAATCACACACAGCCGCACTAAAGATTTAGCTTATCATGTCTCGCAAGCGGATATTGTGGTTGCCGGTGTAGGCAAACCGAATTTTGTAAAAGGTGAATGGATTAAAGACGGTGCGATTGTAATTGATGTCGGGATTAATCGTGTGGACGGTAAATTAGTCGGTGATGTGGAATATGCGACAGCAGAACCAAAAGCAAGTTTTATTACCCCGGTACCCGGCGGAGTTGGCCCAATGACAGTTGCCATGTTGATGCAAAATACACTACAAGCTTACGAAGCACACTTACAAGCGGTCTAATTTTCTATAAATTTAACACTCAAAGCCTCTTTAAACCAAGAGGCTTTTTTATTGCAATTTATTTGCGCAAACGTTTGCGCAAACAGATTTTAATGTTATACTAATGTTAAATCATTGTTAATATAACTTGGAGTCTCCATGTCATTCTTAGATCGTGAAAAAACGATTGCGCCTTTGCAATTTAATCGCTGGCTTATTCCCCCAGCCGCACTTGCCGTACATTTATCAATTGGGCAGATTTACGCTTATTCGGTGTTCAATGCACCGCTAACCAAGGTAATCGGCATCACTCAATCAGCTGCTGATGACTGGAAACTCACAACGATTGGTTGGGTATTTAGTATCGCCCTTGCCGTGTTAGGCGCTTCAGCTGCGTTATTTGGCACTTGGATGGAACGTGTCGGCCCTCGTAAAGCGATGTTTGTCGCAACCATCTGCTTTAGCTTAGGTTTTCTGGTTGCTGCCTTTGGCGTACATACTCACAATCTGTGGCTGTTATATTTGGGGAACGGTGTACTAGGTGGTATTGGCTTGGGACTCGGTTATATTGGCCCGGTTTCTACTTTAATGAAATGGTTTCCGGATAAACCGGGCATGGCAACCGGTTTAGCGATTATGGGCTTTGGCGGTGGCGCTATGCTCGCTTCGCCAATTTCAGTTGCGCTAATGGATTTCTTCAGTAGCCCAACCTCGGTCGGTATTGTTGAAACCTTTATCGTATTAGGTGTGTTCTATTTCATTTTTATGATGTTTGGTGTCTTTACTATTCGTCTACCACATCCCGAGTGGAAACCAAAAGGTTTTGTTGATAATAAACCTAAAAATAAATTAGTCAGCTCGCACAATGTCGGCGTAAATAAAGCGATGAAAACGCCACAATTTTGGTTACTGTTTTGGATTTTATGTCTAAATGTGACGGCGGGTATCGGAGTACTTGGTCAAGCGTCAGTAATGATTCAGGAATTATTCTCCGAAATTTCAGTCGGTAAACAGGCGGCAATCAGTACCTTAGCGGCAGCCGGATTTGTAGGCTTACTCAGCTTATTTAATATGGGTGGGCGCTTCTTTTGGTCGAGTATTTCGGACAAAATCGGACGTAAAAGCTTATACTCTATTTTCTTCTTACTGGGATCGGTGCTTTATTTTGCCGTTCCGTCATTAGGCGAAAGCGGTAACAAAGCGTTATTTGTGATTGGTTTCTGCGTGATTATTTCTATGTACGGTGGTGGCTTTGCGGCAATTCCAGCTTATCTGCGTGATTTATTCGGTACTTACCAAGTCGGCGCAATCCACGGACGAGTTCTGCTTGCATGGTCAACTGCCGCAGTGGCTGGCCCAGTGTTAGTGAACTATATTCGCCAAATGCAAATTGACAGCGGCGTACCGGCAGCACAAGCGTACAGTATCACCATGTATATTATGGCAGCGTTATTAATTGTCGGTTTCTTTTGTAATTTAAGTGTGAAAGCCGTGCATGAAAAACATCACGAATTACCGATTAAAGAGGCAGCACATAGTGCTAAACCAAGTGATGAAACAGTGATCTCAGATACTTATCTCGTAGCTGAAGAAGTTGCTCACGGTGGCTGTATGGTGTGGCTACGTTGGATTATTGTGACTGTGCCGCTCGCTTATGGTGTCGTTATGGTATTTGCTAAAGTCGTCGAACTTTTCTAAACGGCATGTTGCAAATTTTTCAGTAAATTTGACCGCTTGTCTAATAAAAAACCCCGTATTCAAATACGGGGTCTTCATATTACGAATAACAAGCGGTTAAATTAAACCGGCTTTTTGCAATGCGGCTAATACTTTAGGTTGAGCCGATTCCGATAAAGTAGTTAATGGTAAGCGTAAATTCGGTTCACTAATTAAACCTAATTTATAGGCAGCCCATTTTACCGGAATTGGGTTCGCTTCAATAAATAAATCATGATGTAATGCCATTAAACGTTGGTTAATAACTTCCGCTTCATCAAATTTACCGGCTAATGCAAGCTCGCACATTTTTGCCATATCTGCGGCTGCAACGTTATTGGTTACCGAAATCACACCTTGCCCACCAAGTTTCATTGATTCTAAACCTGTCGCATCATCACCGCTTAAGAAAATAAAATCTTCGCCGGCTAATTGTTTAATTAAAGGGAGACGAGTTAAATCACCTGTCGCTTCTTTTACGCCGACAATATTTGGAATCTCAGCCAAACGACCGATGGTTTCCGGTTTTAAATCGCTACCGGTACGACTCGGTACGTTATATAAAATCTGTGGTAAATCAGTGCTTTCTGCAATTGCTTTATAGTGTAAATACATTCCTTCTTGAGTCGGTTTATTATAATAAGGAACCACACTTAAACAGCCCGCCACACCGCTGTTAGTTAATAATTTAGTTAAAATAATCGCTTCGCTGGTTGCATTCGAACCTGTACCTGCAATGACTGGGATTCGACCATCCGCAAATTCCACGGTTTTCTTGATAACCTTCACATTCTCATCAATGCTTAATGTAGTTGATTCACCTGTTGTACCTACAGATACAATAGCATGGGTACCTGCTTGAACATGGTATTCAACCAGTTTTTTTAATTCTTCGTAATTTACTTCGCCATGAGTCATCGGTGTGACAAGTGCAACTATGCTGCCGTGAAATAGTGGGGTTGCCATAATCATCTCCTGTATTTTTTGTTATGTACAATGTTTTTGCTAGATTGCAAAATTCGCTTTAAATATGCAAGTATTTTTTGTGAATAACCACTAAAAAATTCACTTAAATCGCCAAACTAAAAATAAACCCGACACTATATTGAAAATGTCGGGTTTACTTTAATCATATAAGCTTTTATCCGATGCTTGAGGACGTGATTTAAAACGTCTGTGCAACCACATATATTGGCTTACTGACTTAAGAATCTCCGCTTCTACAACTTTATTCATTTTCGTTGCAGTATCCAGTTCATTTTCACATTCACTAAAATCGACTGCAGGACTAATCTTAACCGTATATCCGGAAAAATCATCATTTCGGATTGGGCTAAACGGCACGACAACCGTATTCGGCGCAGACCGTAATAACATACGAGTACCCGCCGTGGTACAGGCTTCCGATACGGCAAAAAACGGCACAAATACACTATTTTTACGTCCATAATCATGATCCGGCGCATACCAAATTGTATCGCCCGCCTTTAATGCACGAAGCATACCGCGTAAGTCTTTACGATCAAGCATTGCTTTATTTGAACGCACTCTGCCACGAAACTGAATCCAATCTAATAACGGATTATCATTCGGTCGATAAACGCCCACGCCTTGGTGATGAAGCCCTACAATGCGAGCCCCCATTTCTAACGTAAGAAAATGCACGCCAACAAATAAAATGCCCGCACCTTCCGGCTGATTTTTAAGATGTTCCAGCCCTTCGATCTTAGACCATTTGAGAATACGTTTATCCGACCAAAACCACGCCATACCGGTTTCAATAATAGCCATACCGACCGATTCAATATTTTTGTCTAAAATAGCTTGAATTTGCTCTGTCGAATACTGAGGAAAACAAAGTTCCAAATTACGGCGAGCAATACGCATTCTACGTTTACCAAAGCCAAGTGCGGCAAATAGTTTACCAAGCCCTTTGCCTATCACAACTAAGACGGGGTAAGGTAAACATAAAATTAATTTAAATAAGCCTAATCCAAGCCAAAGCCCCCAATATTTCGGGTGCAAAAACCGCCAATCAAATGGAGGGAATTTTTGAGTATCCGTCATTTTTCGTCATCCTTATGTTTCGGATAGATTATAATCAAAAACACAGAAAAAGTGTTAACTAGATCAAATTTTTAAATTTTGCTTCATTTTTTGACTTGATATTTTGGAGTAAAAGTCATATTTTGAAATCAACTTAATAACCCCTTCACAAAGAGGAAAATGCTATGACAATCAATATTTCAAGTAAACAAATGGACATCACTCCTGCAATCCGTACCCATATTGAAGAACGCTTAGCGAAACTCGAAAAATGGCAAACTCAATTAATTAACCCGCACTTTATGATTCATAAATTACCGAATAGTTATGAGGTTGAGGCATCGATTGGCACTCCAGTTGGAGAACTTTTTGCGAAGGCTGATAACGAAGATTTATACAAAGCGATTAACGAAGTCGAAACAAAACTTGAAACGCAATTAAATAAATTAGTACATAAAAATGAAGCTCGTCGCACAGACAATACGTTAAAAAGCGTCCAATAAAGACTCAATAAAATAATTATTGATTTAAAAGCCAAATCAAAATTTGATTTGGCTTTTTTATTAATTATCTGCAAGAAATAATGGCCCTAATGCAGTTTTAGGGATACCGAAATGCTCAGGGTAATGCACATCTACTAAATATAAACCTTCCGCTTTTGCAGTCGGTGCTGCCAACGTACGATCTCGTTGAGCTAATAACCATTGAATCCATTCCACCGGCTGTCTGCCCTGTCCGACTTCAATCAGGCTTCCAACAATATTCCGAACCATATGATGCACAAAAGCATTCGCTTGAATATCCACCACAATATAATTGCCTAATCGGCTAACATTCAGATGATGAATATTACGCCAAGGCGTATGCGACTGACATTTTGCGGCGCGGAATGAGCTAAAATCGTTCTCTCCCAATAAGAACTGACCGGCTTCGTGCATTTTTTGATGATCTAACTCATGGTGATAATGCGAGACACCTTTCGGTAAAATTGCCGAGCGCAGTTTGTTATTAAAAATAATATAGCGATAACGTCTTGCCGTAGCACTAAAACGAGCGTGAAAATCTTCACTCACCTCAACCGCCCATTTCACCGCAATATCGTCCGGCAAATTCGCATTGGTACCGAAGCACCAACTTTGTAGCGGGCGCACCGCTTCCGTTTCAAAATGCACCACTTGCCCCGTGCCGTGTACGCCGGAGTCTGTACGTCCCGCACAGAAAACCTCTACCGGTGCATTTGCCACAACCGACAATGCTTCTTCCAGCTTTTGTTGCACACTCTCTACTTCGTCTTGACGCTGCCAACCGAAATAACGGCTACCGTCATATTCAATGCCTAACGCTATTTTCATTTGTAAAATTTCTCGTTTTTTTGACCGCTTGTTACGGTCTCATTGCTCTACTCTATATAGCAAAAGTGGGCTTTCGCCCACTGATTATTTATTGATTAAGCCCAAAAATTCTTTGCGTGTTTCTCGGTCTTCTAAGAAAGCGCCGCCGAATGCCGACGTTACCGTATAGCTATTGGTATCTTTTACTCCACGGCATTTCACGCAGAAATGCGTTGCTTTTACATAAACCGCAACATCTTCGGTTTCTAAAATGGTTTGGAATGCGGTCAGAATTTGCTCGGTAAAACGTTCTTGCACCTGTGGGCGTTGCGCAAAGAATTGCACCACACGGTTAATTTTAGATAAACCAATCACCCATTTTTTCGGGTAATACGCTACCGCAACTTTACCGTCAATCGTGACAAAATGATGTTCACACGTGGAAGTAAGGGTAATATCGTCCACTAATACCATTTCGCTAACTTTCATACGATTTTCAATATTGGTAATTTTTGGGAAAGTCGCATAATCTAAGCCGCTAAAAATTTCATCCACATACATCTTAGCTAAGCGGTGCGGGGTTTCTTCCAAACTATCATCTTGTAAATCTAAACCGAGTAATTCCATCACCGAACGCATATGCTGTTGAATTTCTGCGCGACGGGAATCTTTGTCTTTAGTTAATTGAATGGTTGGGGTTTCAATGCCTTTCGCAATTAAGGCTTCACGCACTTTTTGGGCTTCTGCGGAGATAATGCTCATTGGGTTTCCTCTAAAAATTAAGGCAGGAATTTTAACAAATTGACATCAAAAAAAATAGCACTAAAATTTAACTTAATGATAACCAATCTAAATAACTTGTATGATTTTTTACCACTTTAATGCCAAACTTGTCCCTCACTCACAAATCGAAACACTAAAAACGTTACTTAATTGCAAAAATTTTGCCGATTCCGACCGCTTGTTAGGCTCATCCAAAGGCAGAGGCATTACTTGGTTTCTAAACACGCAAGCCGAATTGGGCGTAAATGTGGTGCTTCGCCATTACTATCGAGGTGGGTTATTCGGTAAAATCGTCAAAGATCAGTATCTATTTAACAGGCTGGAAAACACCCGAGCGTTTCAAGAATTTTCCCTATTGGAAAAATTGCACGAATGGCATTTACCCGTTCCTCGACCGATTGCGCTAAAAGTGGCAAAAACATATTGTTGGTATCGAGCCGATATCATGCTAGAAAAAATTGAAGGCACTCAAGATTTAAGTAAATATCTCCAAACTCACACGCTTTCCGACACGCAATATCAGCAAATTGGTAAACTGATTCGCCAATTACATGATCATCAAGTGCATCATTCGGATTTGAATATCCATAATATTTTGCTTGAGCCGACAAGCGGTCAATTTTTCTTAATTGATTTCGATAAATGCAGTATCTCGCAAGACAATGATTGGAAATCAGAAAACTTAGCCCGTTTGTTACGCTCATTTAAAAAAGAGCAAACACGTTTAAATATTTACTTTAACGAACAGAATTGGCAAGCATTGCTCACAGGCTACAATAAATAACATTCTTAATAAAAAAAGAAGAAAGTGTGAAAAGCTTTCTTCTTTAACTATATGAAATATACAAAGTCCACGTACTACGGTTAATTCTCAAAAGAAACCTTTATACTCCCTTTCCCTAATACTTCTTTTAATCCGCTCACATTATGAATTTTACCAATATTAGTATAATGATAAGGGGTATCAAAACTCTTATAAAAAATAACTAATGTATTTCCTTGCCAAAGCAAAATATCGCCTATTTGAATTGAGCCGACTGCGTGATCATACGTGGTCAAATTTTTAGGTAATTCTACAAATTTTTCATTGCGTAGGTGGTCTTGCATTTCCAATGTTAAAGGTAACAATTCTGTAAGTTGCTGTGCAGCCTCGGTATCGGCTAATTCTGCTTCGAAAATTTGTTGTCCTATCGTAATTTGCATCGTTTTCCCCTGTAAAAACGGACTAAAACATAAACTGAAAATCAACCCAATCAGAAGCCTAATTTTCATTGCTAACCTCATCAATTATTTTAACGATTTTAGCCGGTACACCGGCAACAATCGTATTTGCCGGCACATCTTTAGTAACCACACTACCTGCCGCAACAATCGCATTTTCACCAACCGTAACACCAGGTAAAATCGTAGCTCCAGCACCAATCCAAGCATTTTGCTTAATTATTACAGGTTTGACGATCACACCACGACGAGTTTTCGGATCCGTTGGGTGGTTAACCGTAATAATATTTACTCTCGGAGCAAGCAAAACATTATCTTCAAGTATAATCCCACCCAAGTCGGTAAACACACAAGCGGTATTAATAAATACATTTTTACCAATGCGAAGATGACGACCGAAATCACTATATAACGGCAAATTAACGTGTAAAGTTTCATCAATATGCGATTGGGTAATTTCGCTCAATAGACATTGGATTTCAGCTTGCGTTTGAAACTTTCCTGATAATTCGGCAATTTTAGGGGCATTTTCCTCAACAATTCGATGAATATCGTCAAAAATTTGACTGCCCTTAGCAATCAAACTATTCATAGGTAAATCAACAGCATATTGCATTTTTGTTCTCCGGTTTTCAAAAAGATAAGCGGTCAAATTCCTCTCATTTTTTGCAAAAATTTAGAGAAATTTGACCGCTTGTTATTATTTCAAGTTAGCTTTAAAGAACTGTTCAAATTTATCGTATGGAATTTTGCCTGCAACATTGTCATACAAATCGGTGTGAGTGGCATTTGGTACGATATATAATTCTTTATTTTTACTACCTAAAGATTTGAATGCATCTTCACCAAAATAACGTGAATGAGCAATTTCACCATGAACCACAAGTGCTGGCGCTTTTAATTCGCTTGCACGTTGTAACAATGGCATATTGATGAATGATGATGCCATCACAGTGTTCCAACCTACGGTTGAATTGACACTGCGAGGATGGAAGCCTCGTGGTGTTTTATAATAGTTTGAATATTCACGCACAAATCTTGGTGTTTCTGCTGTAATTTTATCTTGCGGTGTTAAATGATCTTCCGCTTTGCCATTTAATGCATAATCATTTGCAGCAGCTTCCCAACGTGCATTAGCTAAATCTTGTTTCATTTCATAACGAGCATCTGTCGTCATTGCTGGCACACGTTCATATTGCCCTTTCGGAGATGGATCCATTTTAATCTCGTAACCATCAGCCATAACTCGAGTCATATCATACATCGTGCTAACAGCTACCGCTTTAATACGAGGGTCTGAAACTGCTGAGTTCAGTGCAAAACCTCCCCAACCACAAATACCTAACACCCCAATTTTTTCACGATCAACATTATCAAGCGAACCTAAAAAATCTACAGCTGATACAAAATCATCAGTATTGATTTCTGGTGAAGCAGTATTACGAGGTAATCCTAAGCTTTCTCCTGTATATGAACCATCAAATGCGATGGTTACAAAACCAAGTTCTGCCAACGTTTGAGCATACAGGCCTGAAGACTGTTCTTTTACTGCACCGAATGGGCCACTTACTGCAATCGCGGGTAATTTGCTCTTCGCTCCTTTAGGTACATATAAATCGCCCACTAACGTAATACCATAACGATTTTTAAAGGTTACTTTGCGGTGTTCTACTTTATCTGATTTTGGGAATGTTTTATCCCATTCTTGAGTTAGTTGAATGGTTTGAGCGGGAACTTCAACCACTGTTGCAGATTGCGGTAAATTTGCCATAGCATTGCCTCCGATGAATGTAGAACTAAGTAGAAGCACACTAGAAAGTGCGGTTAATTTAGTACGAATTCTCATTTGCTTTCCTCATTAATCATTTCAAAAGATGTGTGCATTATAAAAATTTCCATTCAAATGATAATAACCAAAAATTCAATAACATTTATTCATTCAGGTTCTAAATCAAGTAAAATATCGGTTAAATTTCTCCTATTTTTTACCACAAGATTTGTATTATGCTTCAACGAGAAAACTATAATGATCTGTATGCATTTTTATGTGTTGCACGGGAACAAAATTTTACCAAAGCCGCCACTAAGCTGGGTATTTCACAATCTGCATTAAGCCGTACGATTAAACAGTTGGAATCCCGTTTAGGCGTGCAATTATTCGCCCGAACTACCCGTCGATTATCGCTAACCCAAGCAGGAAACCAACTTTTTCAAACGGCAGGACAAACCTTTACAAAACTCGATCAAGAACTGGCAATGTTAGGACATTATCGTGAAACACCGTCCGGTTTAGTACGGATAACCGCCTCACAATATGCTTTAGATAAAGTGTTATTGCCAAAACTGGCAAAATTTCAAACGCGTTACCCAGATATTCAACTTGAGTTAATTAGCGATACCGCATTTTCCGACATTATTTCCGAACAATTTGATGCCGGTGTTCGCTTTGGTGATTTAGTTGCCGAAGGAATGATTGCGGTTAGAATCAGCAATGACGAAGAAATGGCGGTTATTGGCTCACCCTATTATTTTCATGCTCACGGATTTCCAAAAACACCTTCTGATTTAGCTCACCATCAATGCTTAAATTACCGCTACGCCAGCGGAGCGATGTATCATTGGGATTTTGTCGAACATGGAAAGCAAATCCAAGTTAAAGTACAGGGACAATGGACGTTTTCCAACGATTATTCGATTCGAGATGCGGCAAAATTGGGGCTAGGTTTGGGCTATATTTGCAAAGATTTGGTACAAAAAGAATTGGAAAAAGGTGAGTTGATTCAAGTATTAAGCGAGTTTAGTTATACATTTACTGGCTTTCATCTTTATTATCCGCATCGAAATACCTCGCCTGCACTCAAATGCGTTATCGATGCACTAAGGGAATAAAATAAGCGGTCGAGAGTTAAACTCTCAACCGTTTATCCTCTTATTACCAACCTTTTACCATTGCGCCTTTAAACACTTCATTCGCTTTATTAAATACTTCGTCCGTTTGGTATGCTTTCACAAAATCTTGCACTGCTGCTGAATCTTTATTGTCTTCACGGGCAACGATAATATTCACATAAGGCGAATCTTTATCTTCAACAAACAAGCCGTCTTTCGTTGGCGTTAAACCGATTTGCCCCGCATAAGTTGTATTAATCACTGAAAATGCCACATCATCTAGCGTTCTTGGTAACAACGGCGCTTCAATTTCTTTAATTACTAACTGACGAGGATTTTCAATAATATCCACACTTGTCGCTTTCAGCCCTGCGTCTGCTTTCAATTTAATGAGCCCCTGCTTTTCTAATAAAATCAATGCACGAGCTAAATTAGTTGGGTCATTCGGTAATGCAATCGTTGCACCATTTTGCAATTCGTCCAATGATTTAATTTTCTTAGAATACGCTGCAATCGGATAAACAAATGAATTACCGACTGAAACTAATTTATAACCTTTGTCATGAATTTGATTATCTAAATAAGGTTTATGCTGAAACGCATTTAAATCTAAATCGCCTTTATTTAGCGCTTCGTTTGGTGTCGCATAATCGGTAAACACCACTAATTCAACCTCACGCTGATATTTTTCTTTAGCGACTTTTACCGCCACTTCCATTACTTGATGTTCTGGCCCTGAAATCACACCGACCTTTAATTTTTCTTGTTTTTCATTACAAGCGGTTAAAAATACCGAACAAATTGCAACTGCACTTAATACATTTTTTAATTTCATTTTATTCTCCTTCATTTAGAAAAAAGCGGTAATTTTTTGCAAAAAATCCACAAAATCTTACCGCTTATCGTTTATTACCAGCCTTTTACAATACCGCCCGGGAAGTGTTTAAGCGCTTCTTGGTACACTTCTTCGGTTTGGAATGCTTTGACAAAGTCTTTAATTGCCGGATTATCTTTGTTGTCTTCACGAGAAACGATCAAATTCACATACGGAGAATCTTTTGCTTCCACAATCACACCGTCTTTTTCCGGTGTTAAACCGGCTTGGCCTGCATAGTTATTATTAATGATTGCTAGATCCACATCATCTAATGCACGTGTTAGTAATGCCGTATCCACTTGAGTGATTTTCACTTTTTTCGGATTTTCAACAATGTCGATTTCGGTTGCATAAAGATTTGTCGGATCTTTTAATTTGATCACACCATTTGCTTGTAACAAGAGTAATGAACGGCCCGCTGTACTTAACTCATTTGAAATTGCAATTTTTGCCCCTTCTTTTAAGTCAGCAATCGCTTTAACCGTTTTAGAATAGCCTGCAATTGGAAACACAAAAGTATTTGCTTGCGCGACAAATTTATAGCCTTTCTCTTTCATTTCACGCTCAAAGAACGGTACGGATTGGAACGCATTCACATCTAAATCACCGTGGCTAAGTGCATAATTCGGTTGGGTATATTCACTAAATTCAACCAATTTCACATCTAAGTTATATTTTTCTTTTGCGATACGAGCCGCCACTTCGTTTACTTGCGCTTCAGGGCCTTGCATTACGCCAACCGTTAATGTTCTGACTTCTACTTTTGCCGTATCTGCCGCTTTCTCTTCTTTACAACCAGTTAATGCTAAAGCTGAAACAACGACTAAACCGAATAATTTTTTGATATTCATAGAGTAAACCTCTCAATCTAGATAAAAAATAAGCGGTAAAATTCTCTCATTTTTTTGCAAAATTTCGATAAAATCTCACCGCTTGTTTGAGTAACAATTGGAATCAATAAATGATTACCAACCTTTTACTACACCATCTTTAAAGTGTTTTTGCGCTTCGCCGAACACTTCTTCAGTTTGGAATGCATTCACAAAGTTTTTCACCGCTTCACTGTCTTTGTTGTCTTTACGTGCCACAATGATATTTACATACGGAGAATCTTTATCTTCTACAAAAATACCGTCATTCGCACTTAAACCAACTTGACCTGCATAAGTATTGTTTACTACCGCTAAATCCACATCATCTAACGCTTTTGCCGCCACCGAAGTATCTACTTCTTTGATGTTTAATTTTTTCGGATTTTCAACAATATCTAATGTGGTTGAGAATAAGTTTGTGTTGTCTTTTAACTTGATTAAGCCTTGTTTCTCTAAAAGAATTAATGCACGAGCAAGGTTTGAAGGGTCATTAGGCACTGCGACAACCGCACCATCCGCTAACTCAGCTACGTTTTTAATTTTTTTAGAATAACCCGCAAGTGGGAATACAAAGGTATTGCCTACGATTTCAAGGTTAGTTAAGCCTTTTGATTGGCTGTCTTTATCTAAATACGGCTTGTGCTGGAAAACATTCGCATCTAAATCACCTTTGCTTACCGCCGTATTTGGTAACGCATAGTCATTGAATAATACGAATTCCACTTCTAAACCGTATTTTTGTTTAGCCACTTGTGCCGCTTTTTCCGCCACAGTATGTTCCGGGCCAGACATCACGCCGACTTTAATTTTTGAAGTGGCTTGTGCCGCTGCTGCATCCGCTTTTTTCTCTTCGTTACAGCCGGTTAATGCTAAAGCAGACACTAACGCCACGCCTAATACTTTCTTGAAATTCATAGGAAAACTCCTTTTTAATGTTGTGTTTAACGATGATCGTAACGTTTTGCAAGGTTATCGCCGATTTTTTGACTGACCATTACAATCGCTACAATAATAATTGTTGAGATCCATTTTACATAGACCATGTTACGGTGTTCACCGTAACTGATGGCAAGGTTACCCAAACCACCACCGCCAACTGCACCCGCCATTGCTGAGTAGCCAATTAAAGCCACTAAGGTTAACGTGATACCGTTGATTAAAATCGGAAGTGATTCCGGTAAATAGAATTTACGAACCACCTGCCAATTGGTTGCTCCCATTGATTTAGCCGCTTCGGTTAAACCTGCTGGAATTTCTAATAACGCATTTGAAGTTAAACGCGCAAAAAACGGAATTGCCGAAACGCTTAACGGCACAATCGCTGCCGTTGTACCTAGCGTTGTCCCTACCAATAAACGGGTAAAAGGTAACAACACCACTAACAAAATAATAAACGGAACAGAACGACCGATATTGATAACAACATCTAATACCTGATGTAAACGTGGGTTCTCTAAAATCTCACCTTTGCCGGTTAAGAATGCTAAGAAACCGATTGGTAAACCGACTACCACAGCAAGTAAAGTCGCTGCAAAGCCCATATAGAGCGTTTCAAGCGTTGAAGTACCGACTAAGCCCCACATTTGAGGTGTGAGTTCTTGCATAAAACTATCCCACATAACCTAACACCTCCACTTTTACATTATTATCAATTAAATAGAATTTGGCTTCTGCAATCGAATCATTATTACCGGTAACTTCCGCAATCACAAAACCGAATTTGACACCGCCCGCATAATCAATTTGCGACATTAAAATACTGAAATCAATGCCGAATTTTTTCGATGCAATAGAAAGTAACGGCGCATCCACCGAACGACCGGTAAATTCAAATTTAATAATCGGTTTCCCGTTTGGCGTTTGATGATCAGAAAGCTGCTCGGTATATTCCGCCGGTAATTCGTAATGGAATGTCGATTGAATAAATTTCTGTGCCAATTCCGTTTTCGGATTAGAGAAAATTTCACTGACCGAACCGGTTTCAATTAATTGACCTTTATCGATCACCGCCACTCGATCACAAATACGTTTCACCACTTCCATTTCATGGGTAATCAATAAAATAGTTAAGCCTAAACGCTTATTAATGTCTTTTAATAATTGTAAAATCGATTGTGTTGTCGCCGGATCTAACGCACTTGTCGCTTCATCACACAATAAAACGTGCGGATCACTTGCTAACGCACGGGCGATTGCCACACGTTGCTTCTGACCGCCGGATAAATTGCTCGGATAAACGTCTTTACGTTCGGTTAAGCCGACCAATTCAATCAATTCATTTACTTTCTTCTCAATCTGATCTTTCGGCGTATTGCTTAAAGTTAACGGTAATGCAATATTTTCATATACCGTATGTGAAGCCAACAAATTAAAATGCTGGAAAATCATCGCAATATTACGGCGAGCTAAAATTAGCTCTTTTTCCGACATTGCGGTCAAATCCTGTCCATCCACAATCACACTACCGATCGTTGGACGTTCAAGTAAATTCACACAGCGAATAAGCGTACTTTTGCCCGCACCACTCGCCCCGATTACGCCGTAAATCGTCCCCTTCGGCACCTCAAGGTTTACATTGTCTAAGGCGGTAATCTTTTTACCCTTTACCTCAAACTGTTTGCTGATATTTTTCAGCTGAATCATAACAATATATCCATACTATAAATCAATTAAACTAGTTGGCTATTTTAGACGTCTAGATTGCTATGTCAATTCACTAAACCAGTTTTTTTATATTAAAAAAGAATAAAAAAGCAATTAATCATTCTAAGAACGAAAAAAGCGGTTGAATTTGCAAAATTTTTTACAAATTCAACCGCTTGTTGTTTTATCGCTTAATGCTTACGCCTTACGCCATGTTGTGCCGTTTGGTGTGTCTTCCAGCACGATATTCATTGCTTTCAGTTTATCGCGTACTTCATCGGCTACCGCCCAATTTTTCGCTGCTTTTGCTTCGTTACGCTGTTTAATTAACGCTTCAATTTCCGCAACTTCATCATTGTTCGCATCGCCTTGTAAAAACGCTTCCGGATCTTGATAAAGTAAACCTAATACAGCAGCTAATTCTTTTAAACGCACCGCTAACCCGTTAGCTTTCGCCATATCTTCGGTTTTGAGTTTATTCACTTCACGTGCGATTTCAAATAACACCGCTAATGCGCCCGGTGTATTGAAATCATCGTCCATTGCCGCTTTAAACGCTTCGACGTATTGTTCGCCGCCAGCAATCTCAACCGATAAATCACAACCACGTAATGAAGTATATAAACGCTCTAACGCCGAACGAGCTAAATCTAAATTATCTAAACTGTAATTTAATAAGCTACGATAGTGCGCGGTTAAGAAGAAATAACGTAAAGTTTCCGATTCATATTTTTCTAACATGGTGCGAATCGTGAAGAAATTGCCGAGCGATTTTGACATTTTCTCATCATCAATCGTTAGCATACCGGTGTGTAGCCAGTAATTGACATAATCGCCGCCGTGTGCGCAACAAGATTGTGCGATTTCGTTTTCGTGGTGTGGGAACATTAAGTCCGAGCCACCGCCGTGAATATCAAAATGTTCGCCTAATTCTTTGCTGTTCATTGCCGAACATTCAATATGCCAACCCGGGCGACCGTTACCCCACGGGCTTTGCCAGCTCGGTTCGCCTTCTTTCGACATTTTCCATAATACGAAGTCCATCGGATTTTTCTTAACCGATTTAATTTCAACACGTGCGCCGGCTTGTAATTGTTCTAAATTTTGGCGAGATAACGCACCGTATTTTTTGAAACTTTCCACATCAAACATTACATCGCCGTCTGCTGCTACGTAAGCGTGGCCGTTTGCGATCAGTTTTTCCACCATCGCCACAATTTCAGGGATATGTTTGGTTGCACGAGGCTCAACATCCGGGCGAAGAATATTCAGATCATCAAAATCTTTATGCATTTCGGCAATCATACGATCGACTAATTGATCGCAAGTTTCGTTATTTTCTAACGCACGTTTGATGATTTTATCGTCTACATCGGTAATATTACGCACATAACGCAAGTTATAGCCTAAATAACGTAAATAACGTGCAATCACGTCAAATGAAACAAAAGTACGTCCGTGCCCAAAGTGACAGAGATCGTAAACCGTAACACCGCAGACATACATACCAACTTGGTTCGGGTTAATTGGTTTAAATTCTTCTTTTTCACGTTTTAAAGTGTTATAAATTTTGAGCATAGTATCCTCTGTACTGATTTGTTATCGCAATGTTGAGAAGTATAGCGAATAAGCGGTCTAATTTTGAGATTTTTTTGCAATTTCCCGTAAACTTTTTAATAATAACGCACCAAACTTCCCTTTCTCTTTTATAAGGAAATCTAAATGATTACATTACATACGAATTTCGGTGACATTAAAATCGAACTTAACTTTGAAAAAGCACCAGTAACCGCAAAAAACTTTGAAGATTACTGCAAAGAAGGCTTTTATAACGGTACGATTTTCCACCGTGTTATCGATGGTTTTATGATTCAAGGCGGCGGTATGACTTCAGGCTTAATTGAAAAAGCAACCAAAGCGCCGATTCAAAACGAAGCGAACAATCGTTTAAGCAACAAACGCGGCACACTTGCCATGGCACGTACTTCTGATCCACATTCAGCAAGCTCACAGTTCTTTATCAACGTAGCGGACAATACTTTCTTAGATTACCGTTCAAAAGAAATGTTTGGTCGTGAAGTGGTGCAAGAATGGGGCTATGCGGTATTCGGTGAAGTGGTTGAAGGTATGGACGTGGTTGATAAAATCAAAGGCGTGAAAACCGGCAACAAAGGCTTCCACCAAGATGTACCGGTTGAAGATGTAGTAATTGAATCAGTAACCGTTGCATAATCGCAAAATAAGTTAGAAATTTGACCGCTTGCACTCAACACAAGCGGTCAAATTTTTTTATAATTCTGCAAAATGGAATCATCTTTCATAAAAGTAACAAAACTATGCAAATTTATCTCGTTGGCGGTGCAGTCCGTGATCAACTATTAAACTTACCGGTGAAAGATCGGGATTATCTGGTGGTTGGTGCAACGCCCGAACAACTGCTAGCACAGGGCTATCAGCAAGTCGGCAATGACTTCCCCGTTTTTTTACATCCAAAAACCAAAGAAGAATATGCGCTAGCCCGCCAAGAACGTAAAAACGGGGTCGGTTATAGCGGTTTTCTCTGCGACTTTTCGCCCGATGTCACGCTCGAACAAGATTTAATTCGCCGTGATCTAACTGTTAATGCGATTGCCCAAGATGCAAGCGGTCAAATTTTTGACCCATACGGCGGTAAACAAGATTTAGCAAATCGTCTGCTTCGTCATATTTCACCGGCATTTAGTGAAGATCCGCTGCGGGTTTTAAGAGTGGCTCGCTTTGCCGCCCGTTTCCATTCGCTCGGCTTTAAAATCGCGCCTGAAACGGTAAAATTAATGCAAGAAATGACCGCTTGTGGTGAATTGGCTCACTTAACTGCGGAGCGTGTTTGGTTGGAAACTCAAAAAGCATTTGCAACGGATAATCCGCAAATCTATTTTGAAGTATTACGAGAAATCGGTGCGTTAGCCGTATTATTTCCGGAATTCGATCGCTTATTCGGCGTACCTCAACCCGAGCAACATCACCCTGAAATTGATAGTGGAGTTCATACCTTACTGGTAATGGAACAAGCCAAACGACTTGCAAAAAATGCAGAAAATCCGACCGCTTTACTTTGGGCTGCACTTTGCCACGATTTAGGCAAAGGTTTAACCGAAAAAGAGATTCTCCCGCATCATTACGGACATGAAGTAAAAGGTATCAAACCGGCTCGAGAACTTTCAAATCGCCTAAAAGTGCCAACAGACGTAAAAGATTTCGCCATTTTGGTCACTGAATACCACACGCACTGCCATAAAATGGCGGAACTGCGTCCGGAAACCGTATTAAAAGTATTTAATGCACTTGATGTATGGCGTAAACCGCAACGTTTCTGTGATTTTTTACTCGCTTGTGAAGCGGACGCTCGTGGCAGATTGGGTTTTGAAAATAGGGAATATCCACAAGCTGAACTTGCTAAACGTTATTTCGAAGTGGCGAATCAAGTCGATGTACAACAAGTGATTGCGGATGGTTTTGAAAAACAAGCGATTAGAGACGAACTGAATAAACGCCGGGCAAATGCGATCGCAACGCTAAAGAAAAAATAGATTAAACTTTATATTTCTCTTCTTAACCCATATAAACCATAAAAATTTAATGGATTTTATTATTTCCACTATTTTTTTATGGCTTATTCGTTTTATAATGCACCCTTTTAATTATTCTTATCAGGTAAAAGGGGAAAATAATGAAGAAAAATGCCATTACATTGGCGCTGTTCACGGTCTTAAGTCTAACAGTTCAAGCAGAAGAGCATATTGAATTAGAGGAAGTGAAGGTTAATGCACAAGGCAAATTGGGAGATTCTATTCTCAATAATGCCGATAATATCAGCGATCAGGTCGTTGATAAGTCACAGTTAAAACATCGGTCGGCAACCTTAGGTAATGCTTTAGCAGGAGAATTGGGGGTACACTCGAATCCATTTGGCGGCGGTGCGAGTAAGCCGATTATTCGAGGACAAGACGGTGTACGCGTTAAAATTCTGCAAAACGGTACGGATGTGATTGATATGTCCTCTCTCTCTCCCGATCATGTGGTTGCTGCCGATACCTTACTCGCTAGCCAAGTGGAAATTGTGCGAGGTGCAAATACGCTTTTATATAGCACAGCTTCACCAGCCGGCGTAGTAAATGTGGTGGACGGGCGAATCCCAACTCAAATGCCTGTGGGTGCGCTCTTACCTAATTTGGAAGGAGAAGCACTAACTCGCTATAACACAGCTAGCAAAGAAGTGGTGAATACTGCCGGTATTACTTTAGGACTTGGCAATCATTTTGCTCTACGTCTTGAGGGATTAAAACGTAATGCAGATAACTACCGTGTGCCAAGATTCCAAGCGGAATCAGAGCAATTACATTATTTACCTGGAAGTGATAATAAATCACAAGTTGGCACTATCGGGCTTTCTTATATTCACGATAAAGGCTATTTAGGGGCTTCTTATAGCCGTAGAAAAGACCGTTATAGTATTCCTGGACACATTCACTGCAATAGTGATAAAGAACATTTCACGCAATGGTATGGTTCCGGTCGTTATTACCTCTCCATTTATCCGCATTTAATGGGTGATGAAGATATTTATGATAACCCGCATACTCATTGTCTGCATAATCACAATGAACCTAGTGAAGACAACCCAACTGGGATATTAGTTAATCACCTGCACGATAGCCCTTATATTTTGATGAATACCAAGCGATATGATGTACGTGGAGAATTATTACAACCGTTTAAATGGTTAGATAAAGCGAAATTGAGTCTGACTTTTGCCGATTATTACCACGATGAACGCGATCCGGGTAATCCGCAAAGTGCAAACAATCCAAAAAGTATTGAGCGTGATCCAACCGTTGATAAAGGAAGTGAAAATGCGATTTTTAAAAATAAAGGATTTAACAGTCGCTTAGAACTTTATCATACACCGACCAAACATTTTAAAGGAATGTTCGGTTTACAATATCAGACACAAAAAGCCAGCGCTGGCGAAGTATTGCTACCAAGTTATTTTGAATCACCTGAAGCCTATAGCAAAGCATTACATAATAACGTGAACAGTTATCGCCCTTATTTACTTGTACCGCATACCAATAAAAGCATCAGTTTATTTGGCTTGGAACAATTTAATTTAGGTAAATTTAGTTTAGATACTGCAGTTCGTTATGAAAAACAAAGAACACCGGTACATTATGACCAAAAACTGCTGGAGCATGCACTGAATAATTTCCAAAAAGATCCGTCAAGACCTCAGGAATATTCACCGATTAAACCTGATTTAACCCCATACAAGCAAAATGCACTTTCTTATGCGGCAACCACGTCTTGGGATTTTACGCCCGAAAATCGTTTATCGTTTAGCTATTCGCATAACGAACGTATTCCGTCGCCGATGGAGTTGTATTATCAAGGAAGGCATCTTGCAACCAGCTCTTTTGAGCATGGCAATAAAGATTTAACCAAAGAAAAATCAGATAACTATGAATTAGCATTCAGACATGCCGGCGATAAAGTTTTCTATAAAACCAGCGGCTATTACAGTGATTTCGACAACTATATTTTCAATGAAAACGTAGAAAAAGAAGGTAATCTTTACTTACGCCGCTATAACCAAACTACCGCCAAATTCTACGGATTAGAAGCAGAAGTTACTTATCAATTCCATCCGGATCACAGTATCACCTTATTCGGTGATATTGTACGTGGACGTATTGGAAAATTATCGCCGGTTATCGGTAAAAATTTCTATGATAAAGATCCTATCTTAGATGAGGAAAATATCAACGCCGATTGTTTGCTTGGCGGTGGAGATTTAAGCCAATGCGTAGGTTTTACTAATAAAGATGAATTAGTTGCGCCACCAATTGTTTCTTTAGATCCAAGCTGTTCGAAAGATGATATTAAAGAAGCGCCGGAATACTGTGTATTGACGTATCCGGGTAAAATCGGCACGGACAAACTTGAACGTCCTGCGACTAACGCACCACGTGTTCCACCCGTTCGCTTAGGTTTCCGTTGGCAAGGGTATTTCGATCAGAACTGGTCTGCAAATTTAGAATATATTCATGTATTCACACAAAAACGTGTTTCAACTTCAACCATTGCGATTAAACCAAGATTGCATACACCGAAAGGATGTACTAGAGATGATAGTGACTGCGAAATTAAAAACTACGTGAATAATAATTTACCGATGGTCGCTCGTAAAGTAACGGAAAATAAAACGCAAGGCTATAACTTGCTGAATTTAGGGATTGATTACAATCGCATTATCAAAAATGTCGATTACACCTTCTCGTTACGAGCAAATAACGTATTGAATGAACAAATCTATATTCATAACTCATTCTTACCTTACGTGCCGCAAATCGGAC
Organism: Actinobacillus equuli; assembly: GCF_900636745.1. Taxonomy (NCBI): domain Bacteria; kingdom Pseudomonadati; phylum Pseudomonadota; class Gammaproteobacteria; order Pasteurellales; family Pasteurellaceae; genus Actinobacillus; species Actinobacillus equuli. Next base: position 2,081,586 of record NZ_LR134310.1, on the reverse strand, counting down.
GTAACTTTACCTTTGCCGTCAATGTGAAATTCTAGTGATTGAATTTTAGATATAAAAAAGGCAGTGCAATGACTTCGCTCTGCCTTTTCCATTTCTTTTTTGATTTCTTATTTGAATACTTATTCGTATTCTTCTAACCAAATGGTTAAAATCGCTTCTAAAATATGTTCGTTTGATGCTTCCGGATCATCATCAAAATCTTCCATTTCACAGATCCATTTGTGCATATCAGTAAAACGAACTGTCGTCGGATCTAAATCCGGATTCATATCATAAAGATTTTCCGCAATCATGCGTGTATCAGACCATTTCATTAGTGTGCCGCCTCATTTGCGTGATTTAAGTTATATTTCGGAATCTCTACCACTAAGTCTTCCTCACCCACTACACATTGGCAACTTAAACGGCTATCCATTTCCAGCCCCCATGCTTTATCTAGCATATCTTCTTCTTGATCGGTCGTTTCATTTAATGAATCAAACCCTTCACGAATCACCACATGGCAAGTCGTACACGCACAAGAACCGTCACAAGCATGGTGAATTTCTACACCTGCATTGTGCGCTAACTCTAATAAATTGTCGCCGGTTTGCGCTTCAATCACCATACCTTCCGGACAGAACTCTTCATGCGGAAGAAAAACAACTTTTGGCATAATATCCTCTTTTATTTGACTCTTCCCCTCTTTTTCAAAGAAGGGAGCTAATTAAATAATTTCATCAACGGCTTTACCCGCTAATGCTTTTTGGATTGATAAATTCATTCGCTTCGCAGCAAATGTTTGTGTTGCGAGATCTAAATCTTTTACCCCTTGGGCAATTGCTTGTCGATCCGTACCTTGTTTTAATTGAATCAGTTTTGCGATTTCCGCTTCAATTAACTTAAACTCTTCAACGCTTAATACTTCCGCACCGTCTTGTTGCAATGCCGAAATTACCGTATCAATCGTTCTATCTGCTTCAACACGCTGTTCAGCAAGTTGACGAGCTTCCATATCTTCTTTGGCATTGGTCATCGAAGATTTAATCATTTGCGTGACTTCTTCATCGGTTAAACCGTAAGACGGCTTAATTTGAATCGAAGCCTGTACTTTGGTCGATTTTTCCATTGCCGTAACACTGAGCAAACCATCCGCATCCACTTGATAAGTAACACGAATTGTTGCCGCACCGGCAACCATCGGCGGAATGCCTCGTAACGTAAAGCGACCAAGTGAACGACAATCTTCGACTAACTCACGTTCGCCTTGTAACACGTGTACGCTCATTGCGGTTTGACCGTCTTTCGCCGTAGTAAATTCTTGCGCACGTGCAACCGGAATCGTCGTGTTACGCGGAATAATTTTCTCAACTAAACCACCCATCGTTTCGATACCAAGTGAAAGCGGTACCACATCTAACAGCAGCATTTCGCTATCCGGTTTATTACCCACTAGGATATCCGCCTGAATCGCTGCACCTAATGCCACAACTTTATCCGGATCAATTGAGGTTAACGGATTTTTCTCGAAAAATTCGCCGACTTGCTCACGCACAAACGGCACACGGGTTGAACCGCCAACCATTACCACTTCACGAACTTCTTCGGCCTCCACACCGGCATCTTTTAACGCACGGCGGCAAGTCATCAATGAACGTTTAACTAATGGCTGAATTAACTCGTTAAATTGCACACGGCTTACCGTACCTTGCCAATTTGCAAATTTCACTTCAGTTTCGACCGCTTGTGAAAGCACCACTTTAGTTTGGGTGGCTAGCGTTAATAATTCACGTTGTTCATTGGCATTTTGCGGTTTGTAATTTGCCTGTTCCGCAATCCAATCGGCTAGCAAATGGTCGAAATCATCGCCGCCAAGCGCGGTATCACCACCGGTCGCCAACACTTCAAACACACCACGACTTAAACGCAAAATCGAAATATCGAAAGTACCGCCGCCTAAATCATATACTGCGATAACGCCTTCTTGTCCGCTATCTAACCCGTAAGCAATCGCTGCTGCGGTCGGTTCATTTAATAAACGTAATACATTTAAACCGGCAAGACGCGCCGCATCTTTGGTGCTTTGACGTTGTGCGTCATCAAAATACGCCGGTACAGTGATAACTACACCGGATAATTCTCCGCCTAAACGTTGTTCGGCAAAGCGATTTAAATGGCTTAAAATATCCGCTGATACCTCAACCGGACTTTTATTACCTTGTTTAGTCTGAATTAATGGTAAGCCATTATCACTGGCAATAAATTGGTAAGGTAAATCCGGATAACGTGTTTGTACGTCTGCTAATGAGCGACCGATTAAACGTTTCGCCGAAATGACCGTATTCTGCGGGTCAATGCTTGCTTGTGCAAATGCTTCAACCCCAACTGTTTTTTGTTGTTCGCTGTAGTGAACGACTGATGGAACTAACGCACGTTCCTGATCATCTAACAACACCTGCGTTTGCCCGCTACGTACACTTGCCACCAATGAATTGGTTGTGCCAAGGTCAATACCGATTGCTAAACGATGCTGATGTGGTGCAGCTGTCTGCCCCGGCTCAGCAATTTGAAGTAATGCCATTATTTTTTATCTCTCTTTTAATATTGCACTTTCACCTTTGTGAACGAAGTGCTGAATTTCGGTCAGAATGTGGTATCTCTTAACGCTTCTCCCCTTGTGGGAGAGAGTGATACAATTATGCTACGGAGTATCCCATATTTTCCGGTGCAAATACGCCTTGGTAATGGCGTTCGATCGGTACGGCGATTTTACTTTCTAATTCTAATACTTGATGACCTTGTAAATTCGCAATATCCGCTTGCCAGTTTTCCCAACGTAAGTCTTTATAAAAATCGGCTAAATCACCGGCTAATACCCAGCCGAGAAATTCCGAATAACCTAAATTTAACGGTTCCCATTTTTTGGTTTTCGGATTGTGATAGTAAACTTGCCCGAGTTTGTCACCTAAGCCGCCGGCATTAATCGCAAAATAACCGCCGATAGCATCATCCGCCACTAATAAATGGCTCGGTTGTTCGCCTGACTGTTTAAACGTTTTACCGAAATTCCAGTCGAATAAGCCTCTCGGTAGCTTTTCATTGCCGGAACCTAAAATGCGCAACCAGCCGTGATCAATAAAAATGCCACCGGTTTCATACACGATTGCACCCATTGGCGAACGCGTTGAAAGCTGCATTCCAACCAGTGCCGCACCGGCATCTTCCGGATAGCTCGCTAAAATTTCATAATGATTTTTTGCTTGCGTAAACCAATCTCTTAAAATGAGCCACGCTGATTGCTTATCTAATAATTCTTCTAATGCTTTCATTGCAAAATTTCCTTAAAATTCGACCGCTTATTTTCGGGCTAAGAAATAAATCCCTAAACCACAAGCAACCGTTAATAACCCGATTAATTGATTTAATTGGAAAGGTCGAACCGCCATACCAAACAAACCGAAATGATCGATAATCGCTCCTGTGACCAACTGCCCGACAATAATAAAAAACAGCATATTGGTAATGCCGATTTTCGGGGCTAAAAATACCGTGGTAAAGACGAAACCGGCACCTAAAATACCACCGAGCAATTTCCAAAACGGCTGTGACGGAAGCTGTTGTAATGCACCGCTTAAATCCGTTTTCCAAAAACAAAATAGTAGTAGTGCAATCGTACCTGTTGCAAACGAAATTGTCGCTGCCACTAACGGCTGTCCGAGCATTGCTTGCGCTAATCGGCTATTGATTGCCGCTTGGCTTGCGAGTGCGGAACCGGCGACTAATGCCAACAAAATATAGGGTAAAGACATTTGCAAAATTCTCTTAAAATCCGACCGCTTGTATCCGGCTGATACCACTACATCTCGAAGAATTTTTCTTCGACTTTTTCGATTTGAATAATCAGCTTTTTAAAATAGCGTAGGCGATCTGTCAGCCCATTAGCTTGTTGCCATTGTTGCGCTTCAAGCGTTTGTTGCAATTGCTGTAAAACGGATTTTTGTTCGGTTTTAATTTGCTTTAAGAAGGCGGTTAATTCGTCTTCATCATTACGGTGTTCAATCGTTTCGAGCTTCTCGTGCCACTCCATCTGTTGCATTAAGAACTCGATATCTCGCATACTTTTTTCTTCGAGATTTTTTGCTTCACCGGTATGAATTTCAATTATCGCTTCCGCTCGTAAAATCGGATCTTTTAACGTCTGCAATGCTGCATTCACATCTGCCGACTTTTGTACTGCTGCTAATTGTTCCGCTGAAGAGCGGCTGGCAAAATTATCCGGATGAAGCTGTTTTTGTAATGCCAGATAACGTTCGGAAAGCAAAGCATTATCTAATTCAAATTGAACCGGTAAATCAAATAGTGCAAAAGGATTATTCATGATTTTCCTCTATACGTTAAAACTTTCACCGCAACCGCAAGAATCTTTTACATTCGGATTGTTATATTTAAAGCCTTCGTTTAAGCCTTCTTTCACGAAATCCAATTCGGTGCCGTCTAAATAGGCAAGGCTTTTTTCATCCACGATCACTTTTACGCCGTGTTGTTCGAACACTTGATCATCTTCATTTAACACATCAACAAACTCAAGCACATAAGCCAGTCCCGAACAGCCCGATGTTTTCACTCCTAAACGTAAACCGATCCCTTTACCACGGTTTTCTAAGAATGTACGAACTCGATTTGCTGCTGTTTCTGTTAATGTAATTGCCATAAGTTATCCTTTTTAATCTGTTAAGTGAAAACGATCTTTACCACGGAAAACACGGAAATACCCGAAAACGTCAATTTTGCAAAATTTTACGCAAAAATAACCGCTTGTTTTCGTGCTTTCCGTGTTATCCGAACTAAATATTACTTAGCTTGTTTTTCTTTGTAATCGGCAATCGCTGCTTTGATTGCGTCTTCCGCAAGAATTGAACAGTGAACTTTCACCGGTGGTAATTCTAATTCTTCTGCGATGTCGCTGTTTTTGATTGCGCCCGCTTCTTCTAAAGATTTACCTTTAACCCATTCGGTAATTAAAGAACTTGATGCGATTGCAGAACCACAACCGTATGCTTTAAAGCGTGCATCTTCGATAATACCCTGATCGTTCACTTTAATTTGTAAACGTAGAATATCACCACAAGCCGGCGCACCTACCATACCGGTACCGATATCCGCCGCTTCTTTATCAAATGTCCCTACGTTACGTGGGTTCTCGTAATGGTCAATTACTTTTTCGCTGTATGCCATTTTGTATTCCTTCTGTTAAATTCTGTTATCAGTAAAATATTGTTTGCAGTTACTAGGCGAACCGCCACAGACAGTACAATCAGTACGGCAAGACGGTTCAACAACGCAAATACATTGCAATATTTCTACTGATTAGTGGTGATTCCACTCGATTTTTGATAGATCCACACCTTCTTTAAACATTTCCCAAAGTGGAGAAAGTTCACGAAGTTTTACGATTGCTTTTTTCACAAGCTCGATGGTGTAGTCGATTTCTTCTTCTGTTGTCCAACGACCTAAAGTGAAACGAATTGAGCTGTGTGCTAATTCATCGTCACGGCCGATGGCACGTAATACGTATGAAGGCTCTAAACTTGCCGAAGTACATGCAGAACCTGATGAAACCGCAATATCACGTAACGCCATCATTAATGACTCACCTTCAACAAAGTTGAAGCTGATATTTAAGTTTGAATCTACACGTTTGCCTTCTTCCATTGAACCATTTACATACACTTCTTCGATATCTTTGAAGCCGTTGTATAAACGGTCACGTAATGCACGTAAGCGAGGCATTTCTGTTGCCATTTCTTCTTTAGCGATACGATACGCTTCGCCCATACCTACGATTTGGTGTACAGGTAATGTGCCTGAACGCATACCACGCTCATGACCGCCACCGTGAATAATCGCTTCGATACGAACACGAGGTTTACGGCATACATATAAGCCGCCGATACCTTTTGGTCCGTATAATTTGTGGCTTGAGAAAGACATTAAGTCAACTTTTAACTCTTGTACGTCTACCGGAATTTTACCGACCGATTGCGTTGCATCCACGTGGAAAATAATTTTCTTCGCACGGCAAATTTCACCAATTGCTTTGATGTCTTGAATAACACCCATTTCGTTATTTACGTGCATAACAGAAATTAAAATCGTGTCCGGACGAATCGCCGCTTCTAATTTCGCTAAATCTAATAAGCCGTCTTGTTCCGGGTCTAAATAAGTCACTTCAAAACCTTCACGCTCTAGCTGACGGCAAGTATCTAATACCGCTTTGTGCTCGGTTTTAACTGTGATGATATGTTTACCTTTGGTTTGGTAGAAATGTGCAGCACCTTTAATCGCTAAGTTATCAGACTCTGTCGCACCTGAGGTGAATACGATTTCACGGCTATCCGCACCGATTAAATCTGCGATGTGGTTACGTGCAACATCTACAGCTTCTTCCGCTTCCCAACCGAATTTGTGAGAACGTGAAGCCGGGTTACCAAAGATGCCGTCTTTGGTCATATATTGCATCATTTTTTGGGCAACACGCTCATCCATTGGAGTGGTTGCGGCATAATCTAAATAGATAGGTAATTTAACTGACATTGTTACTCCTAACTCGCTTGAAATAAGCGGTCATTTTTATTGAATTTTTTGCAATTAGTGTTTGTGTGAATGATCGTGGCAATGCTCTTTTTCACAATCGTGATCCGAGTGTTCTTCAACAAGCTCCGCCAATGTAATCGTATTTAAAAACACACCGATTTGGTCTTCTAAACGTTCCCATAAATGATGCGTTAAGCACTGTGAGTTTTTACTACAGTTACCACTACCTTTACATTTAGTGACATCAAGATTTTCATTCACCGCCGCAATAATCATACCCACACTGATTTCTTCAGGTTGCTTACCAAGTTGGTAACCGCCACCCGGACCACGTACGCTATGCACGATACCTTCGCGACGTAACTGAGCAAATAATTGTTCTAAATACGACAATGAAATCGCTTGGCGCTCTGAAATATCGGCAAGACTTACGGGTAAAGACTTTCCATGTAACGCAATATCTAAAATTGCGGTTACGGCATAACGCCCTCTTGACGTTAATTTCATAATAATTTCCTCACTTTAGAGCAAAAGTAATGATTTTTAATTAAGTGAATTGTGATATACCCGACTATTTTAGTCAAGAATTTTACACTTATCACATTGAAAGGTTTTACAAATGATTATCGGCATTAATTGCCAAAAACGATAACTCAAAGTTATCAATTAAAAATACTGGAATCAAATCCCTACAATTATAAATGATTTTTGATCTACTTCAAATAATAATCCTGACTGGAATAGTTTGAATAACACTTATTTCCGTATTTTCTAAAAAATAAAGAATAGAAATTTAGTAATCAGTAAACATGTGTTCACTGGTCGGAACTCCGAGTATTTTAAGTAAAGACGCTTGCCCGCTCACTATTGCTACGATTAGAATTCGCGAACTTTAAAAATTGTGAACACTTGTTCGCTAAAAAATAACACATCCGTAAAATCCAATTACAGTAAAGGGCATGAGATGAATAACCAATTTAACAAAACGCTTTTAGCGTCACTTTTAACATTTTCAGCAGCAGGTGTTCACGCTGCAGCTTTCCAATTAGCGGAAATTTCTACTTCTGGTTTAGGTATGGCTTATGCAGGTAATGCTGCTGTCGCAGACAATGCTTCTGTGGTTGCAACCAACCCGGCATTAATGACCAAATTCAAAAGCACGGAATTTTCAGCAGGTGGTATTTTAGTTGACGCAGATGTTAACGTTTCAGGCAAAATTGGACGTGTTTTTGATGCATCTCATGGAAATATTATTCCTAATGCTGTTATTCCAAATCTATATGTTGTCACACCTGTCAATGATCGTTTTTCACTTGGTGGGGGCTTAAACGTAAATTACGGTTTGAAATCTGAATACAACGAGCAATTCAATGCCGGTGTTTACGGTGGTAAAACCGAATTAACTGCGCTTAACTTTAATTTAAGCGGTGCATATAACTTTGGTAACGGTTTAAGTTTCGGTCTTGGTTTAAATGCAATTCATTCTGATGCGGAAGTTCAGCGTCATTTAGGTGTGGGCGGTAAAGCCATTGCACAACAATTAGCAGCACGTGCAAGTCAATTACCAGCTGCTCAAGCTGCACAATTAAGTGCAGTTGCAGGTCAACTCAGCAACATGCCAGCAACCACTTCTGTATCGCAAATCAAAGGCGATGAATGGTCATTCGGTTGGAACGCAGGTTTAAGCTACGAATTAAATGAAAGTCACCGTTGGGGCTTAGCATATCACTCTGCGGTAGACGTAAAATTCAAAGGTAAATATTCTAACGATTTCCCTGTGGCTTATAATGCATTACTTTCACGCCTAGCAAGCTCTGGCATTGCGTTACCAATTAGTGAAGCAACCGGTGGAAAAGCTGTACCGGGTCGCTTAACACTTAATTTACCGGCATACTGGGAATTCTCAGGTTTCCATAAATTGACCGAGAAATTAGCATTACAATATAGCTATAAATACACCGAGTGGGATCGCTTAAAAAGCTTAACTGCTTATGGTTCTAAAGGTAATATTTTATTCCATAAGGATGAAAACTTCAGTAACTCATCACGTTACTCACTTGGTTTCTCTTATGATGTAGATGAAACATTAACTGTGCGTACCGGTTTTGCTTACGATGAAAATGCAAGTGTAAAACACCCGTCAATCTCAATTCCAGATACGGATCGTACATGGTACTCAGTGGGTGCAACTTACCGCTTTACGCCAAACCTTTCTGCTGATGTCGGTTTTGCACACCTTCGTGGTAAAAAGAACAACTTTAAAGAAGGTCAATCAGCGGTATTCCAAGTTAGTTCAAAAGCTAATCTTTACGGTTTAAATCTTAACTATAAATTCTAATGCCTAACTCAAAATAGGCAATTACGAATGCTCAAAAGGCGTGTAAACTCATTACACGCCTTTTTTATTTAAAATGGAGTTAATATGTCATCCAATATTCACTATCAATATTACCACTCACCTGTCGGAAATCTGTTATTGATTGCCAATGATAACGGATTACTCGGCATTGAATTCGAACAAGAACAACTCACCACTGACGCACAAAAATGGCAAATTGCTACTGAAGCAAGCGGTCAAATTTTCGAAATTTTTTGCAAAACACGCCACATTTTAGACCGCTATTTTGCCGGTGAGAAACTGGAATTCCAGCATTTGGATTTTCTGGCGCCACAAGGTACGGAATTCCAAAAATCCGTATGGAAGATTTTATTAACCATTCCTTATGGCAAAACGACCAGTTACGGCGAAATCGCTCAGCAACTTGGCAAACCGAATGCAATGCGTGCTGTCGGTGGAGCGGTAGGTCGCAACCCGATTTCGATTATCGTGCCTTGTCACAGAGTATTAGGAAAAAGCCAAACGCTGACCGGCTTCGGTGGTGGCTTGCCGGCAAAACGCTATTTATTGGAATTGGAAGGGATTGATTTTAAAGATAAAGGCATTGAATTCGTCAACCCTAAACATAAAAAATGGGGAAACGGATAATAAATCCAATCCCCCATTTTCTTTATAAAATCACATTAGTAATTTTCTTTTACCCAATGCTCCGCTAAAGCTAAATCCGCTTGCCATTGCTGCGCAATTTGGAACACCCACTGCGCAATATGCTCTTCCCAAATTTCACCGTTATCGGTTTGGGCATACTGAGCAATTTCTTGCAAGCGTTTTAAGCTGACTGAGGCAAGCGCTCCTTTGATTTTATGCGCTTCATCCGCCGTGTTTTTACGCATTTCCGCTGAATCGGTCGCCTGCCATTCGGTAAGATAGTGTTGTAAATTCTCCAAGTATTCCGGCATGAGCTTCGCAAATAACGCAAAATTAGCTAATACGGCTTTTGCCCCCATCACTTCGATTAATTCGGATAGAATCTTACGATCGTAAGGTAAATTCAGTGTTTCTTCCGTGTCGACAAGCGGTCGAATTTCACCGGTTTTTTCCACAAAATCGCTGTTAAAGTAATGATTCAAACATTCGGATAACGCTTCTAACGAAAGCGGTTTACGCAATACGTCATCCATACCCTGTTGCTGATATTCTTCTTTGGTTTGCATAATATTGGCGGTTAACGCAACTAAAAGCGGCAGGTAATCCACTTCTTCGTTTTCATAACGTTCACGTAACTGTCTTGCAATATCAAAGCCTGTCATATCCGGTAATTGAATATCAAGTAAAATAAGGTCGTAACTGTTCTGCTCGAATAACTCGAACGCTTCATCACCGGTCATCGCAACATCTACGTCACAACCGAATTTTTCTAACATCGCGCGGGCAACCACCACATTTACTTCAATGTCTTCAACTAATAAAACTTTTAACGCATGATCATTGATTTTAACCGCTTTTTTCGCTTCAACCGTATCCGCTTGAATCGTTAAAGTAAAGGTCGAACCTTTGCCTTCCTCACTTTCAAGGGTGAGATCGCCGCCCATTAATTTAGCGATACGTTTTGAGATAGCTAAACCGATACCACTACCTTGCGCTTTTTTCTCTTGTGAGTTTTCCGCTTGGTAGAACATTGCAAATACTTTGCGCTGTTCGTTTTTAGGAATACCGATACCGGTGTCTCGCAAGCTAAAACTAAAATGGTCATCATCTACACGTTGCACATCAAGGTAAATATCTCCACCTGCCGGGGTGAATTTCACCGCATTACTGACCAAATTCCACAATACCTGACTTAAACGTGCGTTATCGACCAAAATGAAATTCGGTAAATTATCCGAATAGCTGATATGGAATTTAATTTTACGTTGATCCGCCATTAAATTGGCAAAATTGCTGATATCACTGATCAATTGAGAAAACTCAACTTCCTTATTGAATAACTCAATACGGCGACTATCAATTTTCTCTAAATCAATAATGTCGCTAAAAATATGCCCTAATGAAACCGCACTAATATTAATTGTTTTTAAATATTCTCGTTGTTGCTGAGTTAGCTCTCCCTCTAACAGAATTCGGCTTAAGCCGATAATGCCATTGAGCGGTGTACGTAATTCATGGCTAATGGTTGCCATTAATACGCTTTTGTCTCGGTTATTTTTTTCAAGTGTGGCATTTAAATGCGCATCCTGCTCACGCAACACACCGAGATCATAAATACTTTGTTCTAGCTGAATACGTGATTTTTCCAGTTTAACAACGATTAAATTGAAAAAATAAATCACAAAAGGGGCGGAAATCAGGCCGAAAGAAATCGAACGTAAAATATCACGCGTTTGAATTTCGCCGGTGAATAAATAGGTTAATGCGCCCTGGACGATAATGGCAAAAAATGCCAACACAAAAAAGCCCAGTAAAGCCGCCTTTGCTCGACCTAAGCGTAGCACCCAATTCACATAATTTTGACTACATTGCTTGATTAGTTTCATTCTTCTCCCCTTAAAACGTAAAAATCCTCTCCATCAGCTAATGGAGAGGATTTATTATAGCTCAAACCGCATTATTGGGTAATTTCGATTATTGATTCAAATCGGATTATTTCCAATAAAATAAGCAAATAATCGCAATAATTGCAATAAAGACACCTAAGTAATTAATTTTATTGATTTTTTCTTTAAATACTAATGCACCGATAAATGTCCCTAAACAAATCACACCGAGGTTCATACCGGTAAACACTAAAGTCGGGTCATCTTTCATCACTTGGTGCGCTTTAATGTAGAACAAAATATTACAGAAATTCAATACGCCTAACACTAAGCCGACAACCACACTCGGCACGTGCCATTGCGTACGCTTCAGTAATAAATAAGCAAACATTAAACAACCGGCAAAAACAAAGGCGATAAACAATGTTACCGGGAAGGCCGAACCTGATTTGGCAATTTGTTTAAACAGCGTATCGGTCATACCATAGCCCAACCATACACAAGCCAAGCTAATAATCGCAATTTTACCGCCTTTACCCATACCGTGATGGGTTTTCCATAACAAACAGCCGAGCGCAACGAAAGCTAATACCAATGCGATTAATTTGTTTTGGGTAATTTGTTCACCGAAAATGGTAAACGCCGCCAAAATCGGTAAAAACAGTGAAAGACGTTGTGCCGCATCGGTACGAATAATACCGGCAAATTCAAGTGATTTGGCTTGAATCAGGAAAATGGTTGGTAATAAGAAACCTAATGCAAAAAATAGATAAGACGAAGGGTTATTCGCTACAATATCAACCACGGTTTGCCCTTTAAAATCCGGATTCAGTAAAAAATAGGTCATCGAAGTCGTGACGATATAGTTCACTGCGATACTTTGATCAATGGCAATTTGCTTTTGACGTGCGACTTTAATCAACACCCCGACAGAGACGCTACATAAAATAGCGATCACAAGTTCTAACATGGAAATCTCCTGTATAAATAAAGGCAGGCATTCTACAAACTTCCTTATGAGATAGATAGATCAAGCGGTCGGATCTGTGCAAAATTTTGCAAAAATACGACCGCTTGTCATGAGTTATTTACGTTCGAATAAACGTCTTTCCGGACTTTCGATTTGTTCTACCAAAATCAAAATTGCCGCATCACCGCCCCACTCTCTTGGCGCTTGGTGTAAAGCGATGATTTTAGGGTGTTGCACCAACCAACGGGGAATTTGATCTTTCAAAGTGCGCGTACCAAAACCGGTCATAATGCTGGCACAATAAACTTGTTCTCTCTCGCACGCCAAAATCAGTGCCGCCAACTCTTTTTTTGCTTGTTCACGAGTTAAACCGTGTAAATCTAAAAAAAGCTCCGGCTGAAAATCGCCACGGCGTAATTGCTTTAAAATATACGGGTCAATATCCGCACGTAAATATTTGATTTTCTCATTTTCTTCTCGTAATAACGGTTCGTATTCATCAGAAAAGAAAAATTCGGTGTCTTTTTGTTCCTGTAACTCTCGTAACTCATTAACTTTTTTACGAGGCGCAGTTTTCGGTACAAAAGTGTCTTGTTTAATTTTTTTCGTGCCTTTTACCGCTTCTTGGAAAAGTGCAAAATCTTCGTTATCTAACATGCTTGTTTGTCCATTACTAAAAATTCCGCTTCTGGGAAATTGCGTTCAATATATTCTCTTAAATAATTTAGCGTACTTTGCTGAATAATTTCGTCTGTTGGCGGATAACTATTATAGATCAAACTGACTAACGGAATCTGTTTTTGTTGGCACGCCATTAAACTGAGCAAGGTATGATTAATCGAACCTAATCTGCCGGAAGTCACTAAAATCAACGGTAATTGCTGCTCCGCAATATAATCAAGCGTGGTATGTCGATTATCATAAGGCACAGCCAAACCGCCCGCCCCCTCTAACAAAACGTAGTCATATTTTTCGGCTAATAATCGGCTGGCTTCGGCAATTTTATGCGTATCAATCGTGATATTTTCCATTTCCGCTGCCAAATGCGGCGAACAAGGATAGCGAAAAAGATAAGGACAAGTAATACCGTCTTTATCCTCTTGGGTTAACGGCATATTCTGCATCTGGCGATGGTGCAGAATATCACTGGAAACGCCTTCACAGCCGGTTTGAATCATTTTTTGCGTAATCACCGAATAACCCTGTTTCATCAAATGTTTAGCATAAAACCCGGTGGCGACCGTTTTGCCTATGTCGGTATCAATGCCCGATACAAAAATGATTTTGCCCATTATTTTTTCACTCCCAAAATAAAAATCGGCTCATAAGTCAAATAAACACCTTGTTCACAGCTAAATTGAGCTTGATATTGTTCACTAAATGCCATCAACTTTTTGCGTGTCCACGTTTGTGTACTAATTGCCGTTACCCCGGTTTTCCGCAGGTGTTGCAACACGGCAAGCGGTGAAGCAAAGGTTAAACGAATCTGCCGTTGCATAATCTGTAACTGGGTAAAGTCTTTACTTAACCAAAAATGCCAATCTTCTTGGCTTGGATAAGTCAGCCCAACACCCGTTAGTTGACGAATTTCCGCTAAATTTTCCGTTGTAAAACTATTAAATAGCAAAATACCATTCGACTGTAACAGATTCGCAGCTTGCGAAACAAAAGTTTGCGGTTGTTCAAACCACTGTACTGCGGACGCAGAACTGATCAAATCAAATTGCCCATCAAAGGCTAAATGTTCCGCATCGCCGGCTATAAATTTAAAGGAAACAAGCGGTCGATTTTCGCCAATTTTTTGCAAGACGCAATCTTGATAGACATCACTCAGATCGTTAATAACCAAATGTTCCACTTGATATTCACGCACTAAATGCTGAGTTAAATCACCCGTGCCACAACCGATTTCCAACACTCGCCGAAAACATTGTTTGTTCGTTTTGGCGAGCAAATTTACCAATTGTCGATTAATCTGTTGTTGAGCGATCGCATGCTCGTCATATTCCGTGATATGGGTTGCAAAACGTTGTGCAATCAATGGCTTATCTAACTTTGCCATAATTGCTCCCACTCAGAAAAATGTTGCCAGAGATAATGCTCACCTTTAGGCATTTGTGTCATACGCACATTTTTATCTTGCCAAAAAGCTAGCTGATTTTGTGCTGAAAAAATACGATCTTTCTCGCCAATAATGACATTTGTCCAATGTAGCTTCGGCGTAACAAGATTTGCCTCGATTGCCGTATTCAATACCTCAAGTTCATGATGAATTTCAGCAAGCGAACGCTGTTCGGGTAATGCGAGGTAAGCATTTAACAACTGTTTATCACCACAAATTCGGCGTTCAAACTTCAAGCGATTTTCTGTATTTAATGTTTGTAATGTGCCGTTAAATATCTGTAGCGGAATCCCCCATTCATCGTGTTTAGGAAAAGGCGTACCGTTAATCGCTGTCGCAGAAGCCAAATTAATCTCCGGTAATACATTTTCCGCCACCCAAACGCCCATCGACCACGCCACTAAGCGGAGGGTTTGGTAACGGCTAAAATCAAAAGCAGGAAAGTTTAAATCTTGGTAATCATAACAAATCAATAAGTCATAACCGTTCGGCAACGCTAAATGTGAGACAACCGATGCCGGTGTGCCCCAACCGGCAAAATAAATAATCAAATTGGCTTGTTGAGTTGAAATTAATTTTGTTTTCACTTTTTCTCCTTATAAACAAGCAATTAAGCGATCTAATTCTTCTGTGGTTAAATCAGCGGTTAATGATAGGCGGATACGAGCCGTACCTTTCGGCACTGTCGGCGGGCGAATCGGCAAGCAATAAAAACCTTGTTGTTGCAATGTTTTGGCTTTTTGCACCGCTTGTTCGTTTTCACCCACTACAAACGGAATAATGCAACTTTGCGTTTGTAACGGATAACTATTTTTCTGCTGTACCGCTTGTTTTAGCTTCTCACTGAGCTGCGCTAAATGCTGTCGTTTAGGTTGAAATTCGGGTAACCGCTCAAATAGAAATGCCGTCCATGCGACATTTAGCGGCGGTAATGCAGTCGAAAAAATCAGCGGACGCATCGTGTTGATTAAGTAATCTTTGATCACTTGATCGCACACCAAATAAGCCCCCATCGAAGCCAATGCTTTGCCAAAGGTACCGACTAAAAAATCGATCTCATCGATACAGTCTAATACTTCCGCCATGCCTAAGCCCTGTTCTCCGTATGCCCCGATTGCATGCGCTTCATCAACATACAGCATAATATGACACTGGCTGGCAAAGGCTTTTTTTAATGCCACGAGTTCAGCCAAAGGCGCAATATCGCCGTCCATACTAAAAATACTTTCGGTCACAATGATAATCCGCTCAAACTGTGCAGCATATTTACTGAGTAATTGAGTTAAATGTTCGAGGTTATTATGTTGATAGCGATAAAAAGACACACCGGCTAAACGGATACCGTCAATCAAACTGGCGTGTACTAACTTATCGGCAAGAATTAGGGTATTTTTATCCGCTAACGCGGGCAAAATACCGATATTGGCATGATAACCACTGTTAAATAACAAAGCCGCTTCTCGCTGAAAACGGTTGGCAATCAGCTGCTCAAAATCTTGGTAAATCGGGAAATTACCGGTCAGTAGACGCGAAGAAGATGAGGTAAGCGGAGTAACAATCGGTTCATTTTCACTGATTTTTTGCAAAAATTGTTTTTGTAAATACTGATCTGAAGCCAATCCCAAATAATCGTTTGAAGAAAAATTTAGCATTCGACGATTATCGGCAATAATCCACTTTCCATCGTGTTGAATCGGTGGTAACACTCGCTTTAAACCGGATTGCGTTAATTCCGCTAACTTTTGTTCGAATACATTCATAAAACCTCCGTGAAATATATGACGTTTTATTCGTTATAAGCTATTTTTAATACTTGCAATAAGGCGGTAGTGAGTTGGGTTAATTCCGCCTGACTAATAATAAACGGCGGCATAATGTAAACCAGTTTGCCAAAAGGGCGAACCCAAATGCCGTGTTCTACAAATAATTTTTGTAGTGATACCAAATCAACCGGCTGTTGCATTTCTAATACACCGATTGCGCCTAATACTCGTACTTCCGCTACCGATTTAAAGTGTTTTGCCGGTGCCAACTCATCTATTAATTGCCGTTCAATACGTTGAATATTAGCTTGCCAATCACTTTCTAATAATAAATTAATCGATTCATAAGCAATCGCACAGGCAAGCGGATTCGCCATAAATGTCGGGCCGTGCATAAAACATTTTGCTTCTCCCTCACAAATGACCGTTGCAACTTTTTCTGTCGTGACGGTTGCCGATAAAGTCAAATAACCGCCGGTTAGCGCTTTGCCCAAACAAATAATATCCGGTACCACCTCAGCGTGTTGCAACGCAAATAATTTCCCCGTACGTCCAAAACCGGTTGCAATTTCATCGAAAATTAACAGAATCCCGAAACGATCACATAATTCTCTCGCTTTTTGTAGATACACCGGCGAATAGAAATACATCCCGCCAGCACCTTGTACAACAGGCTCTAGAATTAATGCTGCAATCTCATCGCCATGTTGTTCAAATAAATCTTGCAGTGGCAAAATCGCTTCATTTCGCCATGCTTCACCAAATTTCACACTCGGTTGCGGCAGAAAATATTGCACGGGTAAACTGGAATTGAATAGACCGTGCATACCGGTAACGGGATCACAAACCGACATTGCATGCCAAGTATCGCCGTGATAACCGGAGCGAATCGTAGCAAATTTAGTGCGTTTTTTAGCACCTTTTTGACCGCTTGCTTGGGCATATTGCAATGCCATTTTCATAGCAACTTCAACCGCTACCGAACCGCTATCTGCAAAGAAAATTTTATTCAGCTCAAGCGGTAAAATTTCCAACAATTTTTGCGAAAGTTTAGCCGCCGGCTCGTGAGTCAAACCACCAAACATGATATGGCTCATTTTGCTTAATTGTTCGGTTGCCGCCTGATTTAAACGAGGATGGTTATAGCCGTGTAGCGCCGCCCACCATGAAGACATTCCGTCAATCAGTTTACGACCGTCCTTTAAGGTAATGATCACGCCGTCCGCTCGTTCTACCGGATAAACAGGAATAGGATTGGTAATGGAAGAATAAGGATGCCAAATATGCTGTTGGTCTAATTCGATAAGCTGAGTTGTTCTCATTTTTATTTTCCTTTAATTTTGCGGAATTCTAGCGCAAAAAAGTATATCGGTATAGAATAAGCCAATTTTTACTCTTAAAAGGGACAATTATGTTCGAATACAACCTAGAATTATTAGAAGAAATCATGGAATCATCTGCCGCAGATGATTTAAAAACGATTCAAGATATGATGCGTTGGGCATATAGCTATTTCAACGCTTCGGATCTCTACTATGGTCACGGATTAGATAACCCTTGGGATGAAGCACACCAACTTGTACTAAGTGCGTTAAGCCTACCGATTGATGTGCCGGAAGCGATGTATTCCTCTAATCTGACTCGTATTGAGAAAGAACGCATTATCGAAATGGTTCAACAACGCTTAGGTATGCGTAAACCGGTGGCATATTTAACTAACTCTACATGGTTCTGCGGTGCCGAATATTATGTAGACGAACGTGTTATTGTGCCTCGCTCACCAATTGGCGAATTAATTCAACAAGGTTTTACCGGTATATTACGTGCCGAACCGAAGCGCATTTTAGATATGTGTACCGGTAGCGGCTGTATTGCAATCGCCTGTGCAAACCGCTTCCCGCATGCTGAAGTTGATGCGGTTGATTTATCGCTTGATGCGTTAGATGTCGCACAAATTAATATTGAGCGTCATCAAGTTGCACATCGTGTGTTCCCAATCAGCTCAGATTTATTTACTGATATTCCGGAAGATAAATATGATTTGATCGTGACTAATCCGCCGTATGTTGACCAAGAAGATTTGGACGATATGCCGCAAGAATTCCACCACGAACCGGAATTAGCATTAGGCTCCGGCGTTGACGGTTTAGACATCACCAAACGCATTCTTGCCGAAGCACCAAATTATCTGGCAGATAACGGTGTATTAGTTTGCGAAGTCGGCAACAGTATGGTGCATTTAATCGAACAATTCCCAAGCGTACCATTCCACTGGGTTGAACTCAAAAACGGCGGACTCGGTGTGTTTGCCCTCACTCGTGAGGAATTAGTGAAACATCATCATTTATTCCAATAAACATAAAAAAGCGGTCATATTTCTTCCATTTTTTGCAAAATATTGAAGAAATATGACCGCTTAACTTTATACGGAATTCGGATTAAATATATTCCACGCTAATAATGTCGAACTCTACTTTACCGCCCGGAGTAACAATACTTACCGAATCGTCAACTTCTTTACCGACTAAGCCACGAGCAATCGGCGAGTTTACTGAAATTAAGCCTTCTTTAATATTCGCTTCATCATCGCCCACAATGCGATAAGTCACTTCTTCATCGGTATCCGCATTCACTAGGCCGACTGTCGCACCGAAAATTACTTTACCGTTGTTCACCATTTTGGTTACGTCAATGATTTGTGCGTTACCTAATTTACCTTCAATTTCTTGAATACGACCTTCACAGAAACCTTGCTGCTCACGTGCCGCGTGGTATTCGGCATTCTCTTTCAAATCGCCGTGTTCGCGTGCTTCTGCAATCGCGTCAATAATTTGTGGGCGGCGAACATTTTTTAGAAATTCTAATTCTTCACGAAGCAATTCTGCTCCACGCACCGTCATAGGAATTTGTTTCATTATTTATCCTTTTATAAAAATTTTAAGGTTTACGAATATAAGCGAAAGGGCTATTATTCAACGTCTTGTTAAAAATATCAACTCCCGAATTTATATGCTGCTTAAATCCATTGGCAAACTCATGCCAAAACTCTCTCTAGTTAGTTTACTTATTCCAAGCATTAGCTATGCGGAAATCAATACTCAAGAACTTATGACTTATCTTCCTGCCGGAAGTTCTGCCACTTTTATCGCTAAAAACCTAGATACAGACCAAATTATTGCACAATACCAAAGCGATACATTTATGCTGCCTGCCAGCACTCAAAAAGTATTTACCGCTTTAGCGGCTAAATTAGCATTACCACAAGATTTCCGTTTTCAAACTGCGTTGCTTACCAATGGCAAAGTTGAAAACAGCGTACTAAAAGGCGATTTAATCGCTAAATTTAGTGGTGATCCTGACCTAACAAGCGGTCAACTTTATCAATTAATTAGCGAATTAAAGAAACAAGGTATTACTAAGATTGATGGCAATTTGATCTTGGATACCGCCGTATTTGCCAGTCATGACAAAGCCGCCGGTTGGATTTGGAATGATTTAACCATGTGCTTTAGTGCACCACCGGCAGCAGTAAATGTCGATAATAACTGTTTTTACGTTACCTTAGATGCAGACCAAGCCGTAGGGGAATTCGCTAAAGTAAATGTCCCTGCTGCCTACCCTGTACAAGTGTTTAGCTCTGCTTACATTGTCGAAAAAGCCCAAGCACCATATTGCCAATTAGATGTGGTGGTAAATGATAACAACCGTTACCAAGTAAAAGGTTGTATGGCTCGCCAAGCAGAGCCTTTCGGGCTCAGTTTTTCGGTACAAGATCCGGCAAGTTACGGCGCCAATCTAATCAAAGCAAATTTGCAACGTCTTGGGATTGCCTTTGAAGGGAAAATTCAAGAACCACTCAATGCGCAAAACGGTACCTTATTAGCCGAACATTGGTCTGCACCGTTACCGGAACTTCTGAAAAAAATGATGAAGAAATCCGATAACCAAATTGCGGACAGCTTATTTAGAACCATTGCCAATCAGCAGCATAATCGTCCGGCATCGTTTCCGCTGGCAAGTCATGTAGTTCGAAATTTGTTAAAAAGCAAAGCAGGAATAAAATTCGATAACAGTGTAGTTGTAGATGGTTCAGGTTTATCTCGTCATAATCAAGTCAGTGCGGCAACCATGTTACAAGCATTGGAATATATTGCGAAAAATGAGCCACAGCTACAGTTATTCGAAACGTTTCCGATTGCAGGTGTAGACGGTACCATTTCCGGCAGAGGCTCTGTTGCTGCCGAGCCGCTGGCGAAAAATCTGATTGCTAAAACAGGCTCTCTGAAAGGTGTATATAATCTGGCGGGCTTTATGAAAAACGCTCGAGGCGAACGCATCGCTTTTGTACAATTTGTAAACGGTTATTCGACCGGTGAACTGGAAAGCAAAACTAAACGTGCGCCATTAAGCAATTTTGAACATAAATTTTATATGGCGCTCTATAACGAATAATGACAAAAGGCACTCCGATGAGTGCCTTTTATTAAGCAATTAAATCCTGATGGCTTCTTTGCATTTTTACTTCAATATAACTACAACTCGGCTTGATTTTTAGCCCTTTTTCTTGAGCAAATGCAATCAATGCGGCATAAAGCTCACCGGCAATCCCCTTTCCTTGAAAGGCTTCATCCACTTTGGTGGTATAAGCGTCAATCACATTATCTTTAATATAACGATAACGTAATTTTCCGGCTTTGATTCCCTCTTCAGTTAGATAGCTAAACTCAAAATTGTCTAAATCATGTTTAATCATAACGCCTCCTATATTTTTGCATTCTACGCTTCTTTCTATTTCCTGCAAGCGGTCATTTTTACAAAAAACTTTGCAAATTCGACCGCTTGCTAATGAAAAAAGCAAACGTTTGCGTTATAATAAAAAAGTATTTATTTAACATTCATTTTAAGGAACTTATAAAAATGGCGATTCAACAGGCGTTATTAAGTGTGTCTGACAAAAAAGGTATTGTAGAATTTGCACAAGGGCTTGTAGCTCGTGGTGTGAAATTACTTTCGACAGGCGGTACGGCAAAGCTTTTAGCTGAAGCAGGTTTACCGGTCACAGAAGTATCAGATTACACAGGCTTCCCTGAAATGATGGATGGTCGCGTAAAAACCCTGCATCCGAAAGTACACGGCGGTATTCTTGGTCGCCGCGGTACGGATGATGAAGTGATGAACCAACACGGTATCGAACGTATTGATATGGTAGTGGTGAACTTATACCCGTTTGCGGCAACCGTTGCGAATCCAAATTGCACCTTAGCGGATGCAGTTGAAAATATTGATATCGGCGGCCCAACCATGGTGCGTTCTGCAGCGAAAAACCATAAAGATGTGGCGATCGTGGTAAATAATAACGATTTTGATGCAATTCTTGCCGAAATGGATCAAAACCAAAACGAATTAACGCTTGAAACGCGTTTCAACCTTGCAATTAAAGCATTCGAACATACTGCACAATATGATTCAATGATTGCGAACTACTTCGGTAAACTTGTTCCGCCATACCAAGGTGCAGAGGAAGAAGATTTAACGCAAGTCTGCGGTCAATTCCCCCGTACCTTAAACCTAAATTTCGTACGCAAACAAACCATGCGTTACGGTGAAAACTCACATCAAAATGCAGCTTTCTATGTTGAAAACGAAGTGAAAGAAGCTTCTGTTTCAACTGCAAAACAATTACAAGGTAAAGCACTTTCTTATAACAATATTGCGGATACCGATGCGGCACTTGAGTGTGTAAAAGAATTTGCAGAACCGGCTTGCGTGATTGTAAAACACGCTAACCCTTGCGGTGTTGCATTAGGTAAAGACATTTTAGAAGCTTATAACCGTGCTTACCAAACCGACCCGACATCTGCATTCGGCGGTATTATTGCTTTTAACCGTGAGTTAGACGGTGAAACGGCACAAACAATCGCAGAACGTCAATTCGTGGAAGTGATTATTGCCCCAACGGTTTCAGAAGCGGCAAAAGAAGCATTAGCTAAGAAGAAAAACGTGCGTGTACTTGAATGTGGTGAATTTACTCAAGCACAAAAACGTTTAGATTTCAAACGTGTAAACGGCGGTTTATTAGTGCAAGATGCGGATCAAGGCTCGGTTTCAATTGACGATTTACAAGTGGTATCTGAACGTAAACCAAGCAAAGAAGAGCTTGAAGACTTATTATTCTGCTGGAAAGTCGCAAAATATGTAAAATCAAATGCGATTGTTTATGCGAAAAACGGTCAAACTATCGGGATCGGCGCTGGACAAATGAGCCGTGTATATTCAGCGAAAATTGCCGGTATAAAAGCGGAAGACGAAGGCTTGCAAGTTGCAGGTTGTGTAATGGCTTCAGATGCGTTCTTCCCATTCCGTGACGGTATTGATGCTGCAGCTAAAGTCGGTATCACTTGCGTAATCCACCCAGGCGGCTCAATGCGAGATCAAGAAGTGATTGATGCGGCTAACGAACACGGTATGGCAATGGTGTTAACCAGTATGCGTCATTTCCGTCACTAATTATGTCCGAACAAGCGGTCTATTTTCTCTAAACCTTTGCAAACTCTCCTCCTCCGTTCTAATTGAATTGCAAAAAATAAAGGAAAATAGACCGCTTTCTTTATTTAATATAGCCACTATAAAAAAGCAAGATTTCTCTCGCTTTTGTTTTATTCAATCGCATGTAAATGTAGTATTAAAACTACAATACGTTATGTCCCCACGGTTACATCTGGCTTGCTATGTTTTGCTCGCCATTTAATGCTCTAACTCCATTTATTACCCTTTCTTTTCCATGCCCTCCTTTCTTTATCAGAAAGAGGAATATTGTCATTCCACCATCTAACAAAATAGCTATTTGCTGAAACACAACAAAAAAATAAAAAGGAATAAAAAATCAAGAATCTCATTTTCTATCTCCTTTATTTTAATTTCAAAAATATCTTTTCTTTTTCATACATTCTTTTCGGTATTTTATTCTTTCCTCCTCTACATGGTCTATGCTATCAGGATACCTTAATTTAGATTCCCTCAAACAATAGCTCCAAGCCTTTCGTTCACCATCAGACATAGGAAGATTACCATTCCACCACCTAACGAAATAGCTATCTGCCGAGAAAGTACATCCCGATAAGAGCAAAAAACTTATAGCTGACACTATTATTGGTTTCATTATTCTTCTCCTTATTTAGGATTAACTATTTTTGGCAATGATGGGTTAGTATCCGTAGAATTCCATTTTTCTTCAAAATCCTTCAAATAATCGTTTTCAATACCTAAATCTTCCGCCCTCAGTAACCCCAGCAGTGATGCCGTCACCGAATTGAATCCCCACACCGACATTAAATCCGCTTGATTGGTTTTTACTGCATTCCAAGTGATTTTCGTCTATCGCTTCAATTTAACTTTGCCGTCCGTTTTTAGGTGCGTACCCGCTTGTCCCGACACATCTGAACCAGCAATTGTAATATCTGATTGTTCGCCTTTACCAGTAGTGAGAATATTGACTTTACCGCTTGAATTTACTTGGTTTTTCTCGGCTATATTACCTTCGCTGTATTGTTTTTTAGGGAGGGAAATATGCAACTTTTCATAAAAAAAGACCGCTTGTAGAAAGCAAACAACTTACAAGCGGTCATTTTTCAGAAAAATTTTGCAAAATTGAAGCAATATCCACCGAATCAGCAAAAATTGCTTTCACTTTTCCTGCTGATTTAGCAAGTTCAGAAACCACTACGCATTACCGGGGCTTTTGTTAAAAATGACTTGGTGGATGTTTTTCATTTTTCTTCTGTTTTGAGAATTCTCTATACTTTATTTTCCCCAAGGCTTCGCATTTGGTTTACTATGCTCCGCACGCCATTGAATACATAAAGGTTGATTCCACATTAACTCATTTTCACAAACTGGACCACCTTTCAAATACCAGCCTTTTCGTTCTAAGCATAAGTTAGTTTTTGCACTACCACTTTCACCAAGAACGGGATCCATTCCACAAGTCCGCATATCTTTTTCTTTTGCATCAACAAGATCTATCAATGACTCAAACTTTTTATTTTTTGAATACCATATATAGTAAAGTTTAGGAGGCTTAAAACCACCAAAAGAACAGCTAACTAGAAAAAACATACTGCAAAGGGTTACCAATAATTTCATACATACTCTCCTATTGTTTATTTCGATTTTTGTTTAAATCATAAATAGTTTGTTCTTTGTTCATCATTAAATCCCCTTCTTTACGATAACCATCTTTTTTACATTGTTCTTGTCCTAAACCGTAACAATTATGCATAGAAGAATTATCACCAAACATATCTATGATTCTTCTTATCAGTCCTCGATTTTGTTCGTTATCGTTCATCGTCGCAGGATTTCCGCCCAATATTATAGGCATACTGCCTACGGGATCCTGCTCGTGGTTTTCAATACGAATTGAACCTTCGCCATTTGCACGAGCTTTGCCTGTTTGTAATCTACTTAATATATTATCGGCATTAGTCACATTGGCAGCTGGACCGATCATTTTTACCTTTGTATCTGACAATACTGTGTTATTTCGGTTTTCTTCTGTATTTAGTGCATTTAACGCATTAGCTACAGTTAATGTCCCTCGACTATGTGAGCCAATGAAGAGATTATCTTTGCCATACTTCGTCATTAAATCTTTCGCTTGTAAGCTGGAATTATCCATACCAAGTAGATTACCAAAAGATGTTTCAAACATTTTTTCATAACCAGCCACAAGCAATTCTGATACAGAATTATTTGCTGTTGGATGGTGAACAAAATAAACATCTTGATGAATACGGTTATCTATTTTTCCTGATTCACCTTCCTTGGCTACGTAGTTCTGCCAAGCAAATTTTGCCGCTGCGTTTTCATCGTTAAAAATACCATTAAATGCGATAACGTATCTTGTTTCAGATTTTCCTGTCACTGAATCGGTATAGGTCACTTGTTTTAGATTATTACGTTCCTGATCGGAGATCTCTCTTAATTGATAGATATTACGTCCTTTAGCTATTTGGTCATTGAGATATTCTTCTCGATCTATACTTTTCTCATCAGCTTCCTTAGCCATATCCTCCAGTAATTTAGAATTCTTTATAGGATCCCCATTTTCATCTATTTTCGCCGTTAGCATCCAATGCTCTGCTATAAACATAGCCCTATAGGCTTCATCTGTTAAACCGGCCATATTTGTATAGAAGCCTTTTTTAATTGCCGTATCTGTCTCTACATCTTTTTGGAGAGAGCGATAATCTTGTTGCTCTAATCGGTTAGTCTGCTCAGTAGTTCCTTTTTTAATATGGCTGATATTTTCCTGCCCTTCTCTATCTCGAATCGTAAACACTCCATCACTGATAACAGATGGGGTAACACTTGAACTATTTATTGATTTCTTCGTATTACTAAGTAAATTTACTGTTCCGATTTTTGCCAAAGCATAGAAATCTGCACTATGTACATCACTTTCTCCTAAACCAAATTTGATTGAATTTGAACTCCCTTTATTCGGATTAGCTTTATCAAAAGTTTCTCCATTTTTTTCACGTTCAGCACGATAAACTTTATTATTTTGTTTATCTTCTTTTGAAGTCTGATCTTTACCCACTGAGAATCCCATACCAAATCCTGACGAACTTGCCGTAGCATCTGAATGATTTATTATGTCCGTAAAACTAAATGTTCTGGCTGATAACGAATTCTTCTCCTTTTCTGCGGAAGAAAGAATTGCGCTGCCAGTAAGCTTTACTTTATTATTTATATTTACATCATAACCTTCATCACCCGCTGATATTCCCGCTTGGGTTTTAACACTGGCATAATCCGAATTGATTTTCGATTTACCGTAACTTCCGCCTACTGATACACCATAACCTACCGTTACTTGTCCGCTTATTCTTTCCTGTTTTCCTTTATACTTAGCGGTATCTTGTAAACTTTCGATATTTAAGTTATCAGCGGTCACTTCTACTCGTTTGCCTTGCACTTGTGAGCCGATAATATTCGCATCACGACCACTTTCAATCGTAGTTTTGCTATCTTGACTACCCACTTGGCTGGCTACCCACGCTTGACTCTCGCCATTGCCGTAACCTTTTGCCACATTTCCGCCAGCAGCAACTCCAGCAGTGATACCGTCACCGAATTGAATTCCCACACCGGCACTAAATCCACTTAATTTATTTTTACTACGTTCAAGATGATTTTCGTCTATCGCTTCAATATTAACTTTGCCGTCCGCTTTTAGGTGCGTCCCCGCTTGTCCCGACACATCTGAACCGGCAATCGTAATATCTGATTGTTCGCCTTTACCAGTAGTGAGAATATTGACTTTACCACCTGCATTTACTTGACTTTTCTCTGCCGTATTGCCTTTGCTATGTTGAGTCTGCTCAGATTTTTGTTGTCCATAAGTAACACTGACTCCTACAGCACCGCCTGTAGCAGATCCTTCTGAAGCCGCTTTCACAATACCTTGCACTTGTTCTGCCGTTCGCATTGCCTCAAAGCCTGCGTTTACCGCACCAAGCGCATTGATTCGGTCATTTTTACTGCTGCCTAACGCTTTTGCAGATTTCAGCGTAGAATCAACCGCTTGTATCGCTGAAGCTATTGCTCCAGTTAAAGTAGCCGTAACACCTTTTTGTTCAAGAGTATATTTGTAGTTACTTTTATAATCCGAACGAGCGGCGGCGATTTCGGCGCTTTGAGCTGAAATATCAACATTGCCTTTACCTGAAGTAACCACACTACCTTTCTGTTGATAATGCCCATCCGTATGAATCATTGTGTTCCCAGAAAGGCTACCTACTCGACTTGAAACTGCTCTTTCTTGGAAATTATCAGTTTCAAGTTGCTCTTTTTTCTTACCGAGAGTGAAACCCAGACCTCCCTTTACCCCCATCAAACCGCTTTTCGTTTTAATGTGTTCATCTTCAACGTAATAAGTATTAGTCGCAGAGGTGATATTTACGCCAGTCTTACTGTTGATATCTAATTTCTTATCCGCTACTACCGTTGAACCATGGACATCTACTTTTCCTGCTTGAGAATAGAGGGTAACACTCTTGCCATCTATCTCGCTACCTACAGCTTCGGTAGTATCGTGATGATGACGGCGGGTTTCAGTTGTTTTACTAAACCAACCTTTTGTCGAACCTTTCGAACTACTTGCTAACTGTTCCGACTGTTCCCCAACTTCAAGACGAACATCACCTTTTGAGCCAATAAAAATATCGCCTCCATCGCTACTCACAATTGCTTGACGTAAAGTTACCCCTTTTTGTCCTCTTAATGAAACGCCTTCCTTGCTGCTAAAAATGCTACCTACTTCAGATTTCTGATCTAAACGATAATAGTTATCCGCATCATGGTTATAATGCTCTTTATTACTGATATTTAAGGTAGTAATTTGCAGCGCATTCTTTGCTGTTGCACTTACTGATCCTTCACTTTCAATATGTGCTGCTTTAACAGTTAAATTGTCATCACTATATAGATTTAATTGACCATGTTTCCCCGTCACTTTTACAGTACCGGTTTGATCTAATATTGTATGGGAGAAGGCATTATGGGCACTTTGTGAAGAAGATAGCGTGCTTACAATTTCTAAACTTTTTCCTGCAGAAAGAGAGAGCGATTTAACCGCTTCAATTTTGCCACCGAGGTTAATCAAGTTTTGCGTTGCGGATAAATCTACGCTATTGCCAAGAATAGTACCTCGATTTTCAAATTGGTTTGAATGAATTCGAGTCAAATCTCGACCAGCAATTACACCTCTATTTTGTAAATTAGCTACGTTACCAATAATTTGATTCGCAGAAATCACCGCCCCACGAGAAGTAATATCACTATCCCGAGCAACAAGATAGACTTGTGGCACGAGTACGGTAACTTTACGACCATCTGCCAAGGTTACTTCTTTATTAACCAACCACACCATATCGGTTGTAAGTTCTGACATCTGCTTGGCAGTTAAGCCGACGCCCACCGCCAGATTAAATTGTTTAGCGTATTTTACCCCGCTATTCATTAGCGCTTGATATTGAGCCAAATCATTGTGGTAACCCCCAATATAACGACGACCTGTGAGCTGATTGATTTGTCCATTGATTAAACGTTGTTCATAAAAACCATCACCTAAACGCTTATAAATGTTATCTTGCTTGTCACGTAATTGTTCAAGCATATAATCGCTACTTAACCATTGCTTTTGGTTAGTAAATTTAGGATCCGTTTCAACTAGATAACCTTTTGGCGCTTCTGGATTAATTTTATAAAGGCTTGCTTGTGGTAAAGATACTTTATTTAAGTGTGTTTTCACCACTGGAAGAGTGATATTGGGTATGTTTTTTGTTCTAAATTGTTCCACCGAAGTATTCGGTGTAGCCATAATCTGCCCTGAATCAATAATCGTATTATTATCAATAGCAGACTTAAATGTAATTTCTGTTTTATTTAATGTCTTTAATTGAGGAGATGAAACAAGTTTATCTACATTTTCTATTTGAGGAGAAACGACAGAAACGGTTTCTAATTTAATATCTTTACTCGGCGTTTTTTCTTCAACACTGGCATTAGACGAAATTGGCATACCAATCGTATTTAATACTCTATTAAAAGAAAAATATTCTGTTGGATGAGCATAGGGTCCATATTTCAATCCATTATGATGATAGTGGTAATGTCCTTTTCTACCTTTTTTCTTACGTACACGATATTCGATTCGATAAGTACCTTCATCTTGGCGATTAATTTCACCTTTAATATCTTCATTATGAAGTTTTACATTACTTCCATTTAGAGAACTATTTTGAGTATTTTCATTAAATACCATATTTCCTAACCAAAGTTGGTTACCAACTAAAAGCTGACTATATTTATTATGAAGATCATTACCATCAAGAACTAATGTGCCTCCGATAGATATTTTTGAAGAGTCAGTATGTTCTAAAGTTGTTGTACTTGTGGTTTGTTTATAGTTCCAAGAATACCAACCTTTTCCCTCTATTCTTGTTCCATTGTTTAATTGGAAATAAGAATTCGGATTTCTCGAACCATTATTTACTCTATAATAGCCGTCTCGTTTTTCTCTATAACGATGAGCGCTTTTTCCTAAAGCATGTTCATTAATTTTTTCAACCTTAGTATCAATCCCAGTCTTAACATAAAGATCATGATTAAGTAAACGGGTAGAACTAATTCTACTATCCCCGAGTACTTCAATTGTTGCACTACCATTATCAATAAAAGAAGCTTTACCTATTGCCTTACTATTTGAATCTAATTTTCCACCGATGAATAACTTATCCAAACTTAAAATCAAAGCGTGATCGCGATTAACTAACTTACCCACACCAAAATCTAGTCGATTTCTCGCTGCGATTGTACCGGCTTTAGTTTCTCCGTTAATCGTTTCCGCTAAGTTCTCAACTGTATTAGAATTGAATGCCAGGTGATTTCCATAAATACGTCCTGTACCTATATTCGTTACCTTAGTGCTATTGACCAATGTTTTGTTACCATCAATTAACCCCCGGTTGGTTAAATGGTTTGAATTTAACGTAGTTTCATTTGCTGAAAGTTCCGCCTTAGCATTGTTCACGATATTGTTTGCCGAAACCGTCATTTTATTTGCAATGGTTTGCTCAATATTGTTAGTAAAATCACCTTCTGTTTTAAACATGAGATTTTCAGCTTCAAATGCATTATTTAAGGTAAAACTGTCTTTTAAGGAAATATTTAAATCACCTTTTGTTTTAATATTTCCTTCTGATTCTAAACCTTTTGCATTAATATCAACGACTTTATTACCTTGAATGAGCCCATTTTCATTATTTAGCATCAAATGACCATGATGTTGTACTTTTACCGTATCGACTGCTAATAATTCTCCTTGTTGTGTATCTATTCGCTCATTGGTAACAATAGATAAATTATTTAAACTATAAATACCGCCTTGTCGGTTATTCAAACTTTGAGTTTGAAGAGTAATATCTCTTCCTTGAATACCTTGTTTTGGTTGTTCGCCTTTTGCTTTTGTATCTTGATTATTCAGTTGTTGAACATTTAAAGTTAAAGAATCTGCATAAATAAGAGATCCATTTTCAGAAATCGCATTATTATTAATACTCTGTGCAGTGATATTACCTACATTTTTAGCAGTAAGTTTACCCGCTTGGTTATCTATTGCAGTGGTCGTAACAATAAGATCACCATTAGATTGAATCGCACCTTGGCTATTGTCGACATTTTGCTTGATCGTTGCTTCAAGACTGTTTTCAGCATAAAACTTACCCTGCTGATTTAATAGGCTATCCACATGATGTAAAATCACATTACCTAATCCCACAATGCCTTGGGCTGTACTTTGAGTATTGCGATTATCAATCTCATTTTGATTAGCATTAATGGAAAGTAGGTTCTCTGCACGGATCAAGCCCTTCTGATTATTGATTTCACCCGAATCAATTTCTGCCTGATTATTCGCAAAAATGCTACCGCCTTGGTTATATAACTTTTGTTGCGCAGTGTTAATAACTAACTGGTTCGAGGAAGCGATATTACCGTGTTTATTTTCCAATCCTTTTATATCAAGTGTCAGTTTGTCCGCCGCACTAATATAGCCTTGTCGATTATTTAAGGCAGCTTGAGTGTGAATACTTAAATTAGCTTTAGTAGAAGCAATCGTTCCTGATTGGTTATAAATCTTATCGGTATTCAATTGCCCATCCTTCACGGCTAAGATTTCACCTGCTTGATTTCGGATATCAGTACTTTGAAGCATCGCCTGATTAAATGAAGTTATACGACCAGCTTGATTATCAAGCTGTTTTGTCTTTAACATCAAATCAGTTACAACTATTCCCTGAGCAATATCCGCAAGCGTATTACGATTATCTACGCTTTGAACTGCGGTAATATCTGCGGTATGAGCACGAATAACTCCTTGTTGATTATCTAGCTTATTTGTCTCTAATTTCAAAGTACCATTTTGCACAGCAATCATACCACCTGCATTATTCAATTCTGACTGATGCGTATTGATCGAAAGTACTTTACCTAGGCTTGCCAATGTACCGTTGTAATTCTGTACACCCTGTTTCACATCAATATGTGCCATTTGGTGTGCTATCAACTTACTGCCTTTATTATCCAAAGTTTGAGACTTAACATTGACTTGCTGACCACTGATTTCACTATTTTGATTAGAACGAATTACTTGAGAAACCAAATTAACTATATTCGCCGTAATTAATCCGGTATTCTGTAAAAGTAAATTCGTATTTATCACAGTCTTATTACGCGAGAAAATATTTCCCTTATCATTATTTAGTAAATCCGTGGTAAGTACTAATGAGTTTAGAGCGATAATACCTTTATCTTGCTTTTCTGATAGCGTATTTTGATTATTGATGGTTTGATTATTACTGTTAAGAGCTACATTATTTGCAAAAATTAAACCCTGCTTATTATCAATCACACCACTATCGATAGTAGCATTTTGATAGGCTATGATAATTCCTTTTTCATTTATTAAACTGTGATTATCAGTATAAATCGTTAAAGAACCTTGTTGACTGCTCAGCGTACCATTAGTGTTATTTAACGTATTACCCGTTCGTATATCACCTTTTTGTTTAGTAATAATACGACTATCTTGATTGGTTAATTTATCTAATGTAGAGATATTTGATGTATCCGCTAAAATTAAACTTTGTGCTGTTGAATTCAGGGCATTTACTTTTAAATTAAGTTTCTGAACTTCAACTACCCCATTCTGTTGACTTAACTTACCCGAAAGAGAAATATCCGCTTGTTTAGCCACACTGATTTTGCCTTTGTCATTAGTGAGATTACTGCCATTTAAAATGAAATCTTGTTGCGTATAAACCAAACCTTGTCGGTTATTGATATCAGCAGTTTGTAAAGTCTGTTTGCCACTACTGATAATACGCCCTTGTTGATTGGATAAAGCTTGTCCTTGTGTGTTAATTGACACATTTTGATTCGATTGGATTAAACCAGCATCATTGATAAGCTCGCCTGAGGTAATTGAAAATGTTTGATTCGACAGCATAATTCCTTGAATTGAATCGACTTCATCTTTTCCTGCATTGACGGTTAATTTACCATTTGCTAATAAACGCCCTTGTCGGTTATTAATACCATTTGCTTTGACGGATAAATCACCTTGTGTTTTGAAAGTACCGCCTTGATTTTGCAGTTTATCGACGACTTCCAGTTTTAACTCACTGAGACCAGTTTGTTCCCACATTGCATCTTGCGTATTGAGAGAACGTTGTTTAGTCGTAATACGTTCTGCTTTTAGATAACTTCCTTTGGTTTCAAGTCCTACCGGCGTATTTAACGTTAAATCGTTCTTTGCAAGTAGCGTGGCGCTATTCGCTTGAACATGACTTTTAGAAGCATCAACATAAATGGAATACGCAGATGTGTAGCTGTTATCTAAATTTGCTTCCGAAGTCTTGACATTAATTCTACCTGAAGCAAGGTGCTTACCTTGTAAAGTGGCTTTCTCTGAGGTTTGAACGGTAATCGTTTTCCCTTCTGCTGAAGCTTTTTCAATTACACGAGTTTCACCTTGTGCCGTATCCTTAACCTCCACACCGGCAGCAATGAGTGAATCCTTAGAAGCGGTGACTTTAGTAGCTTGATAACGAATATTGCCTTTGGCAACCGTTTCACCGTGTTGCGTGATACTTTGATTTGCAGTTTTATGAATATGACCTGCACGGGCAACGATAATGCCGTCTTGGTGAATATCAGCCGGTGTATTAAGGGTAATATTGCCCTGACGATTTTCAATTTTGCCACGATTTTCAATCCCTTTCGTACCGACTAGTTGTACGTCCTTTTTAGCATTTAATGTACCGCTATTAACAATTCTGCCTTGACTATCAATTTTTAAGGTTTCGACACTGGCACCAATATGTCCCGCATTGCGAACCCCCACACCTTTCTCTGTACCAATAAGGTGAATTTTGCCCGAGTACATACCGCCTAATTCACCGACATCCACAGCAAATTTGGGTTGATTTTCGCCTGCAAGCGGTTGTTTTGTGTGAATAATTTGTAAATCTTCCGCATGATTCGACCGCTTGATAGTATTCTTCCCTGTGACCACCTTAGTTTCTTTCTTCGACCAAATACCAGCGTTCACTTCCGTTTCACGAGCCAAAATCTCAGTGTAATCCACACGGCTGTTATCCAAACCTTTACCGGACACTTTTACTTTACCCCTTTCCACCACAAAGCTGTCTAAATTACCTTGTTTGATTTGCGGTTTACCGGTCGTCAGGGTGGCTCTATCCGAATTAATAATGCCGCAGCCTTCGCAATGTAAGCCGCTTGGGTTGGCGATAATCACATCCGCCTTTTTACCCGCCACTTCCACATAGCCTTTTAGCACGCTCGGGTCATTCGAGTTGACTTCGTTTAAAATTACTTTCGCTTCACCACGGGCTAAATAAGGGTTGCCTTGAATCATTCCCGCTTGTTGCGTTTGAGTTTGGGTACGGCTGTTGTTAAGAATCGCCCCTTTGGTATCTACATCAAATTTGCTGTATTTATTGTGTGAAAGCCCTTTGTCATTCGGGGTTTGAATATTGACTTGCGGTAAGCCGTTCGCCGTTTTTAATACTATCGGTTGTGCATGTTTCGGGGCGCTTTTATCCGCTTGAATAACTAATTCCGCCAGCGCATTTTCCGAGAAGCTGACAAAGCCTAAAGCGCAAAATAAGCTAAAGGTAAGCGGTCGGATTTTGCAAAAAATTGACGAAATTAGCCCGCTTGTTGAGCTTGCAGAAGCTTCGCTGCCTTTACCTTCGGATTTGGCTAATTCAGACACTACCACAAGGCGTTGTAGCGTTTTACTAAAAATGACTCGGAAAGATTTTTTATTCATGATGTTATTCCTTTAAAAATGCTTTTAATCAGTAAAATGTTCGGCTAAAAGCTGTAGCCTAAATTAAAGCCGGTAACGTGTTTTGAGGTTCTAAACCCTTCCGGATGGCGCATCGGTCTGCCGACAAAATAGTCGTAATAAAATCCTTTCCATCCGCCTCGTAAACCAATCACTGTGCCCATTAGGTGATGACCTAAACGTGAGTTACCATCTAAGCCGGAAACCCGTCCACCGTCTAATCCCCAATAAAACCAGTGGCCGCGATTCCCGACATTCCAACTCAATTCATTACGCCAATACCAACCGCGTTCACCCGATAGCGATAACTCGCCGTCAAAGCCACGTACACTATGACGACCGCCGATACTCATGCGGTCTTGGGCAATTAATGGGGTTTTATTCCATTGCGCATTGACACTGGTATGAAATTGCCAAGCTTGTCCTTCTAACTCAAACGGCTTTTTATAGTCGATAGAAGCTGTAATGATTTTAGGGCGAGATGTCCCTTCGTTATACGCTTCTTCCGGGGCGCTGATTGTGCCTCTCACGCCGGTACCACGCTTAAAGTGCATATCCATCTCTAAGGTAGCGTTACTTAAATATTCTTTATGCGCAATGCCCGCTTCCCAACCTGCCATTCGGCGGCGTTGTACTTCCACTTCCGCATTATCCACAAAGTTTTTAGAACTGCGTGACCAGAACCCGCCGGACAGTGTGGTTTTACGTACCGCATCGCGGTATAGCACGCGAGAAAGCGTTAACTTGTCGTTTTCACTTTCACCGGCATACAGATAATTTTCAAAAGCTCCAAACACTTGTTGGTGATAGCGGTTACTTGAATGGTTAGCGGTTAACTGCCAATAACCGAAAGGAATAGAATAATAGAAAGAAAGGTTACGGCTGGCACGCTTGCCCTTATCATCCGAATGACGTTTGATGCTGTGGGTAAAGCTGGTATAGAAAAGGTCGTTTGCGGAGAAAATTATTATCCCAAGATAAGGTTGCCGAAGCCTGCCATTTACCGGTTGAGGTCGAGCCGGAATCCTCTAAACCGAGATTAAGGCGAAATGGAATCGCTTGAGCATAGCTGATTTTTAAATCGCTTTCGCCGACTTGACTGCCTTCGCCTTCACTCGGCAAAATTTCAATATTGGCATCCGCTGTCGGTACGCGTTTTAGGTTCTCTAACGATTGTTCAATATCACGTACATTTAAAATATCGCCTTTCTCAAACGTTAAACCGGTCAGCGCATGTAACGGAGTAAAGCGAGGCACAATGCCGCTATCCGCCACCAATGTATGACGTACTTTGCCCGCAATCACGGTCAACACTAAATCACCGGAACGTAAATCTTGTTCCTGTGCCACAACGCGTGTTGTGACATAACCTTTTTCAATAATATTATTTTGTGTTTGCTTCATTAAAATGCCTAAACCTTCTCCACCTAAACAATGCGGTAAAGTCAGTTTTAAATCGGCAACGGCTTTATTAAATGCCCATTGGAATTGGCTAGCTTGATTTAATTCTTCAGCAGAATAATCAATTAAAGAAATACGATGAATGGGATAACAAGGTGATTCATCCGTCGGGATTTGTAAGTGGCTGTCTTGGCGGGTATCCATTCGGATATCGGCTTGCGGGGTAAATTGCGCTTCTCGTTGCTGAGCTTGCTGTTGCTGGCGTTGCTGTTCTACCGCATCCAAATTGTTTAAGACCGGATCGATTGCGGGGGCAGCAAGAGCATCAGTATAAATAGCACAGAAAATGGTAGATGAAACAAGGAATTTAATACACATAATCTTAAATAAATTAACGCTTACTTATTGCGTAAACATTATTCAAGATAATATTTATTGTAAATAAAATTTACACTTTTTAGGCGATTTTAGTTTATTTATAACTCACAATATATTAATTTATCCATATTAGTCTATAATTCTAAATGTATTATAGATTTCAATTAACAAAAAAAGCTAATTCCAAAAATGAAATTAGCTTTTTAAATACCAGGATTTTATAAATTAATTAATTCCATACTGCTCTGTATAAGGAATTAGACCTTTTTTCAACATTTTACGTACGCCGCTACTGTAATTTGTACCGAAACGTAATTCAAAATTCACACCGAATTTATTGTCATAATATAAATCTTTAATAGTATCAGGAGCCCCGATTGGCGTTGCAGTAAGCTTACGGGCTACGTATACATTAGCACTCCAGCAGCAAGTGTTATAGTTCATAGAAAACTGGCTTTCTACTGGTTTTCTGAGTGCAAGATCATGGTAATGACTTGCCATAAATGCGATACGATCCGTCAATTCCCAGCCTACTACCGTGCCAACTTGTTTAATATCTTGTCCATACGCATTACTACGTAAGTTCTGATTAATATAGTCTTTACTTGCGAAACGATAATTAAGCTGAACAAGTTTATCTTGACTCGGTTTATATTGTAACGATGTATTGGCTAATGAAGTTTGGTTTAAACGCGTATCATATTGATAAGCACCGTGCCAATTCCACTTACGGTGGAATTTCCAGTTAGATTCCAATGCCCATGAAGATGAACGGCCTGTAGTGCGAAAATCATCAGAAATTTTAGACGGACTTAAATAATACATTTGTCCTGCACTAAAATTAAACACTTCAGTACCTGTTTTATCACTATAAAAACGTGTTGTTCCACCTGCTGTCAAGCGATTTGCCGATCCAATACGATCTAAACCACTAAATGAACGATCATTAAAGAAGCTATAAAAGTCTTGCTGCAATAAAGTAGAGTCATAACCGAAACTTACACTTCGATTTAAACTCGAACCAATATTACTTTGATCTTTATATGGACGATAAACATATTGTACGCGAGGTTCAAATGTCTGATTGAATCCTTTAAATAATTGCTTATCCGCTTCTAATACCGTTTGAAGATCAATTTTTACTTGAGGAATAACACGAGTAACATTTTTATCAATTTCACCCGCTCGATTACTGTTACCCTTCTCTTGAATATAATGTGTTGCATAGAGCTTTGTTTCGAAATTTAAGCTACCATAGCGGTTTGCAAACGGGAAATTCAGTGTCGGTTCTACATGAAAACGCCATGCTTTCGGCATTAATGTACTATCATTCTCAAAACGAGCCGCTTGTGCAAAAAGTTTAAAATTACTTCCTTTTACCAAGTTATCTTTATAGTAATTAAAATCAATTTGCGGTAATACTCGATATGGTCCGATACTCGGGTTGTCAAATATTTGGAATTTCTTACCCGAAATAGATAAATTATAATTCGGTTGATAATAACCTAATTTAAATTGTTGAGTTGCATAACCATCCGTACTACTGCCATGCTCAGAATCAAAATCAGAGAAATAACGCTTGTCGCTTACTTTGGTATAATCCACATACAAACGCCAGTCAGTTAAGAAACTCATATTATGACGCCAGTGCATTAAATAACGCTTACGGTCATTATCATCCGGTTTATATTCGTCTAAACGATCCTTACCAAGATATTCACCAGCAATAACACCTTGACCTAATTGGGTTAGATAACGATATTCCGGGCTAATTTGCCAGCCTCTGCGTGAGTAATAAGTTGGCGTAATCGTTGCATCCATATTCGGCGCAATATTCCAATAAAACGGCTGAGAATAAGTAAAACCATCTTTGCTCGAACGGCTAAAACTTGGAATCAGTAATCCTGAGCGGCGGCGATCGCCAATTGGAAATTGCAGATAAGGTGAATAAAATACCGGCATACCTAGTACTTTAAAACGCGCATGCCAAATTTCAGCATATTCCTCATCAACATGCTGAATCATTTCATTGCCTTCAATAGACCACGCATTGTCATTCGGCAAACACGCTGTAAAAGTAGCATTTCTTAATATACGTTTATTCTTACTAAACGAACCGCTTTCCGCTGTACCCCGCCCTTGACGACCAACTAATTGGAATTCGGTATTTTGTAGATCCGCAGTTTCAGCACTGAGATTCATTGCCGCATCACGACCTTGTGCTTGAATAAGGTTATCTTGATATTGATATTTCCCTTTCAAAAATGCTCGACGGGACTGCTCACCATTTTGTTCTACTCGTACTTCATCTGCAAAGATAGAACGGTTACCTTGTTTAATCGCAACATCGCCGGTATAAGTCGCATCTTTAGGCTGATTAATCACTGCGCTATCCGCTTCGATTTCAACCGGTAACAAGGTTTGATCACCCTGAATTACTTCACCTTGAAAATGCGGTACACCTAATAGACACTGTTCTCTCAAATCCGCTTGCGCATACTGAGCATAAAACGCTGTCATCATTGCAACAGAAAGAACACTATAACGAGTTTTCATAATAGTTCCTTATGTGGATGGGCTCGCCCATCGTAAATTCTAAAAGTGTGTAAACACACCTTTTACTTAAATAATTCTTGAGAATTGCTGTCTTTTCGCAAGCTGTCTTGAATATACGTCAAAACATAAACAAATATTACGAATTAACAAGCGGCCTCTAGGCGAAACCACAATGCTGTTTTCGGTAATTTCTAATAAACCGTCTTTTGCTAACGGCTCAAGTAGAGCTAAATCTTCGGCAAAGTACTGTTTAAAATCAATTTGATACTCAGCCTGCAAGCGGTCAAATTCCAACTTAAAGTTGCAAATCAGCGCTTTAATTACATCACGGCGAATACAATCGTCTTTGCTTAATGCCAAGCCTTTATGTAACGCAATGCCACGCTCTTCTACATTTGCATAATATTGCTGTAATTCTTTATGGTTTTGTGCGTAAGTATCGCCAAGTAAACTAATCGCTGATACACCCATGCCTAATAAATCACATTCTTCTTGGGTAGTATAGCCTTGGAAGTTGCGATGTAGCACACCTTGTTGTTGTGCAATCGCAAGTTCGTCATCCGGTTTAGCAAAGTGATCCATACCGATAAATTTATAACCGTTACCGCCTAAAAATTCGATCGTTTTCTGCAGAATCGTTAATTTGGTTTCCGGAGCCGGCAACATATCATCTTTAATTTTGATTTGTGCGGCAAAACGGCTTGGTAAATGCGCATAATTAAACACGCTCATACGATCCGGATTCAGCTCAATCACACGTTCCAGCGTATACATAAAGCTTTCGACATTTTGTTTCGGTAAACCGTAAATCAAATCAATATTGGTTGAAGTGAAACCAAGTTCTTTCGCTCGTTTCATTAAAGCAAAAATAAATTCTTCGTCTTGCTCACGATTCACCAATTTTTGCACTTCTTTATTGAAATCCTGAATCCCCATACTGATACGATTAAAACCAATCGTCTTCAGGTGATCCAACATATTCAATTCAATTTCACGCGGATCCATTTCGATACTGATTTCAGCATCATCACTCACGTTAAAATGCTTGCGTAACATCGCCATTAAACGCTCTGATTGCGCTTCATCCAAATAAGTCGGCGTACCACCGCCCCAGTGAATTTGCGTTACTGTACGATGAGTAAAGAGTGGCGCTCTTGTTTTAATTTCTTTTTCAAGATAATCCAAATAAATATCTACTTTATGCTGATGACGGGTAATAATTTTATTACAGGCACAGAAATAGCATAATTTATGGCAGAATGGGATGTGCACATAAAGTGATAATGGACGATTCGGGTAACGTGCCGCAGCCGCTTTAAAATCATCATCATTGTAACTTTCACTAAACTCTAACGCCGTCGGATAAGACGTATAACGAGGACCTGATTGGTTGTATTTTTGGATAAGGGCTAAATCCCAAATAATTTCTGACATTGGATTTCCTTCAAAGATAGGAGTCACTCACTATAATGTAATCTTCAACTGTGCTATATCAATGAGTAATTGATGGCATTCCGCTTTAATTTGCTCTTCTAACTCGACTTCTTTCGATTGACGAAGTAAATCTTGCTTCATACGTTCATTACGTTTTAACGCCTTGCGCTCGTCTAAAATCGGCATATTTTCGACAACTTGATACAGCGCCCACATCGCTGGATATTGACTTAGTTGTTTGCCTAATACGTCAAGTAGCGGTTTTAAACGAAGCACACCTTCCGAAAAATCACATTGTTCGGAAAGCATTGCGCGCGCAATCACATCAATACTATCAATAATTCGCTCAAAACGTGCTTTCTGAGCCTGCTCGGCTTGCACTAATAATGCCTTGTGTTGAATATTCTGTTTGCGTAATTTCAACATCAAGTAAACCGCATAGCCAGCCATTGAAAGCACGATCAATATTGCAAGAATAATGAGAAAAAATCGAATCATACGCTTTTGTAATTTTATCTAAATTGGTTAATATCCATGGTTTCGAATTGGCGAAGTAACGCATCACCGTTATCTTCATCCTCATCTTGGATACCTAATTCAGTCATTAATTCGTCAATACGATCTAAACATTCATCCACAAATTTTTGATCTTTAGCCGATAACGTTTTACCCGCTTCAATTTCATCTAATAATTGATTTAAGATCTCATTATTCTCTAATTGTTCAAGCTCTAGTTCTGGAGATAAATGCGGTTTATATTCTTCTAACGGCACCGGCTTAATCGTTTGACCTTTCTCCGGTTTATTCACAAATTCGACCATAAGTGGAATTTTCTTACGACTACCGATACGAGGATCTTTCACCTCTTTAACCACTGCTTTTTTCTGTTCCGCCGGATCTACATTGCGTGAACCTGTCGGCAAGCCTTTATGTTTACGCTTTTTCTTTTCTTCACGGGCTTTTGCATCAAGTTCATAACGTGTAGGTTTACGGTTTTTACCGCCACCTAATTTAGGTTGTTCCGGTTTTTTATCTGCTTTTCTAGCAGGCATAATGTCGGTAATACGACGTGTTTTTTTAGTACGGCTCATAATATCTATTCTTTTCTATAAAAAATTAAACGATTATTCTACAAGGAATCTGATTTGCTGAACAGAGATGAAATGAAAATAGCGGTCAGATTCTCGGAGAATTTTGCAAAAATTCCTTTAAATCCGACCGCTATCTATTGTTAAAAACTTTTAACTAACCGGCTGCCCACAACAAAATAGCGAGCAATTGAGGTAAAATAATACGTAAAAACATCACTAGCGGGTAAACGGTCGCATAAGAAAGCGCTGCCGCACCGTTCCCGTCTTTAATTTCATTTGCAAATGCCAATGCCGGCGGATCTGTCATTGAGCCGGCAAGTAAACCACACAATGAAAGATAATTCATCTTGCCATAAATACGTGCAATCAATGCCGTTACCATTAACGGAACAAAGGTAATAATAGCGCCGTATCCCATCCATGAAAGTCCTTCCGGACTGAGCAAGGTATCAAGGAAATTCGCCCC
Source organism: Actinobacillus equuli (assembly GCF_900636745.1). Lineage (NCBI taxonomy): Bacteria > Pseudomonadati > Pseudomonadota > Gammaproteobacteria > Pasteurellales > Pasteurellaceae > Actinobacillus > Actinobacillus equuli. The sequence goes on along the minus strand of NZ_LR134310.1, from coordinate 2,040,022 downwards.
TGCTTTCAAGCCAACCACAGAAAGGAATAATACGATCCCAATTTCACGTAATGCCAAATTCGCACTTGGCGGCATAAACCAATAAAGCTTACCGATACTGCCGATTCTCGCTAAAATTAGCGCCACGACCAACGGACCTCCGGCTAGACCTAATTTTAATGCAACCGGAAATCCCGGTACATAAAGCGGTAAAGAACCTAATAATACACCTAAGCCGATCCCAACAAAGATCGGTAACATTTGCACCTGTTGTAATTTCTGATGCGCATCACCAATGATAGCCCGAACCGTTTCGATATCTTCTTGATGACCGACTAAATTCAGTACGTCACCAAACTGCAATGTCATTTCGCCATTAGGAATCAGTTCTACCCCCGCACGATTCAAACGAGAAATCACCACTTCATACTTACCTTTTAGCATTAAATGACGTATTTTCTTACCGAAAACATTCTCATTGGTTACCACCGCTCGTTCAGAACGATAGCACGTGCCCCTTGTCGATAATGAAATATGCGCTTCTTCCCCTAAGATAAGTTGCATTTTATGTAACATGGCTTTCTCGCCGACTAAATGCAGAACATCACCTAGCTGTAAGACGGTATCAACTTTCGGTACGATCAGTTCTTCACCCCGTTTTAAACGAGAATAAATCACTTTATGGCTTTCAAAATCAGGAATTTCTTTCAATTTCAGCCCGCCTAAATTCGGGTTAATTAAGCGAACATTTAAGGTATCAAGTCCCTCTTTTTGTTGATTTTGGCTATTATCAAAATCAGCGGCTTCTTTATCTATATTAATTTTGAATAGAATTCTCACCAGCCACATTGAAAGCAAAATACCGATAATCCCAAACGGATAAGCAATCGCATAGCTCATTCCCATTACTGCGGTAGTATTTTCTCCGCCTAATTCGGCAAGCACCTGTTGACCAGCCCCTAAAGACGGCGTATTCGTTACTGCCCCGGAGAAAATCCCCAAAATAGCCGGTAACGGTACATCAAAAATAAGGTGGATTAAAGCAACTAAAATACCGCTTAACAGCACAATTAAGATCGCAAAACCGTTGAGTTTTAGACCGGATTGTCTTAAAGAACCGAAAAAGCCCGGTCCTACTTGAATACCGATTGAGTATACAAATAAAATCAAACCGAACTCTTGAATAAAATGCAAAGTATGCGCATCAATTTTGATACCGTACAATGTGGAAAAATGGGAGACGATTATCCCACCGAATAAAACGCCCCCAATGCCAAGTCCCACACCTTTGATCTTTAAGTGCCCAAGCCATAAGCCCAATACGGCGACTAATGACAATAAGCTTACTATAATTGCTATATCACTCATGTTGAGTCTCCACGATAAAATAATAACTAAGGAAATTTTATCAAAGCCCAAAAACAAAAAATGCGAACTAATTCAAGAAATAAGCGCTTACTTACGCAAAAAACTGATCTTCCTCAAAATTTATGTGGATAATTGGATAAGTTTTTCTAATTTTATAAATAATTTTTCTTATTAACCCCCTTTGACAAATCAAAATGTTTGTTCTAGTATCGGCTAATATCTATTTTTAAACATTCATTTAACATTTTAGAGGAGCACCTATGGAACCAATAATTCTTAACGGTTACCACACACTTATTGCTGCTACGCTTGTTCTTTTAGTAGGGCGCTTTTTAGTCGGTAAAATTAAATTTTTACAAGACTTTAATATTCCTGAAGCAGTAGCCGGTGGTTTAGTCGCAGCAACCGTTATTTTCTGTCTTTATAACTGGGCAGGTATTTCTTTCCAATTTGAGAAGAGCTTACAAAATGCATTTATGTTAGCGTTCTTCGCCTCTGTAGGTTTATCAGCTGACTTTTCTCGTTTAAAACAAGGTGGCTTACCGCTGGTCGTGTTCCTCATTATTGTGGGTGTTTTCATTATTATCCAAAATGCGGTGGGCGTTGGTCTTGCAACAGCATTAGGTTTAGATCCGCTTGTGGGCTTAATTACCGGTTCAATCACTTTAACCGGTGGTCACGGAACCGGTGCAGCTTGGGCAAAAATCTTCTCTGAACAATATGGCATTACCGGTGTAATGGAAATGGCGATGGCATCAGCAACATTCGGTTTAGTTGCGGGTGGTTTAATCGGTGGTCCGGTTGCGCGCCGTTTAGTCAATAAAATGAAGAAAGACCGTAAACAACACAGTAAAAAAGTGGACGCTTCAGCGGAACAGTATGATGACAGCACATTCGAAGATGCGGATAGCGTACGTTTTATCACTGCAAGCTCAACCATTGAAACCATGGCATTATTTGCCGCATGTTTAGCGTTCTCATCAGTAATGGCAAATGCATTCCCTGATTTAGGCTTACCGCAATTCGTATGGGCATTAGGTTTCGGTGTAATTTTACGTAATGTTCTAACTGCCGTATTTAAATTTGATATGTTTGACCGCGCAATTGACGTATTTGGTAATGCATCACTAAGCTTATTCTTAGCGATGGCATTAATGAGTATCAAACTATGGGAATTAGCAGGTCTTGCAGGTCCAATGTTAATTATCCTAACAGTACAAACGTTAGTAATGATTCTATATGGCTACTTCGTGACCTTCCGTGTAATGGGTAAAGATTACGACGCGGCAATTTTAACCGCCGGTCACTGTGGTTTCGGCTTAGGTGCAACCCCAACTGCGGTAGCCAATATGCAATCTGTAACAGAGACCTTTGGTCCGTCACACAAAGCCTTCTTAATCGTACCATTAGTCGGCGCGTTCTTCGTAGACCTGTTAAACTTAGGTGTAATTACTTGGTTTGTTGAGTTCTTACGTTAATCTGTTTAACCTATAAAGCAAAGGGCACTTTAATCAGTGCCCTTTCTTTTTGCTATAACAAGATTAGTGATAAGTTTTGCTAAATTTTTGATAGGCTTTTAAGAAATTTTCAAAATCTTCTAAACCACAAAATGCGATACTTTCTTGATCATAAAACTGGAACCCGTCTTCCATTTGCGATTCATCGAATGCATCATCCAGATTATTCGCTTTCACCATCACTTCATCCGCATCAATAAATAAGCTATATTCTCGACCTTCCAAAACATATTCATAAGGATTCGGATAAGTTGCACGACACTTGTCGATTTCCGCTAAAACTTTGTTTATCTCTTGTGGATTCTCCGCAATCTCTGTATTTAACCAACGAGCAAATGCTTCGTGATCCATTGAACATTTTGCGACCACACCATGAATTGAATGCGTAAATTGATATTCCATTGCAAACTCCTTGAATGGGTAAATTTACCTTATTATAACGGAAAACAAGCGGTTAAATTTACAAAATTTTTTGCAAATTTGACCGCTATCTGATCTTACCCAAAAATTCGTTGCCAAATTTGCGCTACAAAGGCTCGTTCTTCGACAAATTCGTTTGTACTCACCACACTCGGGTTACGTAATAAATTCAAACGATGAATACGGTTGCGAATCGCCGTATAGCAATGTTTCAGCCTTTCACCGTCAGCGAAAGACAAAATACCGCATTCCACCGCCGAATCAAAAATACGAACGTTATCCGACCAAACTGCCATTTGCGGATACTGATGTGCATATTCCAAAACCAAACATTGTGCGATAAATTCAATGTCGGTAATACCGCCTTTATCTTTTTTCAAATCAAAATGCGCATTATCTGTGTTACTTAAATGTTGATACATTTTATAACGCATTTCGCAAATTTCTCGGCGTAATTGACCGCTTGTTCGAGGCATTGCCAAAGTTGTGCGGCGAATTTGCTCAAAGGCTTGCGCCAGATCGGGCGAACCATAAACACAACGAGTACGCACCAATGCTTGCGATTCCCATGTCCACGCCTCATTTTGCTGATAACTCTCATAAGCGCTCACCGTGCTGACTAATAAACCAGCTTCGCCTGATGGTCGCAAGCGCATATCCACTTCATAAAGCACACCGGCACTGGTATTTAAATTAAAAATCGAATTAATTTTTTGCGCTAATTTTAAATAGAATTGATGACTTGAAATCGATTTTCTTGTTCCTGTCGTTTCACCATCTTGCGGTGCATTATGCAGAAAAACCAAATCTAAATCCGAGTTATAACCCAGTTCAATGCCACCTAATTTTCCATAAGCAATTACCGCAAAGCCTTGTTCTGCATTTTCTAAATGATCCGGCACGCCAAAACGTTGCGATAAGGATTTCCATGCCATATTTACCACCGCACCGATAATCGCTTCTGCCAAATAGGTAAGGTGATCGCTAATTTTCATCACCGGTAATACGCCTAAAATATCCGCTGCCGCAATATGCAAAATTTGGCTCTGTTTAAATTGACGTAATGCATCAATCAATGCCTCTTCATCTTCTTCCGGAATACGAATTAAATAGTCATTCAGGGCCGTTTTGTACTGATTTAACTCAATCACTTGCGTAAGACTATTTTGGATAATCAATTCGTCTAATAACATCGGATAACGAGCGATTTGCTCGGCAATCATAATCGATTGGCTGCACAAGGTAATCAGAAGCGGTAGAATTTGCTCCCTTTCCTGCAAAAGCTCCAGATAGGTAGTTCGCATGGTAATTTTATCAATGATATTCAGCACACGCGGCAAAACCACCGAATAATCTTCTCGGCTACACACCATATCTACAATTTTCGGCATCAGTTTGCGCAATACATTGCGTCCACGCACGCCAATCGGGCGTTTCACCCAATCTTGAAACGTGCCGGAAAGCTGTCTAAAAATATCATTGTAATCACTTTGGCTAACCGGATAATCACCTAAAACTGCCGCTAAATCTTCCTCACTGATTTGATAATGTAAAATATCCTGCCAAACCGCTAATTTTTCATTAAGCGGTGCTTCTTCATCGTCCTCTTCTTCGCCGATAATTTGATTAAATACCGCTCGCACATTTTGCTGATGTTGTTCCAGTACCTGTAAAAAGTCTTGCCAAGTATGAATATCATGTTCAACAACAAGCGGTTGATTTTCCGCATTTTTTTGCAAATAAGATTGGCAAGCAAACATAATCCTTGCTCGGTCTTGCTCATCGGTCGGCAGTGTTTGCGTTTGCTTATCATCAATCGCTTGCAATACATTTTCGACCTGACGATGGAAGATATAAGCATCATATAATTGCTGAGTTTGCTGTTCGGTGAGTAATTGTAATTCGGCGAGGCGAGGCAGAACACGCAATAAACTCCGTTCTTGGAGGATTTTATCCCGACCGCCTCGCACCATTTGGAAAGTTTGCACAATAAATTCAATTTCTCGAATCCCGCCGGCACCTAATTTAATATTATCAGTCAAATTACGGCGAACTACTTCTCGGCTGATTTTCTGCTTCATCTCACGCAACGATTGAATCGCACTGAAATCCAAATAACGGCGATACATAAACGGGCGTAACATTTGACGCAAATAACGATGGTTAATATTCTGCGGATCTTCGCCTAAAATTTTGGCTTTGATCATCGCATAGCGTTCCCAATCTCGCCCTTGTTCCTGATAGTAATCTTCCATTGCGGCAAAACTCAGCACTAACGCACCGCTGTCGCCAAACGGGCGCAAGCGCATATCGGTACGATACACAAAGCCGTCCAACGTAATTTCATCCAGTGCTTTAATTAAACGCTGCCCTAAGCGAATAAAAAATTTGCTATTTTCAATCGGTTTACGCCCACCGACAGTTTCACCGGCATCTGGGTAAGTAAAAATCAAATCAATATCCGAGGAAAAATTCAGTTCTCGTCCACCTAATTTGCCCATCCCTAAAATCAGTAACTCTTGCTGTTCGCCCAGCGAATTCATCGGTGTTCCATATTCTTCACAGCAACGCTTAAACAGCCAATCTCTTGCGCCGATAATCAGCGCCTCTGCCAAATCGGATAAATGCTCAAACACAAACTCTACGCTAGCAAGTTTATTCGATTGCAGAAAGCTGAGCGCCGCCATTTCACGGTGACGAAACAGGCGTAATTCTCGTGCTAATTGGGCTTCATCTTGTACCTGCGCTAAAACGGACGCTAAACGTTCTGCATAATTGCCGACATTTGCAACAGAAGGATATTCCGCTAACCACGTTTGCAAGAATTGCGGCTGCTTTTGTAGCGTTTGTTTCACAAAATTAGACATCCCCACCGCAATAGCAAGCGGTCGAATTTTGGTAGAATTTTGCAAATCAGATTCCTTCACAAGTTCGGAAAGATCAGTTTGAGCAAACATATATGCCTCTTTCAAAAATTGGACGAGAAAAAGGCACAAACGAAACCGCTTGTGCCTGTTAACAAATCAGATTAAAACACTTTTTTAAATGGCTTGATGATCACATCACCATAAACGCCAGCTTCTACATAAGGATCTTCCGAAGCCCATACTTGCGCATCCGCTAATGACTCAAATTCCGCAATCACAGTCGAACCGGTGACGCTGCTACCGTCTTCTGTTGGATTTGGACCTGCAGTTAATAAACGACCTTCCGCCTGTAGTTTTTCTAAACGGGCTAAGTGAGCAGGACGTACTTCCAGGCGTTTTTCTAATGTGTTTGGGTTATCTTGTGCAAAAATAACGTAATACATATAACTTCCTCCAATTATTGTCTTTAGTTTGCTTCATCAATCAAGCGTTGTTCTAGGAGTGCCAACGCCTCATCTAATTCCGGGTTATTTTCTCGTGGAATAGGTCGAGATTTACCTTCCTTATCTATCGCCACATAAGTAAATAAAGCTTCAGTTACTCGAAAACGCTCTCTGGTGCCTTCATAAACTTGCTTGATAAATACATCTACTTTCACTTGCATTGAGGAACGGCCAACTTTAACTAAAGTACCGTAACAACATACTACGTCCCCAACCGAAATCGGAAGGTGAAAAATCATTTTATCTACCGTTACCGTTACCACTCTGCCTTTCGCCAGCTCTTTAGCAAGAATTGCACCGCCTAAGTCCATTTGTGACATAATCCAGCCACCGAAAATATCGCCGTTTGCATTTGTATCGGAAGGCATTGCTAAGGTTCTTAAAATCAGTTTTCCTTCCGGCTCTCTGTCATAAGGTTTATTTTTGCTCATTGGTATTCTCCAAGTTTTTAAGGTGAGGATAAAGATAAGCGCCGGTTGCAATCGCAGCGACTAAACTCAACCCTGTAAATCCGAACGTTTTAAATGTTGCCCACGCATCATCAGAAAAATAATGACTGATCACGATATTCAGCAGCATACAAATAATGAAAAACACTGCCCAACCTAAATTGAGATTATTCCAAACTTGCGCCGGTAAAGTGAGTTCTTTACCCAATAGCATCTGAATAATCGGCTTTTTAAACACAAATTGGCTGACTAATAATACGGCGGCAAACAAACCATTAATGATGGTGACTTTCCATTTCAAGAAATTTAAGTCATTGAAATAAGCGGTCAAAATCCCAAAGAAAACCACAAAAATGCCCATAATCCACTGTGATTTTTCGATTTTCTTATAAAGCACTTGTAATGCAATCAATTGAACGACAGTTGCGATCACCAATGTTATTGCCGCTTGTTGAACGCCGTACAATTTATAAACGGCAAAAAATAGAATAAGCGGGATAAACTCAAGTAATTGTTTCATATTAACCTTTTACTCCGCCATTGTGACTATATACTTGATAAAAACGGAAGCTAAACACCGTAATAAATAGAGAGAAAAACGAACTGATGACTACAGTTAACACAAGTCCTGTCACATTCGCGCCCAAACCACTTAAAAATGACATTAAGATTTGTGGGACAAAATAAGCAATCACACAGAATAATACTAACGCAATGCCCTTACCTCGGCTTAGCTGCCATGTAAAACGGATCGTCTCAGCTACATTTTGCAAATCTTCAACTAAATAGGCATAAACCGACAAACACAATTTAATAAATAAAAATGCACCACTAATAATTAATGGAAATGCCAACAAGTCTAAACCACTTCCCGTTTGTGCGCCAAACACTTGAAAAGCCATACCGACCGAGAGCGGAAGCACCATAATAATATTCAATAAAATTACTGGGAATAACTTGGTAAGTGTAGTTGATAGATTCTGAAAAAAGTGACTGAAATTAGCATTGTTAATCGCTTTAATATTTAAAATTAGCAATGTGGTAATAAAAATATTGGCTACGCCCATAAACAATAATGGAAATAAATCAGCCAAAGTCATCGTTGCACTTTGAGCTTGTGCATCAACATTATTTCCCGTGCGAGGCACAAGAAATAAACTTGCTAGCTGTAAAATACAAAACAATAGCATTGCATAAAGTGAAAACGTACGTTGATTACGGATAAAATTCCAACTGTCTTGTAGTAAGTCAGGAAATTTAATTGGCATTTATCGTTCCTTCTAACAGGTGTAAAAAAATTGTTGCAAAGTATAGCAACTGTTCGCCGTTACTGCATTAAAATCTGTGCGTTTTCGATGGATAAAACTTATGCTATGCTGTTTCTATCATTTTTTTGTACACAGTTATCATTATGAATGCAACATTTCAAGCGGGTCAACGTTACCTTAATACCTATCCCAATCAAAAAAAGTTAGGGCTGTTTATGCCTGATTATCGGTTAATTAAATTAGTGAAATTAGCCGCTCGCTTTATGCCTGCTTTTGCTTGCTTTGCGATTCTATGGCAATACTTTTTTGCAGATCCGAGCCAATCTATTCTGGCTAATGCGATTATTACCTCACTCTTTGCATTAAGTTTGCCGTATCAAGGCTTATATTGGTTAGGTAAACGTGCGGCTTCGCCGTTACCGCTGTCTCTATTAGGCTGGTATCAAGAGCTAAAACAAAAACTGATTAATGAAAATAAAAAAGTGGAAGAGCAAGCAATGCCCTCTTATCAGGATTTCGCCAACCTACTGCAACTTGCCGAACAAACTTGGGGCAATGAATATTTTGATAAGCTTTAAAATTGCAAAAAAATGTTAAAATTAGACCGCTTGCTTGCCAATAGAGACTTATCTATCGACAAAAACATCAAATGAAACGCTTGCAAAAAATACTGAAGTCTTTAGTATGGCGAACTTCATTTTTTATTTCATGTACCGAATAAATTTACTTACAAACATTCACGATTATGAATCAAAATACTCAATCCACTAATACTCAACAAGAAAAAAAGATTGCCTATAATTTAAACAAATTACAAAAACGTTTACGCCGCAATGTTGGTAATGCGATTGCCGATTTCAATATGATTGAAGATGGCGACAAAGTGATGGTGTGCTTGTCCGGCGGTAAAGATAGCTATACGTTATTAGATATTCTTCTTAACCTCAAACTGAGTGCACCGATTCACTTCGATATTGTGGCGGTCAATTTAGACCAAAAACAACCGGGCTTTCCGGAACATATTTTGCCTGAATATCTAGAATCTATCGGTGTTGAATACAAAATTGTCGAAGAAAATACATACGGCATCGTAAAAGAGAAAATTCCGGAAGGTAAAACGACTTGCTCACTTTGTTCACGTTTACGTCGCGGTATTTTATATCGCACAGCAACCGAACTCGGTGCAACTAAAATTGCGCTTGGTCACCACCGTGACGATATGCTGGAAACTTTATTCTTAAATATGTTTTACGGCGGAAAATTAAAATCCATGCCTCCGAAACTGATCTCGGATGACGGTAAACAAATCGTGATTCGTCCGTTAGCCTACTGCAAAGAAAAAGATATTGAAAAATATTCGCAAGCCAAACAGTTCCCGATTATTCCGTGTAACCTATGTGGCTCTCAGCCGAATTTACAACGCCAAGTTGTAAAAGAAATGCTCCAAACGTGGGATCGTCAATATCCGGGACGAATCGAAACGATGTTTAGTGCAATGCAGAACATTACCCTCTCGCATCTTTGTGATCCGAGCCTATTTGATTTTAAAGGGTTAAAACGTGGTCAAGTATTGGAAGGTGTGGAAGGCGATATTGCTTTTGATAAAGCGGAAATTCCAAATCAGCCGTTAATTCAAGATGAAGACGAACAAGCTGATTATAGCGAAAACGGTATGATTCAATTTAAAGAAGTCCAATAAAAAAACAAAGAGCAAACTTTTACGTTTGCTCTTTTCGTTTTTAAGCGGCTACTAATTTACGTCTCGTTAGGTTTTTATAGATACCCATTGCTGAGATTGAAATCCAGAAAACTTCAATCACAAACGAACCTAAATTAAAATGCACACACAAGCTCAGAATAAGTAACACTGCGCCAATACCGTTTAAAATATTATACGACAATGAAGTTGGCTTCCAACGTTCACTTACCACAAACCAAAATGCCAATACGACGCATGCCATACCAATAAAGCCGACAATATGCGCAGAAGTATTCACAATTTCGAGCTGAGATGCGTTAAGCGCACCAAGATTCAACATACCACTCATTTTTCCTCCGTTCTTTTGAATTTGCAAAAGCAAATTCCCCTACATTTTTCAAAGAGGGAGGCGGAGTATACCCCAGTTTTTATATGTATAAAACGAAAAATTAGCCACCTAAACTACTATTATTTCACTGGTTTTAGCATGATAGAATTCCGTGCATTTTTGGTAATCGTTTGCCCTCCTTTAGCCACGCTAATATGTATTTTTTATAAATTTTCTTAGATTTACTGTGAGCATTTTTAGTCTTAATTTAAACGCTTATTTTTCACACAACTCAATTTATTGGTAAGAGAATTTTTACTGTTTGAAAAACATCAACTACTCTTTTTATCTATTGAGAACCAGTTCACTACTTACATGAAAAAATCAATTTTATTCATTCTGTAAAAAAATACTCGACAAGTGCATTTTTTACGTTACATTAAAAGACTATTTCCAATTTATTACAAAAAAGGTAAAACACAATGTTCTCTAACGAAGTTGTTATCTCAATTATCGTATTACTTGCTTTGAGTTTACTCAGAATTAATGTGGTAATTGCGCTAATTATTGCCGCCTTAACCTGTGGTGTCATTGGTTTCTATGGCGTTGACGATATGAGCCTATTTGATGCGCTCACAAAAACCATCGAAAAATTTACCGGTGGTTTAGGCGGTGGTGCAGAAACGGCGATGAATTATGCCGTTCTCGGAGCATTTGCTGTAGCACTTTCTAAATCCGGCGTAACCGATTTACTCGCTTATAAAGTGATTTCCGCTTTTGGCAAACAACCGTCCGGCCGCTCGGTATTTTGGTTTAAATACATCGTGTTATTTGTGTTAACGGCATTTGCAATATCATCACAAAACTTAATTCCGATTCATATTGCCTTTATTCCAATTTTAGTTCCGCCGCTATTAAGCGTAATGAACCAATTAAAAATTGACCGCCGTGCGGTAGCTTGTGCGTTAACTTTTGGTTTAACTGCAACCTATATGCTAATTCCGGCAGGTTTTGGTCAGATCTTTATTGAGAGCATTCTGGTTAAAAATATCAATCAAGCCGGTCAAACATTTAATTTAGTTGCAACCACACCAGAAATGACTAAAGCAATGGCTATTCCTGTATCCGGTATGATTTTAGGACTACTGTTTGCCTTCTTTGTTTCTTATCGTAAGCCTCGTACTTATGTAGAAAATGTAAAAGAGCCGACTGCGGATGAAGTTGCGGCTCGCGTAGCAAAAGTAAAACCATTCCATATCGGTGTAAGTATTGTTGCGATTATCGCAACTTGTTCGGTGCAATTAGCCACTAACTCAACCGTCATGGGCGGTTTAATCGGCTTAATTATTTTTGCATTGGGCGGCGTATTCAAATTAAAACAAACCAATGATTTATTCCAAGACGGCTTACGTTTAATGGCGATGATTGGTTTTGTGATGATTGCCGCATCAGGCTTTGCAAGTGTAGTAAACGCAACCGGTGGTGTACCTGAATTAGTTGAAGCATTACGTGGTTCGATTCAAAGTAAAGAAATGGCGGCATTACTGATGTTAGTTGTCGGTTTATTTATTACGATGGGAATCGGCTCATCATTCTCAACTGTGCCGATTATTACCTCTATTTACGTGCCTTTATGTGTATCATTCGGTTTTTCTCCGTTAGCGACCATGGCTATCGTGGGTGTGGCAGCCGCTTTAGGTGATGCTGGTTCGCCAGCGTCTGATTCAACATTAGGCCCGACATCAGGTTTAAATGCTGACGGTAAACATGACCATATTTGGGATTCCGTTGTACCAACCTTCTTACACTTTAATATTCCGTTATTAGTGTTCGGTTGGATTGCAGCATTGACGCTCTAATTCTTACTTACGCCACGGATAATGCAAAATTTTTCGGAAAAATGACCGCTTATTTGCCTTATCCGTGGTTTCTATTTGGATTTTATTTATGAAGTTTATTTCGTTTAATATTAATGGGTTACGCGCCCGCCCACACCAGTTAGAAGCGCTGATTGAAAAGCATCAGCCGGATGTTATCGGCTTACAAGAAATCAAAGTGGCTGATGAAGATTTCCCTTGGGATCTAGTCAATCATTTGGGTTATCACGTTTTCCATCACGGACAAAAAGGACATTATGGCGTGGCGCTTTTAACCAAAAAAGAACCTCTTGCCGTGCGTAAAGGTTTCCCAACTGATGGTGCTGATGCGCAAAAGCGTATGATCATGGCAGATATTGAAACAGAATTTGGTGTACTTACCGTGTTAAACGGCTATTTCCCGCAAGGTGAAAATCGTGCGCATGAAACCAAATTCCCAGCAAAAGAAAAATTTTACGCAGATTTACAGCATTATTTAGAAACTGAACTGACTCCGGAAAATCCGATTGTGATTATGGGTGATATGAATATTAGCCCGACCGATTTAGATATCGGTATCGGTGAGCCAAACCGCAAACGTTGGTTGCGCGACGGTAAATGTTCATTCCTACCGGAAGAACGTGAATGGTTAGATCGTTTATATAACTATGGTTTAGTCGATACATTCCGTGTAATGAACCCACAAGCTAACGACAAATTCTCGTGGTTTGATTATCGTTCGAAAGGATTTGATGATAATCGAGGCCTACGAATCGACTTAGTGTTAGCCTCAAAAGGCCTCGCGGGACATTGTGTTGAAACAGGGATTGATTTAGAAATCCGTGCAATGGAAAAACCATCTGATCACGCACCGGTTTGGGCGGTATTTAAATAAAAAAACAAGCGGTTAAAATTTAGGAAGAAATTTGCAAAAAATTCTTAAAATTTAACCGCTTGTTGCTTTTAGTCTTTCGGTAACAATTCCCAAAATGCTTTAATAATCGGTTCTTGTAGCCTTTTCTCTTGTACACAAATTCCCAACTCAAACGGCGATATCGGTTTAGGCAATTTCAAATAGGAAATTTGATTATTCATCGGACTGTGTTTGATTACCACATCCGGTAGTAATGCTACACCGCATCCTAACGCAACCATCGGCACAATCGCCTCGTGACCCGCCACCGTGGCATAAATCTTCGGCTCTTTAATTTTTAATTCTTTGAACCAACGATCGATTCGCTTTCGAACCGGCCCGTCAACCGGCAAAATAAACGGAATATTTTGCCAGTCTATCGGTTGTTGCTGCAAACATTGTGTTGCTGCACATGCCACCCGTGGCGCAATAACCGAAAGATGAATATCATCAATATAATGAAACACAATGCTGTTCGGCAAATGCTCCGGCTTACCGGTTAAGGAAATATCCGCTTCAAAAGAATGCACTGTATGCACCGCTTGAGCCGGGTCGCCAGTACTCAGTTTAATCTCTACCTTTGGATGTGCCTGACGAAAATGTTCCAGAATTTGCGGCAAATGACTATAAGCTGCCGTTACCGAACAAAACACTTTTAATTCGCCTTCTAACTGACCTTGTACCGGTGAAAGCTGATGCTGTAATTGCTGCCAATCAGACCAACTTTGTTTCGCAAACCCCAAGAATTTTTCACCTGCTTCCGTTAAGCGAACTTGTCGGTTATCCCGTATAAATAACGGCTGCCCTAACTCTTCTTCAATCCGCTGAATATGGCGCGTCAGTGTAGACGCACTCATATAATTATTTTCAGCCGAACGAATAAAACTTCGGGTTTGCGCAATATCTAAAAATAGTTTAAGGGATTGGAATTCCATTTAGTTTTTCTTTTTAGGATTTACCAAGACAGCTTTTTTAGGGACTTCAATTTCTAAATATCCAGTATCCCCACTTAGCAGAGAAGAATATACAACCCCTTTCTTACAGTCTGAGATTGGCATATTGAACCCCATAGTATTAATAATAAAAGTCGCTATTTGCTGGTGGAATAATCTTTGACACTGTTCAAACGCCCCCATATTTTCCATAACTTCTTTATTTTTAGTATAAATAAATGCAGGAACAATATATTGTTCTTCATCCATAGTTCCTTGATTATACGTTTTTTCAGTAACCAATTGACCATGATCAGAAGTATATATTAGTAAATAATCATCTTTATTTCTACTTGCTAAATATTCATATATTTTTCTTATGAATTGGTCAGTATTATATACCGTACTATCATAATTATCTAATGGGGTTCCATTTTTAAAAATTTTTTCATCCTCTGATAGATATTCTCCATAATTCGTATGTGAACCTCTTTGCTGTAATACGATAAAATTATTTCCTTTATCTAAGTCTATATCTTTAAGCAATGGAACTAAACGGTGGTCATTCATCCCTCTTGAAATATCTTCTCCTAATTGAGTCGGCATAATCTTATGTTGCATCCAATTTTTACCCATTAAATTAATTAAACTCATTTCTTTTTCAGGCTGAGATGTATAAAAATAAGTTTCATATCCTTGTCTTCTTGCCAAATTAAAAATATTAGTATCTCCTTTCATTATTTGTTCTACGCCATTTGGATACGGGATAGCGCTTAACAATGCAGGAACGGAAAGTGCAGTTAAAACACCAGCACTATAAGTTTCTTTTAATAATAAATTTTTATCTACATTATTCTTAGCAAGTTCGGTCAGAAAAGGCATTGTTTCACGATGATAGCCAAAATAATTCACATGTTTAGCTGACAAACTCTCACCAATAATTAGAATAATATTTTTCGCTTTAGGTTGAGATATTATTTCTGGAGTTGGATGTGTATATTTAGGGAGATCACTTAAATTTAAAAGATCATAAGGAAGTACTTTTCCTAAAAATACACTAACTGAATAAAAATGAGATTTAACTCTTGAATGAGCTAGATTAGTCGTTACGTTTTCTGAACTCGAGAAAAATGAACGAACAATCATAAAAATAAAAATCAATAAGAATAGAATGTCACATATAACAAACTTTCTATCAAATATATTCTTTCTACTTATAAAAGATGTTATTAATATAAAAACTGCAGATTCAACTAATGCATATATTGTCGCAGGTAGTATCTTATCTACCATACCGATTCCAGCATGAGTAACTTCTGTAAGTTCCTTAAACATTAATAAATAATTAATGCTATTAATCCAATTTTGGTATATTTCATAATGAATATTATTTGTAATTAAACTCAAATAAAATAAAATAGAGATAATGAATCTAGTCGTTTTCCATTTTGCATAAGAAAAGAAAAATATAAACAAAAAGAAAATAAAATAAGTTTCGAGATATTTACCTAAGGGAGTAATATCGAAAAGATACCTAAAAAATATTTCACTTAATAGAAAAATAAAAGGAAAACATAACAGAATTAAACTTGGCTTTAATGTTATCATACCTTTTTTCATTGCAAGACCTCCTTTTTAAAAAACGCTATGCCAGATACAAGAAAACCCTGCCAAAGCAGGGTTTTCTTGTATCTCCAAACAAATTATTTTGTGCTTGGGATTGAGAAACGTTTGTTGAAACGTTCTACACGACCACCAGTATCAACAACACGTTGTTTACCAGTATAGAATGGGTGGCAGTTACCGCACACATCAAGATTTAAGTTTTTACCCACTGTTGAGCGAGTTTTGATTACGTTACCGCATGAACATGTTGCAGTAATTTCTGTATATTCTGGGTGAATACCTTGTTTCATTGGAAAACCTCTAATGAAGCCATATCGCCACTTATCTTGTTATACATTCGTATATCCGCTGATAAGTACCATATGTGAATAAATAATATGCCGAGCATTTGCTCGACGCCAAAAGAGCCAATATTCTATGGTATTTGGCAATTAAGATCAATACTCAGCCTAATCAATTAACATAATTTTCCACAAAATATCCTCATTATATAACTTAATCAAAACAAATCATTTTCAATCAGTTTTTTCTCATATTTTGTGAAGAAGATCACAGATTTTCCTAGAGATTTTTTGAGTATTACTTCAAAAATAGTGTAAAATTAATTCCATTAACTAAATCTATCTATTTCATAGAGTATTTGTCATTTTCTTGTCTAGGAGTAAACACATGGCAGAACGTAAAGTATTAGCGAATGCAATTCGCTTTTTAAGTATGGATGCAGTACAAAAAGCTAACTCTGGTCACCCTGGTGCCCCAATGGGTATGGCAGATATCGCTGAGGTATTATGGCGCGACTTTTTAAAGCACAATCCAACTAATCCTAAGTGGGCTGATCGCGACCGTTTCGTACTTTCAAACGGCCATGGTTCAATGTTAATTTATAGCTTATTACATTTAACAGGCTATGATCTTTCAATTGAAGATTTAAAACAATTCCGTCAATTACATTCTAAAACCCCGGGTCACCCTGAATATGGTTACGCTCCGGGCGTTGAAACCACTACAGGTCCATTAGGTCAAGGTATCACCAATGCTGTGGGTATGGCGATTGCAGAAAAAACATTAGCGGCACAATTTAACCGTGAAGGTCACCAAATTGTTGACCATTACACTTATGCCTTTTTAGGTGATGGTTGCTTAATGGAAGGTATTTCGCATGAAGCATGTTCATTAGCCGGTACTTTAGGCTTAGGTAAATTAATCGCTTTCTATGATGACAATAACATCTCAATCGATGGTCACGTAGACGGTTGGTTCTCTGACGATACAGCACAACGCTTTGAGGCATACGGTTGGCAAGTTATCCGCAATGTGGACGGTCATGATGCAGAACAAATCAAATTTGCGATTGAAAATGCGAAAGCGGAAACTGAACGCCCAACTTTAATTATTTGTAAAACAATCATCGGTTACGGTTCTCCAAACAAATCGGCATCACATGACTGTCACGGTGCACCACTAGGTAACGATGAAATTGCATTAACACGCCAAGCACTTAATTGGGAATATGCTCCATTTGAAATTCCGGCAGAAATCTATGCAGATTGGGATGCTAAAGCACAAGGTGCGGTAGTAGAAAAAGAATGGAATGCTAAATTTGCAGCTTATGAAGCGGCACACCCTGAATTAGCAGCAGAATTTAAACGCCGTATGGCTGGCGATTTACCGGCGAACTGGGAAGCGGAAAGCAAAGCGTTTATTGAAAAATTACAAGCGAATCCGGCAGCGATCGCAAGCCGTAAAGCATCACAAAATGCAATTGAAGCTTATGCGCACATCTTACCTGAATTCTTAGGTGGTTCTGCAGACTTAGCAAGTTCTAACTTAACCTTATGGTCTGGTTCAAAACCAATCCGTGCTGATCATAATGTTGACGGTAACTACATTAACTACGGTGTACGTGAATTTGGTATGTCTGCAATTATGAACGGTATTGCATTACACGGTGGTTTTATTCCTTACGGTGCAACCTTCTTAATGTTCTATGAATACGCTCACAATGCTGTGCGTATGGCGGCATTAATGAAACAACGTTCATTATTCGTGTATACACATGATTCTATCGGCTTAGGCGAAGACGGTCCGACTCACCAGCCAGTAGAGCAAACCGCATCACTACGTTTCATCCCGAACTTAGAAACATGGCGTCCGGCTGACCAAGTAGAATCGGCAGTAGCGTGGAAAGCGGCGGTTGAACGTAAAGACGGTCCAAGTGCATTAATCTTTACTCGTCAAAACCTTGCTCAACAAGAACGTACTGCTGAACAATTAGCAAACGTAGCTCGTGGTGGTTATGTGTTAAAAGATTCAGTAGGCACACCGGATTTAATTTTAATTGCAACCGGTTCTGAAGTTGATTTAGCAATGAAAGCAGCAGTAGAGCTTGAAGCTGAAGGTAAGAATGTACGTGTGGTTTCAATGCCAAGTACGAATGTATTTGATAAACAAGATGCAGCGTATCGTGAATCTGTGTTACCTCGTTCAGTAACAAAACGTGTCGCTATCGAAGCACAATTATCTGACTTCTGGTATAAATACGTTGGCTTTGAAGGTCGTATCGTAGGTATGAATAGCTTCGGTGAATCTGCACCGGCAGATCAATTATTCAAACTATTCGGCTTCACGGTTGAAAATGTAGTTGCAAAAGCGAAAGAAATTTTATAATTTCACTTGAAAACACAAAAGGCGAGAATAATCTTCTCGCCTTTTTTCTATTCCTTAAACAAGCGGTCGAATTTATAAAATTTTTTACAAAAATAACCGCTTATCTCTTTATAACTGTTCTGCTTGTTCTAAAATTTTTTGCTGTTCTAAAGCAAGTTTTTCCAAACGTCGTTGCTCACGGCGCTGTTCGTCCTCCACTTCCCAAACATCATAAGCCTGTACAATCTTCGCCACCACCGGATGACGGACAATATCATGGCTATCGAAATAATTAAAACTTAAATCAGGTACATCTTTTAACACTTCCATTGCGTGTTTTAAACCTGACTTCTGACTACGGGGTAAATCAACTTGCGTAACATCACCAGTTATAACTGCCTTAGAATTAAAACCGATACGAGTCAGGAACATTTTCATTTGTTCTGTCGTGGTATTTTGGCTTTCATCTAAAATAATAAACGCATCGTTTAAAGTACGCCCACGCATATAAGCAAGAGGCGCAATTTCAATCACATTACGTTCCATTAATTTTTGTGCTTTTTCAAAACCTAACATTTCAAATAAAGCATCATACAAAGGTCTTAAATATGGCTCAATTTTCTGTCCGAGATCGCCGGGTAAAAAACCGAGTTTTTCTCCCGCTTCAACAGCAGGGCGAGTCAGCAAAATTCGGCGAATCTCTTGACGTTCAAGTGATTCTACCGCTGCCGCAACCGCAAGAAACGTTTTCCCTGTTCCTGCCGGTCCAATACCAAAACTAATATCGTGGCTAAGAATATTTCTTAAATAAGCTTGCTGATGTTCTCCTCGCGGCTTAATCACGCCCCGCTTCGTTTTAATCGAAATCTCTCCTTGCCCCCCAGTATTCCACTGGTTTTGAAGTAACATTCGGCTTTCTTGAATAGCTAAATGAATATCTTCTAGATCCAATTCTTTGATTTTACCTTTAATTGGTGCGGTATCAATGTAAAGCTGTTTTAATAACTTTGCCGCATTTTGAATTAATGTCACCGAATAATGATTCTCGTCATCGGATTGAATCGAAAAAGAGAAACCATTACGAGCAATGGTCAAATTAAAACTTTTCTCAATTAAAGTTAAATGTTCATCAAACGCGCCACAAAGTGATTGTAGGCGCGCATTATCTTGAGGTTCTAAAGTTAAGAGAATTTCGTTCAAAACATATCCTATTTTAGTTCGCCGAAACTTTCCGGGATACTTTGTAAAAGTTTTCCCCAAATTTCGCTACTTGATTGACGATTTTGAGCCATTGCATTAGCAGCTTTCTCCGCATCTTTCTCTACACAGGCTTTTAATAATTCTTGATAAAAAGCAAGGGTAAGTTGACGACAAACAGGATCCGCAAAGAAAATGCTTGCAACTTGGTGGTACATTCCTTTAAAACTGTTTAGAATGAGTGCATAAACCGGTTTATTTGCCGAAAAAGTAAATTGTCTAAATAGCGTATAGTCAAATTTAGCAAATGCTTCTGCTGAATCTTGTAAGGCATCCAATTGCGCAAAATATTTTACACATTCTTCCGGATTTAATTTGACGGCTTCGGGGATATAAGACTCTGCCATACGGGTACGTAATGAAACCACGTTAGCAATAATGACGGGTAAATACGATTTGTCTAATTTAATAATCGTACTAATAATATTTGGGCCGGCTGTTTCCCAAACATCATTGACACGAGTCGGCTTACCATGTTGAATATGTAACCAACCATCACGAGCTAATCGCTGTAACACTTCCCGTAACGTTGTACGAGTCACTCCGATACGGTCTGCGAGCTCTCGCTCCGCCGGTAAATCTGTTCCTGCAGGGAATTTTTTATCCCAAATACTTCTAACGATGTATTCTTCTGCAAGAGCAGCTGGACTCTGAGCTTTTAAAATATAAGATCTGTCCATCATGTTTATGCCTCCATAACATAATTTGCGAAAATGGCGCAAAAATAAAAATAAAGAAACGATTCTTATCCAAAATCAAAAAACACCCACAGAAATATGGGATAAGTGCTATTATCCTTTAATCTAAACTAGATTACAATTAGCTTATATTTTTTATTTACAAGGAGAACTTTAAATGAATAGCTCGAACGCTATATTTAAAAGCTTTTTAGGTAAAGCGCCGGAATGGTATAAATTAGCTATTTTGGCTTTTTTAGTTATTAATCCTCTTGTCTTTTTCTTTATTAGCCCTTTTGTTGCCGGATGGGTATTAGTTGCCGAGTTTATTTTTACTTTATCAATGGCACTGAAATGTTATCCACTTCAACCGGGTGGCTTATTAGCTATTGAGGCGGTTATTATTGGAATGACCAGTCCCCACCATGTAAAAGAAGAAATAATGGCAAACTTCGACGTTATTTTATTGTTAATGTTTATGGTTGCCGGTATTTATTTTATGAAGCAATTATTATTATATGTTTTTACTAAATTACTGATTGCTATTCATTCTAAAAAAGTTCTTTCTCTTGCATTCTGTCTTAGCGCAACCTTTTTATCTGCATTCTTAGATGCTCTAACGGTTATTGCCGTAATCATTAGCGTTGGTACCGGCTTTTATGGCGTTTACCATAAAGTGGCTTCCGGTAATAGCTTTGAGGATTCAACTGATATTACTAATGACGAAAAAATCGTTACTAATAAACAAATTCTCGAACAATTCCGAGCATTTTTACGTAGTCTGTTAATGCATGCGGCTGTAGGTAGTGCATTAGGTGGCGTAATGACAATGGTAGGTGAGCCACAAAACTTAATCATTGCCGGTCAAGCCGAATGGGGCTTTGTTGAATTCTTCTTACGTGTTGCACCGGTGAGCTTACCTGTCTTATTTTTCGGCGTCATCACGTGTTTATTGTTAGAACACTTTAAATTATTCGGCTACGGTGAGCGTTTACCGCGCCGTGTATGGGGTGTTCTCGCACGTTATAATTTATTAAAAGAACAACGTATGACCCAGCAAGACCGTGTAAAAATGGGTATTCAAGCTCTCACCGGTATTTGGTTAATTATCGGCTTAGCATTCCACCTTGCTGATGTTGGTATCATTGGTTTAACGATTATCATCATCTGTACGGCATTCTGTGGCATTACTGACGAACACGTAATCGGTCGTTCATTCCAAGAACCGATGCCGTTTACTGCGTTAATCGTAGTATTCTTTACTGTGGTTGCGGTAATTGTGGATCTTAAGTTATTTGAACCGATTATCCAATTCGTACTCTCTGCGGATGCACATTCTCAATTAGCCCTGTTCTATGTATTTAACGGTTTACTTTCTATGGTATCCGATAATGTATTCGTAGGAACGGTTTATATTAACGAAGCAAAAAATGCGCTAACTTCAGGAATTATTGGTCGTGAACAATTCGACTTAATTGCGGTGGCAATTAATACCGGTACTAACTTACCTTCTGTTGCGACCCCGAACGGGCAAGCGGCATTCTTATTCTTGCTCACCTCACCGTTTGCGCCGTTAATCCGACTCTCATACGGCAGAATGTTGTATATGGCATTACCTTATACCATCGTATTGTCGACTGTCGGTTTCTTCACATTGGAATATTTACTTCCTCCGTTTACCGAAATCATGACAAATTGGGGCTGGATTATCAGCCGTTAACCTCTAAAAATCTCCCCGCTTTTGGGGAGATTTTTTTACGAAAGCTGAGTAAAATCAGGTACAATGAATAAATCATTCAGACTAAAGGAACTATTATGCTCAGCTACTTCAAACAACTCTCATTAAGCCGCACCGCATGGCTATTACTTGCTGTTATTGCTTTTGCTCTTGAGGCAACGGGCATTTATTTCCAATATGGAATGGGATTAGTTCCTTGTGTCATGTGTGTCTATGAACGTCTTGCGATTTTAGGACTTATCATTGCCGGTTTACTCGGTTCGATCTCCCCTCGTTTTTTTCTTACTCGTTGGCTTGCTTTATTCATTTGGGGCTTCAGTGCCTTTAAAGGGCTTGCATTAGCCGTCAAACACCATGATTATCAAGCAAATCCTTCTCCTTGGAATCAATGTGAGTTTAAACCGGAATTTCCACAAACAATGCCGTTTGATCAATGGTTCCCAAGCATTTTTGCACCTGGCCCGGTAAATTGTAGTGAGAAACAATGGGAAATGCTTGGCTTAGGCATGCCGGAATGGCTTATCGTTGCCTTCGCAATGTTCGCGCTTGCTTTTGTTATCGTACTCATCAGCCAATTCAAACGAGCTAAACCACAATATCGTAGCGTATTCAGATAACCTACAAGCGGTCGAATTTTTGCAAAATTTTGCATAAATCAGACCGCTTTCTTATAACTACAATAAGGAAACACAATGTCAAATTTCTCTCAACTTGAAACCAAATTTGTCCATGCCGGACGTAAATCTCGTTATACCCAAGGTTCTGTGAATCCTGTCGTTCAACGTGCCTCTTCTTTAGTGTTTGACTCGGTTGCACAAAAAAAGAATGCCACTCGTAATCGCTATAAAGGTGAATTATTTTACGGCAGACGAGGCACCCTAACCCACTTCGCTCTACAAGATGCAATGTGTGAATTAGAAGGCGGAGCCGGCTGTTATCTTTATCCGTGCGGTGCGGCAGCCGTGACTAACTCAATCTTAGCGTTTGTTTCTCAAGGCGATCACATATTAATGACCGGTGCGGCTTATGAGCCAACCCAAGATTTCTGCAACGTTATCTTAAAAAATATTGGTGTAAGCACAACTTATTACGATCCGCTCATCGGTGAAGGCATTCGTGCGCTTATTCAACCGAATACTAAAGTGCTATTTTTAGAATCGCCAAGCTCACTGACAATGGAAGTGCCGGATATCCCAACTTTGGTTCGAATTGCTCGTGACGTCAATCCGGATATCGTGATTATGATCGATAACACTTGGGCAGGCGGCGTATTATTCCCTGCGCTTGAATTCGGTATTGATATTTCGATTCAAGCCGGCACTAAATATTTAGTCGGTCACTCTGATGTGATGATTGGCACAGCCGTATCTAATGCGCGTTGTTGGGATCAGCTCCGTGAACGTTCATATTTAATGGGGCAAATGGTTGATGCGGATTCAGCTTATACTACGGCTCGAGGGTTACGCACGCTCGGTATTCGTTTAAAAGAACACCAAGAACGTTCAATTCAAGTGGCACAATGGTTGGCACAACGTCCGGAAGTAAAAGCGGTCTTCCACCCTGCTTTACCAAGCTGCCCGGGACACGAATTTTTCAAACGAGATTTTAAAGGTGCAAGCGGTCTGTTTTCATTCGAACTTAACCAAAAGTTAAATGATGAACAATTAGCTCACTTTTTAGATCATTTCGAATTATTTACCATGGCATATTCTTGGGGCGGTTTTGAATCCCTCATCCTAGCCAACCAACCGGAAGAAATTGCTCGTATCCGTCCGGCAATCGAAAGAAAACTCAATGGTACGCTGATTCGCATTCACGTTGGTTTAGAAGCAGTTGAAGATCTGATTGCCGATTTAGAAAAAGGCTTTGAGCGTTTAAAATAAACGTTGCAAGCGGTCAAATTTACAGAAAAAATTGCAATTTAAAATAAAAGGCTATCTCTCGATAGCCTTTTTTATATCTCTAGTAATTAACCAAGCAATTTATTCATACGTTTGATAAATGCTGCCGGGTTTTCTAATGAACCACGCTCTGCAAGCAATGCTTGTTCAAACAATAATTCAATCCAATCATTGAATTCCGTTTCATCAGCAAGATCTGCGATTTTCTTAACCATTTGATGATCCGGATTTAACTCAAATGTATATTTCACTTCCGGTGCTTTTTGTCCCATTGCAGCAAACAGTTTTGCCATTTGCGTAGTCATTTCATCACTATCGGTTGAAACCACTGCCGGCGTGTCGGTTAAGCGATGCGTTAATACTACTTTTTTCACACGGTCACCAAAATAGTTTTGCGCACGTTCAAGGAAAGATCCGAATTCCGCTTGTTGTGCTTTTTGGCTCTCTTCTTGTTCCTTATCGGCGAGATCGCCTAAATCCAGATCCGATTTTGTGATACTTTGCAACGGTTTGCCGTCAAATTCGGTTAAATGACCAACTACCCACTCGTCAATACGATCAGATAATAGCAGCACTTCAATACCTTTCTTATTAAACAGTTCAAGGTGCGGACTATTTTTCGCTGCCACATAGTTATCAGCGGTTAAGAAATAAATCGCTTTCTGACCTTCTTTCATTCTGCCGACATAATCCGCCAAACTTACTGTTTGTTCGCTAGAATCAGTTTGGGTTGAAGCAAAGCGGAATAACGACGCAATTTGTTGTTTATTCGCAAAATCTTCGCCAACACCTTCTTTTAACACTAACCCGAATTCATTCCAGAAGGTTTGGTATTTATCTTGATCGTCCTTCGCTAATTTTTCCAATAATTGTAATGCACGTTTAGTTAATGCCGAACGCAGTGAAGCGGTGACTTTATTTTCTTGTAAAATCTCACGTGAAACGTTTAACGGCAAGTCATTCGTGTCTAATAAACCTCGCATAAAACGTAGGTAATTCGGCATAAACACTTCCGCATCGTCCATAATAAATACACGCTGTACATAAAGTTTTAAGCCGTGTTTCTGATCACGATTGAACATATCCCAAGGTGCTTTTGCCGGCACATAAAGTAAGCTGGTATATTCTTGTTTACCTTCTACTTTATTATGCGCCCAGATGAGTGAGTCATTATAATCGTGGCTTAAATGTTTATAAAACTCTTGGTATTCTTCGTCTGAAATTTCGTTTTTTGAACGAGTCCAAAGTGCTTGCGCTTTGTTAATTTTTTCCCATTTTTGACCGCTTGCTTTGCCTTCTTCATCATATTCTGTAGTTTGGATTTCAACCGGTAAGCCAATATGATCCGAATATTTACCGATAATTTCACGTAAACGCCATTCGCTTAAAAATTCTTTTTCATCCTCACGCAGATGTAAAATAACGTCCGTACCACGTGTTGCTTTCTCAATATCCGCAACTGTGTAATCGCCTTCACCGGCAGATTCCCAAAGTACGGCTTGTGTTTCGCCCGCCGCACGGGTTTTCACCGTCACTTTGTCCGCCACAATAAATGCCGAATAAAAACCAACCCCGAATTGACCGATTAATTGGCTGTCTTTTGCTTGATCCGTACCTAACGAATTTAAAAACTCTTTGGTGCCTGATTTAGCGATCGTACCCAAGTGATCGATAACCTGTTCACGGTTCATACCGATACCGTTATCGCTGATAGTCAGTGTGCCTAAAGTTTCATCAAAGCTCACTCGTACACGTAATTCGCCGTCACCTTCATATAACGCAGGATTGGAAAGCGCTTTAAAACGCAGTTTATCCGCCGCATCAGACGCATTGGAGATTAATTCACGTAAGAAAATTTCTTTATTTGAATAAAGTGAATGGATCATTAACTGAAGTAATTGCTTAACTTCCGATTGGAAGCCTCTTGTTTCTTGATTGGTACTCATTTTATCCCTCTTTAATTTACAAAAAATAAGCGGAATTCCACCGCTTTTAAACGCCTTAGTAAATGGGGAAACCTTATTTACTTTTCAAGCCAAAAAATCAAAGTTATTTCCTATTAAAAAATCTAATTTAATCGCTATATTTTATCAAATTGATAGTTTTACAAAATAAAATCTATCAATAATAATATATCCATACACAAAACCTATTAACATTCCAAGGTAATTATTATGTCTAAATGTCCATTCCATCATACATCATTAACGATGAACAACGGTGCGCCTGTTGTTGATAACCAAAACAGTTTAACTGCCGGCCCTCGCGGTCCGTTGCTTGCACAGGATTTATGGTTAAACGAGAAATTAGCCAACTTCGTGCGTGAAGTTATTCCTGAGCGCCGTATGCATGCTAAAGGTTCCGGCGCATTCGGTAAATTCATCGTGACCCATGATATTACTCAATACACTAAAGCGGCAATCTTTAGCGAAGTGGGTAAAGAAACCGAATTATTCGCACGTTTTACCACTGTAGCCGGTGAACGTGGTGCGGCAGATGCAGAACGTGATATCCGTGGCTTTGCGGTTAAATTCTATACCGAACAAGGTAACTGGGACTTAGTCGGTAACAACACACCGGTATTCTTCTTACGTGATCCACGTAAATTCCCTGACTTAAATAAAGCGGTTAAACGTGACCCACGCACAAATATGCGTAGCGCGACAAACAACTGGGACTTCTGGACGTTATTACCGGAAGCATTCCACCAAGTAACGATCGTAATGTCTGAGCGTGGTATCCCGGCTTCATACCGCCATATGCACGGTTACGGTTCACACACATATAGCTTAATCAATGCAAATAACGAACGCTTCTGGGTGAAATTCCATTTTCGTACCGAACAAGGCATTAAAAACTTAACTAATGAAGAAGCGGCGGCAATTATCGCTAACGATCGTGAATCACACCAACGCGATTTATACGAATCAATCGAAAAAGGCGATTTCCCGAAATGGAAACTTTATATTCAAGTAATGCCCGAAGCAGAAGCGGAACAAGTGGATTTTCATCCGTTCGATTTAACTAAAGTTTGGTCTAAAAAAGACTATCCATTAATCGAAGTCGGCGTAATGGAATTAAACCGCAACCCGGCAAACTTCTTTGCTGATGTTGAACAATCTGCATTTGCTCCGAGTAACTTAGTGCCGGGTATCAGCGTATCACCGGACCGTATGTTACAGGCTCGCTTATTCAACTATGCAGATGCACAACGTTACCGTTTAGGTGTAAACCACCACCAAATTCCGGTAAACGCACCTCGTTGTCCGGTTCACAGTAATGCGCGTGACGGTCAAGGTCGAGTGGACGGTAACTACGGTTCAACCTTACATTATGAGCCGAATAGCTTCGGTCAATGGCAAGAACAAGCACAATTTGCTGAACCACCACTCAAAATTAACGGTGATGCGGCACATTGGGATTTCCGCCAAGACGATGCGGATTATTTCAGCCAGCCACGTGTATTATTCAACAATATGACTGATTCAGAAAAAGAATCGCTATTCAAGAATACTGCGGCAGGTATGGGTGATGCATTAGACTTTATTAAATATCGCCACATTCGTAACTGTTACTTCTGTGATCCGGCTTACGGTGAAGGCGTTGCAAAAGCATTAGGTATGACAGTTGCCGATGCGATGGAAGCATATAATACTGATCCGGCAATGGGTCAACCGGGTTTATTAAAACCTAACTTCTAATTTAGAAGTCACCAAATTAGCAAATGCAACTGTTCAAAAACCCGCGAGATAATCGCACACAGTAGTCCTCCTTACATAAATGCATTTGCTCTATCAAAGCCCTATCTACACGATAGGGCTTTTCTTTTGTTTGAAAAATCAATCTGCGTTACAATTCCCACGTTTTTTATTTTTAAACAAAAAGGAAAGCTTTTGGAATATCGTTATTACATCACCACGGGAATTGCCATTCTTGTTTTGCAATGCCTCGTATTTAACTTTTCTCGTACCGTAGGTTGGCTATTCAACTTATCTACTAAATCACGCAAGATCGTGACATTTATTAGCTATCTAGCTGCAAATGGCTTAGCGATTCTTACTGTCACACGAACATTTAACGGTTTTAGAATCACTGCACTAATGCTCGCTTTACTGCTGTTTGCGTTATTCGTTAGCCTTGCTTGTGTGGTGATTTACCGCCTATTTAAAGGCAAACAAGCGGTCAATTTTGCCTTAAAAATTACCTATCCGTTCGCATTTTTCGGCATTGTTGGACTCGCCTTATATAACGCTTATACGCCGAAAGTGGTACATTATTCCGTGCAATTGGATAAACCGCTAGCTCAACCGCTACGTATTGGTGTAGCAAGTGATCTGCACTTAGGGCAATGGTTTGGCGCGAAACAATTAGATAAATTAGCGGAGATCTTTAATCAGCAAAATGTCGATCTGATTTTATTACCCGGCGATATTATGGACGATAATACCGATGCTTATGTAGCCGAAAATATGCAACCGTATTTAGCTAAGCTCAAAGCACCTTTAGGGGTTTATGCCACTTTGGGTAATCACGATTTCTTTGGAGAACAGCAAGCGATTGCCGCCGAAATTCAAAAAGCAGGTATCCAAGTACTATGGGATCAAGCGGTCGAAATTAACGGAAAATTTACTATCATCGGACGTAACGATGACCTCGTAAAAAACAGACCGAGTGCCGCTCAATTATTAACGGCAGTAAACTCGAATTTACCGGTGTTTTTACTTGACCATCGCCCAACGCAAATCGAGCAACATTCACAATTACCGATTGATTTACAAGTATCCGGACATACGCACAAAGGTCAAATTTTTCCGGCAAATTTAATGACTAACGTGATTTATCGACTGCATTATGGCTATGAAAAAATCGGTTTAGGTCATTATTTTGTCACCTCTGGTTACGGCTTTTGGGGCATACCGATGCGGCTTGGTTCGCAATCCGAAGTCTTTATTATTGACGTGAAAGGTAAATAACCTTAGTTTTTTTATGCAAACCCCTGAATTGATTTTCAGGGGTTTATTTTTTTACATTTCTCGAATCGTCCTATCTTCAATCACTTATCTTTTGTCAATATCCTTTTACAAAATTTTCTGCTTGCATACGCCTCAATAAAACAATATCTTGTATATAAGAATTTCAAAACCACAACATATAGTGGTTAAACAATACAATAAAAGGAGACACATTTTATGCAGAAAACATTGATGGTAACCAAACGCAACGGCCAGCAAGAGCCGTTTGATTTGGATAAAATTCATCGTGTGATCACTTGGGCTGCCGAAGGCTTACAGAATGTATCGGTATCACAAGTGGAACTGAGCGCCCATATTCAGTTTTACCAAGGTATTCGCACTGCTGATATTCACGAGACAATCATCAAAGCTGCCGCTGATTTAATCAGTACCGAAACGCCGGATTATCAATATCTAGCCGCACGTTTAGCAATGTTTCATCTGCGTAAAAAAGCCTATGGGGACTTCACCCCTCCTCATTTATTCACCCATATTAAAAAGCTGGTTGCACTCGGTAAATACGATCAAGCACTGTTAACCGACTATACCGAACAAGAATGGCAGTTAATGAATGAGTTTCTCGTACACAGCCGAGATATGGATTTTTCTTATGCGGCGGTCAAACAGTTGGAAGGAAAATATTTAGTCCAAAACCGAGTGACCGGAGAAATCTATGAATCGGCACAATTCTTATATCTTTTAGTGGCTGCCTGCTTGTTTTCGAAATATCCGAAAACCACTCGGTTGGATTATGTAAAACGTTTTTACGATGCGACTTCAACTTTCAAAATTTCATTACCGACCCCGATTATGTCAGGGGTAAGAACACCGACTCGTCAGTTTAGTTCTTGCGTATTGATCGAATGCGGTGATAGTTTGGATTCAATCAATGCCACTTCCGCTGCAATTATTAAATACGTTTCGCAACGTGCGGGCATTGGCATTAACGCCGGTGCAATCCGTGCATTAGGCAGCCCGATTCGTCAAGGAGAAGCTTTCCACACCGGTTGCATTCCGTTTTATAAGCATTTCCAAAGTGCGGTGAAATCTTGCTCTCAAGGCGGTGTGCGTGGCGGCGCTGCAACGGTTTACTACCCGCTATGGCACTTAGAAGTAGAAAGTTTATTGGTGTTA
Organism: Actinobacillus equuli; assembly: GCF_900636745.1. Taxonomy (NCBI): domain Bacteria; kingdom Pseudomonadati; phylum Pseudomonadota; class Gammaproteobacteria; order Pasteurellales; family Pasteurellaceae; genus Actinobacillus; species Actinobacillus equuli. The sequence goes on along the minus strand of NZ_LR134310.1, from coordinate 2,009,932 downwards.
AAAAACAATCGAGGTGTAGAAGACAACCGCTGCCGTCATATGGACTACGGTGTACAGCTCAACAAGCTGATGTATCAACGCTTAATTAAGGGTGGCGAAATCACCTTATTCAGCCCGTCTGATGTCGATGGTTTGTATGAAGCGTTTTTTGCTGATCAAGAAAAGTTCGAACAGCTTTATCTGCAATATGAGCAAGACCCGAACATTCGTAAACGCAGTGTGAAAGCGGTTGAGTTATTTTCACTGCTCATGCAAGAACGCGCTTCAACCGGTCGTATTTATATTCAGAATGTCGATCATTGCAATACGCATTCACCATTTAATCCGCAAGTTGCACCGATCAAACAATCAAATTTATGTTTAGAAATCGCATTGCCGACCAAACCGCTGAATGATATTAACGATGAAAACGGGGAAATAGCACTCTGTACCCTTTCAGCATTTAACTTAGGTACTTTGCAAAATTTAGATGAATTTGAACCGCTTGCCGACTTAGTGGTACGAGCGCTAGATGCCTTGTTAGATTATCAAGATTATCCGGTGAAAGCAGCAAAACACGCCGCATTAGCTCGCCGTTCACTTGGCATCGGGGTCATCAACTACGCTTATTACTTAGCGAAAAACGGCGTGCGTTATTCAGACGGTTCTGCCAATGCGCTTACGCACAGAACTTTTGAAGCGATGCAATATTATTTACTGAAAGCTTCGCTCAATTTAGCCAAAGAACAAGGTGCTTGTAAGTTATTTAATGAGACGAGCTATGCTCAAGGCATTTTACCGATTGATAGTTATAAAAAAGAATTGAATAACCTGACTCAAGAACCTCTACATTATGATTGGGAAAGTTTGCGTGCGGAGATTCAACAATTCGGCTTACGTAACTCAACGTTAAGCTCGCTAATGCCGTCAGAAACTTCCTCGCAAATTTCCAATGCGACCAACGGCATTGAGCCGCCGCGTGGCTACGTGAGTGTTAAAGCCTCAAAAGACGGCATCTTAAAACAAGTTGTGCCGGAATATGAAAAGCTCCGTTCACAATACGAGTTATTGTGGGATATACCCGATATGAGCGGTTACTTACAGCTGGTCGGTATTATGCAGAAATTCATTGATCAGGCGATTTCTGCAAATACCAACTATGACCCGCAAAGATTTGAAGACGGTAAAGTGCCGATGAAACGCTTACTTGCCGATTTACTGACCGCTTATAAATACGGATTAAAAACGCTCTATTACCAAAATACCAGAGACGGAGCGGAAGATTCCCAACAAGATTTAAATGACGGTTGTGCCGGTGGTGCTTGCAAAATTTAGGCAATGCAGGCTTACTAACATTTTTTCCCCTCTCCCTAATTTTTCTTCTATACGAAGAAAAATCTGTTTCTCTCCCACAAGGGGCGAGGGTAATTATTTAAAAAGGAGATAACATGGCATACACCACTTTCTCACAAAATAAAAATGATCAATTAAAAGAACCGATGTTTTTCGGGCAAAATGTGAATGTTGCTCGTTATGACCAACAAAAATATGAATTATTTGAAAAGTTAATCGAAAAACAACTCTCATTTTTCTGGCGTCCGGAAGAAGTTGATGTCTCGCAAGATCGCATCGACTACCAATCATTGCCGGAACATGAAAAACATATTTTTATCAGTAACTTAAAATATCAAACATTACTTGATTCTATTCAAGGTCGCAGCCCGAACGTAGCATTTTTGCCGTTAGTATCGATTCCGGAACTAGAAACTTGGATCGAAACCTGGACGTTTTCCGAAACGATCCATTCACGTTCTTATACGCACATTATCCGTAATATCGTGAATGATCCGTCTATTGTATTTGACGATATCGTGACTAACGAAGAAATTATTAAACGCGCGAAAGATATTTCTTGTTACTACGATGATTTAATTCGAGATTCGCAACTTTATACGCTCTACGGAGAAGGTTGTTATACGGTGGACGGCAAGCAATACCAAGTGACTTTACGCAATCTAAAACGCCAACTTTATTTATGCTTAATGAGTGTGAACGTGCTGGAAGCGATTCGTTTTTACGTATCGTTCGCTTGTTCTTTTGCGTTTGCCGAGCGTCAGTTAATGGAAGGTAACGCTAAAATTATTAAATTCATCGCACGTGATGAATACCTCCATTTAACCGGCACACAAAATATGTTGAACATTATGGCATCCGGACAAGATGATCCGGAAATGGCACAAATTGCCGAAGAATGTAAACAAGAAGCTTATGAGCTTTTTGTGGCAGCGGCAGAACAAGAAAAAGAATGGGCGGCGTATTTATTCAAAGACGGTTCAATGATTGGTTTGAATGAAGATATTTTGGTGAAATATGTCGAATACATTACCAATATTCGAATGCAAGCGGTCGGATTACCTCGCCCTTTTGCCACCGCTTCAAATCCGATTCCTTGGATTAACGCTTGGCTGGTGTCTGATAACGTACAAGTTGCACCACAAGAAGTCGAAGTAAGTTCCTATTTGGTTGGACAAATTGATGCCAAAGTCGATACTAACGATTTTGACAGTTTTGAACTTTAAATAAAAACAAGCGGTCGTTTCTCTATAATTTTTTGCAAAAAATAGAGAAAATTCGACCGCTTGTTTAGCCTATTTATCCGATGCTTTAGGTTCCGAGCCGTTAGTACCTAAAAACTTACCAATTAATGCCTTACCTAAGTCTGATTGGTTTAATCCTTCCAGCGTTGCAGCAATTTTAGTGCCGCCGGTCGAACTGAATAACTCACCTACGCGCTGAATGCCTTTATCCACTTTTTCATCATTAATGATAAATTTCATATCTGAATTTGAAAGCGCTTTCGCTTGTTCAATACCGATCGCCTGATTTGCTTCAATTTGACGAATACTGATCAAGTAGCTTTGATAACCTTCATTACCACCGATTTCTTTCGCTAATTCAATTTGACCGGATACTAATGAAATCTCCAGTTTTTGCTTCGCTTCCGCTTCTGCCGAACCGATTTTCGCAATACCTTGCGCTTCTTTATCTTTTGTTTCAAGCAATGCTTCAGCCGCTAAAAACGCTTTTTGTTTTTCACCTTCCGCGACTAAAATTTGATGTTGTTTTTCAGCTTCAGAATCAATAATCAACGCATTTTTATTCGCTTCCGCCTTAATTTCTTGCGTACGTTTTTCTTGATCCGCTTTCACAATTTCAACATCTTTGGCAATTTCCGCTTGTTTTACTTCCGCAACACGTTTGACCTCCATCTCGCGTTCTTTAGTGATTTTTTCTTGTTCTTTCACCAACTGTTGCGCTTGTTCGTTAGATACTGCCACTTCTCGTTGATTTTCCACTGTTTTTAAGCCGACTTCTTTTTCCGCTTCCTGGCGTTTTACATCCGCTTCTTTTTTCGCTTCAATTTCCGCAATTTGTGCTTCTTTTTGGTTACGAGCGACTTCAACACGGCTTTCCTTTTCAATAAAGGATTTTTTAATTTCCATAATATTGAAAATCACTTTCGAATTACCGCTATCACGAATATCCATCAGTTCAATATTCTTAACCGGCTCAATCCCCCAATTTTTCAATTGCTCTTTGACCGCTTGGGTAAAATCATCGCCCAACTCCGAACGTACTTGTAAAATATCGTTTAGGTTACGGCTCGAAAGAATCGAACGCACCGAACCTTGGATAATATCAACCAATTGAATATTCATATCATGGAAATCCGACACACGTTGTGCAGCAAGATTTGAATCGGACACACGGAAGAAAGCGGTAATATCCACCACAAAAGGTAAACGTTCTAAATCGTACGCTTCGTAGTTATCAATTTTGATTGAAAAGACCGAAACCGGCAGCACAATCGTACTCACGCCAATCACCGGTAACCATGAAGGAAACGCATAATAAACGTTACCATTTCCGGTATCTTTACCATAAGAGGTTGTTTTCCCGCCCGATTGTACAATGTGTACTTCATTGGTTTTCACCACACGGCGAAATAACAACGCAACCACCAATGAAAGTACCAAAATAGCAACCAGTGACACAGCGACTGCGATATAAATAAAATCCATACTTAGCCTCCTTTTGAAAGAATGAATCTTTATCAAAGATACGTCATCAAGCGGTTAAATTCTAGAATTATTTTGCAAAAATTTATTTAACAGGCAATTTCCATTACAATAGGCACATTATTGTTAATGAAAGAATATCTTATGCGCATTCCAAGAATTTACCATCCTGAATTATTAGCGAATCAAGCCAGTTGTATTTTAAGTGAAGATGCAACTAATCACGTCGGCCGTGTGTTACGTATGACAGAAGGCGATCAAATTATTTTATTTGACGGCTCAAACCATATTTTCCACGCGACATTACAAGCGGTCGGAAAAAAGCAAATTATTGCAAAAATTGATAGTGGTGAATTGGATAATCGTGAATCCAATTTACCGATTCACTTAGGGCAGGTGATTTCTCGCGGCGATCGGATGGAATTTACCATTCAAAAATCGGTTGAGTTAGGCGTAAAAACCATTACTCCGCTTTGGTCTGAACGATGTGGGGTAAAACTTAACGATGAACGCCAAGACAAAAAACTACAGCAATGGCAAAAAATTGCGATTGCCGCTTGTGAACAATGCGGACGTAATGAAATTCCTGAAATTCGCCCGATTATGAAGTTAACCGACTGGTGTAAAGAACAGGATGATATGCTGAAATTAAATCTGCATCCTCGTGCGAAATACACCATTCGCCAGCTGCCGAATGTGCCTGAAGCCGGTGTGCGTTTATTAATCGGTTCGGAAGGCGGCTTATCCGCTGAAGAAATCGCAATGACCGAAACCCAAGGCTTTACCGAAGTTTTACTCGGCAAACGAGTCTTGCGTACGGAAACCGCCTCACTTGCGGCAATTACCGCCCTACAGGTTTGTTTTGGAGATATTTAATGTTAGAAAATTTACAAGGCAAATTTTTGATTGCAACGCCGGAAATTGATGACGATTACTTTGATCGTACTGTGATTTATATCTGCGAACATAACAGTAATGGTGCGATGGGCTTAGTAATTAACACGCCGACCGATTTATCCGTGTTGGAATTGATTACCCGTATGGATTTCCAGATGGCGAATCAACGTAATTATCATAAAGATCAAATGGTCTTAAGCGGTGGGCCGGTCAGCCAAGATCGTGGTTTTATTATTCACACCAAAACCGAACAAGAATTTTTACATAGCTATCGTGTTACCGATAATATTTTGTTGACTACATCAGGCGATGTGCTGGATAGCCTTGGTAAACCGGAAGCACCGGAAAAATTTATTGTCTGTTTGGGTTGTGCCACGTGGAAACCGGAACAACTCGAACAAGAAATCGCACGCAATTATTGGTTGGTATCCGATGCGAACGACAAAACTTTATTCGAAACCGGTTATTTAGAACGTTGGGTAGAAGCCAATGAAATGCTCGGTATTTCAGGTGTGTTAGCCCGTGCCGGCAGAGCCTAATGATGGCTTAAGTAGCGGTCAAAAATACACAATTTTTTGCAAAAGGATAATATGGCAAGAACAATTCTCGCATTCGATTTCGGTACTTATAGCATCGGTTGTGCGGTCGGACAAGATATTACCGGCACTGCACAGGGACTTCCCTCTTTTAAAGCGCAAGACGGGATTCCGAACTGGGATCAAATTGAAAAAGTGATCAAAGAATGGCAACCGGAACGCTTAGTAGTTGGCTTACCGCTCAATATGGACGGCAGCGAACAGCCGCTCACCCAAAGAGCGAAAAAATTTGCTAATCGCTTAAACGGACGTTTTAATTTGCCGGTTGAGTTACAAGACGAACGCCTCACAACAGTATCAGCGAAAGCGGAAATCTTTGAACGAGGCGGTTACAAAGCCTTAAAAAAAGATAAAGTGGATTCGATTTCCGCCTGCTTAATTTTAGAAAGCTGGTTTGAAGCCCAATAAAAAATAGTAAGACCGCTAATTTGAACAACGCAAATAAGCGGTCTAATTTTTGGATTTTTTTGCAAATCTAAGCCAAATGTTCCGTGCGGTTAAACTCAACTAATTCAGCCTTACCATTCTCAACGACCGCACGGTTAATTGCAGTGTTAATCACAAAACTGTGTTTGGTTTCATCACGACATTCCGACCAGTGCAAACCTCGTAATACGGCAGTTAATACGGTTAACGTCATGCCATGCGCAACGATTAATACGTTTTCATTTGATTGATGTAACTGTGCAATTTGATTGAAAACGTTAATCACGCGGTTATAAAGATCTTCGTAAGTTTCACCGCCATTAGTTTCCGCACGATATTCCGCCGGTGTTTTTTTCATCGTCCAATATTCATCAATTGAGTATAAATCGACCGATTTAGTGCCTTCCCAAAGCCCAAAATCAAACTCATTTAAACCGAAATGGTGAAAGTGCGGAATATTCTTCTCGTTATTTTCCGCCAAAATATAATTTGCGGTATCTTGCGCACGTTTTTGCATACTGGAATAAGCGGCGGAAAATTTAACCTCTTTTAACGCTCTCCCTGCTTTTTTTGCGCCTTCAATACCTTCTTCAACCAAAGGTGAATCGCCGGAGCCTTGCAAACGCCCTTCTAAATTCCAAACGGTTTTCCCGTGACGGACCAAATAAATGTTGAGTGCCATATTCAATTCCCTGTTAAAATAGACAAAATTTATCGGAGTATAGCAAAAAATGACTGAAAAATTGACTATTTGCTTCCAACATCACGACTTTGTTGTGATTGATAAACCCGTCGGGATGAGTGTGCACAAAGACGAGGAAGCGGTCGGATTAACCGAAAAACTCGCTGAACAATTACAAGTGGAACAAGTTTGGCTGGTACATCGCTTAGATAAAGTTACGTCCGGCTTATTAATTTTCGCTTTGAACAAACAAGCTGCCGTACACTTTTATCACCTATTTGAACAGCATAAAATCGAAAAAACCTATTGGGCATTAAGCGATCAAAAACCGAAAAAGAAACAAGGTAAAATTAGCGGTGATATGCAAAAAAGCCGTAACGGGGCATGGAAACTGTGCCATAGCAAACAGAATCCTGCCGTGACTCAATTTGTTTCGCATTCGCTTGAGCCAAATTTACGCCATTTTATTTTGCAACCAAAAACCGGTAAAACGCATCAATTAAGGGTAGCGATGAAAAGTTTAGGCAGCCCGATTTTAGGTGATCAACTCTATGCCGGCACAGAAGCGGATCGGGTTTACTTACATGCTTATCAGCTAAAATTTGAATATCAAGGCGAATCTTTTTGTATCCAAAGCTCACCGACAAGCGGTCAATTTTGGGCAAAAATTTGCAATGCTGAGCATATAAAAAACATTTAATGCTATAATTTTATACATCACAACTTATCAAACAGAGGATTTTATGAGCTTATTTGAAGCAAGTTTGATTATCTTATTACTGATTATTGCCAGTGCGATTATCTCATCTTCAGAAATCTCTCTTGCCGGTGCAAGAAAGCTGAAATTACAGGCAATGATTAACGAGGGCGACCTCCGTGCCGAAAAAGTTTTAAAGCTCCAAGAACAGCCGGGACGCTTTATTACCGTAGTACAAATCGGCTTAAATATGGTAGCAATTCTTGGCGGTGTGGTCGGCGAAAGTGCGATCAATCCTTACTTTAGCGAATTACTTTCAAAATATACGCAAGCAGAATGGGTTGATGGCGCTGCTTCTTGGATTGCCTTTATCATTGTCACTTCGGCATTTGTCCTCTTTGCAGACTTAATGCCGAAACGTATTGCGATGACATACCCGGAAAAAGTAGCAGTACGAACCATCGGCATTATGATGTTTTGTATCGCATTATTTAAGCCGCTCGTGCTGTTTTTCGATTGGATTGCCAATACGTTATTTAAGTTATTTCACGTTTCTACTGTTCGCCAAGACAATATGACTTCCGAAGATATTGTAGCGGTGGTTGATGCGGGGGCGAAAGCCGGTATTTTAAAAGCACAAGAGCATTACCTCATTGAAAATGTGTTTGAAATGCAAGAGCGCCGAGTGACTTCCACCATGACCACGCGTGAAAATATTGTGTTTTTAAATCGCACAGATAATCGAGAAAAAGTATTGGAAACACTGGGTGAAGATCCCTATTCCAAAGTACTAATCTGTGATGACGGATTGGATAAAATTTTAGGCTATATCGAAACGCACGATCTACTGACGCAATACCTCAAAAACGATAACGTATCACTAACGGATACGAAACTACTGAAAAAATCGCTTTTTATTCCGGATACGTTGTCACTTTACGAAGTATTAGAGCTGTTTAAATCCGCCGGTGAAGATTTTGCCGTTATCGTAAACGAATACGCACTAGTTGTGGGAATTCTGACTCTCAATGACGTAATGAGTATCGTGATGGGTGAATTAGTTTCAACCGAAGAAGAACAAATTGTCCGCCGAGATGAAGATTCGTGGTTAATTGACGGTGCTACACCACTCGAAGACGTGATGAAAGCGTTAGAAATCGAAAGCTTCCCGAATGCGGAAAACTATGAAACTATCGGTGGTTTTATGATGTATATGTTACGCAAAATCCCAAAGAAAACCGATTTTGTTCTTTATGATCAATATAAATTCGAAATTATTGATACCGAGAATTTTAAAATCGACCAATTAATGGTATCTTTCCGTAAAGATATCGCAAACTAGCATAGTGAAAAAGCTCCGACTTAATCGGAGCTTTTTTATTACCAGTGATGGCGATGTCTGTGATAACCGTAACCAATGCCAATGCTTGGATAAATCACCGGCTCTCTTACAACCTGTCTGACTACTTTCGGACGCTTATCGCTTTGATTAAGCGGTTCGTCCGGTTCAATTTGCTGAGCAACACGTTGCTTCTGTTTTTCCGAAACGGTATTCCCGCTTGCTACACGTTGTTGATATTCCGCAACTGCTTGCATATCCATTGGAACCGTACTTTGTTGCTCCGGTGCCGAACAAGCCGCTACAACGAAAGGCAACGCAAGTAACATTACTTTTTTCATTATTTTTCCTCTTTGTAAAAATAAGCGAAAATTAGACCGCTTGTATGCCTTTTTTATCCCTACGCTTACGCATTTTTTCTAATATCATACACATAAAATAGGGCATTTTCTTTATTGGCTTAACTGTAATTTCATCTACTAATGGTTGTTGTTCTAACGCCAAATACATACTCAATACCGTATAGACATCAACATGATGTTGATTCTTGAAGAAATTCATCAACCGATACTTTTCTATCGTCATCTGTAATGAATTTGCAATATTTTGGTATTTTTCGACCGCTTGCAAATTCAGATTCACATTACTGATTACAATGAATACGGGGAGTTGCGGATGGCTTTTGGCAAATTCCCAAGCCGATGCTAATTTCTGTTCCGACAAGATTTTAGCGGATTGGAATCTTTCTCTCGTCCAAATATATTCACCGTTTTCATATAGAAATTGATCGTTTTCAATATGAAACACTTTACCGCTCGGAAAATGTAGTTCAAATTCCGCTATTTGTTGCTTAGCAAACGTTGATTTACCCGAACCGGAATGTCCTCTAATAATGACTAATTTTCGCATCATATAAAAAAGGACGCCCGAAGGCGTCCTAATCTCTATTCTTTAAAATTAAAGAGCAGATTTTGCTTTTTCAACTAAAGCTGCAAATGCAACTTTGTCGAATACAGCGATGTCAGCTAAAATCTTACGGTCGATTTCAACAGAAGCTTTTTTCAAGCCATTGATGAATTTGCTGTAAGATAAACCGTTTTGACGTGCTGCAGCGTTGATACGTGCAATCCATAATTGACGGAATTGACGTTTACGTTGACGACGGTCACGGTAAGCATATTGACCAGCTTTAATTACAGCTTGGAACGCAACGCGATAAACACGTGAACGCGCACCATAATAACCTTTAGCAGCCTTAAGAACTTTCTTATGGCGTGCTCTTGCAATAACACCACGTTTTACACGAGCCATTATTAAATCTCCTAATGTATATAATTAACTAAAATTCACTAAAGTACGTTTTAACTTACTAACGGCTTATGCGTATGGTAAGCACGCTACTACTAATACTTGGTCTGCTTTCGCTACCATTGATTTGTGGCGTAAGTGACGTTTACGTTTAGTGGTTTTCTTAGTCAAAATATGACGTAAGTGAGATTGTTTACGTTTGAAACCGCCTGAAGCTGTTTTCTTGAAACGCTTAGCAGCACCACGTACTGTTTTAATTTTAGGCATTGTTTTATAAACTCCGCATTGTTTTACATAATACACAATAATTAGGCGAAAAATGCGATTATCGCTAATCATATTTCTACTTGGAAAGCGCTAATTATCTCGAAAGAGCGTTACCGCTCATAAGCTTTGCAGCTTAAAAAGCAAATCAGGCTGCGAAATGTGCCTGTAGATCGCTTTTGTTTCTCTTTTTTACAAAAGAGAAAACGGACGGATTTTATAGGATCCGCCCGTTTTATGCAAGAATAAATTATTTTTTCTTCGGTGCAATAACCATTACCGCTTGGCGGCCTTCAAGTTTGCCCGGTGCTGATTCAACTACTGCCACTTCAGCCGTATCTGTTTTAACACGTTCTAAAACGTCTAAACCGATATCTTGGTGTGCCATTTCACGACCACGGAAACGAACAGTAATTTTAACTTTATCGCCGTCTTCTAAGAAACGTAAAATGCTACGTAACTTAATTTGATAATCGCCATCATCTGTACCAGGACGGAATTTAATTTCCTTAATTTGTACGACTTTCTGCTTTTTCTTTTGCTCTTTTGCAGCTTTTTCTTTTTCGTAGATGAACTTACCATAGTTCATAATACGACAAACCGGCGGTTCTGCATTAGGGCTGATTTCAACTAAATCTAATTCAGCATCTTCCGCTCTCGCCAAAGCATCTTGAATTGATACGATACCAACTTGTTCGCCATTTTCATCAGTTAGGCGAACTTCCTTCACGCCACGAATTTCATCATTAAGACGATGTGCGCGATTCGACTGAACACGTTTTACAGGTTTAATAGTATTATTCCTTCTTGTAAGTTTTACTCTGAAATCGACTGCTGAGCAGAAGACTAAAATTTATCACGCCCAAAATCTAAATTAATTAGAGGGCAAACGTCTGGATTCTAAAAGATATTGACGTGTTATGCAATAGTACGCATAAAAATAATCGATATTAACTTAGTTAGACTAAGGTAATATAAGCTCTTAGTGCACTAAGAGCTTATATAATATACAACTATTTTTTAACTTCTGGTTTTCCATATGAAGGATGGCGAGGACCAACTAATAACCCACCATTTCTTCCCAAATGAACCAAAGAACTCATTGCGGAAGCTGAAACTTCATAGCCTTTATCTTTTGTTGTATCTATCACTTGACTAACTGCTGCTTTAACTAATGCAACTAAAGCGCCGTCATTACTATGTGTAGATCCTTCAGCAAAACGACCTGTACCTTCCCAAAGTGTTTTACCTGTTTTAAGGTCAACTAATTTCCCTTCCAATTCTACTTCTGTAACACTATCGAAAACTTTATAGCTTGTACCGTATTTATCCACATTTATGTATAAAATACTATCGGCACCGAAAATATCATATATTTTCTTAATATTCGCACTTCGAATTGCATTACCGTCCGTTAAACCATTTTGTTTAAACACTTCATCTACAAGTGATACAGGATAAACATAATAGCCTAATTCTGCTAAAGGATAAGTCGCTCTCGCTAACACACTTGTGTCTGCCTTAACATCCACAGAATTATTTACAGGTAGTACAACCAATATTGACTTTGGCTTACTTTCTTTCAAGGCACTGTAATCATAAGAAGGCATCTGTTGATTAGCACATCCAGATAAGAGCAAAATACCTGAAAGTAACATTAATAACTTTTTCATTTTACTTATCCTTATTTCTTACGTTGTAAATATTGCATGAATGTTTTGCTTTCAGGGAACAATTGTTGCTCTTGAATAAAGGCATTTTGTGCTTCTGCTGTTTTCCCTTGCTTTAATAAAACAAGCCCTAAATGTCCATATACCCCCGGTGCAACCGGTTTATTCGCATCTTTTGCCATTTTAATAATTTCATTAAAACCGTTTTCTTGCTTAACAAAATCATTCGGCTCATTGTAATAACTATAAATGATATCCGAATAATTACCCCAATAATATTGAGTATTTACTGATTTTGAAGAACAAGCGGATAAAATCATTGCCATTAGAGCAAATGTGATTACGTTTACCTTCTTCATTGCTACTCCTTATTTAGCTGGGGTCCAGTGTCCGGCTTCAATTCCATTTACTAAATTATTTACCGCTTCTCGAATAGCTAAATCTAACACTTTGCCATTTAAGGTTGAATCATAACCTGCTGTACCGCCAAAACCTAAAACCTCGCGATTTGATAAGTTATATTCGCCCGCACCTTGCACTGAATAAGCCACTTCCGATGTATTTACATTCACAACATTAAGGGTCACTTTTGCATAAGCAACTTGCTCTTTGCCACGTCCTAAAATACCAAACAATTGGTGATCACCAACTGTCTTACGACCAAACTCCGTTACATCTCCCGTAATTACATAAGTAGCACCTTTGAGCTTTTGTTTTTGTCCTTTGATCTTCGCTTCGGTAGCCGCTTCGCTCATATTGGTTCGATCAAGTACAGAAAAACGCCCTGTTTGTTGTAAATGGGAAACAAGAATAGTTTTTGATTGATTACCGAGCTGATCTTGCCCATCTGAAAACACGCCATTTTGGAAGCTAGATTTATTATCAAACTTACCAACCGAAATAGCTGATTTTACACCGTGATAATTTGCTGCTGTACTTGCTGCCTGTGTTACTGTTGGCGCAATAGCTCTAGAACCTTCAGTTGCACAACCAGTTAAACCAAGTGCCGCAACACATAATGTAGTCATTAGTAATTTTTTCATTTATAACCCCTTTTGGTTAGATGGAAAGCCTTTTGGGATTCTAGCATATCAAAAAAACCTTTTAAACATACAAAATTGACTTAAATAAAAAGGACACAAAAAAAGCGGTCAAATTTGACCGCTCTTTTACAAATAATGAAATTACTCTTCGCCTAATAATTTAAGTTCACGAGCTTTCACTTGGTTTTTAAGGATTTCAACAAATTCTTCAATAGTGAATGTGCCTAAATCCGCGCCTTTACGGGTACGCACCGATACTTTGCCTGCTTCGATTTCTTTATCGCCGCACACAAGCATATAAGGTACTCGACGTAAGGTGTGTTCACGTACTTTAAAGCCGACTTTTTCGTTACGTAAGTCTGATTTCGCACGAATACCCGCATCAGATAACGCTTTCGTTACTTTCTGTACGTAGTCTGCTTGGCTATCGGTAATGTTCATTACCACTGCTTGAGTCGGTGCTAACCATGTTGGGAAGAAGCCAGCGTATTCTTCAGTGATGATACCGATAAAGCGTTCGATAGAACCTAAAATCGCACGGTGAATCATAACCGGTGTACGGCGACCGTTATCTTCCGCTACATAAGATGCATCTAAGCGACCCGGTAATGCGAAGTCTAATTGGATCGTACCGCATTGCCATTCACGATCTAAACAGTCACGTAATGCAAACTCAATTTTCGGACCGTAGAATGCTCCTTCACCTTCTTGGATTTCATAGCTTAAACCGTTTGCAGTTAAAGCTTTTGCTAAGCCGTCTTCCGCACGATCCCACATCGCATCTTCACCGATACGGTTTTCAGGGCGAGTTGAAAGTTTCACTTGAATGTTGCTGAAACCGAATGTGCTGTAGATGTCATAAACCATTTTGATACAGCTGGTTACTTCAGATTCAATTTGATCTTCGGTACAGAAAATATGCGCATCATCTTGGGTAAAACCACGTACACGCATTAAGCCGTGTAATGAACCAGACGGCTCGTTACGGTGGCACGAACCGAATTCCGCCATACGGATCGGTAAGTCACGGTATGATTTTAAACCTTGATTGAAGATTTGAACGTGACCCGGGCAGTTCATCGGTTTGATTGCATATTCACGGTTTTCAGATTGCGTAGTGAACATTAAATCCGCATAATTTTGCCAGTGACCAGTACGCTCCCAAAGCACTCTGTCCATCATAAAAGGACCTTTCACTTCTTGGTAATCGTACTCTTTTAATTTGGTACGTACGAAAGTTTCGAGCTCACGGAAAATCGTCCAACCGTCATTATGCCAGAACACCATACCCGGAGCTTCTTCTTGCATATGGTATAAGTCTAACGCTTTACCGATACGGCGGTGGTCACGTTTTGCCGCTTCTTCTAAACGGGTTAAGTATTCCGCTAATTGTTTTTTATCTGCCCAAGCCGTGCCGTAAATACGTTGCAACATTTTATTTTTACTGTCGCCACGCCAGTATGCGCCTGCAACTTTTTGTAATTTGAAGTGGTGGCAGAAACGCATATTTGGTACGTGCGGGCCACGACACATATCGATATATTCTTCGTGATGATATAACGCAGGCGTTGCAGTACGTTCGATATTTTCATCTAAAATCGCCATTTTGTACGGTTCGCCACGTTTTTCAAACGTATCACGCGCTTCTTGCCAGCTCACACGTTTTTTCACCACGTCATAGTTGGTTTTAGCCAGCTCAAGCATACGCTTTTCAATCGCATCTAAATCTTCTTGTGTGAGCGAGCGATCTAAATCCACGTCATAATAGAAACCGTTGTCGATTGTTGGACCAATCGCCATTTTTACATCTGGGAATAATTGTTTGATCGCATGACCTAATAAGTGCGCACATGAGTGACGAATGATTTCTAAACCGTCTTCATCTTTTGCGGTAATAATTTCAAGTGAGCTATCTTCAGAAATGATGTCACACGCATCACGGCGTTCGCCGTTTACACGACCGGCAATCGTAGCTTTTGCTAAACCTGCACCGATTGATTGCGCAACTTCCATTACAGAAACGGGATTATCGAATTGGCGTTGTGAGCCGTCTGGTAAAGTGATAATAGGCATTTTTATATCCTTGTTACAGTGGTCACCCATACGAGAGGTGACTTGTTGGTTTAAAAATAAAAACCGCTGACAAGCGGTCTGATTTGAATCTTTTTTTACAATTTGTTTTACATCACCCCAACCATGGATGAAGAGCAAAACGGACGAATTTTATCACAAATTCTCAACAAGCGGTCTGATTTCTCGCTCAATTTGCAAAATTTCTATGAAAATAGACCGCTTGTCTAAGCTAACTACATTCGGTAAATAGGGCTAGATACCGATAAGTACGGAAAAAACCTTTTACCTCCATTTCTGCAATTATCCATAAGTATCAGCTATTTAATTTAATCTTTTAATTAAATTGAGAATTTTTGATCAAGAAATATACTTATAGGCACATTAAAAACAAAAGAGGTCAAACTATGATAACTCCTTTACAAATTAGGGCTAAAATCATTGATTTCCTACAAGCTCAACACCTTAAAAAATCTGAAAATGATTACAAAAAACTAGAAAAGACGACCGAACCGGAAGAGATTGCCAAAATAAAGGCTGAAATTAGTAAAAGCGAAGAAAAGTATAGGCTTGATACTTGGCTTCATATCGCAGCAACCGAAATGGCAAGGCAACTTAAATTTGGTACTCATATTGCTAAAGGAATCCACCCCGATGCCAAAGGCAATAATATAAACTTTCGGGCTAATTTGAATCTCCCCTCGACATTAGTTGGTTCTCAATTGATTGATAAACTTGTTTTAGATGCTAACGGTAATGCTGCCGCACTCCCTCTCGCTGCATTTTTCGATATTATGATTGATGAAGTAAATAAACGGACTTTAAAAGACCTATTGCTAACAGATGAGCCTTGTTTGGACGGCTGCTTTAGTGATGACCTTTCGCTTTCGGCACAATATAAAATCGCTTTTCAAATGGCATTAAAAGGTAATTTAAACTCACCGGAAACACATGAGCGAAATAAGCAAGTTTTATGGGTAAACAGCAGTTCAGCTATCGAGGATAATCACTATACTTGCCTTATTCCGCTTTATCCTTCATCCTTCACTCACGCCATTTATAATAAGCTGAATCAAGCCCGTTTTTCTGAGGAAAATAAACAAGCAAGGGAAAATCGTTATAAAAATAAAGCACAAAATCCCTATATATCTATTCCTCATTTAGCAGTCACTAAACTAGGTGGAACAAAGCCGCAGAACGTTAGCTTATTAACCAGTAAACAAGGTGGCAGAAACTATTTACTTCCCTCTCTTCCTCCCATTTTTTCCAAAGGCGAACTTCGCTTAACCAGTACACAGGATACGATTTTCAACGATCGCTTAGCCTATGTCTGCCGTGCCGGTTTATACCAGCTATATCAAGCAGTCGCAGATTCTAGGAAGAATTATATTGTTCGAGTTCCGCGTGCCGAAGCCGTAAACTTAATTGTTCAAATGGTACTGCAACAAGCTTATAAGCTACAGAAACGTACTGCCGGTTGGAGCCGAGACTACCAACTGGCTTGGTGCGAAAAATATTGGCTTGATCCTCAACGCGCTAAGCTAAATGGAGAAGAACAATTCCATTCGGCTTTAACTCAACAAGACTGGATTTCTGAAGTAGAACAACGCTTTGCCGCTTGGCTCAATGCGTTGCTCAAAAAACGCTTTCCAAAACATCAGGACGATTTTACCGCTACTGAATATAACGAATGGCGTAAGTATTTCCGCAAAAAATTACATCGACAATTACGCCGTTTATATAAGGAGGTGCTATGAATTATCCAAACTTTTATCTGCTGTTTGATCATATTGAAATTCAAGCGGCAAATACGATTTCTAGCCCAATCACGTATGG
The DNA here is from genome assembly GCF_900636745.1 of Actinobacillus equuli. Classification (NCBI taxonomy): domain Bacteria; kingdom Pseudomonadati; phylum Pseudomonadota; class Gammaproteobacteria; order Pasteurellales; family Pasteurellaceae; genus Actinobacillus; species Actinobacillus equuli. The sequence goes on along the minus strand of NZ_LR134310.1, from coordinate 1,993,046 downwards.
TTTTCCTGCTCTCACCGGTTTTACCGGTGCGATTCATGCACTTAGCCGTAAACTATTTCCCCAACAAGTGGAATTAGGCGGTGTGATGATTGCTTGTCATGATTATCAAATATTAGGTTATAAAAATAGTGATTTCTCAGATTTAACCTTTAATCAAACACGTAACCCTCTCAAAAAAAATGGCGATTCGCCTTCCATTATCGAGGAAGGAAAAATTCACTTGGATATTTCATTAGTCGTTGAAATGGAAGTTAAAGATCCTGAGCTTTACTATGCATTAAATAGTCAGGACTCGGAACAGAAAACACAATTTCTTGAACATTGCCAAAAATTGCTTATGCAACAACGAATTGCCGGAGGTAGTGTTTTTCAAATTGAGAATGTTGAACTCTTTAATTTAAGTGATACTAAGGAAATAAAACTCGCGCTCATGCCGGCTTTCGTTCTCATGGATGCAAAGCAAACCTTAGCGGATATTACTCAGTCATTACAAAACGGAATCTCAAATAATGAAATAACGATCTGTCCTGCTACTCCAAATGCGAATGCGCTGGATGCATTACTTGAGGTAGCAACATTACACCATATTCCATTATCCGAACACGCAACTTCCCAAGAATGGGAAACCTTTAATGTCAATCAAGGAAAAGGATGGCTAGTACCGATTCCTGTCGGTTACCAAGCTATTTCACCGCTATTTACTGCCGGTGAAATGCAAAATTGCCGTACGACTGAATACCCAAGCCAATATGTTGAAACGGTTTACAGCTTAGGAAAATGGGTTTTCCCTTTTAGTTTACCCGATGATTTATCGCAATGTTTTTGGCGCTACAACACCCCGCAAGATAATCTCTATTTAATTACCCAAGGAGCATAATATGACAAAATTAACTACTGCATCAGTTCTAGCATTTGAGCGTAAACTTGATATTTCCGATGCCACTTTTACCCAGAAAAATAGCATGAGTGACGCACCTGAAATTGCGGTTACAATTCGAGAAAAATCGGTAAGAGGGACTATTTCAAATCGCTTAAAAAACGCATTAGCCAATGATCCTGCCAAATTAGACGCTGAAATTGAAAAAGCCAATTTACAGCGCGTCGATGTTGCAACTTTAAATGACGACTACGATACCTTAGTCGCAAGATTTACCTGTAAAGTTTTACCTTTTGAAGGAAAGCCTAATGTTTGTAATGATCCTGAATATCAAGCAAAACTCCTATCGACCATTCAAAATTACTTAACCACTCACGGTATGTCGGAATTAGCCAAAAGATATGCAACTAATTTAGCAAATGCTCGTTGGTTATGGCGTAATCGTATCAGCGCAGAAACTATCCAAGTCAGTATAAAGGTCGCGGATGATGTCGTTGTTTTCGAAAATGCCAAACAACTGCCGCTTAACAGTTTTGAACAAGCGGATGAAAAACTTCAAAAAATTGCAAGTTATATTGAAAAAGGTTTAAAAGGCGAAGAATTCATCATTCTGGAAATTGAAGCCCAAGCCAAAATGGGACGTGGTCAAGAAGTATACCCGTCACAAGAATTGGTGTTAGATACCGGTACTCGCAAAAGTAAAATTTTGTATGAAATCAATAACAAAGCCGGAATGCATTCACAAAAAATCGGCAATGCGATTCGTACTATTGACACTTGGTATGCAGAAAATGCCCCTTTCCCTATTGCAGCCGAACCTTATGGCGCAGTCACTAATCTTGGTACGGCGTTCCGCCAGCCAAAAGAAAAAATCGATTTCTATACACTATTCGATAACTGGGTATTAAAGGACGTAGCACCGGAACTTGAACAACAGCACTACGTTATTAGCGTATTAATTCGAGGTGGCGTATTTGGCGCAAGCGGTAAGGAATAAATATGAGTGAATTAACACATTACATTGAGCTAAAAGCGATTCCCCAAGTAGATATACTTCAAACGGATGTAATTGCACATAGTTTGCAAATTTTGCATAAATTTCTACCGCTTTATCAAGGCGAAATCGGGTTAGACTTTCCAGCTTACGGCTTAGGGCGCACGCTTGGTGGAATCATTCGAGTTTTCGGAAATGAGCAACATTGTACCCAAATAAAAACACAATTAATTGGAGAAGGTTTACAAGACTATGTGCTTATTACATCGGTAACACCTGTGCCGGAAGAAATAGTGGAATACTACCGTTACCAAAGGGTACATAGAAAAGGCCAAAGTGCTATTCGCCGTACAGAGAAATTTTTAACTCAACAAGGGAAATGGACTGAAGATGTTCGCAAAGAGATGCTAATACATCAACAGAATCAAAAAACATTTCCCCATGTAAAACTCAAGAGCAGTAGTACTAAGCAGCATTTTGTATTGGCAATACGACAATTTCGTTTAGCAGAACCCGCTTCCGGCTTATTTAACGCATATGGATTAAGCCAAGTAGCAACCGTTCCGCATTTCTAACCCATTTTATAACCCTTTTTTCAAGAGAATTCATTTTTCTTTTAGAAACAAAGGGTTATAAAAACCTTTCAAAAAAGGGATTTTTTGATTAAAAGCTCTTTAACAACTTGGTATATCTGACATTCTAAAGTAAAATAACGACTTCACTGCCGTATAGGCAGCTTAGAAATTTATTGCCCAAGATGAAGAAAGGTGTAATGACTTCACTGCCGTATAGGCAGCTTAGAAATATCCGCATTTAAGATTGATGTTGGTCTTCAACTTCACTGCCGTATAGGCAGCTTAGAAAACCCGAACCACTTGCAGCAGAACCATTACTTCCTTCACTGCCGTATAGGCAGCTTAGAAATTTAGGTGATTATCCTCAAAGTGACAACTGGCCTTCACTGCCGTATAGGCAGCTTAGAAATGACAACGCATTTTCCGCTTTAGCGGTGATCGCTTCACTGCCGTATAGGCAGCTTAGAAAACCGAAAACGCCCAAGCTAAATATGGTAATAGCTTCACTGCCGTATAGGCAGCTTAGAAATGTCATGCCAAGCAACTGAGCGACAAAAGCCTCTTCACTGCCGTATAGGCAGCTTAGAAATTGTACGCCTAAAGGTATTATGACAATTTTTGCTTCACTGCCGTATAGGCAGCTTAGAAATTTTTACAAAATATTCTAGGATATTGAAGAAACTTCACTGCCGTATAGGCAGCTTAGAAAATTTCCACGATTTCTTAACTTGTCCACCCATACTTCACTGCCGTATAGGCAGCTTAGAAATTACCAATATTTTGCTGAAATGAAATCTAAGCCTTCACTGCCGTATAGGCAGCTTAGAAACTGCAGAACAAAACAATAGTAATCTTTACAAACTTCACTGCCGTATAGGCAGCTTAGAAAAAGTGAAGGTGGGCGGAACGGTGGCAGTTGGCCTTCACTGCCGTATAGGCAGCTTAGAAATCCAAACTCAATGCTCTATCTAAAAATCTAAACTTCACTGCCGTATAGGCAGCTTAGAAAACAGCGGAACCCTACGCACTCAAACGGTTTTTCTTCACTGCCGTATAGGCAGCTTAGAAAGCATTTGAGAACGCGCTGGAAGCGCACTTAGACTTCACTGCCGTATAGGCAGCTTAGAAATAAAAACGCATTCAGGCTATCTGCCTTGAACACTTCACTGCCGTATAAGCAGCTTAGAAATTTTTTTGCCGTAACATTACCGCTACTATCCACTTCACTGCCGTATAGGCAGCTTAGAAAGCCTTCACGCCAGCCACACTTGCTGGTATTTTCTTCACTGCCGTATAGGCAGCTTAGAAAACCTTTAATGTGCAGCACACCGGTCATCGTGTCTTCACTGCCGTATAGGCAGCTTAGAAATTAGTTGCCAATGTCGCAAATTATTATGGTGCCTTCACTGCCGTATAGGCAGCTTAGAAATTGCACGTGCGCACCAATTTCGCCGACTTGGCCTTCACTGCCGTATAGGCAACTTAGAAAAGTGCTTATTTTGACTTGCAAGTGGGTGATATCTTCACTGCCGTATAGGCAGCTTAGAAACATAGTGAGTTTGTGCCAAATGTCTGCGCTGCCTTCACTGCCGTATAGGCAGCTTAGAAAACTAAACGTACCACTAGCCGCAGATATATCACCTTCACTGCCGTATAGGCAGCTTAGAAAAGAGATTTAAGTTGCTCACACCCGACAAATGACTTCACTACCGTATAGGTAGCTTAGTCCACAAAATAAGAGGAAATAATATGAAAAAAACACCTTATATTCCGTCTTCGGATTTAAAAACGATTTTACATTCTAAACGGGCGAATATTTATTACTTAGAACATTGCCGAATATTATTAAACGGCGGGCGTGTCGAGTATGTTACCGATAAAGGTAATGAATCTCTCTATTGGAATATTCCTATTGCCAATACTATCTGTTTACTATTGGGAAGTGGTACTTCGATAACTCAAGCGGCAATGCGAGAGTTGTCAAAAGCAGGGGTTATGGTTGGTTTCTGTAGTGGAGGCGGTACGCCGCTATTTAATGGGACGGAAACAGAAATCGGTTGTGATTTTTTTAGCCCTCAAAGTGAATATCGTCCGGTCGAATATCTACAGCAATGGTGTCGCTTTTGGTTTGACGATAACAAGCGGTTAAATTCAGCAAAAACTTTGCAATTAGCACGGTTACAATTACTACTTCGAACTTGGAACAAGTTCGATTGGGAATATGCTCAAGATAAATTAACGGCATTAGTACAACATTATCAAGCAGAATTTACTAATGTGAAAGACAGCCAATCACTCTTAGCCGCAGAAGGTCGTTTAACCGCAAAACTATACGCTTTAGCCAACCAAGCGACACTTAATGACGAAAGTTTTAAAAGAGAAAGTGGCAAAGAAGGCGCAAATCAATTTTTAGATCACGGTAATTATTTAGCCTATGGTTTAGGTGCAACGGCTTGCTGGGTGCTCGGTTTACCGCATGGCTTGGCGATATTACACGGGAAAACACGTCGTGGCGGTTTGGTATTTGATGCGGCAGATATTATTAAAGATGCTATTATTCTGCCGCAAGCATTTATTTCCGCACAGAATGGGGATAATGAGAAACAATTCCGCCAAGCTTGTATTAATAACCTTATTCGCTTTGAAGCGCTGGATATTATCATCAATACGCTTAAACAACTTGCTTCTGAAGGTGCCAATATATGAATATCTTATTGATTAGCCAATGCAATAAAAATGCCCTGACCGAAACTAGACGTATATTGGATCAATTTGCCGAACGTTGCGGTGACCGCTGCTGGCAAACCGCTATTACCCAAGCCGGATTGGAAACACTACACAATATGTTACGTCAAACAGCACGTAAAAATACGGCGGTTGCTTGTTATTGGACACATGGTAAAAATTTAACCGAATTGCTTTGGATTGTTGGAGATAAAAGTCAATTTAATGCCGAAGGACGTGTACCAACCAATCGTACTCAACGTAATATTTTACGTGCCGATGATGAAAATGGTTGGCTAAGCGCATATTCCATTCAAATTTTAACCGCTATTGCGGCATTGCTACATGATATTGGTAAAGCGAATATCGCATTTCAGCAAAAACTAAAGCCTAAAGCGAAATTTTTTCCTGATTGTTATCGACATGAGTGGATTTCCGCTCGTTTGTTTGAAGCCATGATTGCCGGCTGCGATACGGATGAACAATGGCTCGCTCGTTTAGCAAATTGGCAAAATTACATTGAAGAGAATCCGGATTGGCTACCGAACCTAACTCTGATTGCGGATAAAAGCGATTATCCGCATAATTTTTCTCATTTTCCACCGCTTGCTAAAGTGGTACTGTGGCTCATTCTTTCACATCATAAATTACCCTTTACCCAAAAAACATTCGGTTATCATAGTGATTATGAACGGGAATTAAGAGAACATTTCATATTTAAAACAGATGTAGAACTATTCTATCGATTTTTAGCACCGGTAGAACATTGGGTAATGAATCAAAGTGAGCATCCTCAACCGGAAAACTTCTGGCAATTTAAAACATTGGTGATGGAAAGCAAAGCTTGGCAAAAAGCCATGCAGCGTTGGGCTAACAAAGCCTTAAACCATGCTCCTTTACGTGAATTATCTCAATTAAACAAAACGATAAATGATCCGTTCTTACTTATTTTGTCACGTTTGTGTTTGATTGTCGGCGACCATAATTATTCTTCTGCTCCAGCGGATCGCCGATTGGGAGACCTTAATTTCTTTGAAAAATTACTTGCGAATACAGATAAAAAAACCAAACAGCCAAAACAAGCACTGGATGAACATTTGCTTGGTGTTTGTAAAACAAGCGCAAGATTTGCCCGCTTACTCCCAAAACTTGCAAAAGAACTACCGCATATTCAGCAACATCGTCCTTTTACTAAACGTACGAATCTTGATCGCTTTAAATGGCAAAATCGTGCCTTTGAGTTAGCGCGAAGTGTGCAATCGGAAAGCGAACAAGCCGGCTTCTTTGGGGTAAATATGGCGAGTACCGGATGTGGAAAAACACTCGCTAATGCCAAAATGATGTACGGTTTGAGTAATCAGGACAGCGCTCGCTTTACTATCGCGCTTGGTTTACGCGTACTTACGCTACAAACAGGTTTAGCACTTCGCCAAAAGCTTATGCTATCGTCTGAACAACTTGCGGTTTTAGTCGGCGGTTCGGCAACTAAGCAATTATTTGAGTTACAAAATGAAACAGTACAAAGTGGTAGTGAAAGCGTTCAAGAATGGTTCGAAGGTAATGAAGTTTATGGGATGAATGTCCTTGAAAGTAGCATAGCAGACGAAGAATTTGGCACCCTACTAGCAGATAATAAAGCGAAAAAATTACTCTATGCACCTATCGTAAGTTGTACGTTAGATCATATGATTCAAGCAACGGAAACAATCCGTGGCGGTAAGCATATTGTGCCTCTACTACGTTTATTGACATCTGATCTGGTATTAGACGAACCCGATGATTTTAGTCAAAGTGATCTACCGGCATTGAGCCGTTTAGTTCATTTGGCGGGAATGTTTGGCAGTAAAGTATTACTCTCCTCGGCAACGCTCACACCGGATCTTATCAGCGGTTTATTTAATGCTTATCAAGCAGGACGTAAGATTTACAATCGTCATCAAGGTATCAACCCTGAGTTACCTATTTGTTGCGCTTGGATTGATGAATATAAACAGCAACAACAAAAATGCGCCACAGTAAAAGAGTTTGAACAGTACCATGCTCAATTTACGGCATCTCGTGCTGAAAAGTTAATGCAATCACCTATTCGACATAAAGCGGAAATTATCCAGTTACCGCCCTTTAGCTCCGTAGAAAATCAAGACATTAACTATACGATGCTAGCAGATTCTTTAATTGAACAAGCCATTACCTTACATCAGAGATATGCACAGCAAGATCCTATCTCTAAAAAATATGTCAGCGTGGGGTTAATCCGTTTTGCGAATATCAAGCCAATGATTCCGCTCGTTGAAACCTTATTTAAAACACCTTTAAAGACCCAATTTAGCGACTATAAAATTCATCTATGCTGTTACCATTCTCAACAATTGTTGCTATTACGTTCCAAACTCGAGGAGAAACTCGACAGAATATTAAATCGTAGCGAGCCTGAGGCGCTATTTTCCCAACCGGAAATTATTAGCGCACTCACACAAGACAAAGCCGTTCATCATATTTTTATTGTATTAGGCAGTCCGGTGACCGAAGTTGGGCGAGATCATGATTATGATTGGGCGATTGTTGATCCGTCTTCAATGCGTTCGATTATTCAGCTAGCAGGTCGAGTATGGCGCCATCGCCCTGAAAAAATTGCCACACAGGCGAATATTTTATTGCTACCGACAAACTGGCGAGGCTTACAAACGAAAAATCATGGCTCGGAACCGATATTCTGCCATCCGGGTTTTGAAGATAAACTTAACAAATTAACCAGTCATAAAACGGTAGATTTAATCAAGCAAGAACATTTAGAAAGTATCACCGCGATACCTCGCATTATTCAGCCGTCCCTGCTACAGGCTGAAACCAATTTAGCAGACTTAGAACATAAAGTGATTGGGGATTTATTAAATAACAAAGGTATTAATCGGGTAAACGCTTATTGGCAAGAGAATTTAACGAATAGGTTAAATGCCAATTTGCCACTGATTACGCCTTTTAGAAAAAATGAAGGAAAATGGCAAACAGAAATAGTCTGTTTACCTAGCGAAGAAAGCTACTGGGAATTTATGTTTAAATCCAGCGAGAAAGCATGGGAAAACCCATATTTTGAAAATGATTATTTAGCGGAGATAAGCTATCAAAAACTTAATTGTGAATCACCTTGGATTACACCGTGGCTTACCATACCTTTAAACCAAGCGCTTTCCGAGCTATGCGAACAACTTGATGAAACGGATCAAACTCAAGTGGCACTACGTTTCGCAACGGTTTCTTTGCAACATTACGGAAAAACACTCCCTATTTGGAAATTTAATGAAACATTAGGTTTTTGGCAGCCATAACAAGCGGTCATTTTTTATAAATTTTTTACATATCTTATCGGTGAAAAAAAGGATAGAATTCAGCAATTCTTATTTTGTGAGTAAAAACGATGAAATCTGCAGAACGATTTTTTGAATGTATTGCGATTGTGGGCAAGCCTCGTCACGATATTGCTTTAGAGACGCATTTAGCCGTTTATAATTGGTTGAAAGATCGCCGTTATGATGTGCTGTTGGAAGAAAATATTGCTCGTCAGCTCAATCTCCCTGATGGCAAAAGTTTGGAAGAAATCGGTCAGCAAGCCAATCTCGTCATTGTTATCGGTGGAGACGGCAATATGCTTGGTATGGCTCGTCAATTAGCAAAATATCGTGTTCCGCTGATTGGGATTAACCGAGGTAACTTAGGTTTTCTGACGGATATTGCACCTCAATCTGCTTTCGAGCAATTACATAATTGTATTGAGCGTGGGGAGTTTGTGATTGAAGAGCGTTTCTTGCTCGAAGCTCGTATTGAGCGTAACGGTAAAATTATTGCAACCAATAATGCCTTGAACGAAGTGGTGATTCACCCCAGCCAAGTGGCTCGCATTATTGAATTTGAAGTGTATATTGACGGAAAATTTGCATTCTCACAACGTTCGGACGGCTTAATTATTAGTACGCCGACAGGTTCGACAGCCTATTCATTATCTGCGGGCGGCCCGATTTTAACGCCGAATATGAATGCGATTGCATTAGTACCGATGCACCCGCACACGCTTTCTTCCCGACCGTTAGTAATTGATGGAGACAGCCAAATCTCTTTACGCTTTGCGCAATATAATCAACCTAGCTTGGAAGTAAGTTGCGACGGTCAATACGATCTGCCTTTTACACCGGAAGATCGCATTATCGTTACCAAAAGTCCTGATACCTTGCATTTGTTACATCTTAACAACTATAACTATTTTACTGTGCTTGGCTCTAAGCTTGGCTGGTCCAGTAAATTATTTTAGCTCCTATTCATCTCGGCACTCCATGAGTGCCTTTTTTATTTGCAAATAATTGTCTAAATTCAACCGCTTATCCAAATATATGAATCATATTCATCTCAACTACGAATTAATATGCAATTGTTTTATTAAAAAAGCACTATCATAGAGCATAATAAATGTGTAGAATGCTTGTAAAACGGATTGCGCAAACGTTTGCGCAATTTTCTTTACTAGCACACAGAGGACTTTCATATGTTTACAGCAAACATGAACATTCAAGATTACGACCCTATTTTATGGCAAGCAATTGAAAACGAAAATCGCCGTCAGGAAGAACATATTGAACTAATCGCTTCGGAAAACTATGCAAGTCCTCGAGTAATGCAAGCACAAGGTTCACAATTCACCAATAAATATGCGGAAGGTTATCCCGGTAAACGTTACTACGGCGGTTGTGAATATGCGGATATCGTTGAGCAGTTAGCCATTGATCGTGCCAAACAATTATTTGGTGCGGATTATGTTAATGTGCAGCCACATTCAGGTTCTCAAGCGAATGCAGCTGTTTATGGTGCATTAATTCAACCGAACGATACCATTTTAGGTATGGACTTAGCTCACGGTGGCCATTTAACTCATGGTGCAAAAGTTAGCTTCTCAGGCAAAATTTATAATTCGGTACTCTACGGTATCACCGCCGAAGGCTTAATTGACTATGAAGATGTACGTCAAAAAGCGCTTGAATGTAAACCAAAAATGATTGTTGCCGGTTTCTCTGCTTATTCACAAATCGTAGATTGGGCAAAAATGCGTGAAATTGCCGATGAAGTCGGAGCCTATTTATTTGTCGATATGGCTCACGTTGCAGGTTTAATTGCGGCAGGTTTATATCCGAATCCATTACCACACGCTCATGTGGTAACAACCACAACCCATAAAACACTCGGCGGCCCTCGCGGCGGTTTGATTCTTTCAGCTTGTGGCGATGAAGAAATTTATAAGAAACTTCAATCTTCAGTTTTCCCGGCGAACCAAGGTGGCCCGTTAGTACATATTATTGCGGCAAAAGCGGTCTGCTTTAAAGAAGCGTTAGAGCCTGAATACAAAGTCTATCAACAAAACGTGATTAAAAATGCGAAAGCGATGGTAGAAGTGTTCAAACAACGTGGTTACGATGTCGTTTCAAACGGTACGGAAAACCATTTATTCTTAGTCAGCTTTATTAAACAAGGTAAAACCGGTAAAGCGGCAGATGCGGCTTTAGGTAAAGCAAATATTACGGTAAATAAAAATGCCGTGCCAAATGATCCGCAAAAACCGTTTGTCACCTCAGGGATTCGAGTCGGTACACCATCGGTTACTCGCCGAGGCTTTAACGAAGCGGATGTGCGTGAATTAGCCGGTTGGATGTGTGATGTATTAGATGCAATGGGTACTGAAAATGAAGAAAGTGTGATTGCCGCAACCAAGCAAAAAGTCTTAGCAATCTGCGCCCGCTTACCGGTTTATCCGAAATAACATATCCTATGGAAATAAAGAAGCCTTCAAAGGGCTTCTTTTTTTACTCTTTCTCGCCTCATTAGCTCACTTTTTAAGCAAACAACAAAATTTTTTACTTCTTAAGATTTCGTTAAGATCTATTTGGTTTAATACACACATCGATAAGGTGCAGCCTTTATATTTATTTTTTATTTAACGATTGTTTATTTTTATTTCTTTGATTTTTATCTTTGTTATTTAACGACTTTTACTCGGAGCAAATTTATGAAAAAACTTTTAGCTTTAACTGCAATTTTAGCAATCTCTTCACCGGCAATGGCTGGATTTGAAAGCACAACCTCAGCGAATAACGGAGGTTTTAAATCTAACCATACAAACATTCAAGCTGCAACAATCAAGAACGTAGCACAAGCAAAGAAAGCTCGTGATAATGCACATTTCGCTCTGACCGGAAACATTATCAATTGCTACGATAACGATGATTGTACCTTCAAAGATTCAACCGGTTCTGTACATATCGATATTGAAGACGGCGCATGGCAAGGCAAAACGGTAAATGCAAATAATCGTGTGCGTATTTCAGGCAAAGTTGACCATGATGACGGCCGAGTGACTTTAGATGTAAATAACATCACTGTTTTAAAATAATCTAATAAACAATAAAAATTTAATTAGGAATGTTCTATGAAAAAAGTATTAGTTTTAACGACGCTTCTCTCTTTATCTGCAGCTTCAATGGCAAATTTTGAAGGTTCTACGGCACAACAAGGCGGCTTTAGCGGTGAAGGTGCAAAAACAGCTCCGACTTCCGTTGCACAAGCACTCGAAGCGTGGGACGATGCACCGGTAAAATTAACCGGCTATATCACCAAGCAAATCGATCACGATGAGTTCTATTTTAAAGATGCTAGCGGTGAAATTAAAATCGAAGTGGAAGATCACGCTTGGAACGGACAAAATGTCACCCCGAAAGACAAAATTACCATTGAAGGTAAAGTAGATAAAAATGATTGGGATAAATCCAGCATTGACGTATATAGCATTAAAAAATAATGCTTAGTTATTTAAGGCAGTATTTCTGCCCGACCAACTTTTATATTAGGAGTTTTAATATGAAAAAATTGACTGTTCTCTCAACATTAGCGGTAGCAACATTATTAGCAGCCTGTTCTCAACCGACTTCTCAAAATCAAACGTTTGGCGCTAACACAGCCAGTATCGTTACTGTTGCACAAGCAAAATCATCACACGATGATAGCCGTGTAACATTAGAAGGTAAAATTCTTCGCCAAGTGGATAATGACGAATATATTTTCGCGGATTCAACCGGCGATATTAAAATTGAGATTGATGATCACGTATGGAACGGTTTAAACGTGACCCCAAGCGATAAAATTCGTATCCAGGGTAAACTAGATAAAGAAACCTTCAATTCATCGATTGATGTTTATGCGGTTGAGAAAGCGCAATAGTTGCTGACTTATTCTCGAAGTATTGTGTGTTATGTTGTTTAGTTTTAAATAGTTGGTAAAATTTTGCCCATATCAGACAGAATTGCAAAGCAAAGTTAACCAACTACTCTTATTCCTTACAAGCGGTTAAATTCTGCAAATTTTTTGCAAAATTCAACCGCTTGTTTGCTTATTTAAAGGTTTAAAGGATACGAAATGCGTATATTGCTTATTGAAGATGATAAACTCATCGGCGACGGCTTAAAACTTGGGCTGACTAAACAAAATTTTGTCGTCGATTGGTTTCAAGATGGGAAACACGGTTTTGACGCACTATTCTCCACCCAATACGATGCAGTGGTACTTGATCTGAGCCTGCCGAAAATGGATGGTTTAGATATTTTGAAACGTTGGCGCAAAGAAAATCAAGATATACCGGTGTTAATTCTGACTGCTCGAGATACGCTCGATGATCGTATTCTTGGCTTTAACTCAGGCGCTGACGATTACCTTTGCAAACCCTTTGCATTAATGGAAGTGGTTGTTCGCTTACAAGCATTGGTTCGTCGCCGTTATCAACAAAGCTCAAGTGAAATTGTGATCGGCAGTTTACGTATTGATAATAATACCCACAGCGTCACATTAGCAGACACCCCTATCATTTTAACCGCCAAAGAATTTCAGCTATTGCAGCTGTTTGTAAGCAATAAAGACAAAGTGCTGACACGTTCCTCAATCGAGGAGAAATTGTATAGCTGGGATAACGATATCGGTAGTAACACCCTTGAAGTCTATATCCATAATTTACGTAAGAAACTAGGTAAAAGTTGGATAAAAACAGTACATGGCGTAGGCTACCGTTTAGGATCTGAAGATGGCTAAAGTATTAAAAAATCGTAGTCTAAAATATCGTTTACTTGCCGCCCTTTCGGGTATATCGCTACTGATTTGGCTGATTTCCGCTATGATTGAATGGCGTGTACTCAATAAGGAAATTAACGAACTGTTCGACTCTCAACAAATTTTCTTTGCCGAACGTTTAGCTTCATCAAATATTGCCGAAGGGTTTCATACCGTCCAAAATAAAGGTGGATTTTATCAAGCGGATGTAGATGATGATGCGCTGGCTTTTGCTATCTTTACCGATAAAGGCGAGCAAATTATTAATGATGGGCGTGACGGACAATTTTTTACTTTTACCCCGGTAGAAGGTTTTCAAAATATTCAGCTCACTGAGGCTGATGATGACATCGGTGACGATCAAGATATTTGGCGCATTTATTGGCTAAAAGATAATGATGTTTATATTGCAGTCGGGCAAGAAATTGATTACCGAAACGATTTAATTAATAAAACGATTATCTCGCAGTCTTGGAGCTGGTTATTCGGTTTTCCGATGACAATCTTAGCGATTTTATGGATTATTCATCGTGAATTTATCAGCTTAAAACGATTGGAAAATGATGTTGCATTGCGTAAGCCGGACGAGCTGAAAGCAATCAGCACAGCACAATTACCCAGCGAAATTATTCCGTTGGTCAATAATCTCAATCATTATTTTGAGCGTACACAAACGATGTTCAATCGAGAAAGACGTTTTACATCAGATGCAGCACATGAATTGCGTAGCCCGCTTGCCGGCTTGCGAATTCAAACCGAGATAGCGCAAATGACGTTAGACGATCCGATTGAGCACGGTAAAGCGCTACAAAATATGACAAATAGTATCGACCGAATTGCGCAATTGATTGAGCAGCTACTCACGCTTTCTCGCTTGGAAAACTTAACCGAACTAGAACAATTAGAACCTATTAATTGGCGAAAATTGATAGAAAATAATGTTAGTCAGCTTTACCAACAGCTAGAAAACAAGCGGTCGGAAATCATTGTCGATTTGCAAGCTGAACCCCAAGCACAGTTAGGTAAAACCTTGTTGCTTAATCTAGTGTTACGAAATCTGATTGATAATGCGATTAACTACACACCGGAAGAAAGCCTTATCAAGATCACACTATCAACGGATAGTCTCGTCGTAGAAGATAATGGCAATGGGGTGAGTGATGAAGATTTGGCTAAGCTGGGTCAGCCGTTCTACCGTCCGGTCGATCGTCCGGTGCAATCCAGTCAAGATGAAAGAGGCAGCGGCTTAGGTATTTCAATTATTAAACGTATTGTCGAATTACATCGTTTCGAATTGAAATTAAGTCGTAGTGAAATGGGCGGATTAAAGGCAGAAATATTCTTTTAAGCCGACACATATCGAAGAAATGTCCCAAATAACAAGCGGTCTAGTTTCAGCAAGAATTTGCAAATTCTTAAAAAATTAGACCGCTTTCATTTTTTATATAACTAACTATATTCCAAACACTGATTAGAATACAAATGCGTTAGCATATTCCGGATAAGTGATCGGTGAGATTTCCGAAATTGGAATCATGAGATCGTTATAACCAGATACTTCAATCTCAAAGTTTGGTTCTGGGTTTTCCGCTTCTAATACAGGTACTTCCGGTAAACCGAACATATCGGAGATCTCTTCTGTTGTGAAGAAATCATTACCGAAGATAAATTTGTTCACACCGATTGTTTTACCGCCATTTGAGTATTGGTCGTAAATGAAAACCTGATCATCCGTACCATTCACACGAATATTCCAGCTCACATTACCTAAATCATTTGTTGTCGCATCAATAGTAATGTCTTGAGGGCGAATACCGTTCGCAAATTGTAGAGTATTTTCACCTTCAACATCGAAGATTTCATCACGACCGGCACCTTTATAGAAATAGTAAGTATCGTTACCCGCACCACCATAAAGGAAGTCGCTACCGTTACCGCCATTTAGCCAGTCTGCACCGTCTGAACCATATAATGTATCGTCACCATAGCCGCCTAATAAACGATCATTACCGGCACCACCGGTAATCAGATCATCACCAGCCTCGCCCATAATAAAATCATTACCATTTAAGCCGTGGATCGTATCACTTTCACGTGTGCCATACAGACTATCAGAATAATCCGTACCAAATTTAACAGTGCTACTTGAAGCGATATCCTGTACGTCAAAATGGATCGAATAATTCGTATTATAAACTTCATCAACGTCCACAACATTCGAGTTATTCGGTTCCACATGAAGTTTTACATGGATTCTTGTATCTTCAGAGCTAGGATTATCCGGTAAGAAATAAAGACGGCTATGTTCCGTATTTCTTAAATCACGATATACCCAGCTATTATTGTCTGAGTCGTTAATTTCACGATAACTACCATCGTTATTAACCAGAAGTAAACGTCCGCCGCTAATGTCATCAAAAATAACTCGATCACGATAGCTTGGTGGCGCTACCCAACGGTTAATTAATACCAATGTTGCCTGATCATCATCAATCACAAATTGTTTTAAATACTGAACAGGACCTGGTGGTTTAGGTTGATATGGGACAGGTTGAGGATTTCTGCTGATTGGCAAATTCCAGAAATTAAAGGTATCGAAAGCCATATACACTCCTTATGTATAAAATGGAAGAAGAACGCTCGCACTGTATAGAATACATACGCCGAACGCCAGCCTGACCACTACTGGTACATCTTGCACCAATCAAGCTTAGACCAATTTTGCTATAAAAAAATAAATCATTCCCTATAATTTACATAAAATTTATAATCATAAAAAAATCGTGATCTCGCTCACATTTTTTAGAATTTCTGCTTTAAAAACAAAAATGGTAACGTTAACATTTCAATATCTAACCAAGATTTGAAAAATCAGTAAGCCAAAATTGGCTTCTGTGATCATAATCACAGCCTTAGTTCAAATTGTCGGTTATACTCCGATAATGAAACTTGAATTGGAGCAATTCTACATGAGCGAAAAATTTATCCTAAATGATCACCCTCACCGTCGTTTTAATCCATTAAAAAATCAATGGATTCTCGTTTCGCCTCACCGAGCAAAACGCCCGTGGCAAGGTCAACAAGAAGAAACGGTTGTCGATGATAAACCTAGTTATGATCCGACTTGCTATCTTTGCCCAAGCAATAAACGTATTACCGGCGAGCAAAATCCTGCTTATACCAAACCTTTCGTATTTAAAAACGATTTCTCGGCACTATTACCTGATACACCCGCACCGGAAGCAAATACTGATCCGCTATTTCAAATTTCACATACCCAAGGCGAAAGCCGTGTGATTTGCTTCTCGCCCGATCACAGTAAAACCTTACCGCAACTTTCGGTGGCTGAAATTGAGCAAGTCGTACAAGTTTGGCAAGAACAAGCTAACGAATTAAAAACGTGTTATCAATGGGTTCAAATTTTTGAAAACAAAGGCGCCATGATGGGTTGCTCTAACCCTCACCCACACGGTCAGATTTGGGCAAGTAATTTCTTACCGAATGAAATAACGATTGAAGACGAATGTCAGGCGAATTACTTCTCACAATACGGTCGCCCATTGTTACTGGATTATGCGGAACGTGAATTAACCAAAAAAGAACGTATTGTAGTAGAAACTGAAGATTGGATTGCGGTTGTGCCTTATTGGGCTGGCTGGCCGTTTGAAACGTTACTGTTACCAAAACGTAAACACTTTAAGCGAATTACCGATTTAAACGAAGCAGAACGAGCTGATTTAGCTCTCGCACTTAAAAAACTAACCACTCGCTACGATAACTTATTTAATATCAGTTTCCCGTATTCGATGGGCTTCCATTTCGCACCGTTTAATGAAAGTGATAATGCACATTGGCAGCTACACGCCCATTTCTATCCACCGCTGTTACGTTCGGCAACCGTACGTAAATTTATGGTCGGCTACGAGATGATGGCGGAAAGTCAGCGAGACCTGACACCGGAACAAGCGGCAGAAAGATTAAATGCGGTGAGCGACAGCGTTCACTATAAAGATCAATAAAAAGAAGAGAAAGAGACAATGAAACCACAACAACTTGCGATACAAAAATTTGCCGAACATTACGGCTATTCGGCTGCTCAAACCGTATTCGCTCCGGGACGAGTCAATATTATCGGTGAACACACCGATTACAATGACGGCTTTGTAATGCCTTGTGCAATTAACTACGGTATGGCGGTCAGCTTTAGTAAACGTGACGATTCGGTTTGGCGAGTCTATGCGATCGATATTAACCAACAAGATGAGTTCGATCTTAGCCAACCGATTGAACCGTCCAAACACAAATGGGCGAATTACGTACGTGGCGTAGTAAAATATATTCAGGCGAAATGTCCAGAGTTTAAACAAGGTGCGGATTTAGTGATGACGAGTGACGTACCGATGTCTTCCGGTTTAAGTTCTTCCGCCGCATTAGAAATTTCAATCGGTAAAACCGCACAAGTGTTAGGTGATTTGCCACTTAGTTTGGCGGAAATCGCCTTAATCGGACAACAAGCTGAGAACAAATTTGTCGGCGCGAATTGCGGCAATATGGATCAACTTACCTCGGCGCTCGGACAAAAAGATCAATTAATTATGATTGATTGCCGTTCGCTAGAAATTACCCCAACACCGGTTCCGCACGGTTATTCGATTGCGATTATCAACTCTAACGTTAAACACGACTTAGTGACCGGTGAATATAACAGCCGCCGCAAAGAATGCGAATTCGCTGCCAAATTCTTTGGGGCAAAAGCATTGCGTGATGTTACGCCGGAACAATTTATTGAGCGAGCCGCAGAACTACAAGCCTTAGATGAATTAGCTTACAAACGTGCAAAACATATCATCAGCGAAAATCAGCGTGTATTAGAAGCGGTTGAAGCTTTAAAAGCAAATGATATGGTCAAACTCGGTCAATTAATGGCCGGGTCTCACGACTCTATGCGTGATGATTTCGAAATTACCATTCCGGAAATTGATTACTTAGTCGAACTGGCACAAGTAGCGATCGGTAAAAATGGCGGCGCACGTATGACTGGTGGTGGCTTCGGTGGTTGTATTGTTTGTTTAGTGCCAAACGAAAAAGTGGAACACTTACGTCAACTCATTGCGGATAACTATGAAAAACAAACCGGTATTAAAGAAACTTTCCACCTTTGTACCGCTTGTGACGGCGTTCATCTTATTTAATGTTTAATTCACGGAAATCACGGAAGATTTTCCGTGGCTTTCCCTCTGCTTGGGATATGAACTATGAAAACATTTACCCTCGAAAACTCATTCCTCAGAATCACACTCTCCGACTTCGGCGCCGCTTGGCGTTCTTGTGTAGTTAAACACCCGAAAGGCGAACGTGAAATATTAGTCACCACATCTGCAGAAAATTGGCAAAATCAGACCGCTTACTTTGGAGCAACTTGTGGTCGTTATGCTAATCGTATTGCTAATGCCGAATATCAGCTTAACGGCAAAACCTATACACTGGCCAAAAATAATGGTGAACATAGCTTACACGGCGGTGTAAAAGGAGCGGATAAGCAAGTTTGGCAAGCGGAGCAACTCGATTCGCAAGCGGTCAAATTTAGCCGAATTTTTGCAGATGGCGAAGAAGGGTTCGGCGGTGAAGTCCATGCCTTTGTCACTTATCGTTTGAATGGAAAAGAAGTCGAAATCGAATTTGAAGCAACCGCCAATCAAGATACCCCGCTCTGCTTTACCAATCACGCTTATTTCAATTTACTCGGCGCAGGTGATGTACTTTCGCATCAATTAATGATTAATGCTGACGAATATTTACCGGTCGGTGCAGATGGTATCCCGATTTTACCGTTTAAAGCGGTTGCTCATACCGGTTTCGATTTTTCAACGCCTAAACCGATCGGGCAAGACTTGCTGAAAGATGCCGATCAACAGTTGGTAAAAGGCTACGATCACGCTTTCAAATTGGTAAAAAATTCTTCAAAACCGACCGCTTGTTTAACGGTTGAAGATCTTGCGCTTGAATTAAAGACCTCAATGCCGGCGTTGCAATGTTATTCGGGGAATTGGCTTGGCGGGCAACCGGATCTGAACGGTTCAACTTATCAAGATTACGCAGGCGTTGCTTTAGAACCGGAATTTTTCCCTGATTCGCCAAACCAAGCTGAACTGGCAAAATTCGGTGGCATTACCAAAGCGGGCGAACGCTATAAACACGATATTCGTTATACCTTTCACTTTTAATTTGTAAACATCGAGGAAATTATCATGATACTGCCAAATTACTTCCAAGATCCGAATATACTCCACGTAAATACCGTTGAACATCACGCTTATTTTATTCCGCATAAACAAAATGAAACGGCTTTAAGCGGCAAGCGTGAACAATCCGACTACTTTACTCTACTCAACGGTCAATGGGATTTTAATTACTTCCAAAGCTATCATGACCTACCGGATAATTTCCTTGATGTTGCGTTTGAACATAAAATTCCGGTGCCGGCAAATTGGCAAAATCACGGTTTTGATCATCATCACTATACGAATATTAACTACCCGTTCCCGTTTGATCCGCCGTTTGTACCACATCAAACTCCGTGCGGCGTATATCATCGTACTGTGCAACTTACCCCGAAAAGCAATAAGCGTTATTTGCTCAATTTTGAAGGCGTAGATTCCTGTTTATTTGTTTACGTGAATAAACAGTTTGTCGGCTATAGTCAAATTAGCCACAATACCTCCGAATTTGATGTTAGCGATTATTTACAAGTCGGCACCAACCATTTAACCGTCGTGGTACTGAAATGGTGTGACGGCAGCTATTTAGAAGACCAAGACAAATTCAGAATGTCGGGCATTTTCCGTGATGTCTATTTGCTTGAGCGTGAACAAAATTATCTACAAGATTTTTTTATTCAATATGAGTTGGATGATGAATTACGTCATGCAAATCTGAAAGTGGAAACGCTGTTTAACCGTCAACCGCAAACGATTGAATATCAATTACTCGATTCGAAAGGCTTTACCGTTTTCAATCAAACCGATACGCAGCTTAATATTGATGTCGAAGATATTCAGTTATGGAATGCCGAAAACCCGCAACTTTACACCTTAATTTTACGTACTGCAGAAGAAGTGATTGTGCAAAAAATCGGTTTTAGAAAAGTGGAAATCAAAGACGGCATTTTGTTATTCAATCAACAACCGATTAAATTTAAAGGGGTAAATCGCCACGATAGCGATCCGAAAACCGGTTATGCGATTAGCTACGCACAAGCGCATAAAGATTTACAGCTAATGAAGCAACATAATATCAACGCGATCCGCACCGCCCATTATCCGAATGCACCTTGGTTTAGCGAGTTATGCGATCAATACGGTTTTTATCTGATTGGTGAAAGTGATGTCGAATCACATGGAGCTTCAATGCTAACCGTCAAAACACCGGAACCGAGTATTTTCTTAAACCATGAAAACGATTTGCAAACCGCACGTATCCGCCAAGATACAATTGATAATTTCTGCTACTTTGCCCGTGATCCGCTGTTCAAAAAAGCGATTTTAGACCGCCAACAAGCCAACGTGGAACGAGACAAAAACCGTACTTCAATTATTATTTGGTCGTTAGGTAATGAATCCGGCTACGGTGCAAACTTTGAAGCGGCGGCAGCATGGATTAAACAACGCGACAAATCTCGTTTAGTCCACTACGAAAGCTCGATTTACCAACATTCTGCCGATAATAATGATCTGTCGAATTTAGATTTTTATAGTGAAATGTACGGCTCAACCGAAGATATCGACCGCTATTGTGCCACTGCGCAAGCCAAACCTTTCGTATTGTGTGAATACAGCCATGCAATGGGTAACTCAAACGGCGATGCGGAAGATTATTGGCAAGCGTTTCATCGTCATCCGCAATCGTGCGGCGGTTTTGTGTGGGAATGGTGCGATCACGCCCCTTACCGTGCTAACGGACAATTCGGTTACGGTGGTGATTTCGGCGAAACTCCGCACGATGGAAATTTCTGTATGGACGGTTTAGTTTCACCGGATCGTATTCCGCACAGTAATTTATTGGAGCTTAAAAATGTGAATCGCCCTGCACGTGCCGAATTAATCGATAACCAAATTGTGATCCACAACTATTTGGATTTCACCGATCTCGCTGATTATCTGACAATTGATTATGAATTTGTCGAAAACGGTGTGGTTACAAGCGGTGGAAATTTATCTGTTTCTTGCAAACCGCACAGCAGCGCAATATTGCCGATTGAGTTACCAAAAAATAACGGGCATTTATGGCTATTGAATTTAGATTATCGCTTAAATACGGCAGTTGAATTATTAGACGAAGCACATTCACTTGGCTTCGAGCAGCTCAATTTATTTAGCGAAAATAAATTAGTGTTACCGCCATGTAAGATTAAAAATAACACGATTGAAAACAGTACATTTGAAGTACAGGAAGATCGTTTCCACATTAACGTACACAACGGTCAATTTAGTTATCAATTAGATAAACAGAAAGGGATTTTCAGCCGTATTGAAAAAGCTGGCAAAGCGATTATTCAACAACCGTTAGATTTTAATATCTGGCGTGCGCCGACCGATAATGATCGTCTCATTCGTGAAGCATGGCAAAATGCCGGCTACGATAAAGCCTATACCAGAGCTTATGAAATTCAGTGGCAACAAAGCGAACAAGCGGTCGAATTTTCAGTAAAATCTGCGATTGTGTCAATTTCTCGTGGTCGTCTTTTAACGCTGGATATTGGTTATCGTATCTTAAATGACGGACAGATTTCGGTGGAAATTAATGCAATCCGCCCAACCGAATTACCGTATTTACCTCGTTTCGGTTTACGCTTCTGGCTTGCTAAAGCGGAAAATGCGGTCGAATATTTCGGTTATGGCGAGCAAGAAAGCTATGTGGATAAACACCATTTAGCGAAGTTAGGCATCTACCGTACCACCGCAAAACAAAATCATACCGATTATGTTAAACCGCAGGAGAACGGCAGCCATTACGGTTGCGAATATCTCAAATCGGAAAATCTGTTTGTGAGTGCAAGCCAACCGTTCAGCTTTAATCTCTCGCCATATACGCAAGAAGAATTAACCGCGAAAAAACATTGCTACGAGCTACGAGAATCCGATTACAGCGTGTTATGTATCGATTACAAAATGAGTGGCATCGGCTCCAACTCTTGCGGCCCGAACTTAAAAGATCAATACCGTTTAATGGAAAACAAGTTTAGTGTGAGATTTGATTTGGTGGTGGGTTAGTTTAACGACGAAATAGGCTGAAGCTTACTTCGTCAATAGCAGAGATGAATTATATTCTTAGCTGGCGCTCGACTCCGTTGAGTGCCTTTATTTATATTTTAAATATTATCTCCCTTTTAAATTTTCTTATCTCATTTTTTCTAACTCATGTAGCGTTTTCAAATCACCACAGTTACCAAAGGCGAGATACTCTGTCACATTCTCTGGCTTTCGATTCTCTGTATAGTATTCCTTATACTTTAAGATCACATACCGATAAGCCTTTCCCTCTAAGGTAAAATCATAGTATTCAGGAGGAAAATCAACAAAGAGTGGTTGAACCTCGCAACAATTTGGATTTAGCTTCTTAAACTCCGCCATGCTGGTATATCGTTTTATATCCCAACTTTCTCCTTTTTCTCCAATCATTCCTTCGGGTTGGTGCTCTAGCACATAGTTAATTGCTCTATCGATTAGTTCCTGTTTGGTATATCTATCATCAAAATAAGTGCCGTCTTTCTCACAATAACCGCTGACCATCAGCTGTTGCCATTGTTCATGTTGATACCATTTGTAACCGATAAAACTCCCTAAGGTTAGTAGCACTATATGGCACACTTTTATTTTCATTATTGCCTCCTTTCAAATTAATAAAAATAATTAACAAACAGTTCATTACAATAACATAATATCTTGACAGATAAAATCAAACTGTCGTCCAACAGTGAATCGTACTAAATAAAAAAGCGGTAGGATTTGCAAATTTTTCCGGTATTATGTAGCAGTTGCACAAAACCAAAACTTGAATAATTAACCGTTGAAAAGAAAGCCTTTAACTTAATGATAAGTTAAAGGCTTTCTGATTTAAAGGATATTGAAAAATATAACTCACTTAAAAAGAAACATCGTCATCGAAATCCCAAACAGGATTTTCCATTTCAGTAGAAGATGCCTTTTTAGATGTTTTTTTACTGACAGAATCTTTTTCCCATAACAAATCTTCCATTACTGGTGGATAGGCAACATTTGCCCTTGCTACAAAATCCGATTGGGTGAGATATTTTCTGATTCGAACCGAGCATCGTAGATTACGTTCATCTTCTGCAAAACTCACTTCAATATCTGAGATATTTGGACTTTCATCGCTCTCTGATTCAGAGAGGTTAATTCTAAACACCGCAAGTACAACTTGATTACCTGCAATTTCATACGCTCCATAAAAAGTAAAGAAATCCGAAGGTAGTCGTTCAACATGTTTCGCCATTGAGCTTAAGTCACTGAATAAGGACATGTAGTTACGTTCAAAGCTCACGTTAGAATAAAGCAAAGCAATCCCTTGCATAAATGCTTGAAAATGCTCGTAAGACATTTTAGTAAGGTTTGTATTGATTCTTTTTTCAGTCATTTTGTATTCCTCTTTGTTGCAATGTTACGCTGCATTTAGGTAGCGTGAATCGTTTGAAGCAGTCAGGCTTGCTAAACCAAACAAGGCTTCGGCTTTTTTATTACCTTGCCAATACCCTATAAAATCTCGTGATGGCAAGGTGTTTAAGCAACATTTTAGTAATTGCTCAAATTTCTCTTTTACACTTTTTCGGCGATTATCTTCTCGCCACGCCATTTCATTGGCATAGAACATCAGATATTTATTATTCATTTTGTGGTAGATACCTGTAATTGCTCGCCGTAAGCGTGCAAAAAAGGATTCGGCAAGATTATTCGTTACACCATCGATCGAACAATACTCTTGCGAATGGTTTACTCGCCATAAATCATAATGAAAGACGAGATTGTCATAAGCAGGGTTTTCGTCAGCATGAATGGTGCTATTCGGCTTGACTAAACGTTGCGTTAAATCCAGTATATCTTGCGTATTTTCTTCTTTTACTACGGCGACAATACTTCTATCAGCCCCTTTCATCACTTCTTGATTAGCTGCACGTTGGCGGAATACCAATACACAAGATTTATCTGCACGCTGATAACGTTTCTTTCGTCTATCAATACGTTTATGACGGAAATTTTTAGGGCGAATGTAGTAATTCACATAAGCACCGTCGATATGTACTTCACCATTTAACGGTGTTAAATCTTTGGCTTTATCAAAGGATTCTCGGAATTTATGTAGCAGTACCCACGCTGTTTTATATTGCACGTTGAGCTTATGTGATAACGTAATGGCAGATAATCCTTTACTTTCAGTCGCAAAATAGAAAATTGCCAATACAATTTTACGCAAGGAAAGTTTTGCACCTTGAAAAATCGTGCCTGCTGTAATAGAAAAACGATGCTGGCAATGTTTGCACTGCCATTGTTTACGAGTGGAAATGAAATAGGCGTGGTGGCGAGTATGGCAATGCGGACAAATAACGTCGTTCATTTCATCTACATTACCCCAACGAGCTTGCTTCAATAGCTGAAAAATCTCGGTATCAGATAAACTCGCCAAGCTATCTACAGATAGCTGGCGTGCTGCCGCTGATAACCGAAAATGTTGTGCCATAGAAACAAAAATCCCTTCATTAAAACTCTGAAATTTCCAAGCCTTTTTAGGCTTAAAAAAACAAAGTCATAATGAAGGGACTATTCTCTGTGGGCAAAAAGATATTATTTTATAGGGTGCTTGTCAAGCGTTTTCTTTTGTCAAGTGCTTTTTGAAATTTTCTGCATTTTTGAATATAGCGAGTGCCAAAAAGGTCTTAGTTCTGTCAAGAGAAATTTTTTGACAAGTTTAATTGATGATATTTTAAACACCTTGAGTGATTATCTTAAGTGGCTTATTCTATAATTTAGACGTACTACTTTGGAGGATTTTATCAGGATTTTCCCGACGGTTGGCTTTTAAAAGTTGCAAGGCTTCGTCTTCACTTAAACGAAATATGTCTTTAAGATAGCATGTGCGTGATTTAGTTGAGAGTAGAAAATGTTGAGTCATAAGCGTATTCCTTGTATATTCAGGGTATTCGCTAGATACACAAAATCGCCAACCTGTCAGAACAGGTCAGCTCAGAAAAGAGCTCCGAATACCGAATATACGCCTGAATAACTCAGACTATAACCACTAAAATGTAGTGATTTGCCACAATATGTGGACTTAGTAATACTCGCTTTCGCCAGTGTGCCACGAAACGTGGATTTCATACTAACTTCCTGTTAGTTGGGTTGGGTAAGTGATTCGTAAGCAATTTTATAACAAGCAAAATACCCCTTACTTGTTACGGTTTCGATTATAATCTATTTTTCAAATTAGTGTATCTTATTCATTTTTAGTCTGTGGACATTAATCCAATCAACACTATTTATGTGGTTATGAGTTATCTAACTAGAGATTAATTCTAAAGTATATTCAGAAAGATGTGGAACGGTTTTAAAATAAAGGCAAGATTCCAGTTAAATTGGTTCATACAAAAATATATTATTGGAGGGAATTTTATGTGTTTAAATGAAGCGAAACAGCAATTAGTAGCATTAGTCAAAAAATATGATGCTGAAAAAGAATTCTATAGTTTATCTTCATATAATGAAGCTCAACTAAGAACAGATTTTTTAGATCCTTTTTTTAGCATACTTGGCTGGGATATAGGTAACTCTAAAAATAAAAGAACATCTGAAAGAGAAGTAATCGTTGAAGAATCATTAAGAGCAAGAGCTTCAGTAAATATAAAGAAGCCAGATTATACATTTAGATTAAATTCCCAAAGAAAGTTTTTTGTTGAAGCTAAAAAGCCGAATGTTCAAATAAAAACAGATTCATCATCTGCACATCAAGTAAGAAGATATGGTTTTACCGCAAAATTAAACATTTCTGTTTTATCTAATTTTGAATACCTTGCCATATATGATTGTTCAGAGAAAGTAGATACTAAACAAGATGCATCATATGCCAGGGTGCGATTGTATAACTATAAAGAATACATAGATAAATTTGATGAAATAATAAAATTGTTAGGAAAAGAAAGTGTTTATTCAGGAAGTTTTGATGAAGAGTGGGTTGATATTTCAGAAAAAATTGATACATCTAAGCAAACAGTAGATAATGTTTTCTTTGAACAAATAAAAAGATGGCGATACTTATTAGGGGAGAATTTAATTAAAGCAAATCCTAACATTCCCAACTTTGAGTTAAATGATGTAATTCAAGATTATATTAATAGCATAATATTTTTAAGGGTTTGTGAAGATAGAAATATTGAATGTTATGAATCCTTACTAGATGTAACGAAAGATGATCAGCACAAAAAATTTAAATCAAACTTAGAAAAAGCTGATAAAAAATATAATTCTGGATTGTTTAAATTAAAATATATAGATCAACTAATAAATTCCCCAGATTCTAATTTATGGATTATATTGAAAGAATTATACTATCCATATAATTCATATTCTTTCTCTGTATTATCTTCTGATTTACTTGGAAGTATATATGAACAGTTTTTAGGGGAAGAACTTATTTTAGAGGATAATCAACTAATCCTCCGTCCAAAGGATTATAACTTAAATAGAGATATTATTAGTACTCCAAACTTTATTATTAGAAGAATTCTTGACTATACCGTTTCTGAGTATTGTAAAGATAAAGATGACATTAAAATTTATCAAGGTAAGTTTTCTGATATAGCCTGTGGTTCAGGAGCGTTCTTATTGGAAGTTTATCAAAGACTGCAAGATATACTTGTAGACTATTATGTTAAAAATGATAAAAATAAATTACAGAAAACTGGGGTAAATCAATATAAATTATATTTTGAAGATAAGAAGACATTATTATTAAGTTGTATATGGGGTATAGATAAAGATTTTAATGCTGTAAAAGCATGCCGATTTGGCTTGCTATTAAAACTTTTAGAACAAGAAAGTGATCTTACTATTCAGAGTGAGAATAGTATATTACCTGATTTAAGCAGAAACATTCTTTGGGGAAATAGTTTAATTGAACCATCAAATAGATTATCTGACCAAGATGAATTAAAAATAAACCCACTTGATTTACGTAATTATAAATTTGATATTATAGTTGGCAACCCTCCATATCTCGCAACTGAATATATGAAATCATTATATCCAGAAGAGTTTGAAATATATAAGGAAAAGTATTTTGTTGCAGATAAACAATTTGATAAGTATTATTTATTTATTGAAAGAGCATTTGATCTATTAAATAATAATGGATTATTAGGTTATATAATACCATCTAAATTTGTAAAGCTAAAATCAGCTGAAAAATTTAGAGAGTTTATTTCACTAAAGCATAATTTCTTGTTTAGATTAATTTCATTTGGTAGTAATCAATTATTTAAAAATAAATCAACATATACTTCAATTGCAATATTTAATAAAAGTAATAAAAATAAACTTTTTCTTTATCAAAACATTAGAGATTATAAAAAATGGTTTGATAGTTCTTCTGTTAACGATGGAGAGGAGAAATATGTTACAGTTTTTAAACATCCACTTTCATATGACACTTGGTATTTGCAGAATCATCAAGATGAATTGGTATTAAATCATTTGAGAAAAATTTGCTCTCCTTTAGAGGAAATTATCGGTAGTAAGTCTATTAGTAATGGGGTACAAACTAGTGCCAATAGCCAATATATTCATACATCAATAGATACAGATGAGAAATATATATATTTTTTATTTGAAGGAAAGGAATTTAAAATAGAAAAAGAATTAACAAAACCATACTTTAAGACAGATAAGAACACCCCTTTATATACTTTTAGAAATGTACAATCTAATAGTTTTTTAATATATCCTTATAGCAGCAATAGAGGTAAATTAGAATTATTGGATATCATGACTATAAAACATAATTATCCCTATGGCTTTAATTTCTTAATGAGAATTAAATCAAGCTTATTGAGTAGAAATATTTTCCCCCCAATAACTGAAAATGATTGGTATAAATATGGTCGTCATCAAGCTTTAGAAAATTGTAATTCTTGTCCTAAAATTATTGTTGGGATTTTATCAAAAGGATATAAATACAGTATAGATCATGAAGGAGTATTCATATCTTCTGGAGGTACCGCAGGATATAGTTTAATCAATATTCCTGCTAACTGTTTATATTCAATATATTATATACAGGCGGTTTTATCCTCAAAATATTCAGAGTGGCTTGTGTCATTATCAGGTGAGATATTTGAAGGAGGGTTTATTGCCAGAGGCACAAAAGTACAAAAACAAATATTAATTCCGAATATCAATTTTAATAATAAAATAGATAAATCTATGCATGATGAAATAGCTCTTTTGCAAAAAAATCTTAATGATCTTTTTTCAAAAATAGAGAAAGCTAATGAAAGAGATTCAATTAGATATGAAAGAATGTTTGAGAGCAAGAAAAGAATGTTAGATGAAAAAATGAAAGAATTATATAATCTAGGCGAGTTAGATGATATAGTTCCATCTATTGAAAATCTATACAGTTAGATAATTTATAAGTGATTGTATGATCTATAACAGATAAGCTTTAATCTTCTAAAGATCATACAATTAAAGTTAATTATCTTCTCAATCTATTATCTTTTAACTTTCGCCATATTGTCATTAACATAACATTGTACTCTTTGGGGAATCTTAAGTTTTCGAAAATTATTCTACCATTATTTTCAACAACCTTTTCAATCCCCCCTTCTTTGATTAAATCATTTATTTCTTCAATATTAAATTTAATATTTTCATCTATCGGGATATAAAGATTTCTAATTTCAGATGGAACTAATTCTAATACACCACCACCATAGAACCGTCCATTCAATTCAGATAAAATCATAGTAAACGGATTTAAAAAACAACAAACAAGTGTTGAATCTCTAAATTTGTTTGATTTTATACGATATGCAGTATCTGTAGTATAAGCCTCTAATCTATTTAATATTAATCTTGGTGCTTCATGACTTCTTTTTAGCATTCCGATCTTGCTCGAATATACAGAAGGGACTTTATACCATGGTGTTCTAATCTTGCATTTATATCTTTGATGGAAACCTCTTTTTTCGCCTTCTTTTATATACTCTTGTGCTTTTAATGGCAGATCTACATATTCATCACCTAGATAGATAAAATTTGTAGGGAAATTATTTTCTTTATTTTCAATATGTTGGTTATGGTCATATATAATCCCTTTACAATGCTGGCTTTTTCCAAACATAGGATAGGAAAACTTGTATAAGTCATATTCTTTAACTGTATTATCATCTACTAAGAAAAACTCATTAGTGCCAGTAACTATCCCAACTTCAACAGTAGCTATATCTGAAAATTTATATACTGAATTATGGGCTTTAATTTTATTAATTAAATCTAACTCCTTTTCATCTAAAATTGCATTCGTCCATTTACCTTGAAAATTTTCAAAACTAATATAATTTGCATTTTTAAATAAATTTTCTGGTTCAATATTAATAAATTCATCATTTTCTACATTTACAATAGATAATCCTGATTGGTTTTTATACTCAACTTTTTCAATGAATATAATAATGGCTCCTTGAAGGGTATTATCAAACCAAATATTTTTAGGGTTTATAATCAAGACTCTATATAAACCATTTGCTATAAAATCTCGTAATGGTTGTGCGTGAATAACATTTAAAATCTCTGATGGAATTACCATACCAATCCTTCCTTTATCTTTGAGTAAAGACAAAGAAGAAAGTAAAAAAGGAACCCAAGAATTTGTATGCTTTGTAAATTTTAAATTTAATTTATCAAAAATAGCTTTTGAATTACTTTGAAACTTCTCATCTAAATATTGATATCTAATAAATGGAGGATTACCTATAATGGCATCAAATTCTGTATTCCCTATGCTTTTTAAGGCCCAGCCTAAAAAATCACCTTTATTAACAATAGAATTATTAAATCCCATTTCTTCAAGTAGTTTAATTGTTTTATCAGCTTCTGAATCAATTAATTCAAAGCAAGTGATTTTATTAATTTTATTATATTTATTACTAGCTAACGATTTAATAAAAACTCCATCACCACAACTAGGCTCTAAGATATTTAGCGGAGAACCATTTAATATCCATTTAGTGATATAGTCTGATAGATATCTAGGAGTGTAATATCCTCCTCTTAACTTTTGTTCTGTCTGATTGTTTTTAAATTTCATATTAATAACTTATTAAGTTTCCAATCTAAGGTTATAGCTTGTAATTATTAAATAATATTTTGAATGCAGTTTGAATATCTTCTGACATTGTTTGATAATTATTGATAAGATTTATATCTTCTTGACTCAAATTAGATACTTCAAACTTGTCATTAAACATCTGACCATTACCACTGACCAGCCAATTTAGATTAATACCTAATCGGGTATGCAGTTTCATTAAAGCTTCTGCATTCGGTTCTCGCCCACTTAAAATGTAGTTTTGCAGTGTTCGATAAGGTATATCAGCTTGTTCTGCAAAAGTTTTTAGATTAAATCCTTTCACTTCCATTATGCGTTTAAGTCTTTCACTTGTATTCATTTGTGTATCTCTATATTGACAAGCTATCACTGTTTATGTATATTTATAAATCGTAAATAAGATAATTATACACCTCTATGTGCATTTTAACAAACGATAACCTATAGGATTTAAATATTAAATGGCATCTCATTTTCTTCTCACAAGCAAAGCCCGAACGCTTTCGCCTATCAAGGTAGCTCGTCTATCTGATGCGGAAGCGTTTTCAATGCTATGCGATATTCGTTGGGGAGGTGAAAAGCATGTCGTATGCCCTAAATGCGGTGTGCAACATCAAGCCTATTTTATCTCCACACGTAAGCAGTAGCGATGCAAGCATTGTAAGCATACCTTTAGCATCACGTCAGGGACGATTTTTGCGAATCATAAGTTGCCGATTCAAATTTACTTATTCGCTATTGCATTATTTGTGAATGCGGTAAAAGGGATTTCCGCTTGCCAGCTCTCTCGTGATTTGAATGTACAGTACAAAACAGCATTTACGCTGGCGCATAAGATTCGTGAAAGCCTGATTATTCAACGTGAGCTATTCCCCCTAGTAGGCGAAATCCATATTGATGGCACTTATGTACATTCTGCGCCACGCCCAAAGAATAAGAAAGCAGAACGTGTGGATAGACGATTAAAAGAAAATACGAATCCAAATAAACGTGCGGTATTGGTCATGCGTGAGCGTTATTCAGAACAGGAAACTTCCTCTAATCCACAATTAGTGGGTGCAAAGAAAACCATCACTTTCCCTATTCTCTCAGAGAACACTGAAACGGTGAAGAAATTAGCCACTGCGTACATTGAACCAAACAGCCGCATTCATGCGGACGAAAACTCGGCGTATGATGAATTGATGGTGAATTACGACCTACAACGAGTAAACCATCAACGTGAATATCGTAGCGATGAGGGCATTACTAATAACCTTGCGGAAAGTTACTTCGCACGTTTCAAACGTATGTATTACGGACAAGTCCACAAGATGAGTAACGTGTATCTTGATAATTATGCCAACGAAGTCGCCTATCGTGAAGATACTCGTAAACTGGACAATTTAACCATTTTCAATGATATCACCAGTAAATGCCTCAGCACGTCATCAGATAATGCTTGGAAAGGCTACTGGCAAGGCAACCATAGACAAGTAGAACGATTGGTAATGTAATGGCAAAGAAAATTTATTTAAGCCAAATTCAGGCAAAAATTGACCGCTTGCAGCGTGAGCGCAAGCAAGTGCTAGAACATCTTGCTTTGGTGGAGAGTAAGCTTGATAAGCTACAAGCAGCTATTGAGGTTATGCAAGCAGAAGCGCTAACTGATGAATACAATACGGAGCTTTATACTTATCAAACTCATAAACGCCATTTTAAAGGGAAATTACGCCAAATGGTACTGGCAGAGATGAAGGCTCAACCAAACCATGAATTTACCGTTAATGAATTGATTAAGCTCGTTCTTATTCGAGATAAACAAGAACCAATCATTCAACCGCAGCATACTGTTTCTGTTCGTGGCGCATTGAAACACTGGCTTAATAAAGGCGTGGTAGAACGAGTAGCATTAAAAGCAAATGATGTGCAGTGGAGATTGAAAGCGTAACTGTTAATTAGTTTTCAAGGTTTTTAACCGCCAATGAAATCCTGCACACTCAACTAATCCTTTTTTCTCTAACCGCAACAACATTCTTTTGACTGCTTTATAATGGTTATCGCTAACATCAACAAACTGCGGTTGCCCTACTAACAGTAATGCCCGTTCTGCGATATCCCCACATACCAACCACATATCCTGATTTTCCTTTAATACTTGTGCGATTAAACGAGTAGTAATCACAGACTGGCTTTTCGGTGTTTTCGGCATAAATGGATCTGCCAACTCGCTAATCTCTTGCGTTAAAAGTTGCATTTGCACCGTTAATAAATCTTGTTTTTCTTTCAGTTGAAACAACCGTTCGACTAACTCGTGTTTGAGTAACTTTTGTGTCATAATAAAAATCCCTATTGAGTGAAAATTTCAATAGGGATGTTAATGTTTTCAATCGGTTAAATCTTTGTGCAACTGCTACATAATACCGAATTTTTCTGCAAATCCTACCGCTTGTTTTATTTTATGTGGTTGTTATTGAGCAGGGCTTATTTCACTTCACGAATCATAATTTCAGACGGGATAACCGAACCTTGCCAGTATAATTCCGAAGCAACTTTTGCCGCTAATTCGATATACGCTTGGCTAGTTTCGTGTTCCGGTGCCGCAACGACGGTCGGTGTACCGGCATCCAAATCTTGACGTAAACGAATATGTAACGGCATTTGTCCTAATACTTTGGTACCATATTTTTTCGCTACTTTCTCTGCACCGCCAGTGCCGAAAATATCTTCGTGGTGACCGCAATTTTGGCAGATATGCACGCTCATATTTTCAATGACACCTAATACCGGTACCGACACTTTTTGGAACATTGAAATGCCTTTAATTGCATCTAACAACGCAATATCCTGTGGCGTTGTAACCACCACCGCACCGGTTACCGGAATTTGTTGAGAAAGGGTCAGTTGAATATCACCGGTACCCGGCGGCATATCAATCACAAGGTAATCTAGTTCCGTCCACCACGTCTCATTTAATAATTGGCTTAATGCCGAACTTGCCATTGGTCCACGCCAAATGGTGGCATTATCTTCCGCCATTAAATAACCAATTGAGTTTGATTGAATACCGTAAACTTCAATCGGGGTAATGTGTTTGTTGTCCGGAGAAGTAGGACGCTGATCCTGAGCGCCTAACATATGTGGAATTGACGGGCCGTAAATATCCGCATCTAAAATACCCACTTTTGCACCTTGCGCTTTTAATGCCAATGCAAGATTTACCGAGGTAGTCGATTTACCTACCCCACCTTTACCTGATGTTACCGCAATAATATTTTTTACGCCGTTTACTGCCGGATGGCTATTGGCGCGTTTTAAGGTGGCGATTTGATAATTTAAGATCCATTTTACTTCATTTGCGCCGGTAACTTGTTTGAGTTTTGCTTCTGTTTCCGCTTTCAATGCTTCAAAACCGCTATTCCAAGCAAACGGCATGGTAAATTCCAAACGCAAAATGCTTGCGCCTAATTCCGCTTTTTTAAACGCATTCAGTGCGATTAAGTCTTTTTGCAATGTAGGGTGAGTGAAATTTTGTAAAACAAATTTAATTTCACTTAATTGCTGTTCGTTAAGTTGATTCATCGATTAATCCTTGGGCTTCATTCGATATAAATGTTTACTATAAATTACTTCGCTATCGTTATGTAGATCAATACCTAAAATGGTGGAGTCTAACGCAACTTTGCGATGATATTGGAACATAGGCAAAATCGCCACATCCTGCTCTAATTGTTGCACAATGCTATGAATAAGTTGTTGGCGCTGCTCTTCCGATAATTTTTCATGTTGCAGCTGTTCTAATTGTTTATCAACCATTTCATTTGCATAATTACTCTTATTATCCGAGCTTTGTGAATGGAAAGGTAATAAAAACGGCAGTGGATCCGCATACTCGGCACACCAACCCGCTCGGCTTAATTGGAACGCTTTTTGTTCTCTTAATGCCAAAAATTGCTCCCAGCTTACCCCTTGCGGCTGAATCTGTAATAGATCAGACTCTCCTAAAGTACGTATCATTTGATTGGCAATCACACTATGTCTGCCGTGATCATCATACAGCAAGGTTAATTTCAGCGGATTCTGTACGTTAATTCCGGCCTGAGCTAATAATGGCTCAACCACTACTGGCGCCCATTGACGAGTCACAGAAGCCTGCATATTCCTTGGTAATACAGAAAAATTAGCCACGCCGTATAAATGTGGAATTCGTGCAGAAAGCACAATTGCTTTCAACGCTTGGCGTACTTCTTTTTTCTTCAATTGCGGATCGGCGAAATTAAACTCATAGTAATAAGTACATAAGCGAGGGAATTCCCAAATATTATGCTGCTGGCTTGGTAATGGGTTCTCAATTACGTCAAATTGCTTAATCGCTTGTAAATCACCGATAGCATAATGCTCTACTGTTGCAAAATCTAAGCCGTTTTTAACCGCTTGTAATTTCGCAAATCTATCACTACTTTCAAAAATATGATAAGCACTGCTCGTTACTAAAGTATTAAGCTTCGGCGCCTCACCTTTAAAGGTTGGTAGTAAAGCGGAATGCCCTAACATTTTCACCAATTGTGCATTTGGTTTACTGAGCTTAATCTGTAAGCTATGCGAATTTAACGCTTTTACACCTAATTCACTAACCGGCTTTTTCCCTTCAACAATTTCTTTGGCATTTTCTATCCCCATATAGACTAAGTAAGGTGCAAGAGGAGAAACATTTTTAGGAGCAGCTAAACGCTGCCAGCTAGCTACAAAATCATCTGCCGTTACGCTTTCGCCATTTGACCATTTAGCACTGTCATCGAGAATAAATAGCCAATCTTTATTATTTTCACTAAACCAATCTTTAGCGAGTGCCGGCACGATTTGACCTTTCTCATTAAACTCAACCAAACCGGCAAAAATATCTCGAATAAACGCCGCTTCATCAGAAGTTTGAATAAAGTGAGGATCAACACGTAAGCGTTCCGCATACACCGCTCGTTTTAATATGTTTTTATTAATGGAGGATTCTGTTGATGTCGTCTTCACAACCTTTGGTTGCTGACTTTTTTGATCGCAAGCAGACAGTAGGCTGACACCTACTGTGCAAATTGCAAAAAATCGCCAAAATTTGACCGCTTGTTTAAGAAAAAGCATCTGTATAATCCTATTAATGAATAGATGTTAAACCCGGAAATAGATTACTTAAACCCGCCACAATAATTTCAATACCTAATGCCATCAAAATCAACCCCATAATACGGGTCACAACATTAGAACCTGTTTTGCCCAGTTTTTTCACTAAAGGCGCCGAAAAACGGAATAAAACATAACATACTGCGGCAAATACACCGATTGCGAGACTAAAACCGACATAATCAACCCAATGATTATAACGCGTTCCCCAAACAATCGTAGAACCGATAGCACCCGGCCCCGCCATAATCGGCATAGCCAACGGTACAACGGCGATATTTTCGTATTCGCTTACATCGGCATTTTTCTCTTCTTTATTTTGTTTATGCTCACCTAATTTACCGCTAATCATCGTCATTGCAATGCTGACAATCAGAAAACCGCCCGCTACACGGAAAGAATCAAGTGAGATACTGAATGCATCTAAAATCAGTTTTCCGAAAAATAAACTGACTAATAAAATGACTCCGATAGAAACTGCCGTCACTAGGCTTGTATGATTACGCTCCGCCTCGTATTGATGGCTTGTCATACTAAAGAAAATCGGTAATGAACCAAACGGGTTCACAATCGCAAATAAACCGATAAAAAATTGAAGATAAATGGCAAGATTAATGACTATTTCCACACAAACCTACTTTTACATAACAGCTAAATTAGCATTATATCGGGGATACGATCCTGTGACAAAATAAAAACGCCTAAAACTCAATGTTCTAGGCGTTTATAACAATAACTAATTTAAATTAATGTGATGCTGATCCTAGTTGTTCCATAAAATCTGCATTTACTTCAATTGAAGCTTTCGCACGTAAATCTTTTAACAAATCATTACGTAATAGTAATTGATCTGCTTGGCTAAATTGCGCCGCAAGCGGTTTAAATTCTTCAGAACTTCCATCAATCACTTTATCTAAAGCAACAATCACTACATTGCCTTGCTCATCACGAGCGACACTATAAGTCGCTTTATCAGCCGGTTTTGTCATAGCAAACACGGTTTGTGCTAATACCGGTTGTTGTCCTTGCGCTTGTGCATAAACTAATGTTTGCGCCGCACCGAACTGAACATCTGCCGCTTGACCGCTTTCCAACGATTTAATTGTTTCTTGCGCTTTAGCGATTAACGCTTGCTCAGCTTTTTGCTGTTTCACTGCAACTTCAACATCCGCCTTTGCTTCGTCTAAGGTTTTTACGCGCTCAGCTTGATAATCGCTTACACGTACGAACATTGTCTTCGGATTATGTTCATCACCAATATCTAAAGCATCTGAGTTTTGACCGCTTTGACGTAATTCGCCACTAAATAATGCTTTTAATACTTTCTCATTATTTAATTCAGCCGGTACGTTTTGTTGGGTAAATTGCGCTGTTTTTTGAATCGCTACACCACCCGCTTGTGCAACGCTTTCTAATGAACCGTTATTTTCAAACGCTTTATTTGCCATTTCACGCGCTAGGTTCGAATATTCGGTTAATAACAATTCATTACGAATCGTTTTAGCGATATTGTCTTTTACTTGCTCAAGCGGAATAGCTTGTTCATTTTTACGCGCTAATACTTTAATGATGTGATAAGCACCATCTACATTGATTGCTTGACTAGCGGCACCAACTTGTAAGCCATTCGCCGCATCTTCAAACGCTTTCGGGAAAGTTCCCGCTTTCGCCCAACCTAAATCACCGCCTTGTGCCGCTGATAATTTATCAGTTGATTTTGCTTTAGCCAATGCAGCAAAATCCGCACCACCAGCAAGCTGTTGCTCAAGTGCTTTCGCTTCCGCTTCGTTTGCTACTTGAATGTGGGCGATATGCGTTTCACCTTGAGTAACATAATCCGCTTTATTTTTTTCATAATATGTCGCAATTTGTTCATCCGTAACTTGAACATTTTTTGCCACATTTTCCGGTGTTAAGGTCACATACTCAACAGTCAGTTTTTCCGGCTCAACAAATGCGTTTTTATGCGCATCATAATAAGCCTGTAATTCTTCACCTGAAGCGGTCTGATTTTGCGCTTCAGCTGCAACTGAATAATTTGCTAAACGAACCTGACGTTTTTGCAGTAATAATTTAGCTAATAATTCTTGTTCTGCCGGTACGGAAAAATGACTGCCAACAATCCCCTCTTGGATTTGAGAAAATAACATTCCTTCATTTACGATCGCAGCATAACCGTCAGCACTTAAACCGTTATTACGTAATGCTTGTTGATATAATTGATTATTAAATTTTCCGTCTTGTTGGAATGTCGGACTATTTACAATTTCTGATTTGATTTGTTCCGCACTGATACCTAATTTGAGGTTCTGAGCATATTGACGCAGAAGTTCATCATCAATTAAGCCATTTAAAATAGACTGGTTGAATTGCGCCGCATATTCCGGCGTATCTAATAAATCCCAAAAACGTTCGCCCATTTGCGTATTTAACATAGTTTGTTGACGACTTTTTGCAGCATTGAATGCTTGTTGTTCAATAGCCGTACCGTTTACTTTAGCAGCTGAAGTATCTACGCCCGCTAAGCCGGTACCGATACCGGTAATAACGAAAGATAAAGAGACTAACGCAAAAATGATTTTAAAGACGGGACCATTTGTCCGTTCATGCATTTTTTCGATCATTGATAGATTCCTAAGTATTAAGTTTAATGCAAAAAATTGTGCTGATTATACTGTAAAGCGAGCAATTCTCAAATCTGAAATTCGTCACTTTTTTACAAATTTATTGGTAAATTTACGCACAAATCAGACCGCTTGCAGCCCTCTAAGTTCGCCTTTTCCCTTTACATTAATACGGAAAATTGTTTTAATTTCACTCTTTCTTAAGCCTCAATTCGGCTTTCTCATTTCTTTTATTCATATCGACAGGATTACCTATGGGCATCTACGCATATATTTGCTTCCTCTCGGCGCTGTCTATTTTGCTCGGATTCATTACAAGTAAAATTAGCGCAAAAGTACAATCAACCATTGCGATTACGGCCGCAGCAATGGTTTGTTCATTGCTTGTTTGGGTTTTAGGCTCGTTAGGTTGGTTTAATATCGACACGATAGCCAAAGAAGTAATGGAACAAATCGACTTCAAAAGCTTTTTGCTTAACGGTATTCTCGGTTTCTTACTTTTTGCCGGCTCACTTGGAGTAAAACTGCCGATTTTAAAAGATCAAAAATGGGAAATTACCACCTTTGCCTTATTTTCTACGCTAGCCTCGACATTCTTCATTGCAAGTCTAATTTGGGGTATAGCTCATCTTATCGGCTTACCGATTGATTTTATTTATTGTGTTGTCTTCGGCTCACTGATTTCGCCAACCGACCCGATTGCGGTATTGGCAATCATCAAAAATTTACGCGCACCAAAGCGTTTATCAATGCAAGTAGAAGGCGAATCATTATTTAATGACGGTGTGGGTTTGGTTATTTTCGTTACCGTATTCGCTGTTGCTTTCGGCGGACAAGAAGCCACTTTCTCCGGTATTATGGGGCTGTTTATGCATGAAGCTATCGGGGGGATTTTATTCGGTTTCGTACTCGGTTTTATTGCACATATATTAATTTCCTCAACCGATGACGGCTCGATGGAGATGCTCATCACCCTCACAATTCCTACTGCCGGCTTTATGTTCGCAAGTAATATTTTGCACGTATCAGGCGCATTAGCGATGGTGGTTTCCGGTATTATGATTGGTAACTGGACACGTCGCTCCGGCTTTTCAGAACAAAGTCAACGTTATCTTGACCACTTCTGGGAAATGATCGACCACTTCCTTAACTCATTGCTGTTCTTTTTGATCGGTTTTGCATTGTTATTAGTCGATTTTAATATTTACGGCGTTATCTTAATGATTGTGGCCATTCCGGTTTGCTTAGCTGCACGTTATCTCAGTTTATGGATTCCGTTCAAAGCGATGCAGCAATTCCGTACCTATAACCCTTATACTTTAAAAATTATGACATGGGGCGGTTTACGCGGTGGGCTTGCGCTAGCAATGGCGCTAGCAATTCCAAGTAAAGTGGCATTTGCCGGCGAAGTAGATGTAAAAGATTTAATTCTGGTTATGACCTATGCGGTGGTAATGTTTTCAATTTTAGTGCAAGGTTCAACCGTAGAACCGATGATTCGTAAATCTAAAACGGTCGATCCGAACAGGGAAGAATATTTACAACCAAGCGGTCATTCTTCGCATTAATTTTGCAAATTTTAGTTGAAATTTGACCGCTTTATCTTTAGAATTCCGACTTCCTGTCCTCGCTGAGTTAGAGATCGGCGAAGGATGTATTATCAACCCTTAACAAAAGGATATTAAAATGTCTCTAAGCGTAGAAGCAAAAGCAAAAATCGTTGCTGAATTTGGTCGTGATGCAAAAGACACTGGTTCATCAGAAGTTCAAATCGCATTATTAACAGCTCAAATCAACCACTTACAAGCACACTTTGCTGCGCACAAAAAAGATCACCACGGTCGTCGCGGTTTATTACGTATGGTTTCACGTCGTCGTAAATTATTAGACTACTTAAAACGTACTGATCTTGCTAAATATTCAGAAACTATCGCACGTTTAGGTTTACGTCGCTAATTTCGAATTGAAATCAGAAGAGCCGAGCTATTTAGCTCGGTTTTTTTATATAACTTTTATTTTTAAGGAAAGTATCTCAATGGCATTTAGCTCATTATTTACACTATTAGATGACATTGCTGCTGTGCTTGATGATGTATCAGTCATGACAAAAGTTGCGGCAAAGAAAACCGCCGGGGTAATTGGGGACGATTTAGCGCTGAACGCAAACCAAGTAAGCGGGAAAAATATTAGCCCGGATCGAGAATTACCGATTGTTTGGAGTGTGGCAAAAGGTTCACTGATTAATAAAGTTATTTTGATTCCGCTTGCACTACTTCTTTCTATCTATTTACCACAGGCAATTCTCCCGCTGTTAATGATTGGCGGTGCATACTTATGTTTTGAAGGTGTAGAGAAGTTATTACATAAATTCCTCCACAAAAAAGATGAACATCATTCTACTGAAGAAGAACAAATTTCAGAAAAAGATAAAATTAAAGGTGCGGTGCGTACCGATTTTATCTTATCGGCAGAAATTATTATCATCGCATTAGGTGTATTACAAGAATCTTCAACGATGATCAAAATTCTTTCTCTTTCAAGTATCGGGATCGGGATCACTGTTTTTGTATACGGTTTGGTTGGATTAATTGTAAAACTGGATGATATCGGTTTATGGTTAATGCAGAAGAAAAGCGGCTTATCGCAATCTATCGGTAAAGCTCTACTTGTGATTATGCCATGGTTTATGAAATCACTTTCAGTTATCGGTACGATTGCTATGTTCTTAGTTGGTGGCGGCATTTTCTCGCATAATATTGCCGAAATTCATCACTTCGTCGAACATTTAGGTATTCCGGCACAATTCTCAAGTCTCGTTGATTTTGTGGTAGGTATTATTATTGGCTCAATTTGCTGCCTCATTATTTTACCGCTAATGAAACTATTTAGTAAAAAGCACTAATTAACCTCAACAAAAAAGCCGCTTATCTCTCGATAAACGGCTTTTTCTATACAATAAATTAAGCTGATTTTTCAGCTAATGCTGTTGTCGCTTCCTGAGTATCAGTTTTCTTATCCATACTCACTTGCTTCAGATTAATCTCACGAATCTTATTCGCTAACACAGTATCGTGTGTTTGTTCTGCAACATGCAATGCCATAATACGGTCATTTGCAACACATTCACGATGTTCAATTAACTGAGCAAAATAGTTTTTCGCTTTTTCAAATAATCCTTCACGGGTATAGATATAACCTAATGCTCTTGCATAATCATCCGTATATTGTACATCGGCTTTATCTGCTCTTTTTACCAGCACTTTAACCAGTTTACTGTCTTCTGCCACTTGTAAGCGTGTAAGCTGTTCGAAGAGTGGTACTAACTGCTCATCTTCATATTTTTTCAGCGTTTCAAGCGCGATTTCTTGTGCCGAATCGTGATCATCCGTATCAATTAAACGTTTAATCAAACCGATACGTACATAGATCGATTTACGACGGCGACTCGGTTGGTTTTCCCACCACGTCAATAAACCGTCTTGACCTTCTTCATTCATTTTCTCATCTAATAGACCGTCATCAACAAAATGTTCTAGTGCAGTATATTCTTCTGCTGATAAGAAACTACGCTGACCAATACTTTCTAAAATCGTATCCAACGCATTATAGGCTTTTGAATCTTTGTAAATTTGAATCGCTAAACGCAACACTTCCGTATTACGCGGCGCTAACTCAATTAAACTGTCAATCGCACTACGGGCTGCCGGCAATTTACCTTGTTGCATTAGAATTTTTGCACGAGCTAATTCAACGGCAACGTTATTCGTACCTGCTAATTCCCCAGCTTCAATTAAATATTTATTAGCACTGAAATCATCGCCTCGTTGCTGAGCAGCTTCAGCCGCTTTAAGTAAATTTAATACCGGCTCATCAGCGTGTTTCGCATTCTTGCTAAATAATTTTTCAGCTTTCGAATAATCGCCCTCGCTCATTTTCATTAACCCTTCGAGAGTTTCCTGCTGAGCTTTTTTATGTTTACGATTAAAGAACCAATTATATGAACCTTTACTTAAACGGCAGAAACGGCTTACCACCCATTCCACCGTATAAACCACCGCCATTGCAATGACAAAAAAGACAACAAGCATTACTAAGCTCATTTCGATCACTTTACTTGCTGTTTCAATCCGCACATAACCTTGGCTACCGGCCATATAAGGACCGGCAATTAGCCCCGCCAAAAGCAGAAGCATTAAGAAAAGAACTCTAAACATAGACAATTATCTCCTATTTTGCCGCAGGTTGTTGTGCCGGTTGCTGTTCTACAGACTGTTCCTGCTTATTTTCAGCCGGTTTTTCTTCTACCGAAATAGCTTTTTGTTCTTCCATCGGAGCGGGATTTGTTAGCTCTTTCTCAGCTTTAATTTCGATTTTATCAACCGTTTGAGGCGCTTTGTTCAATAATTGTTCCAGTAATTCTAAACTTTGTAAACGAGTCGGCGCATCAACATAAACCGATTGTTCCGCTAATTCATCTAATTCTTTTAAGAAACTTTTTACATTTTCATTTTGCGTATCAAAGTAACTACGAATCCATGTACTCACAGCATCTAATGATTTTTTATATAATTCATTTTGTTGACGAGGCACGGCTAAAATCGCAATTTGTAAACGTAAACGAATATTCTCTCGTAAATAAATTTCCTGATTTGGTGCAACAAAC
Organism: Actinobacillus equuli; assembly: GCF_900636745.1. NCBI lineage: Bacteria > Pseudomonadati > Pseudomonadota > Gammaproteobacteria > Pasteurellales > Pasteurellaceae > Actinobacillus > Actinobacillus equuli. The sequence goes on along the minus strand of NZ_LR134310.1, from coordinate 1,949,911 downwards.
GCTTTTTCATCCGCTGTATTGCGATCACTTACACGAATAAAGTGATCTAAGAATGAATCAACACTTTTCTCAATATTTTGTTGCCAATCTTGAATCGAATCACTCACTTCTCCACTCGCCATAGCCGGCTCTTCCGCTGATTCATTTGCCAACATTGGTAAATCATCCAAATTATTCGCAAGAGTGGTCAAATGCTGCATAATGCTATTTTGATCTACATTATTTACATTCGCCAACTGTGATAAATCGTTCTTGATTGCTGCACGAATATTATCTACCTGACCGTTCGCCACTTGTGCTAATACGGCATCAGCTTCTTGTAAAAGCGTTTTGGTTGTATCAATATCATTATCAAGTACTAACTTACGTAAAGCGTTATTAAGTAGAAAATCAGCATCAGATAATTTCCAAACGACAGAATCTGATTGCGGTACACCACTCACTTTTTGGAGTTGAGTTTGCAAATTCGTAATTTGAGTACTATACGCTGATTGCTCGTGCTCCAATTGAGTAATTCGCTCCAACGCTTTTTGGTAATGACTCGCTAACTCCGCAAGCTGAGCTTTCTCCGCTTCAAAAGTCGGTAATTCACCTAGCGATTCCACCGGTTTTCCTGTAAGTTGAGCAATTTGTTGCTCAACCTCATTAAATTTCTTATTTGCCAGATAGTGGCCTGCACCACCTACAGCTATCGCAACTAATAAGGCAAGAAAGGCAATCCCTTTTCCACCAGATTTTTGAACAACAACAGTTTTCTCTTCTGCTTTCGAATCCACTTTAATATCCTCTTTCTCCGTATCGTAAGCGGTCAATTTTTCAGAATCTTTTGCAAATTCCTTACCTGATTCGACCGCTTTATCTACTGCGGAATCAGCTGTATCTACAGCATCTTCCACTTGCTCAATAACCTGTTTATCTTTTGACATACGCCCACCTTAGTTCGATTTTTCGATCATATTCAATACGGTTTCCAGCAAACTGTTATTGTCTGCTTTTTCGGAGAGAATCACGTTATTCTGCTCCCATCCTAATTTATATGCCATTTTTGCAATTCGCTGACTGACGACAATCAAACGGCATTCTGATAGCCATACGCGGTCTTCTTCCGCCGTTTGTTCATATAAAGTTGTTAAAATATCACCACTTGTGACGACTATCGTATCGACACCGACACGTTTACACAAGCTGATTTTTTCAGCAATATTCTCTTCGACATATTTTCGGCGATAACATTCCAAATATTGAACCTCCGCACCTCGAGAAATTGCTATTTCCGCCAGTAAATCACGCCCCGTTTCTGCTCGCAATATCAATAGATTTTTACCGCTTAGATCTTGCATTTCATCTAATAATAACAAGCCTTCACTATTTTCAGATGCAATGGGGTAACGTACCGACTGTTCACTACGAGATGAAAAATACTGCGCAGACTGTTGACCTACTGCGAAATAATTTAGATCTGCGCGGTAATGAAAACCGGTTTGTTCTAAAGTTGTTGAGGCAAAATCAATTGCGTGTTTAGATACTGCAAACACATAATCACCGGCATTTAACCGAGCCATAACTGAAGGCAACTGAGGAAGTTCCGTCCCCGCTTCAATTGTAAATAACGGCTGATGAATCGCAAAAATTTGATGCTGATTCAGCATCTCAACTAATTCCTGCCCTCGATGATCCGGACGAGTAATTAACACATTCATATTATTGATCTTTATATACTTCTGCGAGGATTTTATCTGCACCTTGTGCCAAAAGCTGTTCGGCAACAGAGATTCCAAGCTGTTCAGCATTTGCAATATCCGCTACACCAGATGCCCGAATAATGCTTGAGCCATCAAGTGCACCGACCAGTGCATTTAAGGTAAGTTCATTCCCATTTAACGTTGCAAAACCACCAATCGGCACTTGGCATCCACCTTGTAAGCGGGTATTCATCGCGCGTTCCGCCATGACACAACAAGCGGTTGGATGATGATTTAATGATGCAAGGTAATTTAATACACGCTCATCATTTACACGTGTTTCAATTCCTACCGCACCTTGTCCTGCAGCCGGTAATGATTGTTCTACCGCAATAAAGCTACGAATACGTTCAGGCATACCTAAGCGAATTAATCCTGCTGATGCCAAAATAATTGCATCATATTCACCGTTATCTAATTTAGACAAACGCGTTCCAACATTACCACGCAAAGATTTCACTTCTAAATGCGGATATTTTGCCATTAATTGACACTGACGGCGTAAGCTGGATGTTCCCACAACGGCTCCGGCTGGCAATTCATCTAAATTTTGATATTTATTTGAAACAAACGCATCACGCGGATCTTCTCGTTCACAAATCACTGCCAAGCCTAAACCTTCCGGAAACGTCATCGGCACATCTTTCATCGAATGCACCGCAATATCTGCTCGGTTTTCTAAAAGTGCTAACTCTAATTCTTTTACAAATAAACCCTTACCACCGATTTTCGCTAATGGAGTATCTAAAATAATATCGCCTTTAGTTACCATAGTGACTAATTCAACCGAGAGTTCCGGAAAACGTTTTTCTAATTCGTCTTTCACAAAATTGGCTTGCCATAGCGCTAACGGGCTTTGGCGTGTTGCAATACGCAAAATATCTTTCATAGGTAATTTCACAACTTTATTCTATTTATACAAATATTATTATCCTACCATTAATTGCCCGAACTTCCAAAATTTCCGTGCAAAGTTAACGCACTGTTAACAGCGTGTTTTTTATTCGTTTCCAATAAATTTTGCTCTATTTTATTTTTTGACACAAATCAAAAATACTTCTAAAGAGTTATTATTTTAAATGAAATTTACAAACATTTAGGCAATAATTTCATCAGTTAAAAAAATTTGAAATTTTAAACTTTAGAGGAACCAAACTATGGCTAACAATGCAAAAAATGCACAACCATATGACGCTCAAGCAGAAGTAAATGTACTTGTTGAAAAAGGTTTAAAAGCGTTAGACGAATTTCGTCAGCTGAACCAAGAACAAGTGGATTATATCGTAGCGAAAGCCTCCGTGGCGGCACTGGATAAACATGGCATACTCGCAATGCACGCTTATGAAGAAACAGGTCGAGGTGTATTTGAGGATAAAGCAACTAAAAACTTATTTGCTTGTGAATATGTCGTCAATAATATGCGCCATTTAAAAACAGCCGGCGTAATTAGTGAAGATGATGTAACCGGTATTACTGAAATCGCTGACCCTGTCGGTGTTGTATGTGGTATCACGCCAACAACTAACCCAACCTCAACAACCATCTTCAAAGCGTTAATCGCTCTTAAAACTCGTAACCCAATCGTTTTTGCTTTCCACCCTTCCGCACAAAAATCTTCAGCTCATGCAGCACAAGTTGTTCGTGATGCAGCAGTTGCTGCCGGCGCTCCGGAAAATTGCGTACAATGGATTGAAACCCCATCAATGGAAGGTACTTCAGCACTAATGAAACACCCTGGCATCGCAACCATTCTTGCAACAGGTGGTAATGCCATGGTTGAAGCAGCATATTCTTGCGGTAAACCGGCATTAGGCGTAGGGGCGGGTAACGTACCGGCTTATGTTGAAAAAACCGCAAAATTAGAGCAAGCGGTTTACGACATCGTGATGTCAAAATCTTTTGACAACGGTATGATTTGTGCGTCGGAACAAGCAGCAATTGTCGATAAAGAAATCTATGCCGATTTCGTTAAAGAAATGCAATCTTACGGTGTATATCTAGTAAATAAAAAAGAAAAAGCGCTATTAGAAAAATTCATTTTCGGTGTGGATAAAGCGAAAGACGAAAACTGTGCCGGTGCAAAACTAAATGCAGCGGTAGTAGGTAAACCGGCTGCATGGATTGCCGAACAAGCAGGCTTCAGCGTACCGCCAAAAACGAATATCCTACTTGCAGAATGCGCATTTGTTGGAGAAGGCGAACCGCTTACTCGTGAAAAATTATCACCGGTACTTGCATTATTAAAATCAAACTCAACCGAACACGGTTTAGAGCTTTCCGAAGCAATGGTGAATTTCCATGGTTTAGGTCACTCAGCGGCAATTCACACACAAAATGCTGAATTAGCAAAAACATTCGGCGAGCGTGTTAAAGCGATTCGTGTGATTTGGAACTCACCGTCAACATTCGGTGGTATCGGTGACGTATATAACTCATTCCTACCGTCCCTCACATTAGGTTGTGGTTCTTACGGTAAAAACTCTGTAAGTAACAACGTAAGTGCAGTGAACTTAATTAATATTAAACGTGTGGGCAGACGGAGAAACAATATGCAATGGTTTAAAGTTCCATCAAAAATCTACTTTGAGCGTGATTCAATCCAATATCTCAAATCAATGAAAAATGCTGAAAAAGTGATGATCGTAACCGACCGTTCAATGGTAGATCTTGGTTTTGTAGACAGAATTACCGAACAATTACGCCAACGCCGTAATCATGTAATGATCCAATTATTTACCGATGTTGAACCGAATCCAAGTTTACAAACCGTACAACGCGGTACAGAACTTATGCGTAGCTTCCAACCGGATACTATTATTGCATTAGGTGGCGGTTCACCAATGGATGCGGCAAAAGTAATGTGGTTATTCTATGAACAACCGGAAGTGGATTTCCGTGATTTAGTTCAAAAATTTATGGATATCCGTAAACGTGCGTTCAAATTCCCACAATTAGGTCGTAAAGCAAAATTTGTCGGTATTCCAACCACATCCGGTACAGGTTCTGAAGTAACACCATTTGCGGTAATTACTGACGGCGATATTAAATATCCGTTAGCAGACTACTCATTAACCCCAACCGTTGCGATTGTTGACCCTGCATTAGTGATGTCAGTACCGGCTCACGTTGCGGCAGATACAGGTTTAGACGTATTAACTCACGCAACAGAGGCTTATACTTCAATTCTTGCGAACGACTACACTGACGGTTTAGCGTTGCAAGCAATAAAACTGGTATTCGAAAACTTAGAAAAATCAGTGAAAGAATTTGATGAAGTCGCTCGTGAGAAAATGCACAATGCTTCAACCATGGCAGGTATGGCGTTTGCGAATGCGTTCTTAGGTATTTGTCACTCAATGGCACATAAAATCGGTGGTAAATTCCACACGATTCACGGTCGTACCAATGCAATTTTATTACCACACGTGATTCGTTATAACGGTACTCGCCCTACTAAAGTGGCAACTTGGCCGAAATACACTAACTATGTTGCGGATAAACGTTTCCAAGACATCGCACGTATTTTAGGTTTACCTGCAGCAACGCCGGAAGAAGCGGTGGAATCTTATGCAAAAGCCGTACACGATTTAGCAGTACGTTGTGGCGTGAAAATGTCGTTACGTGAGCAAGGTATTGATGAACAAGAGTTCTTAGCCGCACGTCGTGAGCTTGCATTAAATGCCTTTGAAGACCAATGTACACCGGCAAATCCACGTCTTGCAATGATTGAAGACATGGAAGAGCTAATGACAAAAGCTTACTACGGTAAATAGGCTCACCAAATTCCTTATTATGATTGATTGATAAATGAACGAAGGGCTAACGAAAGTTAGCCCTTTTCTTTTACTTGAAATAAGCGGTCAAATTTCAGCTATTTTTTGCAAATTTTCAGCGAAATTTAACCGCTTGTCACTAAGCTTTTAACAGCTTATCAATCACTCGACTTACCGCAAAGAAACCGAAAGTTGCTGTTACCATTGTCACCGCACCGAATCCGTTTGCACAGTTCATCGTTGCTGATACTTCACAGCCCTCTCCCATTTTTGGAAAGATGAGCGGTTGCGTTGAGAATACACAATCAATACCAAACTTTCGTTTGGGGTTCTGGCTAAAGTTATATTCCTTACGCAATAACGAACGCACTTTAGACGCAAGCGGATCCTGAATCGTTTTACTTAAATCGGTAATTTGAATCTGAGTCGGATCGGTCTGGCCGCCTGCGCCACCAGTAGTAATCATTCTGATTTTATTACGCTTACAGTAAGCGATGAGTGCCGCTTTGGTTTTCACCGAATCAATTGCATCAATCACATAATCATAACCACGATTCAGATATTCGGGGATATTCTCCGGTGTGATGAAATCATCAATAATTTCCACCACACATTCGGGATTAATCCGCTCAATACGTTCTTTCATCGCTTCGGTTTTTAACTGGGCAACTGTCCCTGTCATCGCATGAATTTGGCGGTTGATATTAGTCACACAAATGTCATCCATATCAATCATGGTAATTTTACCGATTCCTGAACGGGCAAGCGCTTCCACCGCCCACGAGCCAACACCACCAATCCCAATCACACAAATATGTGCTTGGCGTAATTTCGCTAAACCTTCCGGCGTATAAAGTCGCCCGATTCCGCCAAAACGTTGTTCATAATTATCAATTCTTGTCATATACTATCCAAAAAATTTCAACTAAATAGGCTTTCCTATGTTAAATGCTGAAAAATATCAACGCTATATGCAATATATCCAGCAATCATCATCTTTTATCCCACTCTCTCCCGAACTTACACAGCAAACGCATTATGATGAATATGCTTTACTTGACCTATTAAATAAGCAATTAAACCGCCCGGAAAAACCTGAGTTTTCATTTGAGCATTCTTTTAAAGTGGTAAAAAATCAAGAAAACGCACCGCTTATTATCTTTTTTCAAGGCTTCTATTTTCAGCATATTGAAAACTATTACCTTCAAGATCCACAGCTAACTAATCTAAATCAGCTGAATCAAACAGCGTTAGATTTTTCCTTTTCTTCTTTTATTGCACAACACCCTGAATATAACTATATCTGTGTGAAAGATAATTTTCAGGCGTGGTATTTGCTACACTTTGAATACTATCTTGCTTATTTAATGCAACTTATTTCAGCGTTACAACCGACAAAAACAATTACTGCCGGCTGTTCCGCCGGAGGCTATGCCGCGATCTTATTTGGGCATTACTTATTTGCCGATCAAACCTTTGCATTTTCTCCACAGACAAAAGTCTTCGATAAAATTCATATGAGCGCTTATCGAGAAGCACTCAATGAACGTTATCAACTTGCACAGTTTGAACTAACCGACTTAGCGCTATTACAGCAAAAACAGCACGGCTTCCGTAATCAGCTACATCTGTTTTTATCCAGCGGTAATCGCGAAGATTTAGTGGAATTTGACCGCTTAGATTGGCAAAAATACCAAGAAATCGGTGTTACGCTTTACCCCGGTTCTGCCCACGATATTTTTTCAACTCAAGATAAACAAAAGCTGTTTAATATCCTCAAAGCAATGCTATAAGATTTTCTCGTTTAATCAAAAAATTAAACGAGAAATTAATTGCTAAACATTACCATTACGAATATTTTCTAGCGCTTCCCAGCGCTCAAAAGCGGCTTCTAACGCCATTTCCGCATCCGCCAGTTTTTGTAATTGCGCTTGCGTATAGCTTGGATCTTTACTAAAAAAGTCTGCGCTATTGACTTCCGCCTGCAAACTTTCCATTTCCGCTTCTAAGGCTTCCATTTTTGCCGGTAATTCGTCTAACTCTCTTTGATCTTTATACGAGAGTTTTACCTTTTTAGCCGGTTCCGACTTCGTTACAAGCAGTTGTTTTTCTTCTGCTTTTTGCAAAGTTTCCGCAGGATTTGACCGCTTGTTCGGCTGGTTCTGAGCAAGCGTGGCGTGGTAGTTATCTTGCTGTTGTTTCGCATCAAAATAACCACCCACGTATTTATTTAATACGCCGTCACCTTCAAAGAAATAACATTCCGTTACGGTATTGTCGATAAACTGACGGTCGTGACTCACAATCAGCAATGTGCCTTGATAATCCGCTAATAACTCTTCCAATAACTCAAGGGTTTCAACATCTAAGTCATTGGTCGGCTCATCCAGAATCAATAAGTTATTCGGCTTAAGCAATAATTTAGCCAGTAATAAACGATTACGCTCACCGCCCGATAAGGCTTTCACCGGTGTCATCGCACGTTTTGGTGGGAATAAGAAATCTTGTAGATAACCTAACACGTGGCGTTTTACCCCGTTTACTTCTACGTCTTGTTTGCCATCCGCTACGTTATCCATTACCGTTTTTTCAAGATCAAGTTCGGCACGATATTGGTCGAAGTAAGCCACTTCCAGTTTCGTACCACAACGAATTGAGCCTGAAGTCGGTTGCAACTCACCTAATAACAATTTAATAAAGGTCGTTTTACCGCAACCATTTGCCCCGACTAACGCAATTTTATCGCCTCGCTGAATGGTAGTTGTGAAATTTCTCAGCAAGGTTTTGCCTTCAATTTCATAACTTGCATTTTCCACTTCAAATACGATTTTGCCGGAACGTGCGGTTTGATCGATTTGAATTTTAGCGGTTCCCTGTACTTCTCGACGATTGCGGCGTTCTTCACGTAAAGCTTTTAATGCTCGTACTCGGCCTTCATTACGGGTACGGCGAGCTTTGATGCCTTGACGAATCCATACTTCTTCTTGTGCTAATTTTTTATCGAACAACTCATTTTGTAACGCCTCGACACGCAAATCTTCCGCTTTAGTTTCTAAATACACATCGTAATTGCTTGGATAAGAAACTAACTTACCTCGGTCAAGATCGACAATGCGAGTCGCCATCTTACGGATAAACGAACGGTCGTGCGAAATAAAGATGATCGAGCCTTTAAAATTGAGTAATAAATCCTCAAGCCAAGTAATTGCTTCCACGTCCAAATGGTTGGTCGGTTCATCTAATAACAGAATATCCGGATCTGCCACCAATGCACGAGCTAATGCCGCACGGCGAACCCAACCGCCCGATAATTCGCATAAACGTTTATCCGGCTCCAATTCCAATAATTTAAGAGTATCTTGAATACGATTCTCAAACTGCCAACCGTTATTATGCTCAAGCTGTGCCTGTACATTCGATAATTTGGCTAATAGCTCATCACTATAATCAGTCTGCATTTGTTGCGAAATGTGGTGATATTGCTTTAATAAGTCGCTAAGATGCGCAATTCCTTCCGCCACATAATCAAATACCGTATCTTGAATATGACGCGGCGGATCTTGCTCAAGGCGTGTCACCACAATATCTTTTTCAAAAATCAGTTTACCATCATCCAATTGAACTTCGCCTGCTAACACTTTCATCAGCGTGGATTTTCCCGCCCCGTTGCGTCCAACCAAACAAACACGCTCGCCCGGTTCAATATGTAATTCCGTATGATCCAATAACGGATGATCGCCAAAACCTAAATAGGCATTGGATAAATTTAGTAGTGCCATATTATTTCTCGATAATTATATTTGTGTTGGCATCTATCACACCGATAAATGCTAAATCATAAAAAATCTCGTTCTCTTATTTATTTTTTGTTACATCTTCAATTAATTTAGCAAAATCAATCGCATTTTGCTTGCTGATAACCGGTTTACCCGTTTGTGCTTCAATCTCTTTTCTTGCATTACCTGCGACCGTTCCGCCACGCTTCGCAACCGCCTTATTTTCTTCCAAACCTTGCGGATTAGTTTGACGAGTCAGCTCCGTTGTTGTCGCTTCCGCTAACATATTTAACACCAAAGCGTTGTCATATTATCTCGTAAGTTTTCTTTTTTCAGTCCTTTGAATGTTTTATATTCTTTGGTACTCATTCCACTCCAAGCACGACTAATCTCATTAGTCAAAATAGCATATTCTGCACCGTGCTGAACGCCATGTGATTGCCATTCATCAGTTAATTCTTTACGCACTTGGATTGCTTGTAAACGCTGATTAATCCACTCTTTACTGTAACCCTTTTGCAAGTAGGTTTGTAACGCACGGTCGATAGTTAATTCAGGATCAATAATTTCATCAATTCGCTCTTTTCCAACTTGAGCTAACCACAGTTTGAATGGTTCAGCTTTAGGGCTTGGAATAGATTGAATTATACGGAAAATACCTACCATATCAGAAGCATCTGTTACTCGCATTTTTCCGTCTGGAGCTATCATTTTCAACTGTACGATTTTATCGTACAGTTCAATTCCACCTTCATCTTCAGTAATTTTTCGTTTTAAATCGCTCCAATAACGGCGTGGATTACTACTGCCTGTTAAAGCCGCCACAATATCTACAATACTAAAAAACCATTCTTCTTGCTCTTCGTCCCATACTGAACGAATTTGGCTATTTTCAAAAAGTTTAAGCTCGTTCATTACTGTCTCCTTTTTCCTTTATGTTTTTATAATCAAAAGCGGTCGGATTTTTGCAAAATTTTACCAAAATCCGACCGCTTGTTTAGGGTCTTACGCCCTTTATTTAGGCTTCTGTTGAAGTTTCTGTGTTTTCTACGTTGTCTAACACTTCGCTGTTTTCGTCTTCATCGTCAGGTTCGCAAACTCGCTCTACGCTTACTACGCTTTCGTCATCTGCGGTACGGATAATACGAACGCCTTGAGTGTTACGGCCAACGAGGCTAACTTCTGCGACTCGGGTACGAACTAGCGTTCCGGCATCGGTAATCAACATAATTTGATCCGCTTCTTCAACTTGAACCGCCGCAACTACTTTACCGTTACGTTCGTTCACTTTGATAGAAACCACACCTTTGGTTGCACGAGATTTCACAGGATATTCGCCAATCACGGTACGTTTACCGAAACCGTTTTGCGTTACCGTTAGAATATCGCCTTCCGTACGTGGAATCACAAGCGATACCACACGGTCGGTATCAAGACTTACTGAAGACTCTTCCGCTTCCTCGTTTTCAATTTCTACGATTTCCGCTTCTTCAATTTCTTCACTTGAAATTTCTGTCGTAGCAAGTTTAATGCCTCGAACACCTGTTGCAGTACGTCCCATTGCACGCACCGCTTTTTCTGCAAAACGTACCACTCGACCTTGTGCCGAGAACAACATAATCTCGCTCTCGCCATCGGTAATATCAACGCCGATTAATTCATCGCCTTCGCGAAGTTTTAATGCAATTAGACCGCTTGAACGCACGTTGCTGAACGCATCTAAACTTACTTTCTTCACTACACCGCTTGCAGTTGCCATAAAGATGAATTTATCCGCACTAAATTCACCGTTCGGAATCGGTAGAATCGCAGTAATACGCTCGTTTTCTTCTTTCACTAACGGCAGAATATTCACGATTGGCGTACCACGCGCGCCACGACTTGCTTGTGGTAATTGATACACTTTTAATTGATATAAACGACCACGGCTCGAGAAACATAAAATCGTATCGTGGGTATTTGCCACTAATAATTTCTCAATGAAATCGTCTTCTTTCATCTTGGTAGCAGATTTACCTTTACCGCCACGGCGCTGCGCTTCGTAGTCGGAAAGCGGCTGGTATTTCACGTAACCTGCGTGAGAAAGTGTGACTACCACGTCTTCTTGGGCGATTAAATCTTCCATATTGATATCGCCCGAAGCCGCTGTAATTTCGGTACGACGTTCGTCACCGAATTCTGCTTTCACTTTTTCTAATTCTTCACGAATCACTTCCATTAAGCGTTCTGCGCTGCTTAGAATACGTAATAATTCGCCGATTTCGGTGAGCAATTCTTTGTATTCATCCACAATTTTTTCATGTTCTAAGCCGGTTAAACGGTGTAAACGTAATTCTAAAATCGCACGCGCTTGCGCTTCAGAAAGATAGTATTGACCGTTACGTACGCCTAAGTTTTCCGGTAAATCTTCCGGACGTGACGCATCTACGCCGGCAGCCTCTAACATTGGTGCTACATTACCCAATGCCCACGCACGCGCTAATAACCCTTCACGCGCTTCGTCCGCTGTTTTTGAGTTACGAATTAACTCGATAACCGGATCGATATTGGCTAATGCAATCGCTAAACCTTCTAAAATATGCGCACGCTCACGCGCTTTGCGTAATTCAAAAATGGTACGGCGTGTCACCACTTCACGACGATGTTTCACGAATGCTTCGATAATTTGTTTTAAATTCAATACTTTCGGCTGACCGTGATCAAGCGCAACCATATTGATACCAAACGTTACTTGCATTTGCGTTAGCGAGTAAAGGTGATTTAAGACCACTTCACCGACCGCATCACGTTTTACTTCGATAACAATTGAGATACCTTTTTTATCCGAGTGATCTTGAATACCGCTAATGCCTTCGATTTTCTTGTCTTTAACTAATTCGGCAATTTTCTCGATCAGTTTCGCTTTATTTACTTGGTACGGAAGCTCAGTAACAATAATTTGCTCACGGCCTTTTTCCGTGGTTTCTACACTTGCTTTCGCACGCACGTAAACTTTACCACGACCGGTACGATACGCTTCTTCAATCCCCTTACGACCGTTAATAATCGCCCCTGTTGGGAAATCCGGGCCTGGGATAAAACGCATTAATTCTTCAATGCTGATTTGCTCGTTTTCAATGTAGGCTAAACAACCGTCCAACACTTCATTTAAGTTGTGCGGCGGAATATTGGTTGCCATACCAACCGCAATACCGGATGAACCGTTTACCAATAACGCAGGGATTTTGGTCGGTAACACGTCCGGAATCATCTCTTTGCCGTCATAGTTCGGCGAGTAATCCACAGTTTCCTTATCTAAATCCGTTAATAATTCCTGCGTAATTTTTTGCATACGCACTTCGGTATAACGCATCGCAGCCGGCGCATCGCCGTCAATCGAACCAAAGTTACCTTGACCGTCAACCAACATATAACGAAGTGAGAACGGCTGTGCCATACGTACAATGGTGTCATACACAGCTGAGTCACCGTGCGGGTGATATTTACCGATTACGTCACCCACCACACGCGCAGATTTTACGTGTGGGCGGTTAAACGTATTGCTGTTTTGATCCATTGAGAATAACACTCGGCGGTGCACCGGTTTTAAACCATCACGCACATCGGGTAGCGCACGTCCGACAATAACAGACATCGCATAGTCGAGATAAGACGTTTTTAACTCGTCTTCGATACTGACGGGGGTAATATCTTTGGCTAATTCGCTCATTGAAATTTCCTAATCACGTTTATAAAAAAGATTGCCCCAAACTACGTGGAAAGTAGAGGGCGAAAAATTCACACGATTATAGCATAAAAAAACAGTTGAAAGTTGAAAATTGAAAGTTGAAAATGTAAGGAAGCGGTCAAATTTGCCATTTATTTCGCAATTTGACTTTTCTATCTATCTTTCCAGAGGCCGTAATGCATAATATTGACCAACAAGAACTTGATAAATTTGAAAAAATGGCAGCCACTTGGTGGGATCCGAACGGTAGTTTTAAACCGATTCATCTGCTCAATCCGTTACGCTTAGACTATATTCAACAAAAATCAAACGGTTTATTCGGCAAAAAAGTGTTGGACGTCGGCTGTGGCGGAGGCATTTTAAGTGAAGCGATGGCAAAAGCCGGTGCCAATGTTACCGGTATTGATATGACGACCGAACCGCTTGAAATTGCACGTAAACACGCCGAAGAAAGCGGTTTAACCATTGATTACCGACAAACCACTATTGAAGATTTTGTACAAAATCAGACCGCTTGTCATGCCGAGAAATTTGATGTGATTACTTGTATGGAAATGTTGGAACACGTGCCCGATCCACTTTCTATTATTCAGAGTTGTAAAGCATTACTTAAACCGCACGGCGTGCTGTTTTTCTCAACTATCAACCGCACGTTCAAGGCTTATATGTTAGTCATTATTGGGGCGGAATATGTCTTAAAAATGTTGCCGAAAGGTACGCACGAATTTGAAAAATTCATCAAACCGGCAGAATTATTGAATTGGTGCGATCAAGCAGAGCTTCGTTGCCAAGAAATGAAAGGCTATCATTTTAATCCTTTAACCGAAAAGTTTTGGCTAAATAATGATGTAAGCTGCAATTATATTGCTTTCCTTACCGCCGAATAAGCGGTCAAATTTCCATAATTTTTTACAAGAAAAAGGGCGTTATGAAACGCCCTTATATTTTTTATTTCTCAGTTAATTGCTTAACTAAATCAATTACTTGCTGAACTTGCACCGGAGATAATTTGCCTTCCGAAACAAATTGTACTTTACCCGTTTTATCTAATACTGCGATAAAACTTTCTTTCGCTTTTAAACCCCACGCATTTTTCACACTACTACTTTGATCTAACACCACTTGGCTGTGCGGATTTTCAATTTTACCGTCTTCAACGCTATTTTTTACAAACACACCGGTACCGACAATCGCATCATCCGCATTCACAATTGTGACGGTTTGATATTTAGCACGATCAAAACCTGCTGCTTTAATTGCCCCAATCAGCACTTTATTTTTATCTTTTACGCTACTTCTGCCGGCAAAGTGATGAATAACACGTACTTTTCCGTTTAAGCTTGATGACTGCCAGCTTTTATAACTTACTTTGTTACCATTCAGCGTTAATTCGCCATCTTTCGCGACCGTAACGCTCGGTAATGCCGCATTGAGTTGTACATTATGCGCAAAAGCGACATTCACAAATAAAAGTGAGGAAAGCGCTGCTAATTTAAGAGAATTTTTCATTATTTTTCCTTTGTGAGTTGAATTTTATGAAACTTAACACAATATTCGAATCTTACTGTAAAAAGAAAATCTTGGCACTAACATTTTCCTCTCGTTAAACAGTTGAATTTATGCTATTTTAACAACCAATTTTCCCATTTATATGGGAATTTTATCTTTTAAACACTAACCTATTGATTTAAGGAGCTTTTATGCAACAAGGCGGCGGATTAGAAATGATCGTAATTTTAGCGGTATTCGGTCTTATTTTTTATTTTATGATTTATCGCCCACAAGCGAAACGCCAAAAACAACAGCGTGATTTACTTTCTAACCTAGCAAAAGGTGATGAAGTATTAACAAACGGCGGCTTAATCGGTCGTATCACTAAAGTAAGTGCGGAAAACGAAAACATCGTGATCGCATTAAACGATACAACTGAAGTGGTGATTTCTCGTAACTATGTTGTTGCAGTATTACCAAAAGGTCAAATGAAAGCCCTTTCTTAATTTTCCTATCTTAGGGGATTTATTGTGTTAAATCGTTTCCCATTATGGAAGAATCTGATGATTATCATCGTGGTACTCATCGGTGGTTTATACGCTCTTCCAAATCTATACGGCGAAGACCCGTCAGTACAAATTTCAGGTACTCGAGGTCAAGAAGCCACGAGCGAAACGCTCGCTCAAGTTCAGGGAACATTGTCATCAATGAATATCACACCAAAATCAGCCGTTCTTGAGAACGGCTCGATTTTAGTACGCCTTGAAAATGATGAACAACAATTACCTGCTAAAGAAAAAATTTCTGACGTCTTAGGCGACAAATTCTCTGTTGCACTAAACCTTGCGCCGGCAACACCAAGTTGGTTAACCGATATCGGCGGTAGCCCGATGAAACGAGGCTTAGACTTACGCGGCGGTGTACGCTTCCTAATGGAAGTGGATATGAACACGGCGCTTACTAAACAACAAGAGAGTTTACAAGACAGCTTACGCAGCGAATTACGCAAAGAAAAATTACAGTATAAAGCGGTTAAAAAAGGCGAAAATTTTGCAACCGTAATTGAATTTGCCGATGCGGATACGGCTGAAAAAGCAGCTCGCTTTGTACGCCGTCAGCATACTACGCTCGAAGCCGCATTTATTGATACGACCACCGTATCATTTGCGCCTTCAGCAGAGGGCTTATCCGCTTCTCGTGATACTGCAATCGAACAAAACTTATCGATCTTACGTAAGCGTGTGGAAGAATTAGGCGTTTCCGAGCCGACTATTCAGCGTCAAGGCGCGGATCGTATCGTGGTTGAATTGCCGGGTGTGCAAGATACTGCTCGTGCAAAAGAACTATTAGGTGCAACAGCGACATTAGAATTCCGCCTAGTAAATGCCGAAGCAAGCCCTGAATCTGCAGCTCGAGGTATTGTGCCTGCCGACTCAGAATTAAAATTCAGCCGTGATGGCGGCGCTGTTGTGTTACGCCGTAAACCGTCTTTAGGCGGTGAACATATTATCGATGCGACATCAGGTAAAGATGAACGTGGTTTACCGCAAGTAAGCATTAACCTTGATGCAGAAGGCGGTAATATGATGGCGGAAATTACCAAAAGTGCCGTAGGTAAACCAATGGCGACACTTTACAGCGAGTTTAAAGACTCCGGTCGTAAAGATGCAAAAGGTAAAGTAATCTTAGAAAAACACGAAGAAGTGATTAATGTAGCAACCATTAATTCACGTCTTGGTAGCCAATTCCAAATTACCGGCATTAACTCGCCGGCAGAAGCACAAAACCTTGCGGTTCTTTTACGTTCAGGTGCATTAATTGCGCCGATTGTTATCGTAGAGGAACGTACTATCGGTGCTTCATTAGGTGCGGATAACGTAGCGAAAGGGATGGAAGCCGGTATGTACGGCTTAATCTTAACCATCGCATTCTGTTTAATTTACTACAAAATGTTCGGCCTATTCGCTGCCGTAGCACTCACAGTAAATATGGTGCTCACTGTTGGTTTAATGTCATTAATCGGTGCTACGCTTACCATGCCGGGGATCGCCGGTATCGTACTTGCGGTAGGTATGTCGGTGGATGCCAACGTGTTAATTTACGAGCGAATTAAAGAAGAATTGCGTAACGGGCGTTCAGTTCAACAGGCAATTCACGAAGGTTATAACGGAGCCTTCACATCAATTTTCGACTCAAACTTAACCACGATTTTAACCTCTTTAGTGTTATATGCAGTGGGTACAGGCCCGGTAAAAGGCTTCGCAATTACCCTTGCACTTGGGGTAATGATTTCAATGTTCACCGCAATTACCGGTACTCGTATGCTTGTTAACTGGGTATACGGCGGCAATAAACGTGTGAAAAAACTTTGGATTTAAGGTGGAATAAATGGCAACTATGCAAACAGAAAAAGATGCGTCGGAAATTAAACTGCCGTATAAACTTGTTCCATTTATGAAATATCGTTATGTCGGTTTCGTATTTTCATTAATCGTCACCGCATTATGTATTTTCTCTATCGTCACCAAAGGGTTTAACTGGGGTTTAGATTTTACCGGTGGTACGGTAATTGAAACCACCTTCTCACAACCTGCCGATTTAGGCAAGGTACGCGGTTTATTGGAACAAAACGGTTATGGTAATGCGTTAGTGCAAACGACCGGCAGCCAAAAAGAGCTAATGATTCGTTTACCGGCATCTGCGGGGGATATGTCTTTAGGTAACAAGATTATGGATCTTGTGCATCAAGATTTAGACCCTTCGGCAACCATTAAAAGTGTTGAATTCGTAGGACCTAATGTGGGTGAAGAACTTACTCAAGGTGCAATTTGGGCAACACTTGCAACGCTCGGTATGTTATTACTTTACGTTGGTACTCGTTTCGAAATTCGTTTAGCGATTGGCGGTATTCTGGCATTATTCCACGACGTATTAGTTACTATCGGTATTTTCTCATTCTTACAGATTGAGATTGACCTAACCTTCGTCGCGGCAATTCTTTCCGTGGTAGGTTATTCATTAAATGACTCTATCGTGGTATTTGACCGTGTACGTGAGAACTTTAGTAAAATTCGCCGTGTGAGTTCGCAAGAAGTAATTGATATTTCGTTAAGTCAAACGCTTTCAAGAACCTTAATGACCTCGGTAACAACTTTATTTGTGGTTGCCTCATTATATTGGTTCGGGGGCCCAACAATTCATAGCTTCTCACTCGCATTATTGATTGGTATCGGCTTCGGTACTTACTCATCTATTTATATTGCGATTGGTGTCGCATTACAACTTGGTTTAAACCGTGAACACATGGTAAAACCGGTTGTAGAGAAAGAAGGTGCTGATCAACAAGCATTTGTTGATTACTAATTACTAAGAGGGATAGTTTCTTGGTAAATTATCGTGTATAATTAGTGCAATTATTCAAAGGGGTGGAAATTTTTCCGCCCCTTTGTCGTATCTGGATTTCGTAATGAAATTAGCTCTCATTATTTAACAAATTTTTAATATTAGCTTAGAGGTAAAAAATGTTACAACAAAAAATCATTGATAAACTCAATGAACAAATTAACTTAGAGTTCTACTCTTCGAACGTCTATTTACAAATGTCGGCATGGTGTTCAAAAAACGGTTTTGCCGGTGCGGCAAACTTCTTACTTCGCCATGCAGATGAAGAATTAGAACATATGCAAAAATTATTTAACTATGTAAGTGAAACCGGCAGTTTACCGTTACTGGGTAAAATTGAAGCGCCTCGTAAAGAATATGCGTCATTAAAAGAGCTATTTGATGAAGTGCTTACACATGAAAAACACGTCACTGCAAAAATTAATGAATTAGTTGAAGTGACATTTGCCGCAAAAGATTATTCTACCTTTAACTTCTTACAATGGTATGTTGCAGAACAACATGAAGAAGAAAAATTATTCGGTGAGATTTTAGATAAGTTTGCAGTAGCAGGCGAAGGCAATAAATCACTCTATTTCATCGATAAAGACTTAGAAACGTTAGATCACGAACAAGGAGCCGCATAATGTTATCACCAGCAATTATTAAACAATTAAACGACCAATTAAATTTAGAATTTTATTCTTCAAATGTTTATTTGCAAATGTCGGCATGGGCGGATAATAATGGTTTCCCGGGTGCGGCAAAATTCTTAAAAGCGCACGCAACCGAAGAAATGGAACATATGCGCCGCTTATTCACTTATTTGAATGAAACCGGTTCATTAGCTGAAATTTATGCGATTGAAGCGCCGAAAGCTGAATATGATTCGTTAAAATCTTTATTTGAAATCGTATTAGAACACGAAAAACACGTAACGGATTCAATCAATAAATTAGTGGAAGTGACTTTTGAAGCAAAAGATTACTCATCATTTAACTTCTTACAATGGTATGTTGCCGAACAACACGAAGAAGAATTCTTATTTAATTCGATTTTAAATAAATTCAAACTGTTAGGCGAAGACGGCAAAGCGTTATACTACATTGATAAAGATTTAGAGCAACTCGCTTCAGCTCACTAATTAAGAGCTTACAAGCGGTCAAATTTCTAAAATTTTTTGCAAATTTAGCCACAGATATACGGACTTCATGAAATCTTTTGTGAAGTCCGTTCTTTTTGAGAGGAATTTGCAAATTTTTAAGAAAATCAGACCGCTTATTTATTGGATTTTATGCAAACGTTTGCCTAACCGTTTGCTTATTGAGTCCGACTTATGTACAATTCGCCCCTTAAAATTTTTATTCTAGTTATTTGAGGTTTTCATTTTATGTCTTTGTTTAAGTTTGAAGAACGTGGCACCAATACCCGCCAAGAAATTATTGCGGGCTTAACCACATTCTTAGCAATGGTGTATTCGGTAATTGTCGTACCGGGTATGTTAAGCCAAGCAGGTTTTCCGGCTGAATCGGTATTTATCGCAACCTGTTTAGTGTCGGGTTTAGGCTCAATTCTAATCGGCTTATGGGCAAATGCACCAATGGCGATTGGCTGTGCGATTTCTTTAACCGCATTTACCGCATTCAGTTTAGTACTTGGTCAAGGAATCTCGATTCCGGTTGCACTCGGTGCGATTTTCTTAATGGGGGTATTATTCACACTCATTTCGGTAACCGGCATCCGTGCATGGATTTTACGTAACCTACCGGCAAGCATTGCACACGGTGCGGGCATCGGTATCGGTTTATTTTTACTGTTAATCGCAGCGAACGGCGTGGGCTTAGTGGTTGGCAATCAAGCGGGTTTACCGGTAAAAATGGGCGATTTCACCTCATTCCCGGTAATTATGGCATTACTTGGTTTAGCGGCAATTATCGGTTTAGAGCGTTTAAAAGTTAAAGGCAGCATTTTATGGGTAATTATTGCGATCACAATCATCGGTTTAGTGTTTGACCCGAACGTAAAATATGCCGGTTTCTTCAAAATGCCGAGCTTCGGAGAAAATTCCCAATTCTTAAACCTTGATGTGATGGGTGCGTTAAATACGGCTATTTTACCTGTAGTATTTGCATTAGTGATGACTGCAATCTTTGACGCAACCGGTACAATTCGTGCGGTGGCGGGTCAAGCGAATTTATTAGATAAAGACGGTCAAATTATTAACGGCGATAAAGCCTTAACGTCAGACTCATTAGGTTCTGTACTTTCAGGTTTATTCGGTACGACACCGGCAGCGGTTTATATTGAATCGGCAGCAGGTACGGCGGTAGGCGGTAAAACCGGTTTAACGGCAGTCGTTGTCGGTATCGGTTTCTTATTAATGTTATTTTTCCAACCGCTTGCGTTTTTAGTACCGGGCTATGCAACGGCGCCAGCATTAATGTACGTCGGTTTATTAATGTTAAGCAATGTATCAAAACTGGATTTCGATGATTTTGTCGGTGCAATGTCAGGCTTAGTTTGTGCGGTATTTATCGTATTAACTGCTAATATCGTAACCGGTATTATGCTTGGCTTTGCCGCGTTAGTGATCGGTCGTATCATTTCGGGCGAATTCAAAAAACTCAACGTAGGTACGGTAATTATTGCGATTGCGTTAGTAGCTTTCTACGCATTTGAATTAGCAATTTAATTCGAAAAAAGACCGCTTGTTGACTCTGTTCAAGGCTACAAGCGGTCTCATTTTTTAAAAAATTTGCAAATCAAATTGCTTTAGTAATTCTACGGTTTCAAACACCGGTAACCCCATCACGCCGGTAAAGCTTCCCGATAATCGCTCGACAAATACCCCGCCAAACTGCTGAATACCATAAGCACCAGCTTTATCCATCGGTTCACCGGTTGCAATATAAGCGTGGATTTCAGCATCGGTTAATCTTCTAAAACTCACTTCACTGGTATGCAGACATTCCACTTGCTTGCCTTGGTAACTAAGGCAAACGGCAGTAAATACTTGATGCGTTCTGCCTGATAACATTTTTAACATAGCAAAAGCGTCTTGTTCGTCTTTCGGTTTACCGAGAATTTTGCCGTCAATTGAAACGGTCGTATCCGCCGTCAGTATCGGGTGTTCTGCAAGATTTTCCGCAATTCTGACCGCTTGCGCCGCTTGGTTCTTCTGTTTGGCAATCCGCAGGCAATACTCATCTGCTTTTTCATTTGCTTGCGGCGATTCATCAATTTCACTCGATAAACGAAGCAAATCCAAGCCTAAATTTTGTAACAATTCCCAGCGGCGCGGGCTATTAGAAGCAAGATAAATATGTTTAGTGTTCATTAACGTCAATCCTTTCTCTCATTCATTATAGAATTTTTTGTTATATAAAATAGGTATTTATATGCATAAAATGTTAAAAAATCTTTGCATTTAAGGGAGTTTAACCTTTATTATTCAACAAAATAGATTACTCTCTATAAGGAACTTATAACATGTCAAAATTTCAAATTCATACAATTGAAACCGCACCGGAAGCAGCACAAGAAGCATTAAAAGCAGTACAACAAGCCAACGGTTTTATTCCAAATTTAATCGGCGTATTAGCTAATGCTCCAACTGCGTTAGAAACTTATCGTACGGTAGGTGGCATTAACGGCCGTAACAGCTTAACACCACTTGAACGCGAAGTGGTACAAATTACGGCGGCAGTGGTAAACGGTTGCGGATTCTGTGTTGCCGGTCATACTAAAATTTCTTTAAAAGCGTTAAACGCACCAAAAGAAATCGTTGATCAAATTCGTGCTACTGCCCGTATTTCAGATCCGAAATTAGATACGTTAGCACGCTTCACGCTTGCGGTAATGCTACAGAAAGCAAAATTAACCGAAGCACAACTCAATGAATTCTTTGCTGCCGGTTATAACCAACAAAATGCGATTGATGTGATTTTAGGCGTGAGCTTAGCAACATTATGTAACTATGTGAACAATATCGCCGAAACACCGATTAATCCTGAATTACAAGCATTTGCTTAATCTTCATAAGGTGCGCGGTGTCGCACCTTTTTCTTTTCTATTTCTAACCAAATGCCTCAACTAAAAAGCAAAGCAATGATCTGCTCGATCATTAGTTTGAGCGGCCGGTTATTCATTCCATGCTAATGCCATGAGCCATTCAATAAACACTGCCAAACGCTTTGGAATAAATTGGCGTTGAGGGTAAATAATCCAAAGTGGGCGAGTTGGAGTTTGCAGCGCTGTCAAAATCGGTACAAGCTCGCCACGTTCTAAATAAGGGCGAAGTATCAGATCGGGCATTTGCACAATGCCAAGCCCTGAAAGTGCGGTAAATAATAGGGCGTTTGAGTCATTTACTTGTGTAGCGTGGGTGTTTTTAAATTGTTCTACTTCCTCTGACTGTTCAAGAAATTTCCACGGCATAATTTTCCCCTGCTGACCTGAAACATAATGTACAACGTGATGTTGTGCTAAATCAGCCAAAGTTTCAGGCGTGCCGTGTTGGGCAAGATAGCTTGGCGAGGCACAAGTCTGCATTGCTACATTGGCTAAACGGCGGGCGATATAGCTGGCATCAGCCAGCTCGCCTAAGCGAAGGGTGCAATCTAAACCGTCATTAACTAAGTTACTCAACTGATCGCTTACCGTGATCACCAGCTGGATTTCTGGATACAGGCGTTGAAAATCGGGCAATTTAGCAATCACAAAAGGGGCGACAACAGTCGGCATTTCAATGCGTAATTTGCCTTTTGCCTGCTGGCTCACGCCTGATAAATCCTGAAATGTTTCTTCCAACTCGGCTAATAAAAATTGCGCTTTTTCATAAAAGGCTTCGCCTTCTGCGGTTAATTTTAGGCTACGAGTGGTGCGGTTAAGCAGGCGTAAACCAAGCTGATTTTCCAAATACTTCACCGCTTTGGAAACTGCGGAAACGTGCAGATTTAGCTGATCAGCTGCTTTGGAAAAACTGCCCGTTTCTACCACGTGGGTAAAGACTTGCAAGGTTTGGATTCTGTCCATTTTAAGTTCTCTTTTGCAAAATTTGACAAGAATTTTACCGCTTATTGTTGCAATGTTAAACGGTTAAATTTGTGCAAATGAAGGCCGGGTTGTTCATCCATTTCACTTCGCCCTTTGCCAAAAAATCTGCCAACATTAACCGCACTTCGGCTTCACTTGCATTGAAAGCATATTGCAACTCAATGAGCGAAATCACAGGGTGCTTAGCGAGTAGTGCCGAGAGCGTTTCTTGGGTGAGTTTTGGGGCTTGGGGTTGCAATTTGCCGTCTGAAATTTGGCGGATAATTTGTGTAAATTGAGCAAAATTCAGCACGCCATTTACCAAGATCTTTTTCCCTTCAAATTCAAATAGATAGGCAGGCAAACCACGCACGCCCAAGCGATCTTTCAACGCAATATCCTGCTCTAATTGTGCTTGGGCTGAACCGTCTTGAAAATGGCGTAAAAACAGCGATTCATCAATGCCAACCGCTCGCACAACCTCTAAAATCTCGTTTAAATCATTGGTTGGGCGAACTTCCACGATGGTGGCGTATCGCAAGCGGTATAAAAAAACGTCCGCTTTGCAACTCTCCGCCAACTGTGCCGCTTTGTATGCCAAATTTAACGGCAGGGACGAAGGGCGTTCAGCGGTAAACAAATTGAGGTTCGGCATTGAAATCGGCAAGCCTGAAATCGCCTGTTCCGCCTCGTAAATGCGAGCAAGGCGGGCGTTATATTCGGCTAGGGTTTCATTCGGCAGCAGCCAGTCAGCGACATTTCTCACCAAACCGCCCATTACATAGGCAAATTGAAGTTGATGGGGAAAATGCGTTTCCAACTGGCGTAAAAACGGCTCGCTTTCGTAGGAAAGCCCCATCATCGGATCGGTAAAGACAGTTATTTTCAGCATATTTTGTTACTCAAGATAAAACCCATTCACGCCCCACGCCTGAATGTCGTCAAATTGGATATACACATTTTCGGGCAGAATAGGCAAAATTTCTGCCACTTGTTGCGTGAGCATCGCCGTCAATTCAGGGTAGCCCAAATGTTGTGGGTTGGCGAACAAACTCAACTTGATAAATGCCATTGGTGGCTGACTGCCACGCAGCCACATTCGGGCGTTGTCTTGCAATTCCATCATCAACACCGCCTCCGATTTATTTGGCACTAACGCAATCGCCTTGCCGAAAGCTGTTTTTAGCTTAACTTCTTGTTCTGGCGAAATAGCGACGTTCGTCTTTAAAAATAGAAATGGCATTAAATCCCCCAAGTTGTCAGCAGATCACGGATTTTATCCGCCAGTTCTTGCTCTTTTTGCTGATAAGTATGCCCTGTGTTTTCGATAAAAATCAGCTCGTTTGCTTGGCTATTCGTGAAGTGGTTGTTGATATTGCGTAAAAAGCCACTTGGATCGCCATAGGTAAAACGGTCAAGCGTGCCGATTAACAAAGCCCCTGAATGAGAAATTTTTTCCACTTGAGAAAAATCGCCATCTTTTTCCACGTGGACATTATTCAGCAACGGGCTATACAGCCATTGGTAGGCGGTATCCGCCGTGGCAGGCAACCAGCCAAATAGCTCAAAAGGCAGCAATTTTTGCCCTTGCCCCTTTTCGATCATTTGGCGAATGTAGGCTCGCTCTGGCTCGCCAACAAAGTTGGTTAAATGGGTAACATTGGCGGGGCTGAGTAGTAAAAATTTGCTCACTCGTGGATCTTGGGTTTCACTCAAATAATAGATAACTTTGTTCGCCCCAAGCGAATGTCCTGCCAACACGATATTTTCATAGCCTTGCTGTTCGGCAAAATCAAGGTAAGCGGTCAAATCTTCAATGGTTTTTGCAAAATCTTCATTGAACGAACCGATGATTTCAGGCTCATTGGTTAAGGCATTCACTTCTTGCATTTTGCCGAACGCATTGCGAGTTTGTGCATAAAGAAAATCCACCCCTGCCTTGCTCAAGGTTTCGCCAATGTTGTAATAAAACGGATTGGAATAAAAGTTACCGTGAATACCTGTAATCGCAATAACCACCGTTTTCGCTTGGGTTTCAGCAGGGAACAGCACACCGTGCAATACCGTACCTGATTGAGTGGCGATATTAAGTTCTTTCATTTTCTTGTCCTAAAATAATTTAAGTACGGTCAATTATAGGGATTTATTTTTGATGAAAAAGCAATGATGAGTTAAATTAGTTTTGCTGATTTGGAAAATATATGAGCAAAAAATACCGTCTAAAAAACCAAACAATCAAAACTTTTTATGGTTATAACCAAAATAAAATAGTAAAATTTGCAGTAATTTAGAGTATAACCCAAAAAGATTTTACTATGATTAACCGTCCAAATTATCTCCAACAGCTCAAACCTTTTATCAATACCCCTTTAATCAAAGTGATTACAGGCATTCGCCGTTCAGGCAAATCAACGGTAATGAAATTGCTACAAGCCGAACTGATCGCCCAAGGTGTTAATGCACAACAAATCATTCATATCAACTTTGAGAGCTTTGCCTTTAGCGAGTACAAAACCGCCGATAAACTCTATGCATTCGTGAAGGAAAAAATTCAAACTACCGAGAAATACTATCTGTTGCTTGATGAAATTCAGGAAGTGGCTGATTGGGAAAAGGCGGTCAATGCGTTTATGGTGGATTTCCATTTGGATTTGTACATCACTGGTTCTAATTCGCACTTGTTGTCGTCCGAGCTTTCTACTTATCTTGCGGGGCGTTATGTGGAAATCCCGATTTTTACGCTTTCCTACAAGGAATTTTTGGATTTTAAAGCTGGCTATTCGCAAACAAATATTGAAAATTCAACCGCACTTTTCAATGAATATTTGCAAAAAGGTGGCTTTCCAATGGTGCATACAGCGGACTATCCACAAGAAGTTGCCTATAAAATCGTGCAAGATATTTATGCGTCCGTAATTTTACGCGATACCGTGCAACGCCATAAAATCCGTGATGTGGAGCTATTGGAGCGGATTGTGAAATATGCGTTTGACAACATCGGCAACACGTTTTCGGGCAAAAATGTCGCCGATTATTTCAAAAGCCAACAACGTAAAGTGGACTTAAACACCGTTTATAACTATTTGAAAGCCTTAGAAAGCGCATTTATTTTGCACCGAGTAGAACGCTTTGATGTGAAAGGTAAAGAAATTCTGAAAACCCAAGAAAAATTCTATTTGGGCGATGTCTCTTTGCTCTACGCCACTATGGGCTTTCGTACCAGTCTGATTGCAGGCATTTTGGAAAATTTGGTTTATCTTGAACTCAAACGCCGTGGCTATCAGGTTTACATCGGCAAACTCGGCACAAAAGAAATTGATTTTGTCGCCCAAAAACAGAACGAAAAGCTCTACATTCAAGTTGCCTATAAACTAGAAAGCGAACAAACCGTCCAACGAGAATTTTCGCCCCTGCAAGCCATTGCTGATAACCACCCAAAATATGTGATCACAATGGACGATTTTTGGCAGGAAAATATAGATGGTATTGTACATCAGCATATTGGGGCGTTTTTGTTGGAAAGAAATGAGTAAAGACTATATTCCATATTTTACCTGTGAGATAATTAGGTAATGTACATTTTTGAAGAATACTAAGGAAAGATAAATGACAATTCACATTCAAGCTGGGGTTATCCACCAAATAAAAAAACAACAAAATGCACCGTCAGCAAACGCTAGCCTACAATTGCAAGGACAGCTACATACAGCAAATCATCATTTATCTACTTTTGTTGATTACGCTGAGCAACAATTGCAGAAATCAGGAAAAAATAGTTCTATTAGTGGTGGTTTTGGTATTCAACACACCTTATCTAAGGTATTAGCAAGTAGCTATTTTTCATCACAAGTGCAGATAGATTATCTTCAATTATCGAAAGATTTAGCGCAAGGGCTATATCATTTTGTTACACAGAAAACAGCTACTACAGGTGAATATGTACCAATGGTCTTTTATCGTAAAGATGAGGTAGATTATTTACTAATTTCTCTAATCAGTTTGAATAAATACATCAATATTGATTCTCAAGGAGAATTTTCTGATACAAATGTAATTGATAATGATGCTCTAAAAATAGGAATTAAAATTAATCTAACCCAAATGGCAGCTCATTATGCTATGCCAAATGGTGATCAGCCAGATAATTATTATATTCAATGGATCCAAAGAGGAAATTCTAAACTGCCTGAATATATTCAAGAATTTATCCCAGTAGGTGAAAAAATTGATAATGGTAGAACAACATCTTCGTTATTAAAAAATGTAAAAAATTACACATCAGAAGTATTTAAAGATCCTAAAATTCGTCATAAAGTAGAAACGGATATTGTAACGTTAATGCGTAATAAATTTGAAAATGGCGAATCTGTACATATTGAAGAAGATATTGATGTATTACTTAATAGTGCATTAACTACTTATGGTTTAGATAATCAGCTTAAGTTCTCTGAGTATCGTCAAGAACATAATGTTGTATTAGATTCATCTTTTAAAGTAGATGCTGCCAAATTAAAGCCTTACGAAAAATTTGATTTATCTCTTTCCAATAAAGGCATTTTGATTAAAGGTGAAATGAAAGAATTAGGTAAAACAGTTTTTGTTGAAACAGATGAAACTAACGAGAAGAAATATCTGAAAATAGAACTAGAGCAAGATGAATTTAGTCAGATAACTCAACGTTATGAGAGTTTATTACAATGAATTTAAATGAGTTTTTTAGTTTAGTTACAGAAATGTCTGTCGGTTCAAATAAGCTGACAGGCTTTGTTACACCTAAAAAACAGCAAGATATTGATGAGTTGCAAGAATGGTCTGAGATCAGTGCTGAATTTGAGCTAGGAAATTCAGGATTAAATATTGGGGCGAAAACGTCATTTACTTTATTGCCACAACTACAAGATGGGTTGGGCTACGCAAGCTACCAACAATATTTCGATAGAAAACGAGAATGGTGGCAAAATCCAAATCTTGAAAATGTTGTTGAACACCAATGGTTGTTATATCAATCTTCAAGCAAACAAATTACATTAAATAATTTAGATAAAGTATCAACTCTATTAAAGCTCTTAACTGATAAAAAGCGTTTTTATGTAACTAATAATATCGTCGTCTTTTTTAGTAAAAAACCTTCTGAAGTAGCGTTAAAAGCACAAAATAGCACATTACTTGTTAAACTTATTCGAGAACTTAGTGAAGCCCAAATTCAGGCCATTAACGATATTTGTGAATGGTTTGGAACTGACACAGAAAATGAACATTTTCATTCGAAGAAGAATGCATTTTCCACTGCTTTAACTGATTATTTAACAGAAAAAGAAGGTAGAACTCAACACGATATTTGTGATCTTCTTGAAGATATTGTAAATATTAAAAATCAAGCATTAACACAGCATGATCTTTATCTTGAAGATTTTTCTTATGGTAAATTTGTTAAAAAAATTGAAGAAAATGCTTCTAAATTTACAACTAGAATAAATGATGCATTAGGTAAATCAGTAACTCAAGTTTTGGGATTACCTATAGCCACTGCTGTGTTTAACTTAGCTAAAATAGATTTACATTGGGGAAGTACACTTTCTCTAATGGTTTATACTTTGCTATGTGCATTAGTATTATGGATTCAGCAACGTAACTTATTCTATATTGAAGAAGAATTTAGATTATTTGAAGAAAAACTTCCTAAACAGTTAAAGAACGATTTATGGATTAAAAACAAAAATACAATTGTAAATCAACTTAAAAATCAGAAACTATTAACTAGATTTTTATGGGTTATCATTATTTGTACACTTTGGTATTCTTCTGGTTTGATTGGATATTTATTGGCTAAAACAGATTTTCAGTGGATTAGAGAATCATATTCTCTATTATTAGAGTAGATATTTTAAGAAATATTTCCCCCAAAGCGCAGTCAAAAATCTGCAAAT
The DNA here is from genome assembly GCF_900636745.1 of Actinobacillus equuli. Taxonomy (NCBI): domain Bacteria; kingdom Pseudomonadati; phylum Pseudomonadota; class Gammaproteobacteria; order Pasteurellales; family Pasteurellaceae; genus Actinobacillus; species Actinobacillus equuli. The sequence continues at coordinate 1,921,060 of NZ_LR134310.1, read as the reverse complement.
TTTTCCCAAAATCCTACCGCTTGTAATTTCTCATTTTCTCTATCAAGTCAAACAAAAACAGCCTGAGAACATCACTTCTCAGGCTGTTTGCTATTTTACGATTTCGTTGTTTAATAATACCCACACAACAGGGTGCCTCTTATGCCGATAAGATCAGCGACAACATTCCTCCATTTAAAAATAATTAGTTCTATATCTCACACCATTTTGTTTTGACGGTGGGAAGAAATCCGTGCCAGCCATTGTGCCTTGTAGCATTGCTGGGGTGTAGCGGTAGTAATCCGCTTTTTCCCAGTCGAAGGTGCTTTCAATTTCTGCTTCTCGTCCAGTCTGGATCAGTTCCACGAGATTCGGGTTGAGCATAATGCTTTTACCGATTGAAACACTTTCCACCCAGCCTGTTTGGTAGGCATTAAGCATATCGTCTGCGGTGTACAAATTGCCCGAGGCAAAGAACGGCATTCGTCCATTGATACGGTCGTGTACCACTTGCACTCGGGTAAGATTGCTATCAGCCCCACGGCGAACTTTTTTGTAGAAATCCCACAATGAAATGTGCAGATATTGCAACGGTTTTTCCAATAATGCGTCCACTAATGCGAGCGTTTCTTTCATCGTAATGCCGTCTTCACCCGGTTCTTCAGGCGAGAAACGGTAACCAATGATGAAATCAGGGCGGTTATATTTTTTACGCATTTCATCAATTTTATCCACAATCGCGAGCGGAAAACGCATTCGTTTTTCCAAATTTCCGCCCCAGTAATCCGTGCGTAGATTGGTTGCTGCCGACATAAATTGTTGAATAAGCCAGCCATTTGCACCGTGGATTTCCACACCGTCAAAGCCTGCTTTCATCACTAATTCTGCGGCATAAGCGAAACTGTCCACCATTTCCCACACTTCCTGTTCTGTCATCGTGCGGAATCGTCCGTACAGATCACCGGTTGGAGCGATCACATCGTATCCTTGGGTCATCGAACGTTCGGCACGACTGCCAGAATGGGCAATCTGTACCACCGCTTTTGCCCCTTGTGCGTGGGCGATTTCAGAATATTCACGCAAGGTAGGTAAATGGCGTTCATCAAAAGCATTGGGGCTTTCAAAGCCAATGCCACTTGGGTGAACGTTGGTAAAGGGCATAATAAACAAGCCAAAACCTTCAAAACGATTTTGCCAAAAACGGCGACCCGCTTCCGTTATCTCGCCGTCTTCGCCAGAGTCGTAAATGGTTAAAGGCGCAACAGTTAGGCGATTTTTGATCTCTACGCCATTGTTAAGTGTGTAAGGGGTAAATAATGGACTATATTTAGGATTCATGTTAGTTCTCCATATATGATTGCTTTGTGGAGAACTATTTTATGGATTTATTTTTGATGAAAAAGCAACGAGAAATCAAATGAGTTTTGCTAAATTGGAAAATATGGCGTGACAAAAAAGCGGTCAAATTCTGCAAAACTTTTGCAAAAAATGACCGCTTTTAACGTACTAAATAATTAGTGTCGGAACACTTTTACATTACTAAAGCCATTCTCTTTGAGATAAAGCGCTTGTAATTTGCTCATTACCCCACGTTGGCAGTAAAGTAAGTAGTTTTTCGATTGATCCAACGAAGCGAACTGGCTTGAAAGTTTATAGAACGGCATTAATTTTACTTCTACACCGTCCAAACTAAACGGTGCTTCATCGGTTTCTTCCGGGCTACGAATATCTAAAATAATATCGTTTTCCGTTAATTCAGAAGTAGTTTCAACCGACACAACCTCTTGTTCCGTTTGTTGAGCAATCTCACGAATATCGAGGAACTGTGCGTTTGCCACTGCTTGTTCCAACACTTCAAAATTGAAATGCCCCTCTTCTTCCACAATTTTGCTTTCAATCGCTTTCACCGTCGGATTTTTCGAGATGACACCACAAAATTCCGGCATAGATTTAGCAATATCATCGGTGCCGATTTCTTTTGCCATGGCAATAATTTGCTCTTTATCATGGGTGATTAACGGACGTAATACCAATGTATCGGACGCTTTATCGATTAAACGTAAATTGGTTAAAGTTTGGCTTGAAACCTGACCTAGCGCTTCGCCGGTCACGATCGCTTGAATATCGAAACGCTCGGCGATTTTACTTGCGGCACGCACCATCATACGTTTTAACACCACGCCCATTTGACCGTTATCGACTTTCTCTAAAATTTCGCCGACCACATTTTCAAAATTAATCGCCACAAAACGGACTTTGTGTGAAGTGCTGTAACGGCTCCAAATATGGTACGCCATTTGTTTTACACCGATTTCGTGCGCTGCTCCGCCTAAATTAAAGAAGCAGTAATGTACACGTGAGCCACGACGAATCAGCATATAACTCGATACGCCCGAATCAAAGCCACCGGAAATAAGCGATAACACATCTTCTTGCGTTCCTATCGGATAACCGCCTAAACCCTCGTGACGAGCATTGATTAGCAACATTTTGTCACCGTCAATATCAATACGCACAGTTACATCCGGCTTGGTTAATTTCACCCGAGCCGATTCAATATGTTGATTTAAACCGCCACCGACATATTTTTCTACGTCTAACGAACGGAATTCGTGCTTACCTTTACGGCGTACACGCACGCAGAATGTTTTACCTTCCAATTCATCACGTACTTTTGCCAATGTATTTTCAAAAATATCGTGCATGGTAACAAAAGGCATTTCTTCCACTTCTAAAATGTGGTGAATACCCGGCGTACGTTTTAGTAATTCCAACACTATTGGTGCTTCTTCCGCCACTTTGGCACGTACTTCAATGAAGTCCCAGTTACGAATAACCGCCACATTTTCAGTTTCACGCAATAAAACATTGCGGATATTTGAGGTCAGAATTTTGATAAAGCGTTTACGAACCGAATCGCTTTTAATCATAATTTCAGGGAAAAGTTTAATAATAAATTTCATTTTTCGGTTTCACTACGGAAAATAAGTTGCCCAAACAAGCGGTTAAATTTCGCTAAAAATTTGCAAATTTAACTGCTTTTCAGACAAGTATCAAAAAAACAATTACCACGGAAAGCACAGAATACACAGAAAATTCCGTGAACTCCGTGTTTTCCGTGGTAAGAAAACAACTTAAAATTTAAACGAAATTACGCCGCAAATGGGTCACGTAAGATCATTGTTTCCACACGATCCGGACCAGTTGAAAGAATATCAACCGGCACACCAACAAGCTCTTCAATACGTTTGATGTAATCTAATGCCGCTTGTGGTAACTCTTCACGCTTAGTGACACGGAAGGTGTTTTCAGACCAGCCCGGCATTGTTTCGTAAATCGGCTCAACACCTTCCCAATCTTTCGCTGCCATCGGTGCGTATTCTACGATTTCACCGTTTGGCATTTTGTATGCGGTACAGATTTTTAACTCTTCAAAGCCGTCTAATACGTCTAATTTAGTCATACAGAAGCCAGAAATCGAGTTAATTTGTACTGCACGGCGCACTGCTACCGCATCAAACCAACCACAACGGCGTGGACGACCGGTTACTGCACCGAATTCATTACCTTTACGTGCGATTTCCGCACCAACTTCATCAAATAATTCTGTTGTGAACGGACCACTACCAACACGAGTACAGTATGCTTTGATGATACCTAATACATAATCAAGATTACGAGGACCAAAACCTGAACCGGTTGCAACACCACCTGCAGTAGTATTTGAACTAGTTACAAACGGGTATGTACCGTGGTCGATATCTAACATTGTGCCTTGCGCACCTTCAAATAAGATATTCACGCCTTCTTTACGTGCTTCGTGAAGTAAAGTTGTTACGTCCGCAACCATACCTTTAATCACATCAGCTACCGCAAATACATCGTCTAAAGTTTTTTGGAAATCTACCGGCTCAACTTTATAGTAATGTACTAATTGGAAGTTGTAGTAATCCAAAATATCTTTTAATTTTTCAGCAAACGCTTCTTTGTCAAATAAATCGCTTACACGTAAACCACGGCGAGCAACTTTATCTTCGTATGCCGGACCGATACCACGACCGGTTGTACCGATTTTATTTTTACCTAATGCCGCTTCACGCGCATGATCCATTGCAACATGGTAAGGAAGAATTAATGGGCAAGCTTCTGAAATTTTTAAACGCTCACGAACGTTAATACCACGTGCTTCTAATTCACCCATTTCTTTCATTAATGCTTCCGGAGAAAGCACTACACCGTTACCGATTAAGCAGGTTACATTATCACGTAAAATACCGCTTGGAATAAGACGAAGAACAGTTTTTTCACCATTGATAATTAAGGTATGGCCTGCATTGTGACCACCTTGATAACGAACCACGTATTTTACACGGTCAGTTAATAAATCTACGATTTTACCTTTCCCTTCATCGCCCCACTGAGCGCCGAGAATAGCAACACTTTTACCCATAGGAATTGCCTCTTTTTGTTAATATGAATGGATTTTCTACTACCGAATACACAAAAAACACTAAACAAGCGGTCTAATTTTTTGCAAAATTTGCAAATTTAACCGCTTGCACACTATGTCTCCTTCGGTGTTTTCGCTGTAGTAAATGAAAAATTAAAGACCCGATATAGATCGGGCCTTATAGATACAATTATTTTGTCGGTGCTTTCATAAAGCGGAAGAACTCGCTATCCGATTTAAGTAGCATCATATTGCTTTGATCTTTCGCAAAACTATTTTCGTATGCTTTTAAGCTACGAACGAAGCTATAAAACTCCGGCTCTTGGCTGAATGCGTCTGCATAAATTTTTGCAGCCTGTGCGTCACCTTCACCGCGTAAAGTTTCGGCAGTTTTCTTCGCTTGCGCTTCAATAAGAACCACTTTCTTATCTACTTCGGCACGAATAATTTCAGCTTTTTCTTCACCTTGCGAGCGATGTTCGCTTGCAACTGCAGCACGTTCCGCACGCATACGTTGATAAATTGAAGATGAAACTTCATTCGGTAAGTTGATCTGCTTCACACGTACGTCAACCACTTCGATACCAAGTTTCTCAGCACCGTCATCACCGTCATTTAATGCTTTTTGTGCGCCCGCCATCAATTCACCACGAGAACCCGATACGATATCTTTAATCGTACGCGAACCGATTTCAGAACGTAAACGGTCGCCCACTTTACGTTTTAAAAGATCCGAAGCACGTTGTGCATCACCGCCGGTTGCCGTATAGAATTGACCGAAGTCACTGATGCGCCATTTTACGTAAGAATCAACTAATAAGTCTTTTTTCTCAACCGTTACAAAACGATCTTCTTGACCATCTAAAATTTGAATGCGCGCATCCAACACTTTTAAGCTATCAATAAACGGCGCTTTAAAGTGTAAACCCGGTGCATAAACCACCACTTTTTGGTCTGCGTCACGATGCACTTTATTAAAACGTAACATAATGCCACGATAGCCTTCCGGCACAATCGTTACACAAGAAAGTACGATAAATCCCACAAATGCTAAAACAGGTAATAATAATTTACGCATTATTAAAATCTCCCTTTACGTACCGGTTCTGCATTTTGCGTACTAGTTTGTGAACTAGGTACAGAATGTGTTTGAGCCGGCGTAACAACTTGCGGTTGCTGAATAACGATAGGCGCGACCTGTCTTACTGATTCAGAAGCAGCCGGTTTAGCCAATAATTTATCCATTGGTAACACATTTAGATTATTGCCATTACCGTCCATAATCACTTTAGGCGTGTTTTTCATCACTGTTTCCATCGTTTCAATATATAAACGCTCACGCATTACTTTCGGCGATGATTTATATTCCGGTAAAAGTTTAGAGAAACGCTCTACCTCACCTTTTGCTTCTAATACAACTTGATCTTTATATGCAGTTGCTTGTTCTACGATACGCTGTGCTTGACCACGTGCAATCGGCTCACGACCACGTGCATAAGCCTCCGCTTCACGGATTAAACGTTGTTCGTCTTCTTGCGCTTTGATCGCATCATCAAATGCGTCTTTTACTTCTTCCGGCGGACGAGCAGATTGGAAGTTTACGTCAGTGACTAATAACCCCATATCATAAGTCTTGATGATATCACGCAAGGTTTGCCAAGTTTTCTCACGTACTGTCGCACGACCAGTGGTTAAAATATCGTCCATCGACATATGCCCGATCACATAACGTAACGCACTGTCGGTCGCTTGTTTTAAGCTATCATCCGCATCACGCACGCTAAACAGATATTTAGCCGGATCTTCAACGCGGTACTGAACGGTCATTTCAACCTGTACCATATTTTCATCTTGTGTCAGCATTGAGCCACTGGTTTTCAATTCGGAAACTCGCTCGATATTTACCGGCGTCACTTCATCAACTAAGGTTGGTTTCCAGTTTAAACCCGGCATTACGATGTTATGAAGTTTACCGAAACGGGTTACTACGCCACGCTCGGCTTCTTTAACCGTATAAAAGCCTGATACGCCCCATACAATGGCAGCGAAAATCAAAGCAAGCGGTAGAAATTTACCAAAATTTTGCGAAGGGGCAGAATTATTATCTTTATTACCACCCATTTTCTTTAATAAAGAACTAAAAGCTTCCTCTAAATCCGGCGGCTCTTGGCGATTATTTTGCTTATTTGGCTCTTGTTGTGAACCTTGCTGCTCAGGCTTCTTTTGACCCGGCTTACCCCATGGGTCTTGTTGATTGCCTGGTTCATTCCACGACATAAATTTCTCCAAAGAATGGGGCTAAGCCCTCGAATCTACTCTTACCAATTGTAAAAAAGTGTAACTTATGGATTGTACCTATTTGTGCTTGATATTGCTAGGCTTTATTAGCCTAAAGCGGTCTTTTTTAACAATTTTTTTGCAAATGAAAAAGGGCGAACCAAATTCGCCCTTTCTCGAAATAAAAATTAAAGCGCTTGCTCAACAAATGCACTTAATTGTGATTTTGGTAATGCACCAACTTGCGTTGCAACCACTTCACCATTTTTGAAAAGAATTAATGTCGGGATTGAACGAATACCGAATTGTGCAGGGATTTGTTGGTTCTCATCCACATTTACTTTAGCAATTTTTGCACGACCGGCAAACTCTTCTGATAATTCATCTAAAATTGGCGCAACCATACGGCAAGGACCACACCATGGAGCCCAGAAATCTAATAATACCGGAACGTCCGATTTTAAAACTTCTTGTTCAAAAGTTGCGTCAGTAACTTGTAATGTCATAATTTGTTTCCTTAATTGATAATCTAAAAAGAAAACGCCACTTGACCGTGGCGTTAAGTTATTTCGTAAGATAAGGCTTCACTTACCCAATTTCAAGTAAGTTTTTCCAATTACACTAATTATTTATTCCTTATCCTCAGGAAGAATCAGATTTAGCACTAATGCAAGTAGTGATCCGACCGTAATGCCCGAACCGAATACCTCTTTAAAGAAGCTCGGTAACTTATCTAATAATTCTGGACGAGTCGTCACCGCTAAACCGCAACCGATTGAAATGGCAATAATTAAACCATTACGTTTTGAACGTTCCACTTTATCCAACATTTGGATACCGGCGGCAATAATCATGGCAAACATCATTAAGCCCGCACCGCCTAATACCGGGCTAGGAATCGAAACGATTAATGCCCCTAACCATGGGAACACACCGGCTAAAACCAGTAATACGCCCATAATCGTTACCACATAGCGGCTTGCCACACCGGTCAACGAAATGACCCCGATATTTTGTGCAAACGATGAGAATGGCGTGGTTGACATAATTGCCGCAAATGCAGAACCTAAACCGTCACATAATACCCCGCCACGTAAATGCTTACCGGTAATTTCGGTTTGCGTAGCATTACCTAAAGCTAAGAAGTTACCGCTTGATTCAACAATCGTCACTAAATAAGCAATCGACATCCCGATAATACCTGAAATCGGAAATGCTAATCCGAAATGCAATGGCTGCGGAATGGCAAAAGTTTCTGCATTTTTAACCGCATCAAAGTTGATCCAACCTAATGCTAACGCCACTACATAACCGACCATCATACCGATCACAATCGCTGCCGCTGAGAAAATACCTTTACCCCATTGTACTAAAATCACAACCAGCACAAGTACAAAAGTCGCCATTGCAAGATTTGCCGGATCCGCATAATGTGCATCGCCTTTTTGACCGCCAGCGAACCAATCCACCGCAACTGGAATTAAGCTTAAACCGATCATCATAACCACCACACCGGTAACGACAGGCGGGAATAATTTACGCACATACGGCATAAAGAAACTACCGATAATCATCACTAATGAGCCGACTAACGAAGCGCCCATAATGCCAGCAACACCATGTTCGCTAAAACCAATCGCTAAAGCTGCCGCCACGAAAGTAAAGCTGGTTCCCATCACGCTCGGTAAACGTAAGCCAATCGGGCCGATACCTTGGCATTGAATGATGGTTACGATCCCTGAAACCAATAATGCCGCATTCACTAATACAATCGTATCTGGAGTCGGAAGTTTAAGTACATTACCGATAACAAGTGGCACGGCGATAATACCGCCAAGCGCCGCTAAAAGATGTTGTGCAGCAAGAAGAAGGGTTAATCCGAAAGGAGGTTTGGAATCAACAGGATAACGTAAATTTTGCATAAATGCCTCAAAGTAAAAAAATTGGGGCGAATTATACGCTTTTGCAAACGCTTGCGCAAACGTTTGCTTTGAATAAATGTAGTAAAAACAAGCGGTTAAATTTGCAAAAAATTCTGAAAATTCAACCGCTTGCTACTTAGTTATTTTGTAACGTATCAAAAATCACTTCGGCAAGTTGTTTTGAAATGCCGGGCACGGATTGAATTTCTTCTAACGTGGCGGATTTCACACCCTGCATACCACCGAGATATTTCAGTAACGCTTGGCGACGTTTTGCTCCCACTCCGGCAATTGACTCCAATCCACTCTCCGTAAAAGCTTTTTGGCGTTTTTTGCGGTGTCCGGAAATCGCATGATTATGAGATTCATCACGAATATGTTGAATCAAATGCAAAGCAGGACTGTCCGGCGGTAAGTGTATTTCTTTATCCCATTTGCTGATCAATAAGGTTTCTAAACCGGCTTTCCGCTCTACCCCTTTCGCCACGCCGATTAATAACGGTTTACGCTTATCCCAACTGACATTTAACGAAGCAAAGGTTTCTAACGCTCGATTAAGCTGCCCTTTACCACCGTCAATAAAAATAATATCCGGGATTTTTTCTTCTTCTAAATTACGGTCATAACGTTTTAATAAGGCTTGTTCCATTGCCGCATAATCATCGCCGCCGGTAATGCCTTCAATATTAAAACGACGGTAATCCGATTTTAACGGTCCGTTTTCATCAAACACCACACAAGACGCGACCGTCTGATTGCCCATTGTGTGAGAAATATCGAAACACTCCATCCGCTTGATTTCCGCTAAATTGAGCAATGCTTTGAGCGAGTCATAACGCTGGCGAATATGCGTATCTTGTTTCAGTTGTAAGGTCAGTGCCGCTTCCGCATTGGTTTTCGCTAGTGCCAAATAGCGGCTTTTATCGCCACGAATAGTTTTATCGACAATACTGACTTTATGTCCCGCTTGTTCCGACAGTACATTAGCTAATGCCGCCGCTTCACTTAACGGCTGATCAATAATAATTTGATTCGGTATCGTGCGATGTTGGTTCATTTGTAAATAAAACTGACCGACAAAAGTATCTGCCAATTCGGTTAAATCGGTATTGTTCGGTACTTTAGGAAAATAGGAACGATTGCCCAATACCTTACCGTGGCGCACAAATAAAATATGTACGCAAGCAATGCCGTGCTGATAAGCGATCGAAATAATATCCAGATCATCCAAACGCTCGTTAGACACAAATTGTTTTTCTTGTACCGCTCGCACCGATTGAATCTGATCGCGAAAACGAGCTGCTGCTTCAAAATCCAGCTCTTGTGCAGCACTTTCCATTTTTTGTACCAAATGCTCTATCACTTGCCCGTCTTTGCCTTGTAAAAATAAACGGACTAGATTTACTTGGTTATCATATTCCGCTTGTGAGTAATAACCTTCTACACAAGGGGCAAGACAACGCCCGATTTGGTATTGCAAACAAGGGCGAGAACGATTTTTATAGTAACTGTCTTCACATTGGCGAATCGGAAACAGTTTTTGCAGCAAGTTTAGCGTTTCACGCACTGCCCCTGCATTCGGATACGGACCGAAATATTCGCCGGCAATTTTTTTACTACCGCGAAACGAAGTAATTCGAGGGTGCTGATGCTTTGTGAGTAAAATATACGGATAGGATTTATCATCACGCAAAAGCACGTTGTACTTCGGCTGATTCTCTTTAATGTAATTATGTTCAAGCAGTAACGCTTCCGTTTCCGAATGGGTAATTGTGGTTTCAATATGATGAATGTTAGCAACTAACGCTTCGGTTTTCTTACTGGCGAGTTGGCTACGAAAATAACTGGATAAGCGTTTTTTAAGATCTTTGGCTTTACCGACATAGATAATGGTATTTTTCGCATCATACATGCGGTAAACACCGGGAAGATGAGGTACATCGGCAAGAAAGGATTTGGCATCAAACATAAACAAAATTGAGTATCGAGTTAAATAAGAATTTAAGTCTATGATAACCAATATTTGGCGATTAGGGTACTTGCTTATAAAGTACACTAGATAGAAACAAAAAAGCGGTTATATTTATAACCGCTTTTGCAAATGGATTTAGCCAAACACTAATTTCTTAGAAGCTATAGTTCATACCCAATTTAAATTCACGCCCTGGGCTTGGCGGTGTCACAGCATTATTTCTTTGGCTATGGCTACGATAGAACTTGTTACCAATGTTTTTAACCGTGAAATTCACATTAAAGTTATCTTGGTTAAGTGGCTGCCAGTTAACAAAAATATCATGTACACCGTATCCGATACGTTTTTTCGTTTCTGCTTTTGCACCTGAGCCAGTTTGATATTCTTTAGATTGCGCATAACGACCCAACCATCCAAGTTCTAAACTTGGCTCCGCAAATTTATAAGACACGCCTGTACTCCATTGGCGACCTTGAGGAATAACATTTAGCGGATCGTTAGAAAGTGCAAAATCTGCCTTAGGATCCGCATAAGCTACGCCGGCGGTTAATTTTAAAGCATTCCATTGATAATCTAATTCCGCTTCATAACCTTTAGTGTTTAACGTTCCCGCATTGCTAATGATGCTGTCTTTCGATTGATAGAAGTTTTTCACTCTTTGTTCAAACACACTGCCTTTCACATTAAAGTCAGCATATTTCCATTCAAAACCGACTTCCGCTAAACGTGCATCCTCAGTCTTCAAATTAGGATCCACAAAGCGTAATCCTCTTGCTTTATCTAATGAACCTCGGTTATCAGTAACTGTATAAGCGGAAGCTAAAATAGGGCTACGACTTGCATAATTTAATTTTGCATTTAAAGCAAAATTCGGCGTAACGTCCCAAATTAATCCCAAACTTGGGTTGAGTTTACTATCGGATACCGACTTCTTACCGGCAATTGGTGCCCCTTTTTTATCTACTTTACCTGCCGTATCTAAAGTATAGTGATCATAACGTAAGCCCGTTGTTAAAGTGAGCGCTTTGCCTAAAGACCAAATACCTTCAGCATATAACCCATATTCAGATTTTTGTTCACCTTTAATATTACCGAATGAGTTTTGACTACTCGTCTGCTCTTTACGAAGATTCACACCATACTTCAGCAGATGTTCATTATTTAACTCACTGGTAAGTGCTAAATTAGCACCACTAGTTTCTGTTTTAGAATGGCGTTGATAACCCGTCAATTTATCTTTTTGATAATCTTCACGTTGGTCTCTTCCATCAATATAAAACGCATTCGCCTGAATATCTCTCACTAAGCCGAAATCTTTCCCCGTATACTCTAAATTATAAGTACGCTTTGTCGTATTCGCATTGACAGGACGCCCATTAAAAATCATTTCAAAACGATCTTGTCCATTACCATAGAAGGTTTCCTGACGGAAGCTTGCTCCAATTCGGTGTTTTTCCGTAAGATCATAACCAAACTTGGCTAAATAATTACCTTGGCGGCGAGCGGTATTATTTACAACACGACTATTTGTATTCACCTTATCGGAATAACCTCGCCCGGCTTTATAATTTTTATCATTTCCCCAGCTTCCTAATAACAAGATATCTAGGTTATCCGCTTGTCCATATAGCGAAAGAGAGCCGTTAACCCCTCGGTTACTATTATATTCCGAACCGATTCTTGCCCCAAAAGTGTTGCCGTTTTTGAGTAAATCCTTAGCTGAAACGGTTTCAGCACGAATAACGCCATCCGTCATACCAATACCGGCACTCGCAGCCCCCGCACCTTTATCCACTTTAATTGATTTCACCATAGAAGGATCTAATTGGAAACGACCTTGGTGATACCACTGTTGAGTATTGGTTGAGGTATTATCAACGACCATACCAATACGATCTTGTCCGGCTCCTCGAATCGAAATATATTGTGCGGAAACACTACCGCCACCGATATTAACATCGGTGCGATTAGCTAATAATTCACGCAAATTACTAATATTTCGAGTATGGTTTACGGTAGGTTGTGCTTGAACTTCTACGGTATCTAAATTCGCTTGATTAGCCGATGCATAGCCACTAACAGCTAAGCTGATTAAGCTTAATTGAAAGATTGTTTTTTTATGTTTATGCATTATTTGTCTCCTTTAAAATAAAAATTTCAATTTTATTTTAAATGAAAATAATTATCATTTCAATTAATAACACATATAAACAAAAAGGCAGGATATTATCCTGCCTCAATTTCTCTAAATTATTATTATGACTTCAACAGACTACCCTTAGCCGCTTTCAGATATTGAATCATAGACCAAAGTGTAAGCCCAGCAGCAATATAAAGAAGAATCCAAGCGAGTATTTCCATCGCTAAATTAAACCTCCATAACATTCCGCCAAGCGCTAACATTTGTGCTGTTGTCTTAAATTTGCCCCACACTGAAACCGCTACACTCGCCCGCTCTCCGAGCTCCGCCATCCACTCTCTTAATGCGGAAATAATAATTTCTCGAGCAATCATAATCGCAGCCGGAATGGTAATCCACCACGTATGATAATATTCCACTACACAAACCAATGCCACTGCAACTAACACTTTATCCGCAACAGGATCTAAAAATGCCCCTAAGCGTGTAGTCTGGTTCCATTTACGAGCTAAATAACCGTCAAAGGCATCCGTAATAGAAGCAATAAAGAAAATAAGCGTTGAAATTTCAGGCGCATACCAACCGGCTGGTAAATAAAAAGCAATCACAAATAAAGGGATTAGAATTACCCGAAATAAGGTTAAATAGGTAGGAAAATTTAGTTTCATATAGAAGTGCTTGCAAAGTAAATGTTTGGTCTTTCAAGTGTACCACACTCATGAGAAAATTTTTAACTATTGCACAGATAAAGTCAATTGACTTTAGGCAAAATTGCCGCTAATTTACACTTGATTTATGGAAGTTTGTCCATACATAAATTGCAATTTTGTTCAACTTAAAGGAAACAATATGGAAAATCGTGTAATTAGCGGTGCAGCAAGCGGTGAATCGTTACTCAGCACTCACAAAGTATTACGTAATACTTATTTATTACTTTCAATGACATTAGCCTTTTCAGCAGTAATTGCTTTTGTGGCAATGTCAATGAATGCACCGGCATTACCATGGTGGGGATTATTAATCGGCTTCTACGGTTTATTATTCCTAACTAATGCGACTGCGAATAGCGGTGCAGGTATTTTAAGCGTATTTGCTTTAACCGGCTTCTTAGGTTACACCTTAGGACCGATTTTAAATCGTTATATCGGTGCAGGTTTAGGTGATGTGATTGCACTTGCATTAGGAGCGACTGCATTAGTATTTTTCGCTTGTTCGGCTTATGTACTTACAACTAAGAAAGATATGTCATTCTTATCAGGTATGATGATGGCATTATTTGTTGTCTTACTTGTTGGCATCATCGCAAATATTTTCTTAGCAATTCCGGCATTAAGCCTTGCAATGAGTGCATTATTTGTGGTGTTCTCAAGCGGTGCGATTTTACTTGGTACAAGCAATATTATTCACGGTGGCGAAACGAATTATATCCGTGCGACAGTGGATTTATACGTATCTCTATACAACCTATTCTTAAGCCTATTACAAATCTTCGGTGTATTAGGTAGTGACGATTAATCTAAAATAAATTTGAGAGAGTAAGTGCCACACCTGTGGCACTTTTTATTTTTTTATGTATTACATTGAATTAAACGAACAAAAATATCCGACAGATGCTTCAGGTTACTTAACTAACCTTGATGATTGGTCAGAAGCGCTTGCGATTGAAATTGCAAAGAAAGAACAAATTGTTCTGACAAATGAACACTGGGAAATTATCTTTCTAGTACGTGATTTCTATCAAGAATACAAAACCTCACCTGCAATCCGAATGCTAGTTAAAGCGATGGCACAAAAATTCGGCGAAGAGAAAGGAAATAGCCGTTATTTACAACGTTTATTTCCTGACGGCCCGGCAAAACAAGCAACCAAAATTGCCGGTTTACCTAAACCCATAAAATGTTTATAATTATTATTAATTGAGATTTATTCTCAATTTCATCATAAATGAAAATTCATGATAAAAGGAGAAACTATGAAACTTTCATTTTTAAGACACGCATTTGTGGCTGCATTAGGTTTAAGCGCAACACTCACTATGGCAGCACCATTCAAAGTCGTCACAACATTTACCGTTATTCAAGATATTGCACAAAATGTAGCGGGTGATAAAGCAATTGTGGAATCCATCACCAAACCCGGTGCTGAAATTCATGACTACCAACCGACACCTAAAGATATTGCTAAAGCACAAAAAGCGGATCTTATCTTATGGAACGGTATGAATTTAGAACGTTGGTTCGAGCGTTTCTTTGAAAACGTAAAAGGTAAACCGGCCGTTGTTGTGACCGAAGGCATCACACCAATTGCAATTACCGAAGGTGAATATAAAAACTTACCGAACCCGCATGCTTGGATGTCATCAGCTAACGCATTGCAATATATTGAAAATATTCGTGCCGCTTTAGTGAAATACGATCCGAACAATGCCGAAAGCTATAACCAAAATGCTAAAGCTTACGCTGAAAAAGTAAAAGCAATTGCAGAGCCTCTACGCCAACGTCTATCCGTTATTCCGGAAGCACAACGTTGGTTAGTAACCAGTGAAGGCGCATTCAGTTATTTAGCACAAGACTACCAATTAAAAGAGCTTTATCTATGGGCAATCAATGCTGAAGAACAAGGCTCACCGCAACAAGTGAAAAAAGTAATTGACGGCGTAAAAGCAAATCACATTCCTGTCGTTTTCAGCGAAAGTACCGTATCGGATAAACCGGCGAAACAAGTTGCTAAAGAAACCGGCGCATTATACGGCGGTGTGTTATATGTTGATTCACTTTCAACCAAAGACGGCGCTGTACCGACTTATTTGGATTTATTAAAAGTGACAATCAGCACAATTGTTGACGGTTTTGAAAAAAGCAAAAAATAATATGGCATCCATTCCAACCTCTATTTCTGTTGAAAAGCTAAGTGTCCGTTATAACAACGGGCATTTAGCCTTACATGATGTTTCTTTCCAACTGCAAAACGGTACGATTTGTGCCTTAATCGGTGTAAATGGCGGTGGTAAATCTACGCTATTTAAAAGTTTAATGGGATTAGTCAAACCTCAAACCGGCACAATCCTGTTAAACCAAATGCCAATTCAACAAGCTTTGAAACAGAATCTGGTTTCTTATGTGCCGCAAAGCGAAGAGGTCGATTGGCAATTTCCTGTTTCCGTTTACGATGTCGTTATGATGGGACGCTACGGCTATATGGGATTGCTACGCCGTCCTTCATCTCTTGATAAACAAAAAGTGATGCAAGCGATGGAACGAGTGGATATTTGCCATTTACAACACCGTCAAATCGGTGAACTTTCTGGCGGACAGAAAAAGCGTGTATTTTTGGCTAGAGCATTGGCGCAAGAAAGTCAGATTATTTTACTGGACGAGCCGTTTACCGGTGTTGATGTCAAAACCGAAAATGCCATCGTTGAATTGTTGCAGCAACTGCGTAGCGAAGGACATTTAGTTTTAGTTTCAACACACAATTTAAATAGCGTGCCTAGCTTTTGCGATCAAGTATTGATGATCAATCGTACCTTACTTGCTGCCGGGAAAACCGAAACCACCTTTACTACCGAAAATCTGGAAAAAGTCTTTGGCGGTGTACTGCATTATCTTGCTAAAGATATCGGATAGATTGATAAAGACCGCCAAAAGCAAGCGGTCTTTTTTTCGTATTTTTTAACATTATGTAATTGGTTACATAAAAGCGATTAAATTTAATCTAAAACCGAGTAGTTTCTATATATCTCTTTTCACAAAACTCACTAACATCGGCTGCACAATACGTGCATAATCTTGCGTATTTAAAATAATTGAACATTCTAACGTACCGGCGTTAAAAGCAAGTTCAGCATAGCGTTTAAGTAAACTAGGATCTGCAATAAGTTTAAGATCCGGATGAAAGCTAAAAGGTGGAATTGCACCAAATACACAATCTGTAAGTTCATCAACTTCTTTAGGGCTAGCAAGAGACGCCTTTGTACCACCTAAGTATTGGGCAATTTGATTTAAATCAGCCTGCTCATCGGCTGGTAAAATAGCGAGTACTGCTTGTTTTACACCATTTCCTTTGATTTTACATACCAAGGCTTTTGCCCCTTGCCCGATTTCCGTACCACGAATTTTCGCAACCTCTTCCGATTTACCGGCACTAGTATGATGGACTACTCGATAACGAGCTTGATATTGGTCTAAAAGTGCGGTCAAATTTTCGAATGTTTTTTCCGACATATTATTTCCCTCATTTAATGATCTGATTTCAGTCCAGCACCACACATCGTAATTAAGCAATCTTCTACTGTACCATATAGTTCACAGTAGTGAAGATAAGCCGCATAGTTGGCTGCGGTAGTATGTTCACAATAAATTCCTTTTTTGGCTAAAGCGTTTCGTGCCGCAAGAATTTTATCTTCCGGTGCATGAACAAAACGAATCGCATATTTTTCCGCATAAGCTAAAATTTCACTTGCTCGCATAGGCTGTCCAATGGCAATACCTTCGGCGATAGTCGGCTTAATCTCAACCTGTTCTGCAAATTTTTGCCCTTTTTTGACCGCTTGCAATAATGGATCACAATATTCGCTTTGTAATGCAATAATCGTTGGCATTTCATCAATAACGCCACTTTCCAACAAATGTTCTAGTCCTTTAATGACACCAATAAACAAAGTACCGTTTCCAACCGGAACGACAATATGTTTTGGAATCCGCCCGAGCTGTTCAAACGTTTCATAAATATAGGTTTTCGTACCTTCGTAGAAGAAGGGGTTATACACGTGATTAGCATAATAAACGCCCTCATTTTCAACCTTAGCACGACATACATCGGCACAATGATCACGGCTACCTTTAATCACATTAGCTTTAGCACCATGCGCCTCAATCATATTAATTTTTTTCGGCGATGTTCCTTCCGGTACAAAAATTTCACACTGAATACCCGCTTTAGCGCAATAGGCTGCGACACTATTTCCTGCATTACCACTACTATCTTGTACCACCGATTCAACACCAATCGACTTACAATGACTGATAAGTACCGCCGCACCACGGTCTTTAAAGGAAAGCGTTGGCATAAAGTAATCCATTTTTAATAATACATTTTCATCAAAGCGGACTATCGGCGTCATCCCCTCACCCAAGGAAATATCACGCCAACTTTCATCTTGCAAAGCGATAAATTTTCGATAACGAAATAAGCTCCACTCATGCTGATCAACCTGATTGAGATCAAATTTAGGTGGCTGATAATCTAATGACCATAACCCGCCACATTGACATTTTGCTTGGCGAGTAGATACCGGCGCAATTTGTTGGCATTGATTACAGATAAATTTCATATTGATTCTCCTAAGCAAATTCGGCAACCGCATCAATTTCGATAAGTGCGTTGTAATGCAAATTACCGCAAGGTACAACAGTACGAGCAGGTTTGTGTGAACCGAAAAAATCAGCATAAACTTGATTCACCGTATCCCAATAAGCTACATCGGGAATATACACACGGCATTGCACAACATCATTTCTACTAAGACCGGCAGCGGCGAGTACTTGAGCTAAATTAGCGAGAGCTTGTTTAGTTTGAGCGGCAATATCACCAACAATTTTCCCATCAGCATTAAATGGAAGTTGTCCCGATATATACAACATTCCGTTGGATTTTATTGCCGGTGAATAATGCCCTTTACTTTGATTCGGTAGAATAATTTCCATTAGCGTTTTCCTCTTACTTCATCTAAATAACTATAAATGGTCACTTTATTTACGCCTAATTTTTCAGCAGCTTTTTCAATACTGCCTTTCATTAAAAACAAGCCTTTTTGTTCCATAAAACGAATCTTTTCAATTTTTTCATCCCGAGACATTGTTTGAACAGATTGTCCGTTTAAAATTTTATCCATTAAATTTTCTGCCATTGCAGAAAGCGGAAGTTCTTCCGTTTCAGCTGTTTGCTCAGTTTGTTTTATCTGATTTAGGTTAGGCAATAAGGTATTTAAATAAGCGATTTGCTCAGTAATCGGTGTTGTGTCAATGTTGATACATAAAGCACCAACCAGCTGTTGGTTTTGGTCAAAAATCAGTTGAGTGGATGAACGAATAAGTTTACCCTCGACTTCAAAATAGTAATTGGCTACATAGTTATTATTCAGCTTATCCGATAACATCACTTCCTTAACCAAATGGTCAAAATTCTGCCCCGGTTTACGATGTGTAACATCGCCGGCAACATACACAACCGAATGCTCAGGGCGGTTTAAATCATGTAAAACCACTTCACAACTTTTTCCGAGCGTTTCAACTAACATATCTGCCATCGAAACATAAGGGATAAGAATTTGGTTCATAGTATCTCCGTAGAATTTTTTATACAGAATATATAACTTATTCTATACAATCAATAAATTTGTATAATTTTTTATATAAGAAATATACTAATCACATTGAAAATGATGCCGAATTGCTGACTTTCCTTAAATTTTCCTTGTAATTTTGCTCAGTTTTGCTAAATTCTTCAGGTTATTTTGCTATTTTTTAAGGTCTAACCATGAACCAATTAGATTTAATCAAATCATCTATCAAATCTATTCCTGACTATCCGAAAGCAGGTATTATTTTCCGTGACATTACCTCATTATTAGAAGTGCCGGAAGCATTCAAGGCAACCGTAGATGCGATCGTTGCTGAATTTAAAGATAAAGGTATTACTAAAGTCGTTGGAACAGAATCTCGCGGCTTTATCTTTGGTGCACCGGTAGCGCTTGCGTTGGGCGTACCTTTTGTATTAGTTCGTAAACCTAAAAAATTACCTCGTGAAGTTATTTCACAATCTTATTCTTTAGAATATGGTGAAGATACGCTGGAAATCCATTTAGATTCAGTAAAAGAAAGTGACAACGTATTAGTTGTAGACGATTTATTGGCAACCGGCGGTACGATTGACGCTACGGCAAAATTAATTCGTCGCTTAGGCGGTAAAGTAGAACATGCTGCATTTGTGATCTGGTTACCGGATTTAGGCGGTAAAGAACGTCTAGAAAAAGAAGGCATCAATTCATTCACATTAGTTGAGTTTGCCGGTCATTAATATTTCTTAGTACGGAATACTATTCCGTAACAAATAAGAGTCGCAATGAGTTATCAAGTTTTAGCCCGTAAATGGCGTCCGCAACGTTTTTCTGAAGTTGTCGGACAGCAACACGTTTTATCAGCATTAGAGAATGGTCTGCGTGAAGGCAGACTTCATCACGCCTATCTGTTTTCCGGTACGCGTGGTGTAGGTAAAACCTCGATTGCACGCCTATTTGCAAAAGGCTTAAACTGCGAAACCGGTATCACCGCCACACCTTGCGGTGAATGCGCAAATTGTAAAGCGATCGAAGAAGGTCGCTTTATTGATCTGATTGAAATTGATGCGGCTTCACGCACCAAAGTCGAAGACACCCGTGAACTGCTTGATAACGTTCAATACAAACCAACAGTCGGACGCTTTAAAGTTTACCTGATTGACGAAGTGCATATGCTCTCGCGTCACAGTTTTAATGCGCTACTTAAAACGCTTGAAGAACCGCCTGAATACGTGAAGTTCTTACTGGCAACGACAGATCCACAAAAACTTCCGATCACGATCTTATCCCGTTGTATGCAATTCCATTTGCGTGCGTTGGATCAAGCTCAGATCGCAAACCATCTCGAATTTATCCTGCAACAGGAGAATATTCCCTACGAGTCAGCTGCTATTGAAAAACTAGCAAAAGCGGCCCAAGGTAGTATTCGTGACTCATTAAGTTTAACTGATCAGGCAATTGCAGTAAGTAATGCAAATATTAGCTTACCAATCGTACAGCAAATGCTCGGTTTAATTGATGATCACCAGCCAATCGAATTAGTCACCGCACTTGCCCAAGCAGACGGTGAAAAAGCAATGTCAGTTATTCAATCTGTTGCTGAAAAAGGGGTTGATTGGTCACAACTACTCTCGGACATTGCCCAAACTTTACACCAAATTGCGATGCTTCAGTTGCTCAAAAATAGTGGGCAGGAACAAACTCAGCTGCATTTTTTAGCAAAACAAATTGCGCCTGAAGACGTACAATTTTTCTATCAGTTAATGCTCAGCGGTAAAAAAGAACTGGAATTTGCGCCGGAACAACGTGCCGGTGTAGAAATGACTATTTTACGTGCATTGGCTTTCCATCCTAAACGTACTGAAGAAATTAATCGCCAACCGGTAAGAGAAGTTGTTCAAACAACAGCGACTGTATCGCATACACCGCAGCAAAATATTGAACAGCTCAAAGCTCGTCTAACACAAAACCACACACCGCAAGCGGTTAATTCTGCTCAAAATTTTGCAACACAACCTGTTGCAAAAATGCCGGAAAATTCAACCGCTTATCCGCAACCCGCCGCAAGTGTAGTTGAAAGCGATTTAGCGCCAGTGTCACCGGCACTTGCAGCAATGCAAGCCCGTAAGCAATTACAGCAAACTCAGGCACAACTTACTCAAAACGAAAAAAAAAAGTCTGAGTTAGCTAAACCGGCTATTTCATCGGCGAGCAGACCAAATCCACAAAAAACGCCAAGTTTACAAGAGCGTTTTATGAATTTGGCAACTGAGCAACAAACGCAAGCTCGGCTTCAATCGGCAAAGCAACCAGAAAAACCGTTAAGCGATGAAGATTATCGCTGGACGTGGCTCAATCCCGAATTAGAAACCCAAAATGAAAGCACTAAACCATCCGATATCAAACAAGCGATCTTGCAAGAGCGTACGCCGGAATTAGTGGCAAAAACAATCGCATTATCTTGCGAGCAAGACGAATGGTGCCAAATTGTGAATGAATTAAAACTCGGTGGTTTATCTCGTCAAGTGGCATTAAATAGCTATTTAGCCGAAAAACAAGGTGAACAGCTTAAATTGATCCTCAAGCCAGCAATGGCACATTTGGATAATGCAGAATCTCGTCAAAGCCTAGCGACAGCCTTACAAGAAAAAGGCTTTAGCTATGAATTGAGTATTGGCGAAAGTGCTGAATATAAAACACCGCTTGAAATTCGCCGAGCAATTTTTGAAAATTTAACGCTCGAAGCGAAAAAAGCACTTACTAATGATGAAAAATTAATGTTGTTACGCCAAACATTTGATGCGGAAATCGACGAAAGCACGATTCGAGCTGTTGCAGAGAATAAAGAATAATGAAAGCTTTAGAAATCACGAATCTTATCAAAACCTACCCGACCGGTGTGCAAGCGGTAAAAGGTATCGATTTAAGCGTAGAACAAGGCGATTTTTACGCATTGCTTGGTCATAACGGTGCGGGTAAATCAACTACCATTGGGATCATTAGTTCTCTAGTGAATAAAACCGGCGGTAGCGTGAAAGTATTCGGTTACGATCTTGATACGCAAAAAATTCAGCTTAAACAGCAAATCGGGCTTGTACCGCAAGAATTTAACTTCAACCAATTTGAAAAAGTGATTGATGTTCTAACCCAACAAGCCGGTTATTACGGTATCTCACATAAAGAAGCCTTAATTCGAGCTGAAATTTGGTTGAAAAAACTCGATCTTTGGGAAAAACGAAGCCATTTTACCCGTGAGCTTTCCGGCGGCATGAAACGCCGAGTAATGATAGCCCGAGCTTTAATGCATAACCCGAAATTGCTGATTTTAGATGAGCCTACCGCTGGGGTAGATATTGAGTTACGCCGTAGTTTATGGGACTTCTTACGTGAACTGAATCAACAAGGTACAACCATTATTTTAACTACTCACTATTTGGAAGAGGCCGAAAATCTTTGCCGTCATATCGGGATTATCCAAAACGGTTTATTGGTTGAAAATACTTCAATGAAAGCCTTGCTTGCCAAATTAGAAACGGAAACCTTCGTGCTGGATTTGCAAAAAAAATTGGAAAATCAACCGCTTGTCATCAATCACTATCCATTTAAATGGCTCGATGAGAACACTTTAGAAGTTGAGGTGCAGCGAGAACAAGGTTTAACCAACCTGTTCCAACAAATTGCAGCACAAGGATTTGAAGTCTCAAGTATGCGTAACAAATCCAATCGTTTAGAAGAATTGTTTATGAAAATGGCGAATTAAAATGAATTTAACAGGATTCCTCACCCTTGCCGGCAAAGAATCACGCAGAGTGATTCGTATTTGGAAACAAACGCTTGTTCCGCCCATTATTACCACAACGCTCTACTTTCTGATTTTCGGAAAGTTAATCGGCGGTCGTATCGGGGATATGAGCGGCGTAAGCTATATGCAATTTATTGCACCCGGACTTGTAATGATGACGGCAATCACCGCCTCTTATGTTAATAGCGCATCGTCATTTTTCCTGAGTAAATTCACTAAAACCTATGAGGAATTGCTCGTCTCGCCACTCTCCAGTCATGATATTATTTGGGGATATGTTGCGGGAAGTATTATTCGAGGTGGATTGGCAGGCATTTTAGTCATGCTAGTTTCGCTCTTTTTCGTCTCCTACAACATTCATTCGTGGGCGATTATTTTATTAACATTATTGATGACAACTATTACCTTCGCATTAGGTGGTTTAATCAATGCGGTATATGCTAAGTCTTTCGATGATGTGGGCTTAATTCCAACCTTTGTACTCACGCCTCTCACTTATTTAGGCGGCGTATTTTATTCTATTTCGCTATTACCAGAATTTTGGCAAGCCATCTCAAAATTTAATCCAATTGTGTATATGATCAACGGTTTCCGCTACGGATTTCTTGGTATTACAGATGTTTCTGTAGTTTATACCTTTTCAGTATTGAGTAGCTTTATCGTTATTTTGTATTGGTTTGCTTTTTCATTGATAGAGAAAGGCACTGGCCTACGTTCTTAAAATAAATTATGTAGACTTGCAAAAAATACGAAAAATTAAACCGCTTGTTTTACATAATTATATAAAAGGAGACCTAATGAAAGCATTAACAAAACTTTTTCTAATCGGTAGTATACTTTTTTCATCAAGCTTGGCATTGGCAAAGGATATTACCGTTTTTGCAGCTTCATCAATGACCAATGTATTACAAGAAATCAATCAAGATTTTGCCAAGCAATATCCTGATGATAAAGTAGTATTTTCCTTTGCATCCAGTTCGGTATTAGCCAAACAAATCGAACAAGATGCGCCAGCAGATGTGTTTATTTCCGCCGACCTGAAATGGATGGACTATCTAAAAGAGAAGCAGCCCGCCAAAACGCAAAATATTCTCCATTTGGTTAAAAGTGATCTTGTTTTAATCGCTCCCAAAGATAGTCCATTAACAACAAGCGACATACAAGCGGTCGATTTTGACAAAATTTTAGCAAATAATTATTTATCGATCGGTGATCCGGCTCATGTACCGGCAGGCAAATATGCGAAAAAAGCGCTAGAACATTACGGCTTATGGCAGCAAATTGAGCCTAAACTTGCCCGAGCCAAAAATGTACGTGATGCACTTTCGTTTGTCGAACGAGGCGAATCGCCGCTCGGTATTGTTTACTCTACCGATGCGAAAGTTTCTAATAAAGTGAAAGTGATCGCCGTTTTTCCAACCGAAAGCTATGGTGAAGTTATTTATCCGGCTGCGACAGTGAGCGATAAAGTGCAAGCTAAAACATTTTTAGATTTCCTAAAAACGCCGAAAGCCAAAGCGAAATTTGAAGCTGCCGGTTTTTACCCGATTCATTAATTCGACAAAAGGGATAGATAACGCTATTCCTTTTCTGCTTATCTATGGTTGAAGCAATGTTCAATTTTACCCCTCAAGAACTTGATGCTATTTTCTTAAGTTTGAAAGTGGCTTTACTGGCGGTTGTCGTATCACTACCGTTTGCCATATTTATCGCTTGGTTATTATCTCGCAAACAATTTTGGGGTAAAAACTTATTAAACGGCATTGTGCATCTGCCGCTTGTATTACCGCCAGTGGTTATTGGCTATTTATTATTGGTTTCGATGGCAAAAAAAGGTGTAATCGGTCAATATTTATGGCAATGGTTTGAATTTTCATTCAGTTTTTCTTGGAAAGGTGCGGTTCTCGCCTCAATGGTTATGGCATTTCCGTTGATGGTTAGATCAATCCGCCTGACATTAGATGCGGTAGATCCGAAATTGGAACAAGCCGCACGTACCCTCGGTGCTTCGCCGTTAAAAGTCTTTTTTACCCTCACGTTACCACTTTCCTATTCGGGGATTATTGCCGGAGCGGTACTCGGCTTTGCCCGTTCATTGGGCGAATTTGGGGCAACAATCACCTTTGTCTCCAATATTCCGAATCAAACCCAAACCATTCCGTCCGCACTCTTTACTTTTATCGAGACACCGGGCGGAGAACTGGCTGCCGCACGTTTATGTGCCGTTTCGATTATGATTTCCTTAATTGCACTGTTTGCTTCCGAATGGTTTGCTGAAAAGCAGAAACGTTTACTAAATTAACTTATGCTTCAATTAAATCTACATCAGACACTCGGACAACTTGAGTTAGCGGTAAAGTTAGATATTCCGAATAAAGGCGTTACCGCTATTTTTGGACGTTCCGGTGCGGGTAAATCGAGTCTAATCAACTTAGTTGCAGGTTTATCTACACCACAAAAAGGCTATATCCGACTTAATCAACAAACCTTATTCGATAGCGAGCAAGGGCTCAACCTTGCTCCGGAAAAGCGAAAAATCGGCTATGTATTTCAAGAACACCGACTTTTTCCACACTATACCGTTGAAAAGAACCTCAAATACGGCTACAAGCGGTCGGATTCCACTCATTTTTTGCAAATCGTACAATTACTTGGTATTGAGCATTTACTCACTCGTTTTCCGGCTAGCCTTTCCGGCGGTGAAAAGCAGCGTGTCGCGATCGGTCGAGCGTTATTAAGCGAACCGCAATTATTACTGATGGACGAACCATTATCCGCACTTGATTTACCACGCAAGCACGAATTAATGAATTATTTGAGCAAACTTGCCGCCCAAATTGAAATCCCAATTTTATATGTCAGCCATAGCTTAGATGAAATCATTCGTTTGGCGGATAACCTTATTTTGCTCGAACAAGGTAAAGTTACACTTTTCGATAGTGTTACTAACGTGTGGCATCACCCTGCTTTTATGGCTTGGCAACCGGATTCACAAAAGGTTAGCTTATTAGAATTAACGATTCATTCTTACCAACCCACTTACAAAATGGTTGGCTTAAATCTTGGTACGCAACAAATTTGGATCAACGAAACACCGCATTATCAAATCGGTGATAAATTACGCATTACTATTGCCAGCAAAGATGTGTCTATCAGCTTAGAAAAGCCGAACCAAAGTTCTATTCGTAATATATTACAAGGCAAAATTATGCAGATTATTGAGCAAAGTGAACGAGTGGATATTGCCGTCTTAGTTGATAACTACACAATATGGGCGAGTATTAGCTTATGGTCATTCGATGAATTGGCATTAAAAGAAGGGCAAAATGTCTATTTACAAGTCAAAAGCGTTTCTTTATAGAAATGCAAAAATTTAGTAAAATACGACCGCTTATTTGAGAGAGAAATCATGCCAATAGTAAACCAATCATCCCTCGTCGCTTATAGCGCTGAGCAAATGTATCAGCTCGTGAATGACTACGAAAAGTACCCGCAATTTTTATCCGGCTGTGTAGGTACTAAAACTATCAGTCGTGGTGAAACCGAATTAGAAGCCGAATTACATATTCAGAAATTAGGTATTAGCCAAACATTTAGTACACATAATACCATGCGCCCGAATGAGCGTATTGAAATGAAGCTAATCAAAGGCCCATTTCGTTATTTACAAGGTGTTTGGACATTCCAACCCTTTGATGAACAAAGCTGTAAAATCAGCTTACAACTTGAATTCGAATTTTCGAATCCTGTTGTCGGTATGGTGTTTGGGAAAGTGTTTAACGAAATGACCATAAAAATGGTCAATGCGTTTAAACAGAGAGCCAAGGAGGTTTACGGTGTCTGAATCAGAAAAAATTATTGTTGAAGTTGCTTATGCCTATCCAGAACGTTTTTTCCTTAAAAAGCTCACACTTGATAGTGCAACCACAATTCAAAATGTGATTTTGCAATCTGGTATTTTAGAAAAATATACTGAGATCGATCTGCGTACCAATAAAGTCGGTATCTTTAGTCGTCCGGCAAAATTAACCGATATGGTGGAAAATGGTGATCGAATTGAAATCTACCGCCCATTAATTGCGGATCCGAAAGAAATTCGCCGTAAGCGAGCGGCAGAACAAAACAAAAAATAAGAAAAAAGCACGAAAAGTAAAATGCTCTTCGTGCTTTATTTTATTAACGCAGATATTTACCCGCCATTGATTGATACACCGTATTCTCACCTGAAAGAATCGTATATTTCTGATTCAAAATCGAAAGCTGAGAACTAAGTTCGGTGTTCATTGCACCAATCCACTCGCGGAATTCTGATGCACCTTGTTCATAACGATTTTTATAATAAGTGCTAATTCGCTTATCATGTTCATACGCTTTTTGTAAGGTTGCATAGCTACTACGAGCTTGCTCATAAGCATAATAGTGCGTATCGATTTCATTCAATGCGCTTGTTAACGTTTGCTCATAATTTAATTTTGCCGTCATATAATCAGACTCTGAAATTTTCACGTTATTTTTCACACGATTCCAATCTAAGAATGGTAGATCAAATGAAATCACACCATTACCAACCGGATTATCAGCAACATTATATGCTTTCGCGGCATTACCGGAAATTGAAGCACCTAAAGTAACGGTTGGGAACCAGCTTTTTTCCGTAGCGGTTAAACTATTAAATGCACTTTGTAAGCGGTTTAAACGAGCGGTTACATCCGGACGGTTTGCAATGGCAGAAACCGGCACATTTAAATCAACGCCTTGTAATTTCACGCTCAAAATACTTGGGTAGCGAGACGGTAATGATTGATCCGGTTTTAAATTTAATAAATTACGTAACGTTTGTTCCGCCGTTTTTAAATTCGTGCGATAAGCAATCAAGTTATTACGAGCATTTAATGTTGCTTGTTGTGCTTGTTCTACCGCTAAACGGTCAATTGCACCCGCCGCTAATTTATTATTTAAAATACGTGAAATTTGTTCGTAGTTTTTAATCGTACGTTCAATTACATTGATCGCATCTTTGTAGTAAGCAATTTGGTAGTAAGTCGTTACAACTGAGTTGATTAAGGAAAGACGCGCAGATTTTAAATCTTCAATCGTTGCTTTATGCTCCCACTCCGCAGCACTAGTCGCATCGGCTAAACGGCGCCATAAATCCAGCGTATAACTTAAATTAAATGCCGCATTATTCGAAACGGTAGAAATGCCAGTTGAGACTTGATTTGAAGTTGAACCTACACCTTTAGACGCTGATGTAGAACCTGAACCACTAAAAGTCGGTACTAAATTCGCACCGACTAAATTTGCGTTATAAAGCGCTCTATTCACAGCAATGGCGCTTTTAGCTAAATCTACGTTATTCGCAATCGCTTGGTCTATAACTGCGTTAAGTTGGCTATCATTATAACCTTTCCACCACTGTTCATTAATTTGAAATTGTTTTGTTATCTCTTGATATTGTTGATAAGTTGCTTGAGCTTGTTCAAGAGAGCCGTCTTTACTCATATTCGTTGAACAAGCTGACAATGCAAGTACAACTGAAAGTGTTAAAGCTAATTTTGAAAGTTTCATACAATTTCCTTGAAACGAGGATAATAGAGAAATGGATATTCTAAAGAAATCTCTGTTTCCTTACCAGTTACTATAAAGATCAATTCATTTTTGAAATCTTTTACAAAACTTGACCGCTTATTATTCCGAAAGTAATTGATCGATAAGTTGTTTATGTCGAAGAGTCTGAGTTTCAAGTTTCAAACGCTCTGCAGTTAAAATACTTTTTAACTCACCTAGGGCAGTCTGGAAATCATCATTAACAATCACATAATCAAACTCATCATAATGTGACATCTCTGAAATTGCTTCTGCCATTCGTTTTGCAATAGTTTCCGCAGAATCTTGTCCTCGTCCAAACAAACGTTTTTCTAACTCTGCACGAGAAGGCGGCAAAATAAAGATAGTCTTTACATTTGGAAGCTTTTGACGAATTTGACGCGCACCTTGCCAATCAATATCTAAGAAAACATCAATCCCTTTCTCTAAACTTTTCTCAATCATAGGCAAAGAAGTACCGTAATAATTCCCAAATACTTCCGCCCATTCTAAAAAATGTCCTTTTTCAATAAGCGCTTCAAATTCCGCATGATTAGTAAAGTAATAATGCACGCTATCTTCTTCACCAGGACGAGGATTACGCGTAGTATGAGAAATAGAAAGCTGAACTTCCGTGCGAGATAAGTCAGCTAATAGCGCATTAATTAGTGAAGATTTACCAGCACCACTTGGTGCCGAAAGAATATAAAGATTACCTAAGCTCATAATATTTAATTAATAATAGAAACAGAAAATGGAAAAATGGATAATTGAGTCATTATTCTCAATTATCCATTTTTATGACACTCTTAATTACTGACGTGCTAGAGGTGGAACGAATGTGATACCTAAATCCCAAGGTTGCTCAATCCATGTTTCTTGAGGGATATCAATTACGTAATCATCAACTAACGGCGCACCGGCAGGTTTAGCAAATACGGTTACAAATTTTGCTTTCGGGTACATTTTACGAATTTCTTTTGCGGTATTACCCGTATCAACTAAGTCATCTACAACAATAAAACCTTCGCCATCTGTTTGTGCAGCGTGTAATACTTTTAATTCGCCTTGTTCATCATGATCATAGCTAGAGATACATACGGTTTCAACATGGCGAATACTTAATTCACGTGCAAGTACCGCAGCTGGGAATAAACCACCGCGACTTACCGCAATAATGCCTTTCCATTGCGATGCAGGTAAAAGACGCTCTGCCAGTTTACGCGCGTGCATATGGAACATATCCCAAGTTACAACATATTTTTCGTTTGTGTATTTTTCGCTCATACAAAATATCCTAGATAAAAAAAAGCGGTGACAAGGCACCGAATAAAAAAATTACGTTATTTTAACCTAAAAAGCGCTTTCGTGCTATCATTTCCGTTATTCTTCATCAATAGTGGTCTATTTTTTGCAATTTTTTACCAAAACTTAAACGCTATATTATTTTCACGAGGTTATTATGTCTGAAATTTCAAATCTTTCTCCTACTCTACTATGGCAATGGTTTGATAAAGTGTGCTCGATTCCACACCCCTCATACCATGAAGAACAACTTGCGAATACACTCGTAGAATGGGCAAAATCAAAAAACCTATTTGCAGAGCGAGATGAAGCAGGCAATGTATTAATTCGTAAACCTGCAACAGCCGGCATGGAAAATCGCCAAGCTATCGCCTTACAAGCTCACTTAGATATGGTTCCACAAGCAAATGCCGCTACAAAACATGACTTTCTAAAAGATCCTATCCAACCTTATATTGACGGAGAATGGGTTAAAGCGAAAGGTACAACACTAGGCGCAGATAATGGTATCGGCCTCGCATCTTGTATGGCTGTATTAGAAGCAAATGACATTGCCCATCCGGAAATCGAAGTATTACTTACGATGAGCGAAGAAGTCGGCATGGAAGGCGTATTAGGCTTACGTCCGAATTGGTTAACATCAAATATTATGATCAATACCGATACGGAAGATAATGGCGAAATTTATATCGGCTGCGCAGGTGGAGAAAACATCAACTTAGCACTCCCGCTTGAATATCAATATCCGCAATTTGACAAAGCCCTAAATATTATCTTAAAAGGTTTACAAGGCGGACATTCCGGATGTGATATTCATACAACGCGAGTGAATGCAATCAAATTGTTATCAAGAATTCTAGCAGAGACACTCTCTCAGTCAGATTTTCAATTAGCCGATATCAAAGGCGGCTCAGTACGAAATGCCATTCCTCGAGAGGCTTCGGCAACGATTGTATTCCATGCAAATAATCAAGCAAAAATTACCGCTTGCTTAGCACAATTAACCGAAATTTTAAGCTCAGAACTAAAACTTGCTGAACCAAATCTCACTTTACTTGTAGAAGAAACTAACGTTCCTACACAAATTTTAACAAGTGAAATAACACAAAAAGCTATTCATTTACTTAATCTCTTGCCAAACGGCATTATCCGTAATAGTGATGTAGTAAAAAATGTTGTTGAAACATCTCTCAGCATCGGTGTATTGACTATCGAAAATAAAGAATTAGTAGCAACGATCCTTGCTCGCTCTTTAATTGAAAGTGGAAAAACTGAAGTTAGAGCAAAAATTAATTCTTTAGCTGTGCTTACTGGTGCTCATGCTGAATTTAGTGGAGATTACCCGGGTTGGGAACCTGATACTTCGTCTATCATTACACCATTAACGAAGAAAATTTATGATGAAGTTTTAGGCTATGAAGCAAAAATTAAAGTCATTCATGCAGGTCTCGAATGCGGATTAATTAAAAAAGTTTATCCAAATATGGACTTAGTCTCAATCGGACCAACCATCCGTAACGCTCACTCACCGGATGAGAAAGTACATATTCCTGCAGTTGAGATTTATTGGAAATTATTGACTAAACTGCTTGCTCAAGCTCCAACAAAATAATGAAGTAAGAAAATGAAACGGCTAGAAATTAATTTCTAGCCGTTTTTTTATCCTAAACAAGCGGTCAAATTTCCCTTCTGTTTTGCAAATTGCAGTGATGGAGGCTGTTGAAAGAAGGGAAAAGAGAGAAAGGAGAAGCTGAATAAAGATAAAAATGAGGTTGAGACTGAGATTGAGGCTGAAGATAAAACAACAGCGTTGTCCGTTGTAAAAAAGCAAAAACCCCGTGGTTATCGCTAACCACAGGGTCCCTAAATTCAATCTGGCGATGCCCTACTCTCACATGGGGAAACCCCACACTACCATCGGCGTTACTGCGTTTTACTTCTGAGTTCGGAATGGAATCAGGTAGAGCCACAGCACTCTGGTCGCCAGAATATTCTGTCGATGACTTCGGCTATCGCCTTCGTCTTTATCTATCTTTTTCTTTGTTCTTTATCTGCTTTTTATTCGCACTTTAAATTCGAAACAAGCTGCTACTGATTTTTAGTTTAGTTCTCTTTAGCATTTATTTGCTTCATGCCCAAAAACACTTGAGCGTTGTATAGTTAAGCCTCTCGGGTAATTAGTATCCGTTAGCTCAATGGCTCACACCACTTACACACCAGACCTATCTACGTCGTAGTCTCCAACAACCCTTACAGTCTTATAGACTGGGAGAACTCATCTTGAGGCAAGTTTCGTGCTTAGATGCTTTCAGCACTTATCTCTTCCGCATGTAGCTACCCAGCAATGCCTCTGGCGAGACAACTGGAACACCAGTGATGCGTCCACTCCGGTCCTCTCGTACTAGGAGCAGCCCCTCTCAATTCTCCAACGCCCACGGCAGATAGGGACCGAACTGTCTCACGACGTTCTAAACCCAGCTCGCGTACCACTTTAAATGGCGAACAGCCATACCCTTGGGACCTACTTCAGCCCCAGGATGTGATGAGCCGACATCGAGGTGCCAAACACCGCCGTCGATATGAACTCTTGGGCGGTATCAGCCTGTTATCCCCGGAGTACCTTTTATCCGTTGAGCGATGGCCCTTCCATTCAGAACCACCGGATCACTATGACCTGCTTTCGCACCTGCTCGACTTGTCTGTCTCGCAGTTAAGCTTGCTTATACCATTGCACTAACCTCACGATGTCCGACCGTGATTAGCAAACCTTCGTGCTCCTCCGTTACTCTTTGGGAGGAGACCGCCCCAGTCAAACTACCCACCAGACACTGTCCGAGACCGCGTTCCGCAATCTTCGTTAGAACATCAAACGTTAAAGGGTGGTATTTCAAGGACGCCTCCACAATCACTGGCGTGACTGCTTCAAAGGCTCCCACCTATCCTACACATCAAAATTCAATGTTCAGTGTCAAGCTATAGTAAAGGTTCACGGGGTCTTTCCGTCTAGCCGCGGGTACACCGCATCTTCACGGCGATTTCAATTTCACTGAGTCTCGGGTGGAGACAGCCTGGCCATCATTATGCCATTCGTGCAGGTCGGAACTTACCCGACAAGGAATTTCGCTACCTTAGGACCGTTATAGTTACGGCCGCCGTTTACTGGGGCTTCGATCAGGAGCTTCTCTTTCGATAACACCATCAATTAACCTTCCAGCACCGGGCAGGCATCACACCCTATACGTCCACTTTCGTGTTTGCAGAGTGCTGTGTTTTTAATAAACAGTTGCAGCCAGCTGGTATCTTCGACCGGTTCAACCTTCGAGAGTAAATCTCTACAATCTACGCCGGCGCACCTTCTCCCGAAGTTACGGTGCTATTTTGCCTAGTTCCTTCACCCGAGTTCTCTCAAGCGCCTGAGTATTCTCTACCTGACCACCTGTGTCGGTTTATAGTACGGTTTAGTATAACCTGAAGCTTAGTGGCTTTTCCTGGAAGCGTGGTATCGGTTACTTCGTCTCCGTAGAGACTCGTCATCACTTCTCGGTGTTAACGGAATTCCGGATTTGCCTAAAATTCCCACCTACCGGCTTAAACAGACATCCAACAGTCTGATAACCTAACCTTCTCCGTCCCCACATCGCAGTTATACCAAGTACGGGAATATTAACCCGTTTCCCATCGACTACGCTTTTCAGCCTCGCCTTAGGGGCCGACTCACCCTGCCCCGATTAACGTTGGACAGGAACCCTTGGTCTTCCGGCGAACGAGTTTTTCACTCGTTTTGTCGTTACTTATGTCAGCATTCGCACTTCTGATACGTCCACCAAACTTCTCAATTCAGCTTCATCCGCTTACAGAACGCTCCCCTACCCAACAGTATTTCTACTGATGCCGCAGCTTCGGTGACTAGTTTTAGCCCCGTTACATCTTCCGCGCAGGCCGACTCGACTAGTGAGCTATTACGCTTTCTTTAAATGGTGGCTGCTTCTAAGCCAACATCCTAGCTGTCTAAGCCTTCCCACTTCGTTTCCCACTTAACTAGTACTTTGGGACCTTAGCTGGCGGTCTGGGTTGTTTCCCTCTCCACGATGGACGTTAGCACCCACCGTGTGTCTCCTGAGTATCACTCTTCGGTATTCGCAGTTTGCATCGGGTTGGTAATCCGGGATGGACCCCTAGCCGAAACAGTGCTCTACCCCCGAAGGTGTCCGCTCAAGGCTCTACCTAAATAGATTTCGGGGAGAACCAGCTATCTCCCGGTTTGATTGGCCTTTCACCCCCAGCCACAAGTCATCCGCTAATTTTTCAACATTAGTCGGTTCGGTCCTCCAATTAGTGTTACCCAATCTTCAACCTGCCCATGGCTAGATCACCGGGTTTCGGGTCTATACCTTGCAACTCAAACGCCCAGTTAAGACTCGGTTTCCCTTCGGCTCCCTTATTCAGTTAACCTCGCTACAAAATATAAGTCGCTGACCCATTATACAAAAGGTACGCAGTCACCCCATTAAGAGGCTCCCACTGCTTGTACGTACACGGTTTCAGGTTCTATTTCACTCCCCTCACTGGGGTTCTTTTCGCCTTTCCTTCACAGTACTGGTTCACTATCGGTCAATCAGGAGTATTTAGCCTTGGAGGATGGTCCCCCCATCTTCAAACAGGATTTCTCGTGTCCCGCCCTACTTATCGTTAGCTTAGTACCACAATTGAAACTTCGAATACGGGACTATCACCCTTTATAGTCGAGCTTCCCAGCTCGTTCTTCTGTGTCTACTGCTATCACTAACAGGCTCTTCCGCTTTCGCTCGCCGCTACTTACAGAATCTCGGTTGATTTCTTTTCCTCGGGGTACTTAGATGTTTCAGTTCTCCCGGTTTGCCTTTACTACCTATGTATTCAGTAGTAAATACTAGATTCTTCATCTAGTGGGTTTCCCCATTCGGATATCTTGGATTAAACGCTTCTTATCAACTCATCCAAGCTTTTCGCAGATTAGCACGTCCTTCTTCGCCTCTGATTGCCAAGGCATCCACCGTGTACGCTTAGTCACTTAACTATACAACCTCAAATGTTCTTATTCTTTCAAACTTCGCATTTGACGTTAGTTTTTAAACTAAACACTTAGCTGCTTTTGTTCAGCTAAGATTTTTTAACTACTCAGACTTTCAATGTATTCGTTATCACTTCCGCTTTAACGAACTTGAAAAATCTCTCAGTTTTTCAGCTTGTTTCCAATTTTTTAAAGAACAATTTAAGACAATAATTTGACTTATCATCATGACTAAATAAACAAACATTCTATTTATTCACTTAGTCATGATGATTGGTGGAGATAAGCGGGATCGAACCGCTGACCTCCTGCGTGCAAGGCAGGCGCTCTCCCAGCTGAGCTATATCCCCATACATCATGACTGAACATAATCTCACCTTTCAGTTTTCACTCGTTTAGAGTGGTGGGTCTGAGTGGACTTGAACCACCGACCTCACCCTTATCAGGGGTGCGCTCTAACCACCTGAGCTACAGACCCAAAAGGATGCCGGATTATATCCGTTTTCGTCTTCTTTCTATCAAACAATCTGTGTGAACACTTGCAGTCGCTTAATCTTGGTAAGGAGGTGATCCAACCGCAGGTTCCCCTACGGTTACCTTGTTACGACTTCACCCCAGTCATGAATCATACCGTGGTAAACGCCCCCCTTGCGGTTAAGCTATCTACTTCTGGTACAACCCACTCCCATGGTGTGACGGGCGGTGTGTACAAGGCCCGGGAACGTATTCACCGCAACATTCTGATTTGCGATTACTAGCGATTCCGACTTCATGGAGTCGAGTTGCAGACTCCAATCCGGACTTAGACGTACTTTGTGAGATTTGCTCCATGTCGCCATATTGCTTCCCTCTGTATACGCCATTGTAGCACGTGTGTAGCCCTACTCGTAAGGGCCATGATGACTTGACGTCATCCCCACCTTCCTCCAGTTTATCACTGGCAGTCTCCTTTGAGTTCCCGGCCGAACCGCTGGCAACAAAGGATAAGGGTTGCGCTCGTTGCGGGACTTAACCCAACATTTCACAACACGAGCTGACGACAGCCATGCAGCACCTGTCTCATGGTTCCCGAAGGCACTCTCGTATCTCTACAAGATTCCATGGATGTCAAGAGTAGGTAAGGTTCTTCGCGTTGCATCGAATTAAACCACATGCTCCACCGCTTGTGCGGGCCCCCGTCAATTCATTTGAGTTTTAACCTTGCGGCCGTACTCCCCAGGCGGTCGATTTATCACGTTAGCTTCGGGCACCAGACTTAAAGTCCAATCCCCAAATCGACAGCGTTTACAGCGTGGACTACCAGGGTATCTAATCCTGTTTGCTCCCCACGCTTTCGCACATGAGCGTCAGTACATTCCCAAGGGGCTGCCTTCGCCTTCGGTATTCCTCCACATCTCTACGCATTTCACCGCTACACGTGGAATTCTACCCCTCCCTAAAGTACTCTAGTTGACCAGTATGAAATGCAATTCCCAGGTTAAGCCCGGGGCTTTCACATCTCACTTAATCAACCGCCTGCGTGCCCTTTACGCCCAGTTATTCCGATTAACGCTCGCACCCTCCGTATTACCGCGGCTGCTGGCACGGAGTTAGCCGGTGCTTCTTCTGTAGTTAACGTCAATTGATTGTTCTATTAAAACAACCACCTTCCTCGCTACCGAAAGAACTTTACAACCCGAAGGCCTTCTTCATTCACGCGGCATGGCTGCATCAGGGTTCCCCCCATTGTGCAATATTCCCCACTGCTGCCTCCCGTAGGAGTCTGGACCGTGTCTCAGTTCCAGTGTGGCT
The DNA here is from genome assembly GCF_900636745.1 of Actinobacillus equuli. Taxonomy (NCBI): domain Bacteria; kingdom Pseudomonadati; phylum Pseudomonadota; class Gammaproteobacteria; order Pasteurellales; family Pasteurellaceae; genus Actinobacillus; species Actinobacillus equuli. The sequence goes on along the minus strand of NZ_LR134310.1, from coordinate 1,884,449 downwards.
GGTCATCCTCTCAGACCAGCTAGAGATCGTCGGCTTGGTAGGCCTTTACCCCACCAACTACCTAATCCCACTTGGGCTCATCTCATGGCATGTGGCCTTGCGGTCCCACACTTTAATCCGAAGATATTACGCGGTATTAGCTACAGTTTCCCGTAGTTATCCCCCTCCATAAGCCAGATTCCCAAGCATTACTCACCCGTCCGCCACTCGTCACCCAAGGAGCAAGCTCCTTCGTGCTACCGTTCGACTTGCATGTGTTAAGCCTGCCGCCAGCGTTCAATCTGAGCCATGATCAAACTCTTCAATTCAAAAAGTTTAATCGCTCAATAAACTGCTTAGCTAAGTTTACATATTACTTTAAAAGTAAAAATGAATTTCTAGTTTAAGCACCTATTAAGACTTCAAAATCAAAAATATTTTTTAATTAAGTCAATCAACAAGTGCCCACACAGATTGTCTGATAAATTGTTAAAGAACAAAAAGAAACGACGCACTGGCAATCAATTTTAAATCGTTCACAACAGTGCGTCGTTGTGTGAGGTGCATTATAGAGAAATCTAAAATCCTTGCAAGTACTTTTTGCAAAAAAATCTTGAAAAAGTGATTGAAAGAACACATTTAATACAATTCGTGTATTAAATTAGCTAAACATGTTTTTTAATTGCTCTTGCAAGCCACTTTGGCGTTGTACATTTGCTCTTACCCCTATCTTCCAGACTTTTTCTTCACTAAATAAAGTAAATGTCTGTTTCGCTCGAGTGACTGCCGTATAAATAAGTTCTTTAGTGATAACCGGCGCACTGTTTAACGGCATAATAAAGAAAGTATGCTCAAACTCGGAACCTTGTGATTTATGAACCGTCATGACGTATGCAACTTCATGTTCAGGCAAACGACTAAGCGACAAACTTAAGTGGGTATTTTCTACTTTCGTATCAAAATAGACTCTTAGCTGATTATGTTCATCAGGCAAAATAATACCGATATCACCGCTATAAATATTATTTTGAGGAGAATTTTGCGTAATTAAAATCGGTTTTCCCGCATAACTATCACGGCTAAAAGCAAAATTAAGTAGACGGGCTTTTTTTAATGCTTCTGCAATGTTCTGATTTAAACGTTCGCTGCCTAATTCACTGACTCTTAGCGCCGATAAAAATCTCACTTTCTGAAATGCTTCAAAAATTTCATTCGCAGAGATCTTATTCGGATTACTCACGCGTTGTTGTACCAATTTTAGATACACCTGATAGTGCTCTACTGCTTTCTCAACCACTAAATTGACACAATGCTGAACCCACTGGCGTTTTTCTGCAAATTGAGTAGTACTAGGATATTTGATACAGACTAAATCCGTTTGGGATTTAGTAAAAATCCGCCAAGACTCATTCTCTTTCTGCTGATTCACTAATGCAGCCAATTGCCCGATACCAGAATGCTCACTAAAGCGATGACTTTTTTGCAAATGGCAAAGCGTATCGCAAATCGGTAATACGTTTGATTGTTCACTCAATGAATAGCCTGTCACCTTATATAGATACTCGCAATGTACCGAGCTATACCCTAGTTGCACAAACTCACCGAGTTCTCCCATAATTGCACCAGCTTCTACCGATGCGAGCTGATCTTTATCACCTAAGATGATCAAACGTGTACTCGGCTTCAATGCATTCATTAATTTTTCCATTAATGATAGGTCAATCATTGATGCCTCATCCACCACTAATAAATCGAGATGTAACGGATTTTTCACATGGTATGTCGGCGTATCTGAATTTGGACGCACGCCGAGTAAACGATGAATCGTTGAGGCATAGGTAGGAATCTCAAACGTAAGTTGCATCTTTTCAAAGCTATTACTAATTGATTCTTTCAAGCGTGCCGCTGCTTTACCGGTTGGAGCGACCAGCGCAATATTAAGTGCGGATTTCTGCTGACGATATTGACGAGCCTGTAAGGCAACTAATAATTTAGCGACTGTCGTTGTCTTTCCTGTTCCCGGGCCACCAGAAATCACACAAAAACGTTGACGCAATGCGGTGGCAACTGCAATCTTTTGCCAATCAATTTCCGTTGTTTTTTCTGGGAAAAGCTCAAAAAGAATTTGTTTGTCCAAATCAGTATTTTCAAATTCTTCCGGAAATTCGACCGCTTGTTGTAAATATCGGGCGATGTTATGTTCCGCCTGCCAATAACGATAAAAATAAAGTAAGCCATGCTGAAATAGCATTGGGGCAATTTGCATTGGAGAATGGCTAAATGCAATATGCTCATGCAATATATCTTGCCACTCAAACGGTGAGATTCCGCCTATTTTTTGCAAAATCTCACTCTGAAAATCACGCCCTAATTTTTTATGTTCTAATCCAAAAAAAGATTGTGCCGAATTTGAATCTAGTCGTAATGCGGTATGTCCTTGCATAACATGATATGAAAGCAATGCGGCTAATAAAATAGCGAGGTTTTGTTGCTGTTCATTATAGTTGTACGCCTGCTGCTTATGCGCAATCATTTTGGCAAATTGATAATTCAGTTCAGAGAGGTGATTTTCCGCTTTAAGCGTTTCGAGGAGTGTTAACATTGCTATTAGAATAAGAACGAATACATACTCAAATTATCTAATTTTCATTATCCGTTGTCCATTTATTCTCATCGGGCGTATAATTGCCACTCATTATTAACGATTTACCAATAAAAAGTGAAACAAATGAAACCTGCTACCGCTACCATTAGCCAGTCTGCACTTCGACATAATATTGAACTCATCAAGACTTTCGCCCCTCATCAGAAACTTCTCGCTATGATCAAAGCTAATGCTTATGGTCAAGGCTTATTACCGGCTGCCGGTGCATTAGCTGATTTAGTGGATGGTTTTGGCGTAGCACGTTTACGTGAAGCATTAGAAATTCAAGAAACTGGTTATACTGGCAAAATTTTACTGGTAGAAGGTTTCTTTGACCGTGAAGAATTGTTAAAAACTCTCTCTCGCCGCTTTGATACGGTTGTACATTGTTTAGAACAATTGGAATTGCTTGAACAAGTTGCGCAAGAATGGCAACAAGAACAACAAAAAGGTTTTTGGAAGCGCAAAGCGAAAATTTATTTTCCGGTCAATGTTTGGTTGAAGATTGATACCGGTATGCACCGTCTTGGCGTTCATCCCGAACAAGTCGATATGTTCTATCAACGTTTACAAGCCTGTCCTTTGGTTGAAAGTATTAGCTTTGTCAGCCATTTTAGTCGAGCGGACGAACCCGATTGCGGTTATACCGAAAAACAAATCGCTACGTTTGAAGCGGCAACAGCGCCCTATACAACACACGAACGTAGTATTTCTGCTTCAAGCGGTATTTTATATTGGAAACAAGCTCATTATGATTGGGTACGCCCCGGTATTATTATGCACGGTATTTCTCCGCACTATACGCCAATTACTGATTTAGGCTTCAAACCGGTTATGACGCTCGCTTCTTCTTTAATTGCGGTGAGGACGCATAAAGCAGGCGAAGCGGTCGGTTACGGTGGTGCTTGGGTGAGTGATAAAGATACGAAATTGGGCGTGGTAGCGATGGGCTATGGTGACGGCTATCCACGTAATGCACCGGAAGGTACGCCGGTTTTAGTCAACGGACGTATTGTGCCGATTGTCGGCCGAGTTTCAATGGATATGTTGACTGTTGACCTTGGTGCGGATAGTCAAGATAAAGTCGGTGATGAAGTAATTTTCTGGGGTAAAGATCTGTTGATCGAAGAAGTCGCACAACATATCGGTGTAATCAGTTATGAATTGATTACTAAGCTTACACCTCGCGTAATTTTTGAATATAAGTAATCCATATAATAAGCGGTCGTTTTTACAAAAAATTTTGCAAAAACGACCGCTTGTTTATTGTATAGCTTTGAGTAATTTACTCAATTATTTTGCACAACCGCAGTGTGAACCGTTTTCTTCGAAACGACGAGCCGCTTCATCCCAGTTTACTACGTTCCAGAATGCTTTAATGTAGTCCGGACGACGGTTTTGGTAATTTAAATAGTAAGCATGTTCCCAAACATCTAAACATAAAAGTGGGTAACCAGAAACGCCTGCAACTTCTTTACCCATTACCGGGTTGTCTTGGTTTGCAGTTGAAACAACCGCTAATTTACCGTCTTCAACCACTAACCATGCCCAGCCTGAACCGAAACGCGTTGCTGCCGCTTTTTCAAATTCTGCTTGGAATGCTTCTACTGAACCGAAATCACGAACGATCGCATCTTTTAATGCACCTTGTAAGGTTGTACCGGTTTTTAAACCTTTCCAGAAAAGCGTGTGGTTTACGTGACCGCCAACGTTATTACGCACTGCTGTACGTTTTTCTGCCGGAACTTGGCTTAAGTCTTTAATTAACGCACCCGGGCATTTTTCTAAAAGCTCAGGGTGAGCTTCTAATGCTGCATTTGCGTTATTTACATATGCTTGGTGGTGTTTTGAGTGATGGATTTCCATCGTTGCTTTATCGAAATGTGGCTCTAGCGCATCATAAGCGTAGCCTAATTCTGGTAATTGATATGCCATTTTAGGGTCCTTTTTGTTAGGTTTATTAAAATCAGATGCAATATACCAAAAAGCGTTTAGAAAAGCACCATTTTTTAATCTAAATCAAAAAAATGTTATTTTTTAATCTTTTTACTTCTTTCCTGTTATAACTGAACATTATTTCTGCAAAAAGCCATTGACAAAGCAAACGCTTTCCCCCATTCTCTCCATACATCACCGTTTTAATAACTATACAGAAACAGATAATATGAATCGTTTTATCATTACCACCGGCAGCACTATTACCATTATGTATAAAGCATAGTGCGGGTGTCTGTACCAGTAAAACGGAAAGAATCAACCAAACCCGCATTATAAGCGGGTTTTTTTATATCCAAATTTGCAAACATCAAACTAAACATCAGGAGAAACTATGCGAGTTCTTAAATTTGGCGGTACATCGCTTGCTAACCCGGGGCGCTTTATGCAAGCGGCCGATATCATCGAAAAAGCACACTTAAAAGACCAAGCGGCAGGTGTGCTTTCTGCACCGGCTAAAATTACCAACCACCTTGTGGCGATTGTTGATAAAGCGATTGCAGGCGAATCTTTTGAAACCAATCTCAAAGAAGCAACCGAAATTTTCCATAATATTATCAATGGTTTATATGCGGTAAATAATAATGTGGATCGTGAAGGCTTATTAGCACTAGTCGAAGCGGAACTGACCCAAATTCAAGGTGTTGCAAGTGAAGCGGCAAAAACAAAAGCATTGCCGGATAATGTAGCGGCAACCATTCACTGCCGTGGTGAAAAATTATCGATTGCCATGATGCAAGCTTGGTTTGAAGCAAAAGGTTACGATGTTACTCGTATTGATCCTGTTGAAAAATTATTAGCTCACGGTAGCTATTTAGAATCATCGGTAGATATTGCCGAATCAACCAAACGTGTTGATGCAAATTCAATTCCAAAGAAAAATGTCGTTTTAATGGCGGGCTTTACCGCTGGCAATGAAAACGGCGAACTCGTATTACTTGGTCGCAATGGCTCTGACTATTCTGCTGCATGTTTAGCTGCTTGTTTAAAAGCGGATTGTTGCGAAATTTGGACGGACGTGGACGGTGTTTATACTTGCGATCCTCGCTTAGTACCGGAAGCGATTTGTTTAGAATCAATGAGTTACCAAGAGGCAATGGAACTTTCATACTTCGGTGCGAAAGTGATTCACCCTCGTACCATAGGCCCGTTAGTACCGTTAAACATTCCGTGCTTGATCAAAAATACCGCAAATCCTGATGCAAAAGGCACATTAATTGATGGCAACGTAGCAACCGACGGCTTAAAAGTAAAAGGTATTACTAACCTTGATAACGTTGCAATGTTTAACGTTTCGGGTTCAGGAATGCAAGGTATGGTTGGTATGGCCGCTCGCGTGTTCTCTACCATGTCAAAAGCTGGTATTTCGGTCATCTTAATTACCCAATCTTCTTCTGAATACAGCATCAGCTTCTGTGTACCTGCAAAATTTGCTGAAAAAGCGACCGCTTGTTTAAATACGGAATTTGCTCAAGAACTTGCAAATGGCGATTTAGATCCGATTGATATGATTCGTGAACTTTCTATCATTTCTGTTGTTGGCGATGGTATGCGTACCGCGAAAGGTGTTGCGGCTCGTTTCTTCTCATCGCTTGCACAAGCGAATATCAGCATTGTAGCGATTGCACAAGGTTCATCAGAGCGTTCAATTTCTGCAGTTGTACCGATGAATAAAGCGATTGAAGCGGTAAAAGCAACTCACCAAGGTCTATTTAGCAACAAAAAATCAATTGAAGTCTTTCTCGTTGGGGTTGGTGGCGTAGGAGGAGAATTAATCGAGCAAATCAAACAACAAAAAGATTTCTTAGCAAAGAAGGATATTGAGATCCGTGTATGCGCATTAGCGAATGCGGACAAAATGTTACTGAATGAAAACGGTTTAAATCTAGATAACTGGAAAAGCGATTTAGAAACGGCAACTCAACCTTCTGATTTTGATGTTTTATTATCATTCATCAAATTGCATCATGTAGTTAATCCGGTATTTGTTGACTGTACCGCAGCACAATCTGTAGCAAACCTTTATACTCGAGCATTAAAAGAAGGTTTCCACGTAGTGACTCCAAATAAAAAAGCAAATACAGGTAGCTATCAATATTACCAAGAGCTTCGTGATGCAGCTCGCCAAGGTCAACACAAATTCTTATATGAAACAAACGTAGGTGCAGGTTTACCGGTAATTGAAAACTTACAGAATTTGCTGGCTGCCGGCGATGAAGTAGAAAAATTCGAAGGGATTTTATCCGGCTCACTTTCATTTATCTTCGGAAAACTAGACGAAGGCTTAAGCCTTTCAGAAGCAACTTTAATTGCGAAAGAAAAAGGTTTCACTGAACCAGATCCTCGTGATGATCTCTCGGGTGCAGACGTAGCACGTAAGCTGTTAATTCTTGCTCGAGAAACCGGTTTAGCATTGGAATTTGACGATATTGAAGTGGAAGGCGTATTACCGAAAGGCTTCTCTGAAGGCATGAGTAAAGAGGAATTCTTAAAAGTATTACCGCAAGTTGATGCGGAATTTGCGCAACGTGTTCAAGCAGCAAAAGCAGAAGGCAAAGTATTACGTTATGTCGGCTCAATTACCGGCGATAAATGCCGTGTAGCAATTGAAGCGGTCGATGAAAACCATCCGCTTTATAAAGTAAAAGACGGTGAAAATGCGCTTGCATTCTTAACCCGTTATTACAGTCCGATTCCACTCTTATTAAGAGGTTATGGTGCAGGAACTGATGTAACTGCCGCAGGTATTTTTGCCGATATTCTTCGCACACTTCAAGGAGGCGCAAACTAATGACAATGTTACGAATTTATGCTCCGGCGTCTAGCGCTAACCTTAGCGTAGGTTTTGATTCTTTAGGTGCAGCAATATCTCCGATTGACGGTTCATTACTCGGTGATGTAGTACAAATTGAAGATTGCGAAACCGCTTTTGAACTGGAAAGTGCCGGTTATTTCGTACGTAAATTACCGAAAGAGCCGCAAAAAAATATCGTTTATCAAGCCTACGTATTATTTAGCGAACGCTTGAAATTACGCGGCGGTTCAGTCAAAAACTTACGCCTTACCCTTGAAAAAAATATGCCGATTGGCTCGGGCTTAGGTTCAAGTGCTTGTTCAATCGTGGCGGCATTAGTCGCTTTAAATAAATTCCATGACGAACCGTTCTCGAAAATGGAATTGTTAGAAATGATGGGGGAATTGGAAGGACGTATTTCCGGTTCAATCCATTACGATAATGTCGCACCGTGTTATTTAGGCGGTTTACAGTTAATGACCCAATCGCTTGGTAATATTTGCCAAACAATCCCCTTCTTTGATGAATGGTATTGGGTGTTAGCTTATCCGGGAATTGAAGTTTCAACTGCAGAAGCTCGTGCAATTTTACCGAAGAACTATACTCGTCAAGATATGATCCAACAAGCACGTTATCTTGGCTCATTTGTACACGCTTGCCATACGCATCAAGACGTATTGGCTGCAACAATGATGAAAGATCTGATTGCTGAACCATATCGTGAAAACTTGTTACCAAACTTCCCTGTTGTTCGCCAAGGTTGTAAAGACTTAGGTGCATTAGCAGTAGGTATTTCAGGTTCCGGCCCGACAATGTATGCAATCGCTCCGGATCTTGAACACGCACAAAAACTGGTTGCTTATCTTGAAAAAGAATATCTGCAAAACAACGAAGGATTTATCCACATTTGTAAGGTAGATAATCAAGGCGCACGAGAGTTAAAATAATTATCTGTTAATTTAGTTTGTTACAAGCGGTCTAATTTTGCAAAAAATTTGTAAGATTAGACCGCTTTTTTATGTCCTAAAACCGCTCATTATTAGGTGATTCAAGCTATATATCTTTCTGTTATATTTAATGAATTTTCACCACTAACATCTTTATACAAAATAACGTATTCTCACTTTAACCACTTATTTATACTAACTAAAGGAATAACAATTATGACTATCTATGCAGATAATTCTTATACTATTGGTAATACCCCGCTCGTTCGTTTAAAAAACTTTGGTCAAAATGGCAACTTATTAGTAAAAATTGAATCTCGTAACCCAAGCTTCAGCGTAAAATGCCGTATTGGTGCCAATATGGTATGGCAAGCGGAAAAAGACGGTATTTTAACTGAAGGTAAAGAAATCGTAGATGCAACCAGTGGTAACACTGGTATCGCATTGGCTTATGTTGCAGCGGCGCGTGGCTATAAAATTACGCTTACCATGCCGGAAACAATGAGTACCGAACGTAAACGTTTATTACGTGGTTTAGGCGTTAACCTTGTGTTAACCGAAGGTGCAAAAGGTATGAAAGGTGCGATTGCTAAAGCGGAAGAAATTGTGGCAAGCGATCCGAATCGTTATGTTATTTTGAAACAGTTTGAAAACCCGGCTAACCCGGCAATTCACCAACAAACAACCGGTCCTGAAATTTGGAATGCGACCGAAGGTAAGGTGGATGTGATTGTGGCTGGTGTGGGAACCGGCGGTACGATTACCGGTATTTCTCGTTATATCAAGCAAGACCAAGGTAAACAAATTCTTTCTGTTGCGGTTGAGCCGAAAGAATCACCGGTTATCACGCAAACCTTAAATGGCGAAGAAGTAAAACCGGGTCCACACAAAATCCAAGGTATCGGCGCAGGCTTTATTCCGAAAAACTTAGATTTAAGTCTAATTGATCGTGTTGAGCAAGTCTCTAGCGAAGAAGCGATCGCAACCGCGCGCAGAATTATGGCGGAAGAAGGTATTTTAGTCGGTATTTCATCCGGTGCAGCGGTTGCAGCGGCTGATCGTCTTGCAAAATTACCTGAATTTGCCGATAAACAAATTGTTGCAATTCTCCCATCCGCATCAGAACGTTATTTAAGTACCTTATTATTCGAAGGTGTGGAAATTTAAGTTCTTCATACAAAATGCCGGTAAAATGCCGGCATTTTCTTTCTAAAGCTGTCTTACAAGCGGTTTAATTTTGCAAAAAATTTGCAAATTTAGGCATTTTGCTGTACAATCCTCCACCGTCAAATTACGGTATTCCGTATCATACAGATTTCCAATCTATTTTTTCATAATCAATATATTTCCTATGCATCTTACTCAATTAAAAAATACACCGGTTTCGGAACTTGTCGAAATGGGTGAAAATCAAATGGGCTTAGAAAATTTAGCTCGTTTACGTAAACAAGACATTATTTTTGCAATTCTCAAACAACACGCCAAAAGTGGTGAAGATATTTTTGGCCAAGGTGTATTAGAGATTCTCCCCGACGGTTTCGGTTTCTTACGTTCAGCTGATAGTTCATATCTTGCCGGTCCCGATGATATCTATGTTTCACCAAGCCAAATTCGTCGTTTCAATCTTCAAACCGGTGATAAAATCGAAGGTAAAATTCGCCCGCCCAAAGAAGGCGAACGTTACTTTGCATTATTAAAAGTTGATCTTGTTAATGATGACAAACCTGAAGTTTCTCGTAGCAAAATCTTATTTGAAAACTTAACGCCATTACACGCAAACTCACGTTTAAAAATGGAGCGAGGCAATGGTTCAACTGAAGATTTAACCGCACGTATTCTTGATTTAGCATCTCCAATTGGTAAAGGTCAGCGTGGTTTAATCGTTGCTCCACCGAAAGCCGGTAAAACCGTTCTTCTACAAAACATTGCGCAAAGTATTACGCATAATTACCCAGAATGTGAATTGATCGTACTTCTGATTGATGAACGTCCGGAAGAGGTTACTGAAATGCAACGTACCGTACGTGGTGAAGTAATTGCTTCAACCTTTGACGAACCGGCAACACGTCACGTACAAGTTGCGGAAATGGTAATTGAAAAAGCAAAACGCTCGGTAGAACACAAGAAAGACGTGGTTATTCTATTAGACTCAATCACTCGTCTTGCTCGTGCTTACAATACTGTTACACCAGTTTCAGGTAAAATCCTTTCCGGTGGTGTGGATGCAAACGCATTACACCGACCAAAACGTTTCTTCGGTGCAGCTCGTAACGTAGAAGAAGGCGGTAGCTTAACCATTATCGCAACCGCATTGGTTGATACCGGTTCGAAAATGGATGAAGTTATCTTCGAAGAGTTTAAAGGTACTGGTAATATGGAATTACACCTTTCTCGTAAAATTGCAGAACGTCGTGTATTCCCGGCAATTGAGTTTAACCGTTCCGGTACACGTAAAGATGACTTATTAATGTCACCGGAAGAACACCGTAATGCGTGGATGTTACGTAAAGTACTAAATCCAATGGATGAAGTAGCAGCAATGGAATGGTTAATCGATAAACTCAGCGTTGCAAAAACTAACGAAGAATTTTTCGAAGTAATGAAACGTTCATAAAAAACAAAGGCACTCTTTTGAGTGCCTTTTTCTTATTTGTGCTAGAACTTAGCTTCTAGGCTTAGAACATAATTTCTTCCCGGAGCGGCATAACTTGCATGCCCTCGATTGTATACCGGAATTACGCTGGTTACTGCCGTTTGACGAACTGCTTCCCAGGTACTGTATTTACGATTCATTAAGTTATAAATACCACCTCGAACGGTAAAATGTTTAGCGAATGTATAATACCCAATCACATCATAAATATACCAAGGGCGAGTGCGTTGATTTGTTACACCTTTTACTACATCGTCGGTGTAATAGGCCGTTCTACCGATTAATTCAGAGGCCTTTTTCGCTTTAGAGTAAGTCAGAATATAATTCATCCCCCATTTACCGTTTGGCTCATCATAACCTAAGCTAGCGACATAACGTTCCGGCTGTATCGCATCTAACACAGGGCTACGCACAAACACATAATTTGGTTTAGTATCTACGTTTTTCACTTTAATACGATTATAAGCAAGATTTGAATATAGACCGTCCGGCAACGCAGACCATATACCATGCCAATTTAATTTACCTAATAGGTTTACCCCATTAAGGTTAATCGATTGGAGGTTGTAAAATCCATGAATACCATCAAGCCCTTTTTCTTTTGCACTGACAATCAAATCTCTATAGCGGTTATCAAAATAACTCACTTCCAATACACCAAAATCACCGTTAAAAGCTACACCGACTTCTTGGTTAAGTGCCTTTTCCGAAGTTAATTTCTTCTTAAGCAATGCTCTACGCCAATATTTACTATCATTGGCTCCTGGAACACGGCGACCGAACATTTCATCAAATGACGGTACTCTAAAACCGTTTGAAACACGATAAGACAGTGCAATATGTTCTATCGGTCGCACAGTTAAACCGGTATTCCATGAAAAGTTTTTATGTTTACCTGCATCTATCCAATCATCATCCGATTTAAAGCGATGATAGTCATAACGTGCACCTAAACCTAAATCCAGTTTATCACCGATGAAAATACGATCCGATAAACCAATCGCATAATGCTGTCCTTTGGTAATATGTGCCGAACAATCGGTAAAATCTTTGCGTTTTTCATAATCCGTATCGGACTTACAATAACTATTGTGAACGACGATTGCTTGTCTTTTACCAATAATTCTCGGGTATTTATAAGTACCGCTATTGTAATAGCCGACATCTTTATCTCGATTTCCTACGTCATAATACGGATGTTCCGATCTATCCTCTTTAGAATAGACTAAATAAGTACGTTCGAATTGATCTCGCTTATGGTTAGAACGCATACGATCATAACTCATTGATAAATTAAATAAGTGTTGCGTTTTCCCGATTTCCAAATCCTTTTCAAAAGAAAGTTGGACTTGTTTATGACGTTCCTTATAAATATTACGTTCATAATTGGCATTAGAATCACGTTTATCCGGTGTTACCTTACAATTTTTATCGATATATGGATATCGACTGCAATTTAAATTATGCACCTTAGTCAATAAACGAATATCTTGTTGATCCAAATTGAGATTTAAGCGGTCAAAAATACCCTTATCGTTCTCAGATTTATATTGATAACCGACCCCTAAACGACGTTTAGTATGTCGTTCGTCAAAAAATCTTGCTTGGCTCCAATAAGCACTTTGTACTAAACTAGGATTAAGCGTATTTCCGTAACCAATCGCTTGAGTAGGATCATCCGGATAAAAGTTTCTACCGAATAACGAGTATGCTATCTCTGTTTTTCTAGGATCCAATTGTCCTTTACTATTTCGCTCTAAACCCGCATATTTCTCCTGCGTCATATCTTGTATATCATAACGTTGTTTAGTTTGCTCAAATACGGTGTTTACCGAATGTTTCGGTGAAAAATGGTAAGCTAATTTAAATAACCAAGAACCCGACTGATATTTCATTGGATTCGGTGGAATACGTCCGTCACCGGTATAATCTTTCGCATTAGTCGAATCTTTCACAACTTTCGCCCCTCGTACAATCGGACGCGGAACACAGCCGGGATTACTCCCCTGTCCGGTCGGACATTCGTCTTGAAAGACGAACCAGTTATCCCTTTGATTTTTATCTAAATTGAGATCCTTCGGTACAACGCGGTAGAAGGACTGCCTTACATTAGTGGCATCTTTATGGATTTCCGTTTCTTTGCCCTTTCGATGCGTATATTGCACCAGTGCTTCAAATCCACCGGAACGACCGGCAAAACTAAGCGATTCACTAAATTGCTTATTTTTACTCACATAAGCTGTTTTACTGTCTAATCCCCAATTTTGTCCTTCTTTGATAACATCATCCGGATTTTTAGTACGGAAACCGACAGCGCCACCTAAGGCACCGCTACCGTATTCTTGTGAGCTTGCTCCTTTACTAAATTCAATCGAACGAATATTTTCATATTCAATTTCATTAATTGCTCCACCTTGCGCAAGCGGTGAGATGCTTTTATAGGACTGAATTTGCGGTAATCCGTCCACCAGTAATGCCACACGGTTACGATCTACCCCTCGAATCGAATAACCGCTACTGGCTCCCCGTCCTTGCTCGACTACCGAAATTCCCGGATCATAACGAGTAAGCTCACGAATATTTTGTACCTGCTCTTTTTCAAGGTCTTTGCTATTTTTTGTAATCTTGCCTAAACCGGTAACCTCATTTTGTTGACGGTATGCCTCCTTTTTTGCCTTTACCGTTACTGTACCTAATTCTACACTCTCTTGCTTTGCATAAGCCTGTGTAGATAGTATAAAAAGGGCGGATTGAATTGCCACATAAGTTAAATTAAGGGTGAATTTTCTCACATTGCTCTCCTTTTATTTTTTCTCAATCTGACGTTTTAACCCAAACACCCCAGCAGCTTTATCTTGGCTATTTGTATTATTGATAAAGCTACCGCCAAGTTCTTGTGCATTAGCACCATAAAATGCACCTGAAGCTTTAGCGTCAATATGTAGCGTTTTCCCGTTTGCATTAAATCCTGCAGCAACCGTTTTAACTACACCGGAAAAGCCGTTTTGATCTATTTTTCCGTCATTAAAAAGTAAGACTGTAGGATTTTTCGTACCATCACCGAATCCCCCTTGCATTGTTTTTTGTGCAAAATCGACATAGAGTCTCGCAGTACGTTCCTCTGAAGGAGACCATTTTACGGAACCGTCTTGGCTAACTAACTGTCCCTGCCAACTTCCTTTATATTCAAACCCACCGGTTTTAGGAATCGCATTAACTGCTGTACGTTCTCCCGTTAAAAATAACTGTTCTGCTTGATTATCTATTTTATATAGACCAAATTTCGTATCTGCCAAGTTGTTACAACAAGCGGTTACTTTTACGGATTTATTTGCAATTTTATGTTCCATATTTGGGCTTAATAATGATATTACCTTGCCATCAACGACTAATTGAACAGCCTGACCAAATGTGTCCATTTCTGCCTGCTGCAAGTCACCTAAGCTAATTCGTCGAGCATCAAATTTAGTTTCCGTTGCTGCTTTTCCTTCCGCTTGTTTTGCTGCAAAAACAGCAAAGAGTGATTGGTCAGACGCTAAAAATTTTCCAGCTAACTCCTCCGCATTCGGTCCATAGAATCCGCCTTCTAAAGTATTTTTAGCATCTGCCCCGAAATAGGGTTCTTGTTTATTTGCTGCCGTTGCACTTCCTCGAAAACGGTTACCGTATAATTTGGCGGAAACATCATAGAGTTTCTCTTTTTTCGAAACTTCATCATCGCGATACGCAGGTTGATTAAAGAATAAACCGCCGGTAAGTTCTTTTTTACCAAAATCAACCGAGAATTCACTGCTATGCCCAACAGCACCTTTTTTAGGATCTTCATTCGCAGTTTTATTAAAAGAAGTAGCGCCATATCTATCGCCTAGCTGTGAAGCTTCGAATCCTTTCGCTGTACGTTTATTTACTGCATTAGTTGTAAAATCCCATGTCCCTACATAGTTTACAGTCTGACCGACCGGTAACGATTTTGAAGGATTTTCTCCTTTATAATAAACATAGCCGACATTACCAAAACGAACCGCATCAGATTCTCTAGCAAGTCCACCTTCAATCATTACCCAACCAGAACGAACAAATTGCATATCTCGTTTACGACTTTCTCTTTTTCCATCATGAGAATGGATTAAAGGTTCTCCAGAACTTTTCGCACCAGCATCATTTTTTATTTCTTCTTCATGTGGCAATGTATGAATACTGCCATTGATAGCACGAACTTTTTCAGGTGAAATATCCAATCTTTCTTCCAATTTAGTATCAGCTAACCCTGTTGCTCGTCTAGGAATCATGACTTCATAACCTAATGAAGGTTGCAACAATTCTGGTAGCTTCTCATAAGATTTCTCAGCCGTAATATCGTCACCATACTCAATTGGTTTAGCCTTTTTGGGCACATATTTCGGCACAACACTCTGGGTTGTATCTAAACCAAATCCGCCTTTATCACTAGAACAAGCCGAAATTAGAGTTGCGGTTACAATCAATGCAACTTGTGATTTTTTGAGCAACATTTTTTTCTCCTTTAAAAGATACAAATGAAAATAAGAACAATTATTATTTGTATTTTGATAATAACAATTTTTTATAATTTTTGTAAGAAAATTTACTAAGATATTTTGAAATAATTGAAAAAGCTGTAATTATCATCAATTAAAGGCGATATAAATAAAAAATCCCTTAAAAGTCATAAACTTAAAAGGGATTTATTTAAAAGCTAAGGAAAAAACTTATAGTGTCTCTAATACTTCTTTTAACACAGTAACACCTTGCATTATTTGTGTTTCTGAAATAATTAATGGTGGTAATAAGCGTAATTTGGTTTTCGCTGTGAGCGTTAATACGCCTTTTTCTATTGCTTTCGATACTACATCACCGGCTTTTACACCATCTTCAAACTCAATACCAAGCATTAAACCTAAGCCGGAAACCGATTTTACTTTTGGTAAGCTAAGTAATGCTGCGCGTAATTTTTCGCCTTTAGCCGTAACATCGGCAAGGAATTTTTCATCCATTTTGGCTAACACCGCATTCGCCGCCGCACAACAAACCGGGTTCGCACCAAAGGTTGAACCGTGATCACTTTTACCCAATGTATTTTGGCATTTTTCACCCAGTATAAAAGCACCGATCGGTAAACCGCCACCTAAACCTTTGGCAAGCGTGATAATATCCGGCTGTAAGCCGAAATGTTGATAAGCAAACAATTTTCCGGTGCGTCCGATACCGGTTTGTACTTCATCAATAATAAAAATAATATCTTTTGCCTGGCAAATTGCTTGTACGCCTTGTAAATATTCGGCATCTAATGCACAAACACCACCTTCACCTTGCACCACTTCTAAAATCACCGCACACACATCATTTTGTTCAAGGCGTGCGAGTAAAGCATCTAAATCGTTAGCCGGCGTATGTTCAAAACCTTGTGTAAATGGGAAAAAGTGTTGATGAAACACATCTTGTCCTGTTGCTGCAAGGGTTGAGATCGTACGTCCGTGAAATGAATTGACTAAACTGAGTACGGTCGCTCTGCCTTTACCATATTTGTCATGGCTATATTTACGCGCGGTTTTAATTGCCCCTTCATTCGCTTCCGCACCCGAATTGCAAAAAAATACGCGTTTTAGACCGCTTGCTTCAACCAAACTTTTAGCGAGTAAACCCGACGGCTCGGTAAAGAATAAATTTGAAGTATGTTGTAATTTACCCGCCTGAGTGGTTACCGCCGCCAACCAACTGTCATCCGCCCAACCAAGACTGTTTGTCCCGATACCGCTGGTAAAATCTAAATATTGATTGCCTTCAAAATCCCATACGTCACAACCTTTCCCGTATGATAGTGCGAGATTAAACCTGCCGTAAGTTTGAGCAATATAATCTGTATCTAATTGTTTGATGTCGTTGCTATTCATCTTGTCTTCCTAATTATTTTTTATAAAAAAGCGTGCCGTTTTTACCGCCGAATAATGAGACTAAAATGGCATGCGGTACTCGTCCGTCAATGATATTCGCTTCAATGCCGCCTGCATTAATAAAATCGGTACAACAGGCGATTTTCGGAATCATACCACCGGCAATAATGCCTTGATCAATTAAGTCTTGTACTTCACTTACTTCAACTTCAGGAACCAACGTACTTTCATCAAAACGATCACGTAATAAGCCAGCAATGTCCGTCATACTAACGAGTTTCGCTGCGCCTAATGCCATTGCAATTTCACTCGCCGCCGTATCCGCATTGATATTGTAAGCTACACCTTGCTCATCTACGCCAACCGTAGAAATCACCGGAATTAAATTTGCATTTAACGCAAGCTCCAATAATTGAGTATTTACCTTAACAATCTCACCGACAAAGCCGTAATCCACCTCAGCCTGTAATTTTTCACATTGCAGCATATTTGCGTCAATACCGCATAAACCGACACCTTTGCCTTTTAATAACGCTACCAAACTTTTATTCACTTTACCGGCGAGCATTTGTAATACCACATTAATCGTATCTTGGTCAGTTACACGCAAACCATTGATAAATTGCGGCTCTTTGCCCAATAATTTAACCCCTTGTGAAATTTCCGGCCCACCACCATGCACCAATACCACTTTCACACCTAATTGGTTCAGCAATAAAATGTCCTGCATCACCAATTTTTTAAGATCTTCATTGATCATCGCATTACCGCCGTATTTCACCACAATAATTTTTTCTTGAAACGGAGCAAGATAAGCGGTCGCTTTTTCTAAAAGATTTGCAAAATTTTCAACTTCGTTTTGTAACATATTAAACCCCAAATAATTTCTCACGATGGCTAAACTTCTAATCCGGCAGTTTCTTCACGACCTAACATAATATTCATACATTGCACTGCAGCGCCGGATGCGCCTTTACCTAAATTATCAAAACGTGCGCACAATAACAGCTGTGTTTCATTGCCGTAAATAAAAATTTCAAGGCTATCTTTACCGCTAAATTCATTCGCCGCTAACATTCCGTCTTCGGGTAAAGTGCAGGCAGGATGAACCTTAATTAAGGTAGAGTTCCGGTAATAGTCACTGAATAAATTTGCAATTTTTTCGGCAGAATTGACCGCTTGTGAAAGGGCTGAAACAGGGAGCGGCACAGTCACCAACATTCCGCTGTAATAGTCGGCAACCACCGGTGTGAAAATAGGAGGATGGTTTGAACCGGTAAGCGCTTGCATTTCCGGTAAATGTTTATGTTTGAGAGCGAGTCCATAAACACGAGGGGCATTAAATTTTTGTTCACGATCTTGGTTTTGATATTCAGCTATCATCGATTTACCGCCGCCGGAATAGCCAGTGAGAGAATGGCAAGAAAGTGGATAATCGGCACTTAAAGCACCTTTTTCAATAAGAGGGCGAATTAACGCAATGTAACCTGTAGCATGGCAACCTGGTACGGCAACGCGATTCGCATTTTGAATTTTTTCAAACTGTCCAGAAAGCTCAGCAAAGCCATAAGTCCAATCTGGATTCACACGATGAGCGGTTGAAGTATCACAAATTCTTGCATTTGCCGGGGCGAGTGCCACTAATTCTTTAGAAGCTTCGTCTGGTAAACAAAGAAAAGTCAGATCCGCTTCCGCTACCTTTGCTACCCTTGCATTAAGATCTTTACGTAATTCTTCCGGCAGGCTTAATAGCTCGATATCTTCCGCACTAGCAAGACGATCAAAAATACGTAAACCGGTTGTACCGACTGCTCCGTCCACAAAAATTTTATATTTACTCATCATAAATCCTTATTACTGTCAAAACGTTGAGCATCTTACTCTTATTCAAGTAGAATTTCAAATACAAAACAGAATAAAAATTCATTAAAAATGAATAAACATTCAATTAATTTTAACATTGCCTATCACATATAAAAAATCCTCCGAGATTTTCACCTCGAAGGATTTGCAAAATAATTCGGAAAATTGACCGCTTATTCCGCTTGGTCACCGATTAATACAGATTCTAATGCAATCGTGATCATGTCATTAAAAGTTAATTGACGTTCTTCTGATGAAGTTTGTTCGCCGGTACGGATATGGTCTGAAACCGTACAAATTGCTAACGCTTTCGCACCGTATTCTGCCGCAACAGCATAAATACCAGCTGCTTCCATTTCTACACCTAAAATGCCGTATTTTTCCATAACGTCAAACATTTCCACATCCGGTGTATAGAATAAATCTGCTGAGAATAAGTTACCAACACGTACTGCAACACCTTTTTCTTTTGCTGCTTGTACTGCTGCTAGTGTCATATCAAAGTCAGAAATTGCCGCAAAATCGTTATCACGGAAACGAATACGATTTACTTTTGAGTCTGTACAAGCACCTGTACCGATAATTACATCACGAACTTTTACATCTTGACGTACTGCACCACATGA
This sequence comes from Actinobacillus equuli, assembly GCF_900636745.1. Lineage (NCBI taxonomy): Bacteria > Pseudomonadati > Pseudomonadota > Gammaproteobacteria > Pasteurellales > Pasteurellaceae > Actinobacillus > Actinobacillus equuli. The sequence continues at coordinate 1,865,039 of NZ_LR134310.1, read as the reverse complement.
ACCTACACGGATGATTTTTTTCACACCGTATTCTGTAATCAGTTCTTTTGCATAAATTGAGCAAGAAGGAATACCCATACCGTGACCCATCACCGAAATACGACGACCTTTATAAGTACCGGTATAACCGAACATATTACGAACGTCCGTTACTTGTTCCGCATTCTCTAAGAATGTTTCTGCGATGTATTTAGCACGAAGTGGATCGCCCGGCATAATTACTACATCTGCAAATGCACCTGCTGGCGCGTTAATATGTGGAGTCATTGTTAATTTCCTCTATTGTTGCTATTTTGTGTGTAAAAAATTAATAAATTTAAAGCGCTTATCTTAGTAGCCGCTTACTTCTTGATTTGCTTGTCCATTTAAAGCCGCTAACAAGTTTGTTAATAAACTTGAAGCACCGAAACGGAAGTGATCCGCATTCACCCAATCTTTTCCAAGAATGTCTTGTGCAAGCGCTAAATATTGCTCCGCTTCTTCCGCTGTTTTCACGCCGCCCGCCGCTTTAAAGCCGACTTTATCCGCTACGTTTAAATCACGAATGGTTTCTAACATAATGCGTGCTGATTCTAAAGTTGCGTTTACCGGTACTTTACCTGTTGAGGTTTTAATAAAATCCGCACCTGCTTTAATTGAAATCTCACTTGCTTTACGAATTAATTCAGTGGTTTTTAGTTCGCCGGTTTCAATGATCACTTTCAATAATACGTTTGATGCTTGGCAAACCGCCTTACATTGTTGAACCAGCTCAAAACCAATTTGCTCATTACCTGCCATTAATGCTTTGTAAGGGAACACCACATCCACTTCATCGGCACCATAAGCCACAGCAGCTTTGGTCTCCGCAACTGCGATTTCAATATCATCATTACCATGCGGGAAATTAGTTACCGTGGCAATTTTAACTTGCTCCGTACCTTGTGCTTTTAGCGCTTTACGAGCAACCGGCACAAAACGCGGATAAACACATACTGCTGCCGGTGTACCGAATTCCGTCTTACCTTGCTGACAAAGAGAAATTACTTTCTCATCCGTGTCATTGTCATTCAATGTAGTTAAATCCATTAAGGATAAAGCGATTTTTGCCGAATCTTTTAAACTCATACGAGCCTCCGTTTTACTTTTGTAAAAATATAGAAAAATTAGACCGCTTAGTCTTACAGACCATACGCAAACGTTTACCTAACCTTAAAACAACAACACCACTGTTTCCAGTGGTGTCATTTACTTAAGTGATAACGCTTACATTACCGCTCCGCCGATACCGATAAATAAACCGGCAATCGCTGCACTCATTAAGTTAGAGAGTGTACCTGCAATGACTGCTTTAACCCCCATACGAGCAACATCACCACGACGGCTTGGTGCCATACCACCTAAACCACCGATTAAGATTGCGATTGAGCTTAAGTTTGCAAAACCGCATAGTGAGAAGGTGATAATTGCAATCGTTTTCGGACTTAATGCAACAGCTGCTTCCGGTTTTAAGTAATTCACGAAATCAGCATAAGCTACGAATTCATTTAAAATTAATTTCTGACCGATTAATGAACCTGCAACTTGAGATTCTGCACCCCAAGGTACACCGATTAACCATGCTAAAGGTTGGAACACATAACCGAACAGTGATTGTAATGTCACGTTTTCATAACCGATAAGTGAAGAAACTCCACCGATAAAGCCGTTAAGCATTGCAATTAATGCGATAAATGCTAACAACATTGCACCTACGTTCATTGCTAATTGCATACCTGAGAATGCACCGACCGCAGCCGCTTCAATTACATTAGAAGGTTTTTCTTCAATATCATCATCACTTAATTCATCTTTAAATTGTTCTGATTGCGGATGAAGAATTTTAGCGAATAATAACCCGCCCGGAGCCGCCATAAATGATGCCGCAATTAAATACGGAAGTGGCACGCCCATACCTGCATAACCAATCATTACCGCACCGGCAACCGAAGCTAAACCACCACACATTACGGCAAATAACTCAGAGTTAGTCATTGATTTAATGTAAGGTTTTACTAAAAGAGGTGCTTCTGTTTGACCAACAAAGATATTTGCCGCCGCAGACATTGATTCTGATTTTGATGTACCTAATACTTTTTGTAACGCACCACCAAGGATACGAATAACAATCTGCATAATACCTAAATAGTAAAGTACAGAAATGAGAGATGAGAAGAAAATAATTGGAGGAAGAACTTTTAATGCGAAAACGAAACCGCCGCCGCCAAATACTTCAAACATTTTATCGCTTACTAAGCCACCAAATAAGAAGCTGATACCATCGTTACCATAACTAATAACTTTACTTACACCTTCCGCTGCCGCTAATAAGCCTTTACGACCCGTTTCCCAATAAAGGATTACCGCACCAATCCCAACTTGTAGAATTAATGCACCTAATACTGTACGAAAACTAATTGCCTTACGGTTATTTGATAATGCAAACGCAATAAGCAGGAGTACAACAATACCTAAGATACTATTTAACGCACCCATTTGAAAAAAACCTCAAAAAGTAAAAGGAATGAAAACATCATTTTAAAAGAAAATGACATGTAAAAAAGTTCCGCCACTATACCTTTTTTTACACAAAAAATCTCTAAAATTTTATTGTTAAACACACGAGATTTTAAATTTGAGAAGTAAATCACGTTACGTTTCCTGACTAAGAAGTATTTAGGTTCTTTATAAATACGTTTTTTCTCATTGAAAAGACCTTTGACTCAATAGAAATTCACACCTTGTACTCCCCAATAAATCACTATATGCTATGAATACTTAATACAAGCGGTTAAATTCCGTGAAAATTTTACAAGCAGGAGAAAATATGGCGAACATTCGAGAAATTTATTTGGCGGGCGGGTGCTTTTGGGGCACGGAAGCATTTATGCAACGCATTAATGGCGTGATTGATGCACAATCAGGTTATGCAAACGGCAATACTGAAAATCCGACTTATCAAGAAGTTTGTGCCGGTAGCGGTCACGCTGAAGTGGTTAAAGTGACTTACGATGCGGATAAAATCAGCTTGGCAAAATTACTAGATTACTATTTTAAAGTAATTGATCCGGTAAGTGTGAATCAACAAGGTGAAGATAAAGGGATTCAATATCGTACCGGGATTTATTATGTTGATCCGCAAGATATTCCGGTTATCAATCAAGCACTTGCCGATTTACAAGCACAATATGCAGAGCCACTTGCGGTAGAAAATACCAAACTTGAACATTATTTCCCAGCGGAAGAATATCATCAAGATTATTTAGATAAGAACCCGAACGGTTATTGCCATATTGATTTACAATTAATGAATGAGATTCTACGTAATCAATAAAAAATTAAGGCGTATCATTCGATACGCCTTTTACTTATTTACGAGTTAAGCTGTAAATTGCTTTTAATGCGCCAAGCGGTAAAATTCTCGGTAGACCTCGCATTAAGAAGATTGCGAATCCGGTTAACGGATCGTGAATTTTACATTCATTTTTTAGCTTCATTAAACGCCATTCACTTTTAAAATAATTCCAACCGTGTCGGCGGCTTACCATGCCGTTGCCTACTCGAGCATATACTAATAAATCGGCTAAGTTCGCCACGTTATTGCCGTTTGCCACCATTTTTACCCAAAGATTATAGTCTTCTTGTAAATCTTGATAGCCACCGCAGGCTTGTACTGCCGACTTTTTATAAGCAACTGTCATATGATTAAACGGGCAACGCAAGCGGGTAAATTTGACGATTTCTTCCGCTTTGGTCGGTACATTTCGATAAGCAACAATATCCTGAATATTCTCACCAAATTCGGCAATTTGCCCGCCAAAGATAATCGTACCCGGATTTTGTTTGATAAAAGCCACTTGTTTTTCAAAACGTTCCGGTAAGCAAATATCATCGGTATCCATACGGAAAACCCATTCGTGCGAACAATAATTCAAACCGTCATTAAGCGTTTTACCTAAGCCACGATTTTGCTCAAAACGCACCGCTTTGATCGGCAATTGTTGCTCATACTCCACCACAATTGCATCCAGTTCCGGTGTAACTTTACCGTCAAATAACACCACGATTTCATCTGCCGGTCGAGTTTGCGCTTTTAAGCTTTCAAAACATTCTCTTAAAAACTGCGGACTTTCTTTGAAATACAAAGACATTAAAACAGAGAACTTCATTAAATAAACCTTTTCATATTAATTGCCAATTTTGGCGAGATAAACGTAACTATTGCGATAATTAAATGTTTCAAGCTGTAACTACGTGTGAACATTTGCCAATAATAACTTGCCGCTTGGCGGGAAAGATTCATCGCACAAGGGTAAGATAAAATATACAGCGAATTCATATCAAAATTTGCTGCTTGCGCATCCGTTTTCACATATTTTTGGCGAATTGCAACTAATGCCAATTCGGTATTCGTCGTATTAGTCGAAACACTGGAACGCTTAGTGTGGAAACCACAAATACTGAGAGGTTGCTCCACAAAGACCGGCGCAAAGTTTGAGCTAGAGACTAATTTCAGCACAAACTCATAATCTTCCAACGACTTTAAATCCGTTGCTAAACCGCCCAATTCAAAAAAGAACGATTTTTTGATACCAAACATCGGCATTCCACCAATTTTATTGGCAAGCAACATTGCATCTAAATTCAACTTTTCCGGAGGAAACGGTTTGGTTACATAACTGAATCCCTCATTTACCATCACACACTCGGCCGGATGATAGACAAAATTCGCTTGAGGGTGTTGTGCCAGAACTTGAGCAAGTACTTCACATTTTTGCGAAGCAAAACGATCATCATCGTCAAGGAATAGCAACCATTCATAATTGGCTTGTTCCGCCCCAACATTACGGCTACCGGCCGCCCCTTTATTCGTCTCATTACGAATTACTGTGACCGGAAATGCAAAATTTTGCTCAATAACGACCGCTTGTGTAGAGCAATCGTCCACGATAATCACTTCAAAATTCTTTTTCGTCTGCTGCTCAAGACTAGCTAGCAATGCCGGAATTTCATTCGCACGATTATAAGACGGCACAATAATACTAAACATTTTTTCCATCTTTTCTTTTTAACAATACAATCTGTTTACCTTTATCGCCAAAGAGCGATAAAAACATAAGTAGCACTAACATAATGCCCGGATAAGCATAAGTGTCAGCTTTAATATTTAAAACACTCAGAATAAACAGTGTAGAAAGCGTAAATTTCCAGCTTCCATCAAACCAGTTATCCGCAATACGTTTTACAAAATAAGCGGTAAAGGCAAAACAAACCAATACATAGCCGAGTCCACCATATAATGTTTGGCGAATAAAACCTGAATCCGAGCCGCCATAATAATGTAACTCTGGCGTATAGTAATAGCCGTCCCCCATTAAAATCTGCTTAATTTCCGGTAAAAATAAATGTTTATTCATCAAAGTATCGGTCGAAGAACTTACTCGATCCGCGCCTGATAAAATATTAATCACCGGTTCTAAGGCGTGTGCAACATAAGGATGTTCAGGCAAATAAATCGCTAATCCCAATACAATTGCAACAAAGAGCAACAGGTAAGGGACGTAACGCCATTTAAAATAGAGCAATATACTTAGCACGGAAAATGTAAAAAATGTCCGTCCGGAGATCACCCCGATAAATAAGATCAATAACACGAAAACACCGTGCATATTATTGTGTTTCGCATTGTATGCCAACATAAAATTAAGCAGCATCAAATAAAAAGCGCTTAATTGGAAAAAGGCAGCGGAAGTAATGTTATACAGACGATATTCTTGCTCTGAGCCTCTAAATTTAGGTAAAAATAAACTCATATTTGTACCCAAGGCAATGTCCGAAAAAATAGCGATTCCGGTTAAGCCCAAAATACCAATAAGCGCTTGTGTACCAATCCCCCATTTTAGATCGTTAACCAGTTGATTCTGCTTATCGGCACGGCTATAAAACAGATTATAAATCACAATCCCGAAACCAAATAAAATCAAGGTTTTCGAATACATAATCAATACGGAAAAATCTTTCGTGCCGTTAATCAGAAGAGGCACTGCCGATAATGCTATTAATGCAAAAATCACCGCAACACTATCAACCGGTACTCGAATACCGTCAATTCGTTTTTGGTACCAACGATAAGCAAGTAATACACAAGAAAATGCCCCAGCCACGAATGCCATTCGAATAAAGTGCATTACCCATGGGTCATAGATATAAAACAAATTAATTAATGCGCTCATATTTTCTCTAGTTAAAAGCGTTACGTTTAATTGCTAATAATTTTTTCAGCGGATATTTTAAAATTTTCTTAAAAGTAGCTTGCTGTTGCGAAGCTCTTGCGCCTTCCAAATTACTGGTTAAGACCGGATTTTCAATTGCCATTAAAGGGCGAACCACTAAGATATCCAATCCCCATTGCTGCTCAAATAAAATAAAATCATCCGCTAACCAAAACGGTAATGCTCCCGTTGTTAAAAATTTTCTAGCACTGGATTTTTTGATTAAATAAGCAACCGTACCCGCATAATAATTTCTATAAGGATACGCCACACGATAAGCCGTATTATCAATTGGCTTCATTTGTTGCTTAAAGGTAGTTGGAAATTCAATTTCCAACAATGGATCTTCAAAACTTAAAATTTTAGATTGCCCAATTAATACGATATCCGCCGTTAAATCCTGTCGAACCAAATTATCTAGCGTGGATTGGAAATCTTGATTAAAAAGTGCATCATCTTCACATACCAAACAATATTCTTGTTCGGCAATGCTTTCATCATTAATGATTTGTTGGTACACGCCCAAGTGACTAAATGTACAGCCCACTTCACCCTTTGTTGCTTTACGCTGATAGCGTTGCTCAAATTTGGTTAAATCATATTTTTGTGCAAGTTCTTGCCATTCGACCGACATCGTATTGATAGCATCAAATACTTGAAAATCCACCGTATCCGGTTGAGAGAAAAACAGTTCACGGCGTGCGCTATCTTTTGCTAAAGAAATTAAATATTTTTTCATTTTTTAAATATCAACAATATTAATGCCAACTTGTTCAAACAAATTATAACAAGCCAAATACACCGGATTATTTAATTGAGGTCGAATTGAAACCACTTCAATATTCGGATGATTCATTACGTTCAATACCGCACCGCTAAAATAAGTATATATAATATATTTTTGTTCGTTCGCTGCTTGGTAAATATAATCTTCAAAAATTAAATCCGTATTAATATATTCAACCTCAGTCAAACGATAGCGTTCTCGAGGATGGGGTAAATACGCCGTAATTCCAAATTGTTGAATAACTCGCTCTGCCAACGCAATATTTTCCTTGGCATCATCAAAAAGCGGCTGGCCAAGTAATAACTTAATTGGTTCGTGCTGACAAGCGGTCTGATTTGGCGTTAATTTTGCAAAAGAAACCGCTTCAACATTCTCAATAATGTTCGGTAAATTCGGATATATCGTATAATGTTTACTCGATAATGCTCTTAAGGTTTGAGTGCTATAGCGATTTCCTAATAAACAATTCACCATTTTACGCTTTAATGTTTTCGGCGAATCTTGATAATAAATACTATTCGGTACGATATTTGCCGTACCGTCATCAAATGTATGTAGCTGCTTAAAACTCACCGTACTGCAAATCAATTGAACGAATTGATCATCAATACTTGCTACAAATAATTTTTCAACATTGAAATGTTTTACTTTTCGCTTGGCACGTAATAACGCCATTAATAAGCTCAATTTGCCGGACTTTGGATAGCTAAATAAGAAGGCTTCTTTGCAAAGCTTGCTAAATCGCTCCCAATAATTCTGAAACTTATGATTATTATAAGATTCAAATGTAAACATGATGCCGAAAAATTCCTGTTCCGGGTATTTCTGCATAATTTTTTCCGCCACAAGCACTTGTAAAGGTGTATGGCAAATAATTAAATTCATTAAGTTTCCGTTCTCACTCTTTTAGTCATGCTATATAAAATTGGCAGTAAACTTGCTCCGCCAATAATACTCGCATAAGGCACATACTCAATTTTGGTCTTCGCTAACAATAATAAACTGATGACATACACTACGGTAGATAATACCGAAGAAAATGAAATAATCTTATTTTTTCCGTAATAAAACAAATAATTTACCAAAATAAAATAGGGAATAGTTAACGAAGTTGATAATAAAAATAAGATAATAAAATACTTCGTGCCAATAAATTGATTCCCTAACAGCCAAACTACCACTGATTCAGGGATCATCCACATAACTAATGAAGGAATCGGCACAAATAATAACGAATAAGCCGCCCATTTATGCACTTTATTCAGCGTAATTGTTTTTTGTTTTAATCCCTCATAAAAATAAGGAAGAGTCGCTTTATTTAATGCCTGCAATAAAATCATTAAAATTGCGGCAATTTGCGCCCCCATTGCATAAAGCCCTAAATCAATTTGGCTAAATTGATGGAAAATAAAAATTCTGTCCAACTGCCCTTTTAAATAAAAGCTTGCTTGATGTAACAACAGCGGCACACCAAACCCTAATAAATACATTAACCCAAGCTTATGCTGATGCAAACTGAAGCGTCTGTTGCGGGTAATTTTTCTGGAATACAGAAAGTACGCTAAACAGAATACAATCAAATTACCAAACAAAATCGCTAAAATGCGTTTTTCCACCAGGTCCGTTTGATAAAACTCCAACATCGCCACTGTCAGAATTACAGAAACAAAACTCGTCAGTGATTGAATAACCATATACGGAATCGCTTGTTTTTGGCATTGGCGGACACTCAACTGCACCGCTAAAAACGATTGAAACACCGCAGAGATCGCCAAATAAGCAATGATTTCGGCCTTAAAGTACCAACAAACTGCCAAAATAATCGAGCCGACCAATATAGTATAGGCGTATCCGGTTGAGACAACCAAATTCAGCGAACGTTTTCCATAAAAATAAAAATAACGCGCTACCGCACCTTCTTGGCTTAACCCAACTAAAATCAGGAAAAGAACAAGGTAGGTCTGATAATACGACAATTCGCCATAACCCTGAACCCCTAGCTTACGAGATAAATAAGGCAATAGCAAAAAAGGAACGGCTTTTGAAATCAACTCACCGCCAAGGTAAATAACACTATCTTTTACAGCTTTCATAGTTTGCAAAAAAATAAAGAAAATTAACCGCTTGTAAGGCAAACAAGCGGTTCAATTTTTAAGGAAGATCGTAAAAAGCTTTCGGTCGATCTTTTTCAACGTCATTCAAAAAGTGTTTAATCACTTTATAAGCTTTTTCCATCGCATTTTCTTGATAATACGGATTTGTCATCTGCGGTAAACGCTGCTGAAAATCCGCTGAGATTAATTGCTCAATACCTGCTTTAATCGCTTCGGTGGTCGTTTCCACGTCAATCACCGTTTCGCCACGTACACGTCCTTGCTGACGGTTGCCGATATTCACCGTGCCAACACCACAACTTGGTGCTTCCAATAAACCAGACGAGCTATTACCAATTAAGCCTTTCGAATATTTAATCAATGCTAAATATTCTTCCGGTTTCACCGAAGTGAAGAAACAATAACCGTTCTGAGCAGTATAAGCTTGGAAACGGTTAAAGATTTGATCCGCACTGGTGTCCGAATTTGAGCCGATAAACACAAATTGATAACGGTCTTTAAACTGATCTAACGCAGCTAACAATTGATCCACTTGTTCTAACACCGGTTGCTCGGTGAGCGTTTCCGGATGAAATACAACCATAAAATAATCACTGTCTGGAATCTGGCGGGTTTCAATTAATTGCGCTCGGCTTGGTAAGCTGAGCAATAAGCTGTTTTCTGCGCCTAATGAACCTACGTTATGTACATATTTCGGATCTTCACCCAGCTGAATCACACGCTTTTTATATTCTTCGGTCGCAGTTAAATGCAGCTTTGACATTTTGGTAATGCAATGACGAATAAATTCATCATAATTACCAAGTGTCTGTTCACCGCCGTGTAAATGAATCAACGGAATATTGTGCATTGCCGCCGCCGTTGCCACCGCAAGCATTTCATAACGATCACCTAATACCATCACTGCATCATATTTGTGTTGCTGAAAATGCGCCCCGAAATGATCTAAACATTCCGCCATCGAATGAATGATGGTTTGGTTATTTTCTGCATTCAGTGTAAGTGGAATACGTGCGGCGATTTCAAAGCCATCTTGTTCAATAACCGTCACCGTATTGCCGTACTGGGCATCTAGGTGCATTGCAGTCACCACCAATGAAAAATCCAATGCCGGATCTTCATTTAATTTTTTTAGTAGGCGTTTTACGATGCCGTACTCGGCTCTCGAACCTGTTATATACGCAATTCGTTTCATTACTTAATCTCTTGTTCCAAAATAGCGGTCAATTTTTCATAGCCTTTTGCGTTTAAGTGTAGACCGTCTGTGGTAAATGCCATCGCAAGTTTGCCGTATTGGTCACAAAATGCTTGGTATAAATCTACCCAAATCACATCGGTTAATGACGCTTTTAGTAATTGATTCAGTGCGATAATTTTCTCGTTATTACGTTCCGCTCTAAAAGCAACCGGAGTAATTTCTAAAAAGTAAAGATTGATATCCGAACGAATCGCTTTGAGTTTAGCAATCAAATCTTGAATGGCACGACAAATAGACTCATTCGTCTCACCATGGCGAGTCAAATCATTTGTGCCTAACATCACGATAACATCGTTACCTAATGTTTTAATTAAGCCTTTATCAATAATTTCAGCCAAATATTCTTTCGCAGAGATACCGGAAAACCCGAGGTTACACACGCTTTTGCTATTTAGCGATTGAAGCTGCCACTGATCTAAAATCGAATGTCCGACTAAAGTAATGTCTGTATTTTGTGTAAAGAGTTCTTTTTTACTTAGAATACGAATACGGATGCGCTCCAACTGCAATTTTTCTTGCTGGCGTTGTTGCATAATGAAGTAGAAATATTCGAAGTCTTTACGATCGTCAATATCAATAGAAACATCCTTATCCATAAAATAAGCCAATGATTTCGCACCATAGAAATGTTTCTGCTCAAGATAAGCGGTCGGTTTTGCAATAAAAATTGCACCGTTCGGCGAATATTCCGGATGATATTGCTGACGAGCGTAATTGGAATAATCCAATTGGAAATGTTTCAGACTTTCGTCTTCTTCAATCGGGCGAGTTAATGTGGTCGGCTTGTGCGCATCAGAGACCGACACACAAAAATCGAAATGTTCAAACTGCGCTTCAAACTTGGCACACGCTTCTTGAATATGCTGTGCGGTACGAAGCGGCGAGGTCGGTTGCAATAACACGAAATAATCAAACACGGTCGATTGATATTGTTGTAGCACGTCTTCGATAACCACAAATGAGCTGGCTTTATCGCCGGCTAAATGCGGCGCACGTTTGATAAATTCAATCGGATAATGTGCAAGCAAATCAATATATTCTTGCGAGTCTGTACTCACAATAATTTTTTCAAATTCGCCAGACTCAATCGCCGCTTCAATCGAATACGCCATTAACGGTTTACCTTCGACCAATAACACATTTTTATTCGGCAACCCTTTTGAACCGGAACGTGCTGTGATAATTGCAATTTTTTTCATAAATTTGACCGCTTATAAGCTAAAAATGCCCCCAAATGGGGGCGAGAATTACATTTGGTTTTCAAAACGACTGTCGGCAATCAGCTGATCTTCTTCAAAATCCTGTTCCGCTTCTTTACCTAATACCTCATACCAGAACATTGGGCTAATACCGTTGCCCGGGCGTTTGGTGGTAATGTTATCGGTGGTAAAAATTTCACCTTTTTTGATTGGGCGAGCGGCAATAATTGATTTACGCGCCACGATTTTGTTTTTCGCTTCCGAATTGGTCACGATTTTTTCTGAAGAGCCGAGCGATTTTTCTACCGCACGAATGCCTTCACATAATAATTTTAATTCTTCCGGCGTGACCGAAGCTTTATGGTCCGGGCCTTCAAAGTTTTTATCTAACGTAAAATGTTTCTCAATGAAAGTAATACCGTAAGGCACTGCCGCAAGACCGGCAAAGTAGCCTGCAGAATGGTCTGAGAAACCTAAACTGTATTCGCCGAATTCCTGTTTTAATTGATGGAATGCATTTAAGTTCACATCTTCGTAAGGGGTCGGATATTCGGTATTGCAGTGTAAAATGGTGATGTCTTTTTTCGCCATCCCATTATCTTCCAAGACTTTAAGCGATTGTTTAGTCTCTTCAATCGTTGCCATACCGGTTGAAATCACAATAGTTTTACCTTCAATCGGTAAACGTGCAATTTTTTCTAAATACGGCAAGTTGGTTAATTCACCTGATGGAATTTTCCACACTTTTTGCTGCTGGCCGGCTAAGAAATCAATCGATTCAAAATCGAACGGTGTTGAAAACACTTCTAAACCTAATGAACGTGCGTAAGCTTCTAATTTCACAAATTCATCATAAGGTAATTCCAGTTTACGGGTCATCTCTAATTGAGAATCCGCTGTACCGGTCGTGACTTTTTGATATTCCGCTTTTGGCGCATATTTTGAAATTAATTTATCCGCTTTGAAGGTTTGGAATTTTACCGCATCCACGCCACATTCTTTCGCCACATCCACCATTTTTTTCGCTAACGCTGGGTCACCATTATGGTTACAACCGATTTCCGCCACGATAAATACTTTACTCATTTAATTTGCTTCCTATAGAGACTTTTCTTAATGATTATGTTCTTTAATAAATTTAGCTGGTACGCCCGCCACCACAGTACGAGGTTCGACATTACGAATCACCACCGCACCGGAAGCTACCATCGCTTTTTCACCGATACGTAGCTGACCATTCACCACGGACGAGCTGCCGACAAAAGCGAAATCTTCGACAATCACATCACCGTTTAGTGTCGTATTGGTGGAAATATTGCAGTGATTGCCGATAAAACAACCATGTTCAACTAAAGCTTTGGTGTTGATCACCACGTTATCACCGACCGTTACCCCCGCATTCACGATTGCCATCTTACCGACAAATACACCTTTCCCCAGTTGAGAACGGTTGGACACAATTGCGGTTTTATCAATCACATTGACAATTTCACAACCTAACTGAGTTAACGCTAAAAATTTTTCAAATCGATGCTCGTTATTGCCAATACTAACGAAATAGCAATATTGATCTCGCTGTTCAAACTCTTGAATCGTGTGCGCCAGAATCGGATAGCCCAAGTGCGAACAACCGGTCGGTTTGAAATTATCAATAAACCCACAGAATTCGAGCTGTTGCTCATCTAACGAGTCCAAAACAGACTTGGCATAACCGCCGGCACCTATTAGTACAATTTTTTTTCTCATCGTATCTTTCACTTAAAGAGAAATAGAATGTGCATTTTAGCAATAAATCGTAGAAAATACGCAAAATATTTATCTATCGGGAGCAACAATGTTTTTTCTAACCAAACTGCTGACATCAATTATCTTACCGCCGTTTAGCATTGCGCTACTTTGGATCCTTTCTCTGATACTCGCACGTTTTCACTACAAAAAATTAAGCCGTTTCCTAGCCGCATTCGGCATTATCGTCTTGTATCTGATCAGCACTCCTCTTGTTGCAACCAAGCTCAGTGATTCATTAGTGACAAATGATAATTTAACCCTTGATGATTACCGAACTGCGCAAGCAATCGTGGTATTAAGCGGCGGTATGCGAGACAGCCAAGAATTATTCGGCAACATTGCTACCGGCGATTCCACCCTTGATCGTATGCGTTATGGGGCTTTTTTAACTAAAGAAACATCACTACCGATTTTAGTGACCGGAAGCAGTCCGAACGGCAATTCCGAAGCAGCAATGATGGCAAAAGAATTTGAACAATTCTTCCAAGTAAAAGCAAAATGGTTGGAAGAAAAAGCGAAAACCACCAAAGAAAATGCGCAATTTTCTCGTGAAATGTTAGCTAAAGAAGGCATCAATAAAATTGTCTTGGTCACCAATCAATGGCATATGAAACGCGCCAAAATGTTGTTTGAAAAACAAGGTTTTGAAGTGCTGCCGGCGAGTACCGGCGCAGGAGTCACACCGGAAGATTACTACAATTATTTCTATTATCTTCCGCAAGCCGGAGCATTGAGCAGTGTGATGATTTCACTAAAAGAATGGATGGGCTATCTAAAAGAATCCCTTTAGCCTTACATCACAAGCGGTCTGATTTTCGTTATTTTTTGCAAAAAACGAGGAAAATCAGACCGCTTATCGTATGAATCCGCTGTTAGCCGATTTCTTGCGGATCGATATCTAAGGTTAAACGAATATTATTTTGTAAGCCTAAATTGGCTTTATCCAAATCAAATTGATCGATCAACTGTTGTAATACGCCTCTTGAGCGATGCTGAATTAATAACAGCCAGCGATAATGCCCTGCTTTTTTTGCCATCGGTGCGGAAAAAGGCGGTAGAAGCTGGATATCCTGCAAACCGAGTTCCGTACATTTTTGCTGAAAATAAGCGGTCAAATTTTGCAAAAGATTTACCACTTGTTGATTGTCTTTACCGGTTGCCCGTAACAACACTTGCGCAGCAAACGGCGGCAAGCCCATCACTTTACGCATTTTTAACGCTTCTTGTGCAAACGCCAAATACCCTTGTTCTAACAAAGTCTTGAGCAACGGATGTTCCGGATAATGCGTTTGTAACACCACTTCGCCCTGCTTTTCCGCCCGTCCGGCACGTCCTGCTACTTGCACATAAAGCTGTGCCAAACGTTCTTCCGCACGGAAGTCGGTCGAAAACAGTGCCGAATCTACATTCACAATCGCTACCAATGTAACATTTGGAAAATGATGTCCTTTCGCTAACATTTGCGTACCAATCAAAATTTGGCTTTTGCCTTCTCGGATATCGTTTAAGTGATTTTCCAACGCCCCTTTACGAGCAGTGGAATCTCGGTCGATACGGCTAATTTGGTAAGTTGGGAACTGCTCACTTAGTACTTGCTCCAACTGCTCCGTCCCCACTCCGGTCGTAATCAGATTGGTTGAGCCACAATGTCCACACTGGCGAGGAATCACTCGCTGCGAAGAACAATGATGACAACGCAAGATTTTTTGTTTCTGATGATAAGTGTAAGGCTTTTCACAAGCGTTACATTCACACATCCAGCCACACTCATGGCAGAGCAAAACCGGCGCAAAGCCACGACGATTTAAAAACAACATTACCTGATTGCCTTGCTCCAAATGCTGTTTCATCATCGCTAATAAGCGGTCGGAAAGTCCGGCGGTAATACGCTGTGTTTTTAAATCAATCAGTTGCTGTTTCGCCTGTTGAGCATTACCAGCACGGGCAGTTAAAGATAGTTCGATAAACTTGCCGTTTTGAGCATTCTGCACGCTTTCTAAGCTTGGGGTTGCAGATCCTAAAATGATCGGAATATGTAAATTTTTTGCCCGTAAAATTGCCAAATCTCTTGCGTGATAACGCCAGCCGTCTTGTTGTTTGAAAGAACTATCGTGTTCTTCATCAATAATGATTAAACCCAATTTCTCAAACTGGCTGAACAATGCCGAACGCGTGCCAATCACAATCGCACTTTCACCGTTTTTTGCTCGCAACCAAGCATTCAAGCGTTCGGTTTCATTCATATTCGAATGTAGTACATCAATTTCAACATTAAAACGCGCTTTAAATCGTTGTACCGTTTGCGGGGTCAGTCCGATTTCCGGCACTAACACCAACACTTGTTCGCCTCGCTTTAACACCTCTTCAATCACTTGCAGATACACTTCAGTTTTACCCGAGCCGGTCACACCGTTTAATAAAAAGGTTTCAAAGCCGTTTTGTACCGTTAAACGGCTAACGACCAAGGTTTGCTGTTTATTTAATACCAGTCGATTCTGCAAGTTTACAAGCGGTCGATTTTGCAATTTTTTTTGCCAATGTTGCGGCTCAAACGGCACATTAACCGGTTCGATATAGTTTTTTTCCAATAGCCCTTTCCAAGCCGATTGGCTACAAGCGGTCGGTTTTTCAAAAAAATTTGCAGTTTCTGCCAGTTCCGCCAGTAAATCTTGTTGTTTTTTTGCCCGTTTATTCTCACCCGAGAGCAATGCCGCACGTCCGGCTTCGGTAACCGCAAAGTAATCTGGCTGCGATCTCTCGGTGCTATCACCATTGCGCAATTTCACCGGCAAAGCATTGATCGCCACTTCACCGATAGGGGCGTGATAATAACGAGCCGCCCAACGGATCAATGCCCAAATTTCCTCGTCAAAAATCGGTTCTAAATCTAATACCGCTTTAATCGGTTTGATCTTATCTTCGGAAACATCGCTTGTTTTAGGGAAATCCACCACCACGCCGATTTTCGTTTGATTACCGAAAGGCACTTCAACACGCACGCCTTTAACTGCCGACAAAAACGGCGGCAGCAAATAATCAAAATAACGATGTAACGGCACAGGCAATGCCACTCTAACTAGCTTCGACATAATCTATAAAAATGAAAGGACAATAGCTTATTATCTATTGTCCTATGAGGTTTTGCAAAAAATCATACAAATTTGACCGCTTGTCATAAAAGCGCATTCAATCACTTGCGTGCCAATCTAAAATTATCAATGGTTAATAAAGTAATCGCTAACGCTAAGCAAATCATTAACAGATAGGATTTGGAATCCAATACTTCACCGATCATAAACGAAACGCAAAGCATCACCAGCGGTTCCACATAACCGAGTAAACCAAGCACATTGACCGGTAATAAATTACTGGAAGCAATATATAAAATAAACGCCGCACCGTTGACTAAGCCGAACAGTGCCAAGAAATAATAGATATGCTGATTGTCAGCAAGAATCGGCTGCATATCGGTTTGAGCAATAAAATAACCGGCAAACGGCATCACTAACAGCAATTCAACGAAAAAGGTGGCGAGCGTATTAATACCGAAATAGCGGCGTAGCGTAATGTACAGCGGATAACCAACACCGGCAACAATGGTCGCCCACGAAAACGAACCGGTCAGCCAAATATTGGAAACCACACCGATCACCGCAAAGCCAAGTGACAGCCATTTTAACAGGGTAAAATGTTCTTTAAACACAATTTTACCCAATGCTACCGCTACAATCGGCAGTAATAAATAACCGATCGAAACTTCAATCGCTTGTCCGTTATTCGGCGCCCATAAAAACAACCAAAGCTGAATGCCGGTATTCAAGGCAAGCAATAACAGCACTAAGACAAGCGGTGGATTTTGCTTGATTTTTTGCCAAAGCTGCTGAAATTTCGCCGTTTGTTTAAACAGTAAAATCGCCAATAAAATAAAGGGCGCTAGCACCACAATACGGAAGCCAAACATACTTTCGCCATTGAGCGGACGTAATAAGATCGCAAAGTAATAGCCCAAGCCAAATAAGAAGTTGGCGCTCATACAGCATAAGATGCCCTTTAACATTTAATTCTCCGCGATCACTTTTTTACGCTGTTTTCGGATACTGAAAAGACCGTCTAAAATTAAGAAAAATACTGCGATCACCAAACAAGTCATCAAAAAATAGGAATTAGGATCCAATCGCTCACCGATTAAAAATGAAATAATCATCATAAATGTCGGCTCTAAGTAACCTAATAAGCCAAGTACATTAAACGGCAATATGGTGCTGGCTAATGTGTAAGAAAGCAGCGCTGTGCCGCTTACTACGCTTAAAATCGCAATAAAGTAGTAAATATTCGGATTTTGCGCATAAATAAAATCCATATCGGTATTCCAAATAAAATACAGCGAAATTGGAATCAGGAACATAATTTCGAAGATAAAACTATAAATATTACTTAGCTGGAATTTCCGACGGATATGGAAATAAATAGGATAACCAACAAAAACAAAAACGCCTTCCCAAGAAATACCACCGGCAAAAATGACGCTATTTAACACACCTAATGTTGCAAAAATAATCGCCAGCCATTTAACACGGGATAAACTTTCTTTATAAACCAAACGTCCGAAAGCCACCATGACGATCGGCATCAGCAAATAACCCATTGAAACTTCTAAGGCTTTACCACTGTTTGGTGCCCACAAGAAAAGCCACATTTGTGAGCCGACAATCGCTGAAGTGATTAAGATAATGAAAATTAAATGAGGTTGTTGTTTCAAACGCTTTGCAAAAGCAAAAAATTCATGTTGTTTCTTTAATACAAAAATTGCTAAAAACAAAAACGGCAAGGTAACAACCATACGAATGCCGAATAAGCTCTCGCCGGAAAGCGGGCATAATAAAGTGGCAAGATAATACATTCCGCCGAATAATGCGGAAGCAGAAAGTGAATAAATAATACCGAGTTGCATATAGATAGATAAAAGTAATCTGCCCCGTGGATGAGGCAGAGAAAAGATTAAGATTGTTTATAATTTTTTAAGAAGTTAGCGAGGCGTCCCAATGCTTCTTCAATTTGATGCGCATAAGGCAAAGTTACGACACGGAAGTGATCCGGTTTATGCCAGTTAAAGCCAGAGCCTTGTACCAGCAATACTTTTTCCGCTTGTAATAAGTCGTAAATAAATTTCGCATCGTCTTTAATACCATACATTTCCGTGTCAATTTTCGGGAACATATAAAGCGCACCTTTTGCTTTCACACAAGAAATCCCCGGAATTTGTACCAACAACTCATACATTTTGTCTCGTTGTTCTAACAAGCGTCCGCCCGGTAACACGAACTCATCAATACTTTGGTAACCACCTAATGCCGTTTGAATTGCGTGTTGCATTGGGGTGTTGGCGCATAAACGCATTGAAGACAACATATCCAAGCCTTCAATAAATCCTTTCGCATGATTTTTCGGACCGCTTAATACCATCCAACCTTGACGGAAACCGGCAACACGATAGGCTTTCGATAAGCCGTTATAAGTTACACATAATAAATCCGGCGCAAGTGCTGCGATATGGTGATGCACCGCACCGTCATAAATGATCTTTTCATAGATCTCATCAGCAAAAATAATGAGATTGTGCTGACGAGCAATTTCGGCAATCTCTAATAAAACAGAACGGCTATAAACCGCACCGGTCGGGTTATTCGGGTTAATCACCAAAATGGCTTTGGTGCGAGGTGTGATTTTCGCTTTAATATCTTCAATATCCGGAAACCATTCGTTTTCTTCATCACACAGATAATGCACCGCTTTACCGCCCGCAAGGGTTGATGCTGCCGTCCAAAGCGGATAATCCGGCATCGGAATTAAAATTTCATCACCATCATTCAACAATGCTTGCATCGACATTGTGATCAATTCCGATACACCGTTACCGATATAAACGTCATTCACATCTACGCCACGAATCCCTTTTGATTGATAATATTGAACAACCGCTTTACGTGCCGAATATAAACCTTTTGAATCACAATAACCTTGCGCTTTCGGTAAATTGCGAATCACATCAACTAAAATTTCATCCGGTGCTTCAAAACCGAATGGCGCTGGGTTACCAATATTCAATTTTAAAATTTTATGCCCTTCTTCCTCAAGGCGAATCGCCTCTTTATGAATCGGCCCACGGATATCATATCGAACTTGTGCTAATTTATCTGATTTAGGGAAACGTTCCATTGTGTTTGTCCTGTTATGTTTTAGGTAAATTGGTTGTTTATTGTAGAAAATTGTTCAACTTTACTCTGATTTGGTAGGAATTTAAAGAGGAAATAAGCTAAAATAATCACCTTTTTTTACAATAGCTAAAAACTAGCGGTTAAATTCTTTAGAAATTTTGCAAATGTCTATTTTTAATCAATTAAAACAACAACTTAGCGAACAACCTACAGAAAACAAAACACACTTCGGTTTGATTGAATATCAAGCCTCCGTGCCATTTCCTGAAGAAAATGTTGCTTTATTGAACTGGTTAAAGGCGCAGGAAAATTATCCGCATTTTTTTTGGCAAGCTCGCGACACTGATCAGACCATTGCCAGTATCGGAACCGCTAAATCGTTTTCCAGCCTTGAAGAAGCGCAGCAATTTGTAACACAAACGCAGCTTGGTTTAGTCGGCGGCATTCAATTTGAAGGCAACTGCCAATTTATTCTGCCTCGCTTGCAATTAGTAAAAAATCAGCAAAATCTGACCGCTTATTTCTACTTGAGTGAAACTGAATTAGCTCAACAAGCGGTCATTTTTGAACAATTTTTTGCAAATTTCACCCAAACCTTACCGCTTGAATTAACGGAAAACAATCTCCTTTCGCTGACTTCCGTTTACGATTTTGATAGTTGGCAACAAAATATTGAGCGAGCAATTAATCATATTCAACAACACAAATTTAACAAAGTGGTACTGGCCAATGCGAAAACATTGCAATTTGAACATGAGCTATCTGCTTATGATCTACTTGCAGCGAGTCAAACCACTAATTTAGGTTGTTATCACTTTATTTGGGCGGAAAATGCGAAATCCGCCTTTGTCGGCTCAAGTCCGGAACGTTTATACCATCGAAAAGGTCATCAATTTAATACGGAAGCACTAGCAGGTACCGCCCCGGTAACGGAAAGTGCAATACAAACCGAATTAAATGCGGAATGGTTACTCACTGATCCTAAAAATATTTATGAAAATCAATTGGTTGTGGATGACATTCAGATGAATCTGGAAGATTGCATAACGGAAATCGTCGTCAGCCAAGCGGAAATTAAGCGTCTGCATAATGTGCAACATTTACGCCGTAAAATCGCTGCCCAATTAAAACCAAATATGAGTGATGCCGATTGTCTTGCTCGTATTCATCCGACCGCTGCGGTTGCAGGCTTGCCTCGTCAAGCAGCGAAAAAATTTATTGCCGAATATGAGCAATTCACTCGTTGTTGGTATGCCGGTACATTCGGCTATTTACAACCGAACGAGGCAGAATTTTGCGTTGCTTTGCGTTCCGCGCAAATTGAACAAAATTGCATTACACTCTATGCTGGCGCAGGTATCGTTGAAGAATCGGAGCCGCAATCGGAATGGCAAGAAATTGAACGGAAGTCGTTGGCATTAGCCAAATTACTAAAAGTGGATTAAGCCAAACAAAAAATGGCAGGTATAACCCTGCCATTTTGTTTTATCCGGCTAAGCCGATAAATAACGCCAATAATAATGGTGCAACCAAATTCACAATAAAGCCGAAACTGATTGCCAGCGGCACAACTTGCGTACCGCCCGATTTTTGAATCACCGGTAACATACAATCTAATGACGTCGCCCCACCTAATCCGACTGCGGTAGAAGGGAATGCTCGCATAAAAAACGGAATGGTAAATAAACAGAAGATTTCACGGGAAAGGTCATTAAAGAAGGCAATACTGCCGTATATCGGCCCCCAAGCGTCATTGACTAATACGCTAGATAATGAATACCAACCGAATGCCGAAGCAAAAGTGAGTCCTTGTACAATGCTTAAGTCTAATGCCAAAGCGGCAATAACCCCACCAACAAGGCTACTAACAATCATTACTAAAGAAGTATAAATGCCTCGTTTATTAAAAAAAACTTCTCGTAACGGAATCCCGCTATTACGCAGCTGAATACCGACACCGAAGATCATCACTTCTAACACATAAGTACTAGCGTGTAATGGAAAATCTAATATCCCCTTCGTCACAAAACCGACTACCCCACCTGCAATGGTAGTGCCGATTAATTTAAACGAATCCATTAGCATTACCCAACGAGAAGGGATTTCTTGCGGATTTACTTCTTCACGAACCATCGGTTGCCATTTATCGTAAATCGCTAAACCGATAATATTCGAAAATTGAATAATTAAGCTCAAACCGAGTGCAATCCCACCGATTTGTGGTAATTTGCTGCCAATATCATCTAATTGCCCTAGCGAGATACCCATCACAAATAAAATCAAATATAAACAAATATTTACGACCTGATTAACAACCTGTAATTTGCCTTTACCGACTTTAAATAAATAGCCTAAAAACAAGGGAATCAGCACTATCGCCAAACCGTATAACATTTCATCTTCCTTATCATTATGTATTTTTTGAGTTGAAATTTTAACGGTACTCCCATAAAATAAAACTGTTTTTATATACAGCTAAATTATAAGTAATCGAAATCATATGGCAATGCAACGCAAAATCATTCACATCGATATGGACTGTTTTTATGCTGCGATTGAAATGCGAGAAAATCCGGCGTTAATCGGCAAGCCTGTTGCCGTTGGTGGTTCCATTGAAGGTCGAGGCGTATTGACCACTTGTAATTATGAAGCCAGAAAATTCGGTTTACACAGTGCAATGCCAACCGCACAAGCGTTAAAACGCTGCCCGAATCTGATTCTAGTGCCGGTAAATATGTCGTTATACAAAGCAGTTTCTGAGCAGATTCATCAAATATTTCGCCGTTATACCGATATCATCGAGCCGCTTTCATTAGATGAGGCTTATTTAGATGTGACGGATTGCCAACAATGCTCCGGCTCTGCCACTTGGATTGCTCAAGAAATTCGAGAGGCAATTTGGAACGAGTTACATTTAACTGCCTCCGCCGGCATTGCCCCGCTCAAATTTTTGGCAAAAATCGCTTCGGATCAAAACAAGCCTAACGGGCAATTTGTCATTTCTCCGGAAAATATGACCGCTTTTATTTATGATTTGCCGCTAAAAAAGATCCCGGGTGTCGGTAAGGTAACCAATGAAAAATTAGCACAACTGGGATTACACACTTGCGGCGATATTCAACACCGCGATAAAGCCTTTATTT